>JBDUEK010000115.1:0-14778 GCA_040002495.1 Ferruginibacter sp.
AAAGGACAGTGCAATTCAAAAGGACAGTGCAATTCAAAAGGACAGTGCAATTCAAAAAGACATTGCAATTCAAAGGGCAATACAATTAAAAGGCTAATGCAATTAAGGGGTCTTCAAAACTAAGAAACAGGTATACCATACTTCCCGCTGCATAAAATGTGTTATGAATATTGTTGCCTATTACACAATCCCATACAGTGTAAAGTATAAAAATAAATCAACAGCATCCTTTTCAACAGATCAACAACAACCGGGTATGTCCGTTTTTTTCTTTTGGCGCCCGATGAACACAGGGAGGCACTTCACTTCCGGGATGATCAACCGCCAGCCTCCATAAGTGGCCGATGCCCAGGCTGATGGGGCTTGCGGTAGGTTTAGCCTGGTAATGTAAATCAAAGAAATATTCACTTAGAAATGATTCAAAACCTTCCGCTGATCCGGTATATAGTTTTTTGAGTTCAGCACGTATTTCGGGAATGCGTACTTTTTGTATGGCTTGTGAATTGGGCAATATTTCACTCGGCTCGCCATAGTAAGTGCATAAAAAAGTATCGGTTGGGATCGGAGAGCGATCTACATGAAAAGAATAAACATCGGTTGGAAAAAACGGGTAGTCATCATCTCTCTCATAGCACCTGATCAGGTTTAAGATGGGAGATGCGCCATGCGCTTTCAATGACTTCAGGTCATTTAAAAGAATTTCACGGGCAAGCAATCCTTGTTCACTCAATTTAAGTTCACAAAGCGCTTCCTCATTAAGTACAGCTATATTTTCATCTAGTGCAACCTTATTAACAATCTCAGAAAAATCACCCGTTAACTTACGAGTCCAGCAAATCGCATTCATTGCTCCATGAAAAGGCGTGGAAACAAGGTCTTGAAAATTTGTGACACAATGAATTTGATCCTCAGCATTCAATAAATTGTTCATAATAGGTTATGCTTCTGTGACCGGTGTTCACCGACCACGGCGACAGATGAAACGGTATTGCTGCCCTGGTTTTGAAATTGTGGTTGCCCGATGGAGGGTGTTGGTTGTTGTTGTATGGGTATTTGTATTTGTTTGTTGTCTGTCTGTCTGTCTGTCTGTAGAGACAAGGCATGCCTTGTCTCTACAAAACCAATCAACAAACCAACAAACCTTATTTCTTAACAGTAGTTTTTTTTGCCGCTTTTTTAATGGCCTTTTTGGGCGCTGCCGATTTCTTACTAACCGTTTCTGTTACTTTTTTGGCAGCAACAGCTACTTTTTTCTTAACTGATTTTTTAATAGTTGCGGCTTTCTTTTTTGGAGCCACAGCTACTTTTTTCTTATCTGATTTTTGAATGGCTGCGGCTTTCTTTTTTGGAGCCACAGCGGGTTGCCTGGTACCAATATTATGTATGGTTTCTTTTGCAGATGCTATAATGCCTGAAGCCTTCTCCATTAGTTGGTCTTTTTTTACCGACAGTTCACCTGCCAGGTAACCGGCCCCTTCCGCTATTTTAATCAACAGTGTTTTTTCAGGTGCTGATTTTTTGACTGCACTTTTTTTCGTTGCCATGTGTGTAAGTTTTTATCAAATATATTTCAGGCAAATCAATTATTTGAAATTGTTTATTTAGTAGTTCCAAAAAATGATTGAATCATCTTCCTCCGTAGCCGTGGATTATTACATTGGGTTATTGGGCTTTTTTATTTGTTTTTATCTTCCGTGGTCGGTGTCTTCACCGAACACTATCTCCGAATTATATTTGACTCAGGGCGTATGAAATGTTGTGGACGTTTAATTTATTTTATTTGATGTCTGCATTCAGGCTGTGTTCGGTGAGGACACCGACCACGGGGGAAAGGGTGCAAGTTTACATAAATTTAGCTGGTTCAGTAAATTGATTAATATCACCACGATATTTTAAAACCAGTGCCGCAGAAATACCTTCAGGAAAAAGCGCATGAGATAGTGAAACGACTTCCCAATTGGGAAAACTCAAAAGATACTTTTCAATTTTTTCCTCAGCAGCAGAATAATTTGGTGCTTCTAGAAAGCGAACTACAGTTGCAAGTTTCATATTATTTTTCTTTGTAAAATACTAAATAAAATTATATTTCAAAATATCGTTCAGTAAGAAGTTTCGCTATGCAATGGTCCTTCACCCAAGAACCCCACAGACGCAATTCGTTGCATACGAAACGAAACTGTATTGTTTATCAAAATGTTTCGTGTGACGAACCGCAACAGTAGCTGTTATAGTCACTACCCATTATTCTTCTTAAAATTTTCCGCCTGCTCAAAAATCTCCACATACACTTCATCTCTCTCCACCGGCGGATAACCAAACTCATCCAATAAAAGTATCAGGCCAACTTTTAAAGCAGACTTAATATCATCCCTTTTATTCCAGTCAGGGAATTTGGCTTGTCCATCCACCAAATCCTTAACTGCTTTTGCAAGTTCTATTAATTTATCTTCCGGGTAAGAGAAATCATATTTTGCACAAAGCTCTTTTAAGATATCGTAAAAGGCCTTTTCTTCAAAGTCAATTCCTAAAGCATCACCGGCTGAAAACTCTTTATGAACTTCCCAAATCATATTGGTTAAAGCTTCTGCCATTTCTTCAAATACTTCACTTCTTAAAATATCATTTTCATCTCTTTGATTATATTTTTCAACAAGGGCCTGCATCTTTTTGGTAAAGTCAATTCCTTTAACCCTATTTACTTTTCGCATTTCGCCAATAACTTTTGCAAGTAACTGTTGTAGTAATTTAATCTTTGTATTGGGCAGTTTAATTTTATCAATCTTTGCCAGGTAATCTTCATCAAACAAATCCTGCTCGGTTTCGCTTTCATCTCCCAGTTTAAATATTTCTTCCACACCATCGCTTTGTAAAGCATCTTTTATCATTTCTCTTACCTTTGCATTCATCTGTGCGGTATCTGGTGCATCGCCTTTGGTAAGTTTAAATACAATTGAACGGACTGCTAAATAAAAATGCGTGTAATCTCTTTCTTTTTGTGTAAGCTGTTCACTGCCTGCACAAATATCATACGCCGCTTTAAGCCTTTTTACCAAACCCATAAACCGGGTTTCAAAATCTTTTGTTTGCTGAGCAAATTCGGCAGCAAGGTTTAATGTGTTAAGCTGCTGTATGGGTGTTCCATGGAAATACTTTGCACTATCAAATTTGTGAAACAGTTTAGCCAGCAGGTCTAAATGATTTCTTACAATGATCAACGACTCAGCAATGTCTTCAAAATTATCTTCATCGCCTTTATTGTATTTGGCCAATGCCAGGTTCATTTGCTTTTTGATGCCAATATAATCTACTACCAAGCCTTTGTTCTTTCCTTCAAACTTGCGGTTAACCCTTGAAATGGTTTGTATTAAATTGTGTTGCTGAATGGGTTTGTCAATATAAATACTGTCTAAGAAGGGGACATCAAAACCAGTGAGCCACATATCCACTACAATAGCAATCTTAAAATTTGAATCCTCATTTTTAAACTGCCTGTCTAGTTCCTTTCTATAGTCGGAGGTGCCCAATAAATCCCACAATGCTTTTTCATCATCTTTACCTCTTGTCATTATCATTTTTATCTGGGATGGATGAAGCTCCTGCTTCATCTTCTTCGATAACCTGCAGCCCGTAAACCTATACGCCGTTGCTAACAAAGGCAATCCGGCTTGTTGCGGATTATTAAGAATATAATTGATGGTAGTGTTGAAATGATTTTCATCTCTGATAAACCGGTCCCAATATTCAGACATCCAAAACGTTGTGGCATCTTTATCTATTTTTAGATTGAATTTTTTATTATTGGCTAGTGCCCACTTGCCCGTAAAACTCTTCCACGACTGGATAATCTTGCTTAAATCAGCATTGGCTTTTATTAAAATATGTACATGATTTGGCATAATGCTCCACGCCAATAAATCGTATCTTTCTCCATCATGGTGAAGTAATGCGTCTTGCATCACTTGTGCCATCTCGGGATTAGCTAAGGCGCAACAACCCAGGCCTTTGTCAAGCCATTTTTCATACAGCCTTCTTTTTTCAACTTCTATCTCACCAGGGGGCAACAATTTTAGTGCTTCTTCTATTTGGTTTAATACAGTTTGTGGAAGACTGTCTGCCAATCTGAATGTAATGGATTGAATTAAACCTTGCTTATTGCGATGTGGAAGCTTGCCGGTATGCCACTCTTCGGGCATGCCAAAACTTTCGGTAAAATGGGCTGCATAATCTTGATGTCCTTCCTCCAATACAAAGGAGGTTGAGTTTTCGTTTCCAAATATAAAGGAGCTGGAGCTCCTTTCCCCCAGGCAAACGATGATGTTTTTATACAGCTCGTAAGCAATTTCCCTGCTGCTGCATACAAGCATGGCTTTGCCTTTTACGGTAGCACCTTCTAATACCCTGTTATTATAATGTTGAACAAAATCTGCTGCCAACACTTTTAAGCGCTTTGGGTCGCCGAGTATGGCATTCATCTTGGTACTTTCTTCCTTGCTTTTTTCTACCTGGTATTCGTTGGCTCCTGCTTCTGCCGCTTGTTCGTAGTATTGCTCAATTTTTTCCAGTTCACTATTATTCAACACTACTTTTGCAGCCCTGCCTTCGTACACAATCCTTACCGTAATTTCATCTTTTACCGATTCCGTCATGGTATAAGCATCTGCTACTTTGCCAAACACATCCAGCGTGGCATCTATCGGTGTACCGGTAAAGCCAACAAAGGTTGCATTGGGTAAAGAGTCGTGCAGATATTTTGCAAAGCCATAAGTTTTTTTAACGCCCTGCTCCGTTACTTTTATTTTCTGATCAAGGTTTACCTGGCTGCGGTGTGCTTCGTCGCTGATGCATATTACATTGGTTCTTTCAGTAAGCAGTTCTGTGTCTTCGGTAAACTTGTGAATAGTGGTGAGGAATACGCCACCGCTTTGCCTGCCCTGTACCAGTTCTCTTAAATGCATCCTGCTCTCTACGCTTACAATATTATCATCGCCAATAAATTTTTTGGCATTGGTAAACTGGCCGCTAAGCTGGTCGTCTAAATCGGTTCTGTCGGTTATTAAAACAATGGTAGGACTTTCAAAGTATTCGCTTTTCATCAGCAGCCGGGTAAGGTACAGCATGGTAAAACTTTTACCACAACCTGTGGCACCAAAATAAGTGCCGCCCTTGCCGTCACCATTCGGTTTTTGTGCCTGCTCGATGCTTTCAAACAACGTACGTGCTGCATAGTATTGCGGATAGCGGCACACTATTTTTTCATTCTTTTTTGAGGTATCGGGTATGTAAATAAAGTTGCGGATGATGTCTCTTAAAACGGCTTTATTAAACATACCGTGAACCATAGTAAACATGGAAGGAATGCCATCTGCCGGGAGTGATGAAGCTCCCGCTTCATCTTCTTTAATTGGTGAAGCTCCTGGTTCGCCCTTTTCGTGAAGCTGGAGCTTCACGTTCCCGGGAACCCTGCGCCAGGCATAATAAAATTCATAGGGCGCAAAAAAGGAACCTGCTTTATTGTTTACACCATCGCTGATAACACAAAACGCATTGTATTTAAATAACGCTGGTATATCCCGTTGATACCTTGTGGTTAATTGTATGTAGGCATCATGTATGGTTGCTTCTTCTCTTACTGCACTTTTAAATTCAAACACTACCACCGGCAAACCATTGATGTAAATAATACCATCTGGTATGCGCTTTTCGTTGCCGGTAATTTCTAACTGGGTTACAAATTTGTAAATATTATTTGTTGGGGCAATCCCTTTCGGCTGCCCATCCTTCCCATACGCTGCATCATCTTCTGCAGCCAGGTTTATGAGTTGTTCTGCAGCAGGTTGTTTTTGTTTGGTAAGCCCGCTGTAATCTATTAGTTGAATGTAGATGTCTTTGTTATTCCTATCTTCCCGTTTTAAAATAAAACCATCGGAAAGCATTGTAATAAAACGCTTATTGCTTTCGTACAAATCACTAGCCGGTAAAGATTTTAATTGAAGTATAATAGATTTAGCTTCTGTTACAGTTAAACCTTCTGGCTTGTATTGAGTCAATAAAAAGTTTTGCAAATCTTCTTCTATCAACACTTCATCGGGGCTTCGCTTAATGGTAATACCAAGCTGGTGGGGAAAACCTTCGTTGCCCAACAACTCTGTAAATGCTTGCTCTAATTTTTCTTCGGTGAAATTCATTTAAAACAATGTTGGTTGTTTTGGTTTAAGTTCTTCAATTTTCAAAAGCTTAATTTGTTTTTGCAATAATCCCATTCGAGTTAGTTTATTTAGATGGGAATCTCTTTCCGTATCGGAATAATAAGAAACAATCCATTGCGTTTTTCTAAACCCCAAAAATCTAAGAATAAAACATCTTTTATTAACAGATGCAATAATTTTCTTGAAATATGGTTGATCAACCTCTGAAATAGAATGACCCAAAACAATAATCTTATTTACTTTTTTGAGGCTTTTAAAAAAAGAATTGTTCTGTTTAATTATATCCTGCGTAGACTTATATGAAGTTTTGAAGTAAGACATCAGTTCGCTCTTGCCTGATTCATAGGAATAATTGCCACTATCGGATTTTTGTTCTCTCCAAATATTCAATTGTTCTATACTTAATCCTTTTGGTGGTAATTCCTCTTTTTCTTCAAAAGTTTTGGGGTCAACTCCGTGCCCTAAAATAATTTCATCTAAAGATTTTTTTGCTTTTCCATGTAAGTATAAAATTCTTTTTGAATTTATTCCATAATATTTTTGCAGTGTGTCCGTATAATTAAAATTTAGGAATACAGAATTACTTTCAAATTTTATAAGTTTAGCATCAGCGTCTGTTGGAAATGAAACAGCTAAAATAAATTCCTTGAAAGCCTTTGCCATTTCCTTTGTTAGGTTATCCACAATTCTTTCCATCTCAAATTGATATGCATGCCAATCTCTATCGCTAAAATCAGGGTCTCCAGGATTTGCAAGGTAATCTGTATTGTCATCCAAGACGGTTTCAAAATCTAAATTAGCCAAAGCACTTTCAAAATCAGCCCATAATGGGTCATAATAACTGTTAGGATCGTTAACGTCCAAATCCGGTAAGCCATAATATTCGATCAATAAATCATATATCTCGCCATAATTCTTTTTTAGATAAAGAGCAAACGACTGATAACGGGTATCCAGCCCATGATACCTGTCAAAGCCATTTCCTATTATGTAAAGAGTATTCAGCATTATTAATTTTCTATGGTTGCAAGTTTGGAGAGAAGAAGTGATTTAAGTTCTTCGAGTATTTTATTCTCATCTTTTCTGCAAAAGAGTTCTTTATAATAAGCATCTAAAAAATCTTGCCATTTGCTTTCTATTTTATCATTAGCAATTATGAATTGTTTATTGACTAAATCTTCTTCAAACGTAATTTGCGGAAATGTACCTGACCTCCCTTCTGCTGATAGGTGTATGATTTCAATAAATGAGTCTAACGTGAGATAATGGTAAAAGCGCAATACCGTTAGCTTACTACTAATTAACCTGAGAACCATTAATTTAGTTGAAACCACATAATCTTCTGCATTTTTTCTAACCAAAGCAAACCTTTTATTTGCTGGCCTTATTTCTGAATATAAAATATCATATTTTTGAATCCTTTTCTTCGCTTGACCAGGCATATCGACAACTGGTGAATATTTACTATGTAAAAATTCTCCATTCAAGATATCTGAAGTATTAAAAAATATTAGCTCTTCTTTTTTAAAGTCATGTTGTTTAGAAGCGCTCTCAATAAATTTGCCTAATGTTCCAACTTGCCACCCCTTCGGTATTTCCCCCAACACACTCTCCACCATCTCACCACCTTTGCTTTTATAAGGCTTACCATTTTTATCCGGAAATTCAAAATCAACAAACCAGTTTTTATAAATGGCCTGTGCGGTATCTTCTAATTTTTGAATGAGTTGTTTATTGAGAGTAATGCGGTTTTGTATGGTATTATATTCGGCTACTATTTCTTTTTGTTTGGTGATGGAAGGAATAGGCAGTTGCAAGGCTAAAAAATCTTCCCACTCTAAACTTCCACGAACACCACCAATGGCGTGAAAGCAAGCTTCTCTGTCAAACTCTGTTCTTGTAAACCACATCATTAAATATTCGGGCAATAATAATTTTTCATCGACCACTTCAAATATGGGATAGGCTTGTGAAATAATGGCTTCATCTACTTCCTGTAATAAAGCTACCGGCATTTTCTTATCACGCCTTACCTGCATGGTGCTGCAGGCAAATTGATTTTTACGAATGATTTTATAATTCTCCATATCTGTTCCAATAATATTGGCAACAGAAGGAATAAACTGTTTTGAAATACTTAAACCCAAAAGCTGTTTCACTTTCAATCCTTCATTACGGATATCTATCTCTCGTATGTATTTTCCGATGGGTTTATAATTTAATTTCATAACCCAACTCTTTAAATACAGTGAGTAAATCTTGTTTGCTTTGTGTTTCAGATTTCAATAGTTCTGCAAACTCTTTTTTCAAGGATTTCATTTTTTCATCAAAGTCAATATTTTCATCCCGGTTTACAAATTCAATGTATTTACTTGGTACTAATGAAAAGTCTTTTGCTGCTATTTCTTCCTGCTTTGCTGCATAACAATACTCCGATATATTGTCAATCTCTGTTTGTTGCCACTGGTGAAAAGTAGCTGCTATTTTTTTTATATCGGCTTCGCTAAACTGGGTAAACTTTTTTTCAAAAGGTTCTCCCATCTGCCTCAAATCCATAAACAGAATTTCTTTTTCCCTATCACGGAACTGTCGTTTTTCATTACCAATTGTTCTTTCCTGTTTCTTTTTATTTTTATTCAAAAACCAAAGTGTAACGCTAATGTTGGTAGTGTAAAACATATCCTGAGGCAATACCAAAATAGCTTCCACTAAATTATTTTCAATTAACTTTCTGCGTATTTTATATTCTTCACCACCGCCACTCAATGCACCATTGGCCAATATAAAACCAGCCACGCCATTGTCGCTTAGTTTGCTTACCATATTTAGTATCCAGGCGTAATTGGCATTGCTTTTTGGTGGCACATCGTAGCCTTTCCAACGTGGGTCGTCTTTTAGTTCATTGTCTGCCCGCCAGTCTTTTTGGTTAAAGGGCGGGTTAGCCATTATGTAATCTGCTTTCAGATCTTTGTGCTGGTCATCACCAAAAGTATCGGCGGCTTTTTCACCTAAGTTACCTGCTATGCCTCTTATGGCAAGGTTCATCTTAGCCAGCTTGTAAGTGGTGTTGGTATATTCCTGCCCGTAAATGCTTATTTCTTTTTTATTACCGTGGTGGCTTTCAATAAACTTTATGCTTTGCACAAACATACCACCACTGCCACAGGCAGGGTCATAAATAATTCCCTTGTACGGTTCTATCATTTCCGCAATCAGGTTTACAATACTCTTGGGCGTATAAAATTCTCCTTTGCCCTTGCCTTCTGCCAACGCAAATTTGCTAAGGAAGTATTCATACACTTTGCCTACAATATCCTGTTGTTTATCTTTAATAGTATTGATGCCGTCTATTTCGCTGATGAGGGCAGCCAGTTTTGTAATATCCAAGCCAAGGCGGCTAAAGTAGTTATCGGGCAGGGCACCTTTTAATGCTTTGTTGTCTTTTTCAATCGTATGCAGGGCAGTGTCAATAATCAACGCAATATCATTTTGTCTTGCCTTTTTTACAATATAAGTCCAACGGCTTATTTCTTCTAAAAAAAACACATTGCTCATGTTGTAGAAGTCGGGCATTTCAATATACTTTTCCTTCTTGTCTGCAATGAGCTTTGCCCGGTGTTCTTCAAATTTATCGCTGGCAAATTTTAAAAATACCAATCCTAAAACTACATGTTTGTATTCTGCTGGTTCCACACTGCCACGGAGTTTGTTGGCGGCTTCCCAAAGGGTTACTTCTATTGCTTTTTCTTTTAGTGCTGTTTTTGCTTTGGCCATTAAATATTTTAAGTAGGAATTTATAGAATGTGTGCAATATAAGTTTTAAAGAACTTTATTCCTAAAGGGTATTTCCTCTTTATAATGTAAGTGGTTTACAAGTGACTTTCCAGGTAATCATATAAGAATTCTATGGTTATTTGTTATCATTTCAAATTTTACTTTGAAAACTACTTAGTGAAGTAATACTTACTCAGCAATAAAAATAATCCCCCAATCAATTCTTAATTCTTCCCTAATTCTACTTTGACATATTTAGACAACGTTGGTTAGGATTACAATACTTCTAACTATGTAACGAAAAAGATGCCATGAAAAAATATAGCACAAGAGAGTGACACAACGATGTCGCCATAAAAAACTTCTGCTGGCCAACATAAAAATAAACTTGTCAAAGTAGAACTAATATACTCCAAACATCCCCCAACAAAACCCAATCCCAACCCAACAAAACACCAACCACAAACTACACCACCGCAAAACAAACAATCAACCGCCAATGTCCCCGATACAAAGCCCTTTGCACCGCAGTAAAATAAAAAGTGCCCGATACAACAAACCTTGTTCGTTGTTAAAAATAAAAAGTCCGGCAACTTCCTGGCAATATCTGTTGTTTTTGCGCCATTGTTGGTTGTATGGAGGGCATTGTTTCGCATACAATTGCATTTGTTCGGCAATGCATTGCGGTTGTTGAAGGGTTTTTAATGCTTTATTGCAGCTTGTTTTATACGGTATGTGCAACTTTATGTGGCAATATGTGACAATTTTACAATTTATTTTTAAACCAACTGTTTTACATAACTGCCGCAATATTGTGGTAACCGTTTTAAATCCAATAATATGAAAATTTTAAAAATCATTACCAGCTTTAGCAGGTACACCGATGCTGACTTTGAAATCATCACCAAACACATTGCAGCCAACATGACGGGCAACATCAATTTCCCTTCACCCAACCCGGCAATGGCCGCGGTACAAGCTGCAGTTGACCGCTACAGCGCTGCCTTGCAGGCTGCTAAAGACCTGGGCAGAAACAACGTGGCAGAAAAAAATGAAGGTCGCCAGGCACTACAGGTTATCATGGGCCAGCTTGCCCTGTATGTAATGAATGTGAGCCTTGGTAGTCTTACGATGCTTACCAGCAGTGGCTTTCCTTTTGCCAAAGAGGCGGAACCCCAGTACATTACCAGTCCGGGTAATATAATGCTGAGCAACGGCCTTAGCAGTGGTGAACTGATGGCGCAGCTTCCGGCAGTAAAGGGTGCTAAAAGTTACGTGTACAGTATTGCCAGCGAGCTGCCTACCGAAACCACGATATGGACAAGTACTGCAAGCACTACCAGCAAGTACACTTTCAGCAACCTAACGCCTGGCAAGCAATACTGGGTAAAGGTAGCCGTAACCGGTAGCCGTCAGCAGGTTGCTTATAGTGCTGTTGCTACGCAGTTTGCGCAGTAGGGTTTTTAGTTCATGGTTCATGGTTGATGGTTCATAGTAGAACGGGGCTCATGATTTGTAGCGGGTGGTTGATGGATTTTGAGGTGAGCGTTTATGGTTTATGGACAGAACCTGGAAGGAAAGGGTTGACAACCTTTACAAGAATTTTTAAAAGGGAAGGGGAGGTGGTTGATTGTTACACCTGGTAAATTGCATACCCTCCAAAAGGTTGTCAACCCTATATACCAGTTGGTAAAATGACAATACACTGATTTTTGCCGGTGAAAAAAACAGGTTAAAAACTTGCAGATACCAAAATAATTTTATTTTTTTACAGTCAGTACCCTCCCGCAGCCACACTAAACATCTTTATTAATTCGTGTAATTTATTAGTTCGTGTAATTAGTGCCTAAAAAATTCGTGTAACCTGTAATTCATTAATTCGTGTAATAAAATACTTTAACCCTTAAAAACTAATCTATGTGTGCTGCACAAAAACGCAGGTATATGCGTAAACCAAAGCCTGCTCCTAACAACACTACGTTCTCAGGTATTTATTACACCATCAAAGAAGTGGCCGCCATGTTTAAAATAACTTCAAGGGCATTAAAATACTGGCGGGATACCAATGTGATTCCGTTTATAAAATTCCCTAACGGGCGTATTATGTTTGATAAAGCAGATATTGAACTGCTGGTACAAAACAACCGCAGGCTGGGGGAGCAGGTTATTAACGCTATAGCAAGTAATGGTTGTGGTTCAATGTTCTAGCCCCTCTCCTTTGGAGTATACAATAAGGGCGCTGATGTTTCGCAGAAAAGAACTGGGCATTAGCTGAGTCAAGCTCCCCTCTGCCTTTGGAGAGGGGTTGGGGGTGAGGTTCTCTATGCTGTCATCCAGTTCTATAGTAGAGGGGTTGGGGTGAGGTCATTCAGGCGTAGCAACGGATACAGGAGTTTAGTCGGACAACACTATTAATGAATTTAAAAATGGTTGTATAATTATGTTGGTATCGCCCATAAATTTTTTACAGGTTGCCCCGCTGGGGCAATAACTATTAAGCATGAAATTTTTCTACAAATAGATTGCACCGCTGGTGCATGGGTCGTTTGTATACGTGGTGTTCACGGACGGCTTTTTTATCTTTTTTTTTGTCCCCCTCGATTGGAATATACGCAGCGGTTTAACCCTGTTTGTGAACTATTAAACATGAAATTTTTCCACAAAGAAATTGCACCTGATGCATGGAAGCATTTGTATGCCGAATTTATCCGGATGGCTTCGTTATCTTTTGCATTTGTGAAAACCGCCTTGATGCAAATATACGCCAGCGGCGTAACCTGTTTGTAGACAACAAAATAAAAATGCATTTTGCCCCAGCGGGGCAATCTGTTTATACCTGAATTAAACATACAATTCAAACATGCATTCTTCTTTACATTCAATGCAATTTCAGGAAGCGTGTAATGTTGTTTTAAAAATTGTTTCGCATGTGTTGGTATTACTGATCACTAGTGCTCATTTACCACCGGAACGGGCTCCCGGTTACACATGCTAACTTTGTCTGCAAAACTAATGCTATCGCCGCAGCATTCTGCCGGGCAATGTAATGATGCCTTTTAACAATCCAAATACGCCATCTACAGCAATGCCAACCAATCTAAATGGCAGCATCAATAACCACACAATGGGATAAAGGATCAGGGCCAGGATAGCCAACGGCCAGCAAAGTATAAATAAGATAATCCAGGCGATGAATGTAATCATGAAATAAAGGTAATTACTGCGGAAATTTTAACGAACCCAATTATATGAATGGTAAAAAAAGCTGCCTTCGACTGATTGCAGCGCCTGTTTTGATGGTTCCTGCTTATTTCAATACCAGTTGCATTATTGCAGGCAAATTTGTTTTTATAACGTAGAACCCAGGCTTTCAGTCATCTTATTCATTAAATTTAGCCACCCTTTAAAGGCGCAAATTATTGTTTAACAGCATTTTATGATTGTAATATTTGTTACGATCCTTCAATTTTATTTTTGCATGACATTTTTTCTGTGGAAAAGTTAATAGCCTGAAATACAGCTTATTATCCTGTCAGCGTAGTTTTACGTATGACCGTTTCTACGATTTGTAATAATAAAGGCATTATTTTTGCCTTCACGGGCACCGATAGTGGTGCATACAGTAAATACAACATCTGAATCCCCCTTACCAGGTTCAGCCTTACAGCCAACCACTTTCCTCCTATATAAAATTGAAGAACTAATTATCGTAAGAAATTCAACTTTCTATGAGTATTTCTTAACTAAACTTAGTATAATGAAGATTAATTTAACTGAACAAATCGGTTTGTTTGGTATGCTGGTACTTTTTTTTAACCTGGCATATACCCAACCTCACCACGAAATGTTTTTACCGGATTTGCTGCAGGATTCACTTGCATCAAAAACAACAACAGACAGTACAACAAAGGCAACAGCAGACAGCATAGCTAACATCAATGCTTCAACAACGGTTCCTTTGCAATCCCATTTTCAGAGCTATGTACACAAGTACCTGGGCACAAATACGGAGTTGCTGGAGCATATCAGGGAGACTAACGGTACAAAATTTAGCACCATACAAAAGATATTGGTGAAGCGTAAAATACCAGCCGGACTGGTGTACCTGGCAGTAGTAGAATCTGAATTAAAGAACAGCGCTACTTCTCGTGTAGGCGCTGCCGGTATCTGGCAACTGATGCCTGAAACAGGAAGAACATTTGGTTTAAAGGTAAACGGTAAAATGGATGAGCGCAGGCAGGTCAGCAACAGCACAGTAGCCGCCGCTGCCTATTTAACTGAGCTATACAATCAGTTTGATGATTGGCTATTGGTAGTGGCTGCTTACAACTGTGGCGCCGGTAGAGTATTTAAAGCAATTAAACAATCAGGCAGTCGTGATTTCTGGAAGCTTCAGAGCTTTTTACCCGCCGAATCAAGAAGCCATGTGAAGCATTTTATAGCCATACATTTCTATTACGAAAAGGCCGGCAGTATCGTTACCTTAACTAAAAAGGAACGCATCCGTTATCTTGCAAAATTAGATGAAATGGTTGCCCAAACCGATGAACCTAAGCAAGGCACGTCCGTTGATTCGAACAGCCAACCTTCGGCTGCAGTGTTGGTTTCAGTAAAGTAAAACAGCGCATAAATATTTTTATAAAGAGCAATTACAGCGATGTAGTTGCTCTTTTTTTATTACGAGTATTCACCCTGGTATCTTCATGCACGAAAGTAGCATCTGCCACAATTATCTTATAAGCCATTTAACTATACTTCCCGCTGCATCAAAATGTGTTATGAATATTGTTGATTAATG
>JBDUEK010000116.1:0-14776 GCA_040002495.1 Ferruginibacter sp.
TGTTGTTTTGTCGGTAGTGATACATAAAGAAGAAGTTTGTGCTATTGCGGAAACGAACAACCAGCAACCCCATACCATACACATTAATCGTTTCATAAAATTAATTTTATTGTTACAAATTATTGTTGAATACTTTTATCTCTTTATAATAAAATGATATACGCTTACATTAGGGTTAGTACAGAAAAGCAAACAATAGAAAACCAGCGATATGAAATAATTCAATTTGCAGCTTTCAGGAAATTTATAATTAATAAGTGGTTTGAAGAAACTATTAGTTCTTCAAAAAAAATAGAAGAAAGAACTTTTAATACGGTACTTAAAAAATTAAAATCTAACGATATTCTTATTATTTCAGAAATATCAAGAATGGGCAGGAATTTAATGCAGATTATGAGTATTCTACATCTTTGTATGGAACGAAAAGCAATAGTATATGCAGTAAAAGAAGGGTATGAACTGGGCGATAATATTAACTCAAAGGTATTGGCATTTGCATTTGGATTATCTGCTGAAATTGAAAGAAACCTTATCTCACAAAGAACAAAAGAAGCATTGGCAAGATTGAAAGCTGAAGGTAAAAAATTAGGCAGACCCTGTGGGAGTAGAAAAAAGAATCCGAAGCTTTTGTCGCATAGTGAATTTATACGCAACAAAGTCTCTGAAGGGGCAAAGCAAATTGAAATAGCTATACTCCCCGCCGCATTAAAATGTGACATGCGACTATAAAAAAAAGTAAGCATCTTTGGAAAACCACTTCTGAAGATGCTTACAAAATTAATGCTCAGTTCCGAAGAATTAGCGAAGCTAAATTACGAAAGGTATCATTACCCTTGTCCAATTGTTCAAAAAAGATTGCATGTCGTTTATCTCAAGGCAAGTACCTCTATATCTAACAAAGAAATTTCTATTATTGCAGGAGCTCATCCCAACAGCGTGGGCCAGTGGATAGCTATTTATAAACAAAATGGTTTTGATGAACTGTGTAAAATCAGCTATCATCGCAATCAAAGTTTGTTGGAAAAAGAGTCCGTTAGTATTAAAGAATTATTTGCAAAACAACCTCCCCGAAGCATTGATGAAGCCAGGCTAAAAATCAAAGAACTTACAGGAATTGAGCGAAGCAATACCCGTATAACAGCCTTTATGAAACGACATCAGTTTCGCTTTTTAAAAACAGGGCATATCCCTGCAAAAGTAAACAACATGTCACAAAAAAGCTGGGTCAATGAAACACTGAAACCTGTGATAGAAGCAGCTCACAACGAAGAAGTGCACCTCTTGTTTATGGATGCTGCCCATTTTATTTTACAGCCGTTTCTTTGTTGTTTATGGTGCATTAAACGGGTGTTTATCAAAGCATCACCGGGGCGCAACCGTATCAATGTGCTGGGAGCAGTAAATGCCATCACTAAAGAAATAAATACGATGACCAATACTGCTTATATTGATGCCCTTACCATCGTGGAATTCCTACAACAATTGAAACAAAAATACCCCGATAAACCCATTGCAATTGTATTGGATAACGCCAGGTATCAGCATTGCTTTTTTGTAACAACATGGGCTAAATCTTTAGGTATTCATTTACTCTTTTTACCACCTTATTCTCCCAATCTTAACATCATAGAGAGGGTATGGAAATTTACAAAGAAGGAAATTTTAAACGCACAGTATTACGATTCTCCCGCTTTGTTTCATCAAGCAATTAATACCTTTTTCCAAAATATAAATGACAACTACATCCAACAAATGCAAAAACTTTTAACTTTAAACTTTCAATTCTTTGAGAATGACATTACACATTCATTTGCGGCGTGAAGTATAATGCACTAAAAGTGCATCGGCATACGGTAAAAAAATGGATTAAAGAATACATTTGAGATTTTATCTTGACCTTTGTGGCATTCTAAATAAAATACTAAACAACTGACCCTAAGAAATGACAAAGACAATAAGAAGACCAGTTTTTGAAGCCGCCGTTATCGAAGCCATATGTAGAACAATTGCAGATACAAACGATGGATTAACAGGTACAGAAATTGGTAATCTTCTAACTCAATCTTCCATAAAGGATATAGATCCACAAAATACTAAATGGAAAAGATTGTACCACGCCTTCGTAGAATGGCAAAATGCCAATCAGTGCTCAAATCATATTTTGACTTTTATTCAATCGGCTTTAAGTCCGGTTAGATACCTTGGAAAAGAAGAGTTATTCCATTCCCGAAGGCATGAAATTAATAAACGACTTTCCTTTATTGGTGTAGAATTAAATGAAAGGGGAAAGTATCAACAGGTTGATAAAGCTACTACCATATCGGAAGCTGAACAAAGAGCAAGTCGGTTTAAATATAAGTTGGAAATACGCAGTGTGCATGAATTAGTTTTTGAATATTGTAAACCAGAATTATTGGCTGAAAATTACTTTCATTCAGTATTCGAGGCGATAAAAAGTATAGCAGATAGAATAAGAAAAATGACAGGTTTATATGCAGATGGCGCTGAATTAATTGATACTACTTTTTCAACGAAAAACCCCACTTCTTAGAATCAATCTTTTACAAAATGATACTGATAGAAGTGAGCATTTGGGACTAATGAATTTAATAAAGGGATTGTTTGGCTTAATAAGAAACCCAACCGCTCATTTACCAAAAATTAAAATTTGCAATTGAAGAGGATGAAGCATTGGATTTAATGATTCTAATTTCTTATACACATAAACGGCTTGATAGAACCATATAATTGATAGGCGAAAGCTAAAGTAAAACGAGAAAGGACTTATCACATTTGCATCTAAGAGAAATTCAGAAGCACTTTTAAAGTATTATCAATAGTATACCTAACTGGGTATAATTACACAATTGAATACAAGATTATACCTTATTCGGTATAATTAAAACTAATTCTCTACCTTTATACCCTAAAAGGTATAAAATGAATCCTTCAGCTTATTTAAAACAACAACGAAAACAAAGCAACCTTACCCAGGAAGAACTGGCTGCCAAGGCAGGTGTGGGGCTTCGTCTGGTAAGGGAAATTGAACAGGGCAAAACTACCATGCGTATGGATAAAGTGAACCAGATACTGGCGCTGTTTGGTGCCGAGCTTGCCGTAATCTCAAAAGCACAGAAACATGGCTAAAACCGCAAAAGTATTGTACGACGGGGTATTGGCAGCCCAACTTTCGGAAACGGATGAGGGATATCTGTTGCAGTATGACGTGGACTACCTGCAACAGCCGGATAGCAAGCCAATCAGCCTTACACTGCCAAAAAAACAAGAACCTTACAGCAGCAAAGTGTTGTTCCCGTTTTTTGATGGATTGATACCAGAAGGCTGGCTGCTGGATATTGCTGTGGACCACTGGAAAGTAAAAGCCAACGACCGTTTTGAATTATTGTTAACCACCTGCCGGGACACTATTGGGGCTGTAACGGTAGAACCTGAATAAATGGCCATGAATAATTGCTGGTTTTGTTATAAAGATGCCGGAGATGCTCAATACCATCCGGCCTGCGCCAAAAAGTTTTTTGGTACGCCGGAAGTCCCAACACTTCAACTGGATGATGCATTGATTGAATCACTGGCCAAACAAACCGTTAATCAGCGCATAGCTGTTACAGGGGTACAGCCCAAATTGTCGCTTACTCTGCAAAAAGAAAAAGGGCACAGCCGCTTAACAATTGTTGGGCTCTGGGGTGAATTTATTTTAAAACCGCAGCATCACGGTTATCCCATGATGCCGGAAACAGAAGATCTTACTATGCACCTTGCCGGGCTGTTTAAAATACCGGTGTGTGATCATACACTGCTGCAAGCCAGCAATGGCAGCATGGTATATATTGCCAGGCGTTTCGACAGGGTGGAAGGTAAGAAAATGCATATAGAAGACCTGTGCCAGTTATCAGAATTTTTAACGGAGAATAAATACAAAAGTTCTTATGAAAAAGCAGGTAAACTGGTAGCTCATCATTGCTATAAAGGGCTTGACCTGCTTAGTTATTTTGAATTGGTTTTATACAGTTACCTGTGCGGTAATAATGATATGCACTTAAAGAATTTTTCATTGATGCACCAGCCGGAAGGAGTAGTATTAAGCCCGGCGTATGACTTACTGAATGTAAACCTGCTTAATCCCAAAGATGAGGAAGAATTGGCTCTTACATTGAATGGTAAAAAGGCGAGAATAAAATTAACCGACTTTAAAGCACTCGCTGAAAATTTACGGATAAACGAAAAGGTTTATTACAACAGTTTTAAACTTTTCAGCAGTAAAAATGAGGAAGTGATGGATTTGATTGACCGATCTTTTTTGGATAAAAAAATGAAGAAGGGGTATAAGGAAATATGGATGAAAAAGCAGCAAGTATTTGGGTAATGTACCTTTTTATAAATTTGTTTCATTTTAATAATTATCATTAAGTTTCATTGTCAGGATACGATCAATTACCAGTAAATTAATTTCAACAGAAAATGTACGAAGATTTCAAAAACATATTCTCAAAAATTGAGCAAACTTTAAAAAAGTATTCGGGTCTTTCTGATGTAGCTTTTACCAATAAGTATTCTAAATTTAATGACTTAAAGTTCAGTAAGCGAAATGATAATGAGTACTTTGATGTTCTTAAGTTAATTGTATTCTATTCCGGGTTTAAAGCTGAAACTGTTACAAAGAAACTTGATGTAATTAATAAACATTTTCCTGACTTCAATACAATTTCGTTTTTCGGTGATATAGAAAATACATTTATTCTATCAGATAAATCTATGATAAGAAATAAAAGTAAAATTTCGGCTACAATTAATAATGCAAAAACCTTTAAAGAGATAGTAGAAAGACACGGTTCGTTTCAGCAATATCTTGATAGTTTTGAACCTAATGTGTCCTTTGAAAACCTAATGCTTCTTAAGGAAGAACTGGAATTTAGATTTGATTATTTGGGTGGCATTACAGTGTATCATTTTCTTACAGATATTGGCTTGCCTGTACTGAAACCAGACAGGGTTTTGATAAGAATATTCAAGCGGCTTGGGTTAATTGAAAATGAGAGACAATTATTAAAAACGGTAATATTAGGAAGGAAATTTGCAGAAGCCTCTAAAAAGTCAATTCGATATATTGACATCATTTTTGTAACATACGGCCAACAAGGTGAATCTGGGATTTGCTTTACTAAAAATCCTAAATGTAAGTTGTGTGGATTAAAAGAACAGTGCAACTATTTTAAACAATTGCAAACTTTGAATAATTACAATTAGACTTTAGCAACGAATATCACTTACTATCCAACTCCTTCAACTTCTCATTCAAATCCACCAACCCTGCTTTCTTTAAACACTCATCAGAAAATGCTCCCAATTCCTGCAACGATTCTTTGGAGAAAATATCCATCAGGCTGCCGCTTTTATCATTGTCCTTAATAGTTAGCCCACGTTCAATAATGCGGTTCAGCAACAATACATTTTTTCTGCTGATCAGAATATTCAGCTTCACTGTTTCATTCATGCCAGGGATACTTAATACGGTATCGTACACTTTGGCAACTTCATTTGTATTCATACAATAAATTTTTATTTGCTTAATTTTTTTCTACTGTAAAATTATTTTGTCTTAAGCAAATCGTCCCCCTTCAAATTCAAGGGGGATAGTTTTAAGGCACTACACTTGTTTAACTTTGTTAGAGAAAGCAATGTGAAAAAGAATAGTGACATTATGAAAGCTGAACAAAGAATTTCTTCTTTTAAAGAAGCGAAAGAAATAGACCTGGTGGAGTATCTTTATACACTCGGTTTTAAACCAGTAAAAATCAGGGGCAATGATTATTGGTATCTATCTCCGCTCAGGGATGAAAAAACACCTTCCTTTAAAGTTGACCGAAAAATAAATTGTTGGTATGATCATGGCCTGGGTAAGGGCGGGAATATTATTGATTTCGGAAAGCTTTATTTTAATTGTACAGCTGCAGAATTTATAAAAAAACTGAACGGCGATTTTTCTCTTCACCAGCCTGTAAATGTTTCTTCAGTTAAAGAAATTTCGACACCTAAAATTATTGTTCTCGGTGATTTTATGCTCAGTTCACCACATCTTATCAACTACTTAGCTAAACGGAGGATACCTTATGATATCGCCGATAAATATTGCAGAGAAGTCCGTTACCAGATGAATGATAAAGTTTATTATGGTATCGGTTTTAGAACAGACAGCGGGAGTTTTGAAATTCGGAATCCGTTTATGAAATCAGCCAGCTCTCCCAAAAGTATTACCAGACCGGAGGACGATACTTATACCGTCATCATTGGAAATTTTCATAACGAAGGTTACGGGGAATATATATGCCTGGCACAAATTTTTTGGATTGGCAAAGAAGGTAAGGTGGACAAGCTGCTTATTATAAGTACCGTGCCATTAAGTATCAGCAAGCATTTTAGCACTTTTGCAGATATTGCTGAATTGCGAAAAAGGTTACGTAATACTGACAGTGTCCAATTATTCAATGATAATTTTACTCAATACAGTGAACACTTCAGGCGGTTGTTTGGTATAAACAGTGATAAAGCAATTGACCTCTTTTATCAAACCGTATCTATGAAATCAGTAAGTAGTTTAACTGATTTTGTAAAAGAGCAAATGCTTGAAAGAACGGATGTGAAAGAACAAATTGCAGCTTTGTTAAAGCGATTTGACGACCTGAAGAAATCACACGATGCAGTTGTAAATGCAAGAGAGCAGCACCAGATATTAAAACCATTAACTGAAAACTCTGTTGAGTATGGTATTGTAAGCAGGGAGATAGAAAAAATTGACATCATGCTGGAAGTTGTTCCGTCATGGTTTGCAACACAGAAAAAAGAATTATTATCAAAGGCAGTAGAAACAACAACTGATGATCTGGATTTAGCGGAACAAGTTCTTACGAGGCTAATGAATGACAAAAAAGAATTAGATAATAAACACCTTGGGATTTTACAGGATATAAATAACGGAGGTAAAAGACTTGAACAAATTGACAATGAAATCAGGCAGCATGAAAAAGACAAGGGAAAAAAGCAAGACGAATTTAATGATTATGAAAAATTGGTTAAGCAATGTAAACTTGAAACAGTATCTAATGAAAATGATTTTTTCAATAACATAAAAAAGGCAAAAGAAATAAATGAAAACTGCATTTTACAAGAAACTGACTTAAAACAACAAAGAGATGACGTGATGAGTGAACTTCGGAAATATGAGGGCGAGATAAAAGAGGAGAAAAAAGAACTTGAATCATTAAAGGAACGGCAAACTCAAATACCGGGATGGCTTATTGCTTTCAGGTTGCAGTTGTGTTCAGACTTACAAATTGCAGAAGCAGATTTGCCATTTGTTGGAGAGTTATTGCGGGTAAATGAAAATGAACAGTAATGGGAAGGAGCAGTAGAGAAATTATTGAGGGGTGCAGGAATAAGCCTTCTTGTTCATAAAGATTATTATCGCAGTGTAAGTAAATATGTAAATGACAATGTACTACGGGGTCAGGATGGAAAAGGTATTAAGCTCACTTACCTGGAGGCGGATACGGATAACATAATTAATGTAAGGAAAGAGTTGGCTGATGATAGTGTCGTCTATAAAGTAGATATTAAACCAGATACTTTTTTTTATGATTGGATTGAAAATTACCTGCAACGCAGTTTTGGTGATTTTCGCTGTGTGGATGTTAATCAATTGCAGCATACTTCTTATGGCATTACAAAACAGGGCTTAATAAAGAGCGGCAAGATAAGGCACACCAAGGATGATAGAAGGAGAGTGGATGATCGGCGCAATTATGTGTTGGGGTGGAGTAACGCGGAAAAAATTGCTGTTCTTGAAAAATTGATTGAGGAACTGGAAGAAAAAATATATGTGCTTCGTTCGAAAAAGGTTCAGATTGAAAAGGCTCAAAAGGAAAATGAGGATTTAAAAACTGTAATTAGTAACCTGCTTTTTTTGAAAGATTATGACCGTGTAAACTGGCAGTATCATGTAGAGAAAATACATGACCTTGAAAAAGAGAAACATGAGTTGCTCACTAACAACGATGTATTAGCCCTGCTTCATCAGAAAAAAGATGAGCTTGTTATTCAAATTGAAGAGTTGAGGCAAAAGGAAAAAATAAAGAACGAAGAAATCGGAAAGTTGAAAGGAGATATTAAATTATTTGAAAAGCAATTACTGGATGTTGAGGAAATTATAAATCTATCGGTTGAGGAAAAGAAGGAAGAATATTTTCCTGTTATAGAAGAAAAATTAGCAGATAAAAATTTGACTCTTTCTTCAATTGATAAGATACAGGATCAGGTTAAAAAACTTTTTGAAGGCAATAGCGGAGAACTGGGAAGATTAAGAAATAAACTGGGAACATTAAGGTCTGCTATCGAAAGAGGCATGAGAGCAATAAAAGATCACTCAAAGGCAGAGTATAGTGAGCTGGCGGAAAATATAGATGCTCGGGTTGAGTATATAAAAAAGTATGAAAAATTAAATTCGGAGGATTTAAAACGGCATGAAGAAAGGTTTAAGGAGGAGTTAAATAAAAATACCATCAATAGCATTTCAGTTTTTGATAACCAATTGCAGAAACACGAAAGTGATATAAAGCTCAAAATAAAGGTCATTAATCAACACCTGAATCAGATAGAATATAATGCAGCCCAGGGCACTTATATTACCATCCTGATGGATGCTGCTCCCAACAGGGCTGTGGGTTTGTTCAGGGAAGAATTGAAAAAGTGTTACACGCATTCATTCAGCAGTAACACTGAATTGTATACGGAGGAAAAATATGAACAGGTTAAAAGAATACTTGACCGGTTTGCCAGTGCCGAAAGTATTGACAAAGAATGGACAGCAACCGTTACGGATGTGAGACAATGGTTCGAGTTTAATGCAAGCGAAAGGTATGCTGCTGATAATGCAGAAAAGGAATTTTACGAAGGCTCAGGTGGTAAAAGTGGCGGTCAAAAAGAGAAACTAGCCTATACCATATTGGCAAGTGCTTTAGCCTACCAATTTGGGCTTCAATTTGGCGAAGTGAAAAGTCGCAGTTTTCGGTTTGTTGTAATTGATGAAGCATTTGGCAGGGGCAGCGATGAAAGCACCAGGTATGGGTTGGAATTATTTAAAAAACTCAATCTTCAACTACTAATTGTAACGCCTTTGCAGAAGATACACATCATTGAAGGACACGTTAACTCTTTTCATTTTGTAAGTAACCGGGATGGTAATAATTCGCAGGTAAGTAATTTTACAAAGGGCGAATACATGCTTGAAAAGGCAAAACATAATAGCCTGTTTACTGCGGGTGAAGAATAATATTTGCGATGATAAAACCTGAAGAAATAAAGGAAGCGGCATTAAAATGGTGGCAGCCATTTTTGATAAGCTGTATTAATAATGAATCATTTTTTCCAAAGCAAATAGACAGGATTGGGAAAGTAAGATCAGGTGATATTACCAGTAGGTTTGAAGTGATCCAGAATGAAATCGAAAATCTTTATAAGCAATCAAAGAACACCAATGGAGTTGGATATTTAGTTAAAACTGCGGATAAAAATTTTAGAAGATCTGGGGCTCATCGGTTACCGGATGCAATTGAATTTGAATCGGTAGAAGATTATTTGCATTGTACCGGTAAAAGGAAAGAATGGGGTAGATTCCAGGAAAGCTATAAGTTGCTTTCAGCGCAAATATCTGAGTTAAAAATATGGGCAATTGCGAATCCAATACTATTATGTTCTTCCTCTGCAGATTGGAATAGTATAATTAAGATTTGTAAATATTTTCTGGACAACCCTCGACCTGAGCTTTACATCAGACAATTACCTGTTGAGGTACATACAAAATTTATTGAAGACAATTCCTACCTCCTGCAGTCACTTTTAGATTTTCTTATTCTTTTGCATATTAGAAATACTGAGCAGAAAAAATTTGCAGAACGATACTATCTGAAACATGATGAGCCATTAGTTAGAATCAGAGTATTGGATAAAACCCTGGCTATAGGAAATGCAATGATGGACATAAGTATCCGGTTATCGGATTTTGAAAAAATCGAATGGGCTTGTAACAATGTTTTGATAGCTGAGAACAAAATGAATTTCTTAACACTTCCAGGCCTTGATGCATCCATCTCAATGTGGAGTGGGGGAGGCTTTAATGTTAGTTATTTAAAAAATGTTCAATGGCTAAAAAATAAACGCATTTATTACTGAGGAGATATTGATGAACATGGGTTTCAGATACTGCATCAAGTACGAAGTTACTTCCCCCAAACAAAAAGCATTATGATGAATACAGATACTTTTGAAAAGTTTCAGGATTTAGCTGGAATCGGAGAGGAAAATAAAGCAGCGATTTTAACTAATTTGACTAATGATGAGGCATTATTATATCAATTATTGAAAGACAGAATTGCAAAAAATAGGTTGGAGCAAGAAAAGATTCCGCAATACTATGTTGAAAAGCAAATTCATGAATCCTTGGGGCTTTAAACATTATAAAAGTGGTAGAAGTAATCTAAATAAATAATAAAACAGAAAGCCTTCCAACTAGCCCCAATACTATTAACAACACATATAACTATAACGCCAACAAAACTATACGCAAAATTTATTCTTAATTAAATCATCATGCGCACTTTATTAGTTTTTCTTTTTGTAGTACTATCAAGAATTGTCGGATTTGCCCAGGCCGACGACGGGCGATTAGTTACAATACCGGTGATTTTTCATATCATTTATATTGACACATTGCCTGATAACGGCATGAGTGATGAAGTAAGAAATGGTGAAAAAGGTAATAATACCACAAAACTTCCCAGGGAAAAAATTCTTGCTGAACTTACTGATTTGGATAAAGACTTCCAGCGGGAAAATGATGATATTGGAGAAGTAATTAACGAGTATAAATCTGCCATTGGCAATGCCAGAATACATTTTATCCTGAACGATATTCTATATATTAAGACTGTTCGTTCAACATTACAACTATATACCAATTTAGATAAATTACAGGAACTTAGCCCGATTCAATCCCGGGAAACCTGTCTTAATGTTTATATCAGCACTTTAAGATATCATGGGAGAGGGACCGAGGGCGTTACCACGGTGCCAATAGATAATATTAATGCTAAAAGCGACGCAGTGAACTTAAATTATAGTTGGGTCGGTTTGCATTATCGGCTTCTCAGCCATGAAGTTGGTCATTGGCTTGGACTTTGGCATGTTGATGAAAAAAGTCAGCTCACAATAGATGAAATCGGCGATATTCCAGTTCAGACTGATTTAACAGATATTCCC
Source organism: Ferruginibacter sp. (assembly GCA_040002495.1). Lineage (GTDB taxonomy): Bacteria > Bacteroidota > Bacteroidia > Chitinophagales > Chitinophagaceae > Ferruginibacter. The sequence goes on from JBDUEK010000116.1 coordinate 11,329, forward strand.
TGTGTGAAGTGTACCAAACCAAGTGTAAAAGTTATACGAGAACAACGTAGCAAGTTTGCCAACCCCAATACTAATAATTTTATGGATTATTCAGGTTGCCGGAGAATGTTTTCAGCACAGCAAAGCAACTACATGCGAGGTATTATTATCCGTTTAAGAAAAGGGATTTGGAATAATATGGAACAAACAACAAATTAATTTTCTACATTCGTAATTACAGATATACGAAAGTATCTGGAAAAAACATTTTGGCGAGGTAGTTATTCCGCTATTTTAATAGCATCTTTATTGATCACAATCGCTTCACAATTGCATATAACAAATCAAATGTCGAAAGAAATTGATGCGGAATTGATAAAGGTTAGCCTGGGCCATAATTTTTCAAACCATTTAATAAAAGACTTAAAAGGTTTGGCTAAACTTTCAGAAATAATACCATTTTAATTAAGGCTCCTGTATTCATTTGGTGATACACCGACCTTTTGTTTAAACAACCGGGTAAAATGCTGCGGATATTTAAACCCCAGTTCGTAAGCTACCTGGCTAATTGATTTATCAATATCAAAAATTCTTTCTTTGGCAACATCAATCACTTTGGATTGTATGTATTCCTGTGCTGAAATGCCGGTTTCTTTTTTAATCAAATCGCCAAAATAATTGGCTGATAAATGCAATTCATCAGCACAATAAGCAACCGATGGCAATCCGATATTTTGCGGCTTTTGGGAAATAAAATAGTTATGCAACAACTCTTCAAACTTCTCCAAAATACCTTTATTGGCGTGCTCCCTGGTGATAAATTGGCGGTCGTAAAAACGAGTGCAATAATTTAAAAACAATTCTATATTAGATGCTATCAGCCGCTTACTGTGCTTATCAATGGATTGATGAAGTTCGTACGAAATTTTGTCAAAACATTCCGCAATAATTTTCTTTTCCTTTTCTGAAAGATGCAACGCTTCGTTGGTACTATAAGAGAAGAAATTAAAATCGTTCATTCTTTTTCCCAATGCCGTATTTAGCAATAGATCGGGATGAAAAGTCAATACCATTCCATTAGGTTGATAAATTTCATCACTGGTAACTTCTACCACTTGTCCGGGAGCAAAAAAAACCAAGGTCCCTTCCTGATAATCATAGTTGTGATTACCGTACCGGATATCGCCACATTTCACCTGCTTCAATATCACACAATAAATCCCAAAAGTCATTTTGTGTCCAGATCTGGGAGCCGCTTTCGACAAATCAACAATGCTTACCAAAGGGTGCAATGTTTCATTGTTGTTAAAACTGTTGTAGTCGTGTACCGTCTTAAAATTTATAACTCTTTGCATTTGCTCTAATTATTTTACAAAATTACAAATCTATTCGTTGCAGTCACTCTCCGGTCATCTGAATCAGTAATAATGGTAGGTAAAGCAGTAATCGGTATAAGAAGCACACCATATATCCTTCTGATATTTGCATTGTAAATAATTACCGGACAAACAATAACATAAAATTCCTCAAGATGGATCGTCGTAAACTTTTAAAAACAGCAGGTTTGGCAGTGGTCGGCACTGCCTTAACCCCTTTCAATAGAACACGTCAAAATATAATTTTTGATTACAATGACTGAAGCGCAATAATTTTTTACCGTAAACATGGATTTCACATTTATGAAGCCCTGTTTACTTCAATTTAAAAATAATGAAATTTATTAATCAACTGGTATTACTGGGTTTTTTAATTCAATCAACAACGGCTTGTTCACAAACCAACTCAAAACCGCAAAGCAATATGGAAGTCGAAAATAATAGTAATAAGGAACTACAAATAATTGAGATAACCCGCCAACTCACAAGGTTGATGATTGAGAAAAATACGGATGCAATAAACAAAATTGTAGATGCCAATTTCACCCTTACACATATCACAGGATACGTTCAATCAAAAACGGAATGGTTTGCGGAGATTGAAAGTGAACTAATGAAATATTATTCATATCAGGAGGTAAAAACTTCCGTAAAAATAACCGGAGACAAGGCAACATTTGTAGGTCAGAATTTGCTGGATGCCCGGAAGGCATCGACTTAGAAAAAGTCATTAAAAAGGCCGGTTACAAAAAATGGAACGTGTATGCTAAAAGCCCGTTTGGGTCAGTAGCCAATGTGGTGGCTTATCTTGGCCGCTATACCCACAAAATAGCCATCACTCCCACCGGATAGTCAGCATCAGCGAACACAGCGTTTTGTTTACATACCGGGATTATGCAGATGGGAACCGGCAAAAAGAAATGCGTCTGTCGCATACAGAATTTTTGCATCGCTTTGAATTGCATATCCTGCCCAAAGGCTTTGTAAAAATCCGGCATTATGGCTTGTTGCAAAATCATGGTAAACGAAAGCGGCTGAACAAAGTGCGGCAGCAATTAAAGCTATCACCCTTGCCACCCAAAGTGCAGATGCCGGTAAAGGTTCGCATGCTGGAGCAATATGGCAAAGACATTACGCTTTGTCCAAAATGCAATAGCGGAAAACTGGTACTCATTCACATTGACTATGGTGGTAGTGTAATCAATGTCAGAAAAAAGCAGGCATTGATAACCGATGCAAAAAGTCCGGGGCTTGCACCACCGTAAAAAGTTACAGTGCCTGGGTAAGCATGAAAAGGTGCTGAATATGGATTGTAAACTTAAGCTATTAATATGGGTAGGGGAAGCCATGCATCATCGTGAAAAAATGCACCGGCAGCATGCGGTAAAACAACACATTTTTCAAATTGCTACAACCAAAAATCCTGTACCAACCCTACTTTACCACCTATAACAAACTGCCCGGCGTCGGTCAACAAACAATAACCAAAAGCCCCCGTTAATAGTTTTTAATGCGGGGCTTTTTTATTGGGGACTTTCGGCTATTGTTCTTAATGTTGGCTGCAGTTTTATTTTCTATATTCTTCAATCAAAGCTGAAAATTTCCTTTCGTCTAAATTAAACTCAAGTAAATTATTCATATGAAATCTGTCCAAGAACCCGTTCTTTAACCCGATTATGAAATAAATTTCTCTAATTTTTCCTATGGGACGATCAACAATAAAAGTTTCTTGAATTTCTGCCCATTGGTAAAATTTGGTGTCTATTTGAATCCCTTTTTTCGATAATTGTATTTCAAAGTTTATAAACTTCATTGTTAGGTTTTTGTAAAGAACCAAATAGATTAATGAAAGTAAAATTGTCGAAACAAGTAAAGCTCCTGTACTATATTTTGTCAATAAAATATAGCCAAATACAAATGTAAATATTGCAGCCATCACGACAGATAAAGAAGCCTGTAATACTCTTTTCCGTTTAAGCAAAAAAAATCTGGAAGAGGGTATTGTAACTTTGTTGTATCAGCAATTTCACTCGTGGTCTTAATAACAATAGTTCGGTAACTATTAAATGTGGAAAAGTGGAAAATTAAATTAC
>JBDUEK010000117.1:0-14736 GCA_040002495.1 Ferruginibacter sp.
TTCCCGCATGACCAATACCTACCCACCATACAAAGTTGGTAATATCCCAACCCCATCCGATGGTTTTGTTCAGGTGCCATTGACCAATACCGTAAGTTACCTCACGATATACACTATACGCACCAAATAACAATAAGGCAACACTGATATAAAATCCAACATACCATAAGCGGCTGGGCTTCATCTCAATGGGACGTATGATGTCTTCCGTTACCTGGTGATAATCTTTATTACCATCCACCAACGGTTCCCTGATCTGTGATTCGTACTTTAATAATGACATATGTTTTTCAGCTTTAAGCCAATAGGTTTTAATATTGGCTTTGTTGTTTATTTTTTTGAACCCAACATTTTATCTTCATTCATCACCCTTGCGTCGCACACTTATACTGCATACCATTTTGCAGCTTTACCCAAAGTATTTCTTACGCATGTTCCTTTTCAACACCCTTTGTTTCTTTCATCTCTTTTCCCTCGGGCATTTCTTCCTTCTGATTGGTTACTTCCCTGTCTGTGTTTTTAATTTTAGCCAGGTAACTCACATTCGGCAACACATGTAATTGCTCCAACACATAAAAATTTCTGTGCTTTTGTTCTTCATGCCTTATTTTGTACACATCACTTTCTTTATCGTTCACATTACCAAAGCTAATAGCATGTGTTGGGCAAGCCTGCATACAAGCAGTCTTTACATTTCTTACCAGTGTAGGATCTCCTTCTTTTTTAGCAACCAGTTTAGCATCCTGTAAACGTTGTACACAGAAAGAACATTTTTCCATTACACCTCTTGAACGAACAGTAACATCCGGGTTCAACACCATTCGTGTTAAACTTTCATTCATCTGCATTACAGATTCGTTCATATATCCTTGCTCGACCATTGGGTTTTGGTTATCCGGGAAACTATCTGATCCGGTAAAATCAAGCCAGTTGAAACGACGTACTTTAAATGGACAGTTATTAGCGCAATATCTTGTACCGATACAACGGTTATAAACCATTTGGTTAATACCTTCTGAACTATGGTTCGTTGCTGCTACCGGGCAAACGTTCTCACAAGGAGCATTATCGCAATGCTGACAAAGCATTGGTTGAAATACAACATCAGGGTTATTCATATCGCCGGTAAAATAACGGTCAATACGAAGCCAATGCATTTCATGCGCAGCAGCAACCTGAATTTTACCAACAACACTCACATTATTTTCAGCAGTACAAGCTACCACACAGGCGCTACAACCGGTACAGGTATTTAAATCAATACTCATTCCCCATTTAACACCTGGCTTAACATAATCAGGATAAATTGTAGCGTCTCTAACAAAATCTTCACCACCACCTGCAGCAATTAATGCAGCTCTTTCGGCAGTTGCTTCTTCCAGTACATGTTCGGGATCTTCAACAAATTTTTTCAAAGAACCTTCGTAAATAACCGGGCGGCTTTCAGAAGATCCATGCACCTGGGTTTGTGCCAGTGCATAAGTGTTACCGGTTTTTTCAACTTTAGCAGCACCGGTATAGGTAAACCCTGTTCCGTCAAATCCTACTAATGGGTACACATTTTTACCTGCACCATTTGCAGACATTCCAATATGTTCCGCTGTCTTTTCTTTATTAGCACTCTGTCTTCCGTATCCAACAGCCACCCCAACTACGTTTGGATGAACTCCGGGAACAATCAGTACAGGTAATTCAATTGTCTTTCCGTTTACAGTAATATTAACGGTTGGCTTTTCAGGATGCACTTCATAGCTATCACCCTGGCGTTGGTTACCCGTTACATCAATACCCAGCAAAGTTTTAGCCAATGAAGGATTCATCAATGCATAGTTGTCCCAGGTTACTTTAGAAATCGGGTCAGGCATTTCCTGCAACCATGGGTTATTAGCCTGGTTACCGGTACCCATTGACACTTTCTGGTAAATAACTAATTCAATGTCACCAGCAGATTTTACAGCTGCCAACTTAGAAGCCGCATCTGCCACACCTGCTCCGGTATATGTTCCACCACCTGCTGCATCTGGTCCTGACCCTGGTTCAATTACACCAATCTGTAATGCCGTATTATATGCATCTACACTGCCAGTTTTGTCAAGCCAATATTGTTTGAAAAAAGTTTCGTAATCCAATGCATTACCCGCCAGTTTCATCAAGGTTGTTTGATATGCCCTTGTTTTGAAAAGGGGGTTAATGGTAGGTTGCATCAAGCTAATGTACCCGCTCTTAGCTTCTGCATCACCCCAGCTTTCTAACCAGTGGTTAGTTGGTATGCTATATTTACACAGTTCAGCAGTTTCATCCAAAGAAGTACTGAAAGCTACTGATACCGGTACTTTACCAAGACCGTCGGTAAATTTTTTGCTATCGTAATAAGTATATGCAGGATTAGTTGCCAAAATAAATAACGCTCCGATTGAACCGGCATTCATTTCATCAACCAGTTTTACCATATCAGCATCAACACCTAACCTTAGATTGGCAGGATGTGCCCAATCGATTGTGGTACCATTAGCTCCAATTGCTTCATTGATTGCATTCACGATCAATTGCAAATTCATATCGTTACTTCCGCACACTACCAATCCAGCTCCTTTATTAGCCATTAAGGAAGCTGCCGCTAATTCAATTCCTTTGCTTAAAGCCGCGTCGCTAATGGCAGGAGCTGTAACTGCTCCGCCAAGTTTTGCTAATAATGCAAGCGCAACTGCATTGGTTTCTGATGCTTTATGAACAAAACGATCATCGGCATTGCTACCGGTTAAACTCAATATACTTTCAAAATGAATATGCTGACTCATGGTCGGCTTTTCACCTGTAATCTTACGATTCACTGAATATTGAGCAGCAAACTCAACCGGGCTAATCCATGATCCAAGAAAATCTGCAGCAAGACTTACAATCACCTTTGCTTTATCAAAACGATAAGATGGCAATGATTTTTTACCATAGGATGCCTCATTTGCCAAGATCATTCCGCTATAACTCACTGCATCGTATTGCACATGTTTACTTCCGGGATATTTAGCTAAAAATTCGCTGATTATTTGTAATGAAGAAGAAGAGTTAATCGTTGAAGAAAGCAACACAACCGGCTTTGATGCAACAGATGCAAGAGAATCGCTTAATAATTTATCAAAGGCTTCAAAAGTGGAAACCTCTTTAAAATCAGCGCCGGATTTTTGCATTGGATAACGCAAACGGGTCTGATCATATAAATCCAGTACCGAAGCCTGCACCTGGGCGCTGGTTCCACCATTTGTAATTTTCGATGAATCGTTTCCTTCTATTTTAATGGGCCTGCCATCCCTTTGTTTTACAATTACCGGTACTACGTCACCTTCATTTAAATAAGTGGATGCAAAATAATTTGCAACACCTGGTATCACGTCATCAGGCTTTTGCAAATATGGCACTACATTTCTTACAGGCATTTCACAACTTGCAGCAAGAGTTGCAGCAGCCGTACTGAAACCTAAATATTTAAGAAAATCTCTGCGGGGAGTTTTGGCATCTAATAAGCCTTTGTCATCCAGGTCTTCCAACGGCAACAATTCTTCCTTGAATTCTTTTTCGGCAGATTGTTGAAATGCTTCCGATTGATTTAATTCACCAAAATTTTGCCAATACTTTTTTTCCATAATGTGATAATTCGATAATGTGCTGATTTGCTAAATTATTTTAATAGTGGCATTTCTGACATTCTGTTCCACCAATCTTTTCTACGGTTACACTATCCATTTTACCGGCTTTGATATCATTGTGGAATTTTTCGTAAATGCTATAAAATTTATTTCCTTCGCCGGTTTCTTTATTGTAGAAATCAACTTTAGTTTCCCGGTGGCAATTGATACACCAACCCATGCTTAAGTCTGCAAACTGGGCAACTTCGGGCATTTCCTGGATATTACCATGACAGGTTTGACATTGTTGCTTGCCTACTTTTACGTGTTGGCTATGATTGAAGTAAACATGATCAGGAAGATTGTGAATTCTAACCCACTCAATAGGTTTGCCTGGCTTATCATATGTTTTTGTATCCGGATTCCATCCGGCATAAGAATAAAGTTTTTGAATTTCAGCAGTACCATTCACTTGCTTGCCATCTTCCTTTACAATCGGATCACCTTTGTATTCTTTAATGGCCTTATGGCAATTCATACAAACATTAACTGACGGTACATTGGCGTGTTTGCTATCCTGGGCGCCACCATGACAATACAAACAACTTATCTGGTTGGTACCAGCATGTACCTTGTGTGAGTAGTAAATAGGTTGCTCAGGCTGGTATCCCTTCATGCGGCCAAGCCCCATTGCAGCATTGATTGTTGTGTAACCACCAAAACAAAATAGTACAAGAATTCCCAACATCAGGTAGCTTTTATTACGGTAAAATGGTACCGGCTCACCTCTGCGAATGCCATCTTTTTCATCTGTTAATTTTCTTAGGCTACTGTTTACCTGTAGTAAAATCAATGCAATGATGGCAAGTATAAGGGTTAAAATTCCAAATAATAGTGAGTTATCATCTGCAGGAGCATCTTTATTATCAGTTGTAGGAACTACCGGGGCTTTATAAGCATCTGCATAATCGAGAATAGCAGTGATTTCTTCTTCCTTTAAATTAAACTGGGTCATTCTTGATCCAAATTTTGCCAATAAACCCTTGGCGTATGGATCAGTTTCAAGCATGGAGTTTACATTATTCACCCATTTTAGTGCCCAATCCGGACTCGGTTCCCTTTTACGTGCACCTTGTAAATGCGGACCGGTAAAATCTTCCAGTGGCTTATGACAATTAGAGCAATTTGCTTTAAATAAAGCTTCACCATCTGCTGCAAAACTCGAATTAGAAAAGGAAACGAATACAATGAACAGTATACATGCAAAGGTGTTGTTAAAGATTTTTCTATGGAGACTCATACAGTTGTAAACGGGTGTCTGGTGTGAAAAAATTCTACTAATCCTGCAAAAGTAAGGCAGGATACTGACATAATACTAACATTTTTAAAAAAATTTTTTCTATACGGGGCTTGATTTTCAGCGCATTGTTTATATTGTCATATTGCATTTGTCATGAATTTGTAAACAAAATCGGGACTCAATCCTTTTTAAAATTTACCGGGCCATTTCACAAATATTTAGCACATTTTTGCTGAATGTTAGACAAATTAAAACGCCGGTGGGGCGTAAATGGTGTTAACCTGTTATTGATTTTATGCACTTTTGCGGTTGGGGGAAGCCTTTGTGGATACGGCGCCAGAAAGATCTTGTTGTTGACTTGTTTGGAAAGTGGAGCGTTGTGGATATTGGTTTATATACTGTTGATCACCTTATTATGGCCAGCAAGTGTTTTATTGATCAGTATCGTTTTTGGGCAATTCTCTTTCTTCAAAAAATATTTAATTAAGATAATCAGTCATTTCACTGGAAATATGGAAAAATCAATATCCGTGGCAATATTTGCCAGTGGCGCCGGCAGTAATGCTGAAAAAATAATTCAACATTTCGCCAGGCAAGTAAATCTAACCCCTTCAGAAAAGAAAAAGCATACAAAAGTTATTATCTCATTAATTGTATGCAATAAATCCGGCGCAGGTGTGTTGGAAATTGCTTCAAGGGCTGGTATCCCAACATTGCTGATTGAGAAGGAACATTTTTTTAACGGCACTCATTATTTACCTGAATTAAAAAGTTACGGCATCGATTTTATAGTACTGGCGGGCTTTTTATGGAAAATTCCCCCAGACCTTATTCAGGCATTTCCTAATAAAATTGTAAATATTCACCCGGCTTTATTACCTAAATATGGTGGTAAAGGCATGTATGGAAATAAGGTACACGAAGCTGTTATAGCAGCTGCTGAAAAAGAAAGTGGTATTACCATTCACTTTGTTGATGAATTGTATGACCATGGAAAAGTTATATTACAAGCTACCTGCAACATTGATGAAAGCGATAATGCTGAAAGCCTTGCAAAAAAAATCCATTTATTGGAACATCAGCATTACCCTGTGGTAATAGAAAAAGTCTTAAATGCAAAATAGCCGTTAAAAGGGACCGATAATATTTTAAAGAACTTTTGTTAATGTAATATTGTACGCTATAAACCATTCTACCTGTATCAGCCATTAAAAATATTTTGTATTGTTTGCTGCATCATGATTGCCGCAATTTCAGGAATGGCACAGTTTACCGTTTCCGGAACGGTTTACGATTCTACAAAATTTGTTACTGTAAAAGATGTGCTGGTAAGGGCATCTAACGGCAATCAGGTTATTACTGACTCCACCGGAAGTTTTGCTATTGTAGCTACAGACAATGATTCACTCACCTTCATATATAACAATAAGCCCACTGCCAAGTTTGCCATCAGGCAGATTCCAGATATTAGCCATTTCGATATATCCCTGCATATAAGGGTAATGGAAAAATTTCAGACAATGAAAGAAGTAAAGGTTTATGCGAAAAACTACCGACAGGATTCTATTGAAAACCGCCAGTATTATAATAAAATATTTGGCTACGAGAAACCGGGAGTAGCAACATCTATTAACCCGGGAGCTGGCACGGTTGGAATGGACCTGGATGAATTCATCAATATTTTCAGGTTTAAAAGAAACCGCCAGTTACAAAAAATGCAGGGCAGATTGCTGGAACAGGAACAGGAAAACTATATCAAATACCGATTTAATAAAACTACGGTAAAGAGAATAACCCGGTTGGAAGGAACCGAACTGGATAATTTTATGCTACTTTACAAACCTGATTTCTATTTTACCCAAACAGCCACCACGGTAGACTTTTACCAATACATTCTCAATGCTTCTTACCAATTTAAAAAGGAATTATTAATTAAGCGTAATAAATCTGATCAACCCTAAATATCTTTTTATAAATTCGGTTTTATAAAAAAGCTATTATGGATCAAACTAATTTAGGGATTGGCACACGTTTACAACACACTCAATTTGGACCCGGTGTAATTGTTGGTGTTAGATATGCCACGTATTTAATTTCGTTTATTCATCACGGAATAAAGGAAGTAGATAAAACTGATTCCAATCTCGACGAAATCATTCCTGAAAATGTAACGGTTGAAATTGAAACTGTTTCAGAAGTTGAAAAGTCTTTACTAAAAATTTTGCGCTTATGGGGCGATGTTACCGAAATAGTACCCATCGGTGACAGATGGAAAGGCGGCCAAATGTTGCTGCAACCTTACGACAAAACACAAAAGCCCAAAGAAGTTCCCATTGATGTATTTTTTCATAAAATAGTAATGCTGCGGGATAGGTTAAGGGTACTTGAACAAAATATCAACAGCCACAAAATACTAACCGATGCAGACAAAGTAAACCTGCAGCAATATATAACAAGGGTATATGGTTCCCTTACAACTTTCAATGTTTTGTTTAAAGACAAAGAACATTGGTTTGTGGGTGATAAGGGGAGTGCTGATTAGTGTTTAGATAAATGTGAATGGTTAATATTCACAAATCGATACGTCATCTTGTTTTTAAAATAGCACAAGTACAAATAAAAATTCACTCGCTATTTTTCTGTATTAAAATTTAATCGACTGTTACATAGACATAATCTTGCATAGTATCACAATAATTCAATTAAAAAAATAGCATGATCTTTTTAAGAAATAGCCCAAAAAATTCAACATTGATGCCCGAAGTAGTTTCCGGTATTATTGGCTTGTTGGTTTTTGTTCTGGTACTTACTGATTTTTCCTGCAGGGAAAAACAACAGCATATTGCTTATGGCAACAACCCGGTCGCAGGTAAGTACCAGCAGGTAAACGGACTAAAAATGTACTACGAAATATATGGTACCGGGGCCCCGCTTGTATTGATACATGGCAATGGTGCGTCTATTATTTCTATGCATGAACAGATTAGTTACTTTTCTAAAAACTACCAGGTAATTGCCGTAGATAGTCGCAGTCATGGTAAAACAGTTGACGATGGAGATTCTTTAAGTTACGATCAAATGGCAACAGATTTAAACGTTTTGTTAGATTCATTGCACATAGATTCAACTTACATAATCGGGCATAGTGATGGTGGGATTGTAGGCCTTATAATGGCTTATAGGTATCCATCGAAAGTTAAAAAACTGGTAGCTATGTCGCCCAATATCCGGCCGGACTCTGCTGTACTTTATCCAAAAGACGAAACACAGTCAAAAATTGATTTCACTAAATATGAAGATTCCGTGAAGGCCGGATTTACTTCAGCAAAACATACATTTAAATTGCTGAAACTCATGAACGATTATCCGCATATTTCAGCCGAAGAACTGGCAAGCATTAAAGCACCTGTGCTGATAATGACAAGCGACCATGATGTTATCTTGTTATCGCATATTATTGAAATATTCAAAGCCATCCCGGGTGCAGAACTAAGTGTATTACCCGGCTCCACTCATAATGCGCATCGCAAAAATGCAACTGTATTCAATGAAACAGTCAATCATTTTTTTCAAAAAAATATCAGTAAGGAGTCGCACTAACATCCTATAAATATTTTTGATGAAAATAATTATCTGTTTACTGCTTTTTCCAATTCAGTTGTTGCCTCAACCCTTCAACAAAACTGAAATAAACAAGTGGCAAAAACAGGCAAAAAATGTAACGATCATCCGGGATAACTGGGGCATACCGCATGTGTATGGCAAAACAGATGCAGATGCTGTTTTTGGATTATTGCATACACAATGCGAAGATGATTTTAACAGGGTAGAAATGAATGTTGAAAAGCTTGGCCGCCTGGCTGAAGTAAAAGGAGAGGCTGAATTATACAACGACCTATATCTAAAACTGATCATTGACTCCGCTGCTCCTTACAGATGAATTATATTGCCTTAACTTCAAGAAGAAAAACATTTATTAAAAATAAAAACCATTCAACTAATAATATAAAAGTTTATGAAAAAACGCTTGCTATTTTTGCTGATGATTGCCTTCCAGGTATCAATCATTTTTGCCCAGAATATTACCACTGTTGCTAATCCGGAAGCCGCAGGGTTTTCAGGAGAACGATTGAAAAAACTCGACGTAGCAATGAATGATTGGGTACATCAGGAATGGATGAATGGTGGGGTAGCTCTGATTGTTCACGATGGAAAAATTGCATACTACAAGGCTGCGGGATACAACGACCTGGCCAATAAAACAGCTCTTAAAAAAGATGATATCTTCCGAATTGCTTCACAAACAAAAGCTATAACAAGTGTTGCGGTTATGATGTTGTTTGAAGAAGGGAAACTGTTATTGGATGACCCCATTTCAAAATATATTCCTGCATTTAAAAAACAAAAAGTATTAGATAAGTTTAATGCTGTCGATACTACTTATACAACCATACCAGCTAAGAGAGAAGTTACCATTCGTGACTTACTCACGCATACTTCCGGTTTAGGTTATGCGTCAATTGGCTCAAAAGAAGCCACTGCTATTTATGCAAAATCGAATGTTACTGCTGGTATTGGTGTAACAGACGACAAGTTGCTGGATGCAATGAATCGCCTGGGCGCATTACCACTTATGCATCAGCCCGGAGAAAGATGGACCTATGGATTAAACGCCGACCTGTTGGGTTGCCTGGTAGAAGTTATTTCCGGTAAAACCTTAAGTGAATTTTTTGAACAAAGAATATTTGAGCCATTGGGAATGAAGGATTCCTATTTTTCAATACCTACGGAAAAAGCAGGCAGGCTTGTAAATCTTTATACCGAGGATTCATTGGGACATTTACAAAATGCAGGCAATAGCAGGAGCAGCAGGCTTGCACCCATTGTTAATTACCCGCTATCAAAAAACACTTACTTTTCCGGCGGTGCCGGGCTTTCTTCATCCATTTATGACTACGCAATTTTTTTACAAATGTTGCTTAACAATGGTACCTACAACGGCAAAAGGTTGTTGGGTAGAAATTCAGTAAGAATGATGACGATGAACCAAATTGGCGACCTTTCTATAGGCACTAATAAATTTGGACTTGGCTTCGAAATTTTAACTGAATCGGGGAGTGCTAAAGTGCCGGCGCAGGCAGGTACTTTTAGCTGGGGTGGTGCCTTTGCAACTTCTTACTGGGTTGACCCAAAAGAAAAACTGGTGCTTTTATTTTACCGCCAATTATCGGGAAGTACACATGGCGATGTGGTAGAAAAATTCAGGGCATTGGCCTACCAGGCTATTGCAGATTAAATATTTGCATCGTAAATTTATAACTCAACTCCATCCTACTGTAAAAATAAATTATTAAAACTCCCTGCGACAAACAGATCGGTTTGAGCATGCGATGACGCTCCGGCCAAATGATTGCAAACTAATAATTACTAAATACCCGGTTAAAATCATTGTTTATGCAAACGCAGCCGCTATTAAAAAAGTTTATTTCCACAATTGCATTTTCAGCTTTAATGCTCAATTTATCAGCCCAGGCGAACGACGGCTGGTATAAAGTTTTTACCGGAAAAATTGGCAACTATACTGCTACGCTGCACTTACATAAAACGGCTAAAAGTTACAATGGTTATTTATGGTTTACTCAAAACCAATGGCCCATGCCCTTGTATTACAATGAGCCACAAATAAAATCGGATAGTCTGGAGTTGAGTGCCAATAGTGGTCCAATGGCAATTGTACTTTCAGGATTATTTGTAGATAATAAATTTTCCGGTGTTAGTGCATTGTCGAAAGATAACAGCACTCCTAAAAAAGCCGGGTTTAATTTGCAATTATCCACCGAAACTACCTTTACACCTTTTGGATATTTTTATGCCGAAGGCTCAGCCAAATTACCACCGCAATTAAAAAACGAATCGGAAGGTAGTTTTAAATCTTCTACTATCTGGCCAGAAAATAGTGTACCAAATAGCCTTGTTTTTAAAAATGAAATAAAACAACAATTAACTATAAAAGCACCCGTAACAGATATAGGCAAATCGCTCAATGATGAAAAGAATAAAATGTTGATGGCATGGAAAAAAGACAATGGAAAACTTACTCCAAAAGAGGCATCAGAAATGGGGTTGTCGTTAAGCGTTGAACAGGAAGACCGGGTTTTGGTTATGTATGAAGATGAAAAAAACATTACCCTTGCACATTACAGTTTTAGTTATAGCGGTGGAGCACATGGCAACTTTAACACCAAACTTAGTTGTTTTAATAAAAAGACGGGTAAACGCCTGAAGCTGGCAGATATCATTACACCGGCTGGTATTGCTTATTTGCCACGAATCCTGGAACAGGTTGCACGCCTGCAATACAGCATTAAAAACACCACACCGTTAGATCAAAACGGATTTCTGGTAAACAAAATATCACCGACCGAAAATTTTTATGTTACAGAATCCGGTATTGGTTTTTTATATGCACCCTACGAAATAAAATCATTTGCAGATGGTGAAGTGAACTTAATGGTTCCTTTTGCCGCAATTAAAACTTACCTGCAACCAGGTATTGGGGTTAAATAATTAATTAGGATTAGGTATTTCCTTTTCAAACGCATGTTGCATACGGCCTCGAATAAAAAGTGCTAGAAATTTTCAACATAAGCCGATAAGAAATCAAGGCTGTTTGAGCCAGCATAAACTATAAAGTATTTTACTATACCGGCGAGTTCCTTGATTTTAGGGTTATGCTGAAAATTTCACCTGTCCCGATTGCAAATCGGGAGCCTTTTTATTCGCAGCCTTGATTTTTTTTATTAAGAAAAAAAAGAAAATAGGGTCTTAAAAAACAGAGTAAAGACTTTACAAACTAAATGCCCAATCCAATAATTAATTAAAAATTATCAGTGTTGTCCGACTAAACCCCTGTATTCGTTGCTACGCCTGAATGACCTCACCCCAACCCCTCTCCAAGGGAGAGGGGCTAGAACATTTAACCAGTAAGAGTTGTAGCGATATTTTATTTAGTCGGACAATAGTGAAAATCTATATTTGCATTTACAATAGAAAAGCATTCATAAGTTCTCCAATAAATTCCTGAATCATTAATTTTTCAAAATTGTAAATTCCACTCGTCTGTTCAACTGCCTGTTTTCGTCCGTATCGTTTGGCACCACTGGTTTCGTTTCCCCATATCCTTTAGATATAATTTTGGATGGGTCAATACCTTTTGATAAAATATATTCCACAACCGACCGTGCCCTGTTATCACTCAATTTAAAGTTATATTCATCGGAACCGCGGCTATCCGTATGGGCACTCATTTCTATTTCGATTGTAGGATTTTCTTTCAGCATTTTTACTACCCTGTCCAGTTCCACAAATGATTCCGGCCGAAGGTCCCATTTATCAAAATCAAAATAAACATTGTTGAGCCTTACCACCTGGCCAACTTCTATCGGCACCAGGTACAGGTCTTTATGAATTTCTTTGTAACCTTCCTTTATCAATGAGTCGAGATTCAGGTTTTCTGAAATGGCAAAAAAGTGATCCGCATTTGCCCGTATCAGGTAGTTTTTATCATAGGGCAATACTATTTTAAATGCACCGTCTGCCGGGTTTGATATGGCATTACCGGCAATGGTTCCATTTGGTAATGTTTCATAAATAAGCGAAGCACTCAAAGGCTTGTTTGTTTTCTTATTGTACACATTTCCGCTAACTAAAATTACAGGGTCAGGTTTTTCTCTTTCCAGTAATTTAATGCGAACAATATCACTTTCTCCATACGAATCCAGGTCGGTACTCATATAGGCATATTCGCCGCCAGCATCCAATGTAAAAAATGATTCCATATCTGGTGTGTTGATAGGGCTACCAAGGTTTACCGGGTTGCTCCATTTTTGCCAGCTTTCATCTAATCTTTTGGTCATCCAGATATCGTTGTAACCAAGTCCGCCGGGCCTGTTGCTACTGAAGTAAAGCGTTACGCCATCAGGAGCAAGGTAGGGAGTTGTTTCGTTGAATTTTTTCAGGTTTATTTGCTTGCCCAGGCTTTTAGGTTCCGACCATGTTTTATCATCCTGTAAAAAACATACATACAAATCATTGTTTGATCCACCACTTTCTTCAGTCATGTAAAACAATAAAGTTTGCCCGTCATTGGCCATACTTGCACCATTCTGGCGGCCACGATCGTACTTTCCATAATTGCTGATACGCAACATTTCGGGTTTGCTCCAATAACCGTCTCTCTTCAGGTAGCACATGCTAACACCGTTGCCGGCGTAGTCTCCATTTATAAATGCATTGCGAATCAATATGCGGTTGTTATCGGGAGATATCCAGTAAACCGCATTGTAGTAATAGGTATTTAACGGGTAACCCAGGTGTACCGCTTCGCCCCATTTACCGGTACTATCTCTTTCAGAAAACCAGATGTCCTGCGAATTGGGTATTTCGTTATACTTTGTATTCTCCGGGTGATTTTGGCAGATAAAAAAAAGCAGGTTGCCGTCTGCAGAAATGGTCGGCCTTAACTCTGGCAATACAGTATTGATCTTGGTACCCAGGTTTTCAACTTTTAAGATCGTTTCGGAAGTAATAATGTTTTCCTTTTGCTCTTTCAAAGGCCCCAATGTATCTGGAAAATTTATGTTGGATGCAGATAACTGGGCAAAAACAGGTTGCAAAGAACCCAGCATTAACAGGAAGAATGCAGTTTTTTTCACGGGAGTTGGATTTATTCAACTCTTACAACGAAAAAAATAGGATTTTCGTTTACCAGGATATAAAATAGCGGTGATTTAATACTGCCATTCGTAAAAGAAATAAGTACAGAAAAAAATTTAGCAGGTGTTTGAAATATTTAGATACCAGCCATAGTTTTTCATTGCATCAGTTGTTGCGTCGCAATCCGTTCATCTGTATATTTTCATGGCAGCGATAACCGTTATAAAAAATATTTTCTGATTGAATTAAACAAATACTAATATCTCCAGGGATGTAAGAAGTAATGCTTCGCAATGCATAAAACAGTGAGTTGAACTTCTGCCAATTTTGAAACAAACCTCAGTAGAATCCTAATCACTTTAATGAATAGACCTTATTCAAATAAAGCGGAAATAATAAAAGCAGTTAAAATAAGGTAATAAGGTCCAATATATTTAATCAATAACTCTACTGAGGTTTAAAGACAAAGCAATTTTTTAAAATGTACCCAATTTCATGTTCCGGCGGGATTTTCGCCAGAATAATTTCCAAGATTTAAAACGGCTGCCACAATAGGCGCAGGTCTCTGACCTGTTGCCTATCGTTACTAATACTACGATCAGTTTAAACTACCTTATATAAAAACGCGTTAGGGGCAGGAATGAGGGGCAGGCAAAGAGCGATGGTTTCCTGTGCCATGCAGTTACTACAGCACTAAATAGCATAGCACAAGTAGGGTTTTAGTGAAGCACAATTAGGCCACACAGTGCAAGTTCTTTGACATAAAAAGCGATAATTAATTGCCCAATAATCAGACATGATATGTGTTGCGTCCTCCATGTTTTTATTAGAGTTGTAACATAGTGTTCATATAGTACAACAATCTGTAGTACTAATAAACACTTTACACTTTGGATGTTTATATTTATACAAACAAATCAATATGAGTACGAAATATAAATTTGTAGATAAGAGTGCCGTGTATTTTATCACCAGTACAGTTACAGGCTGGACGGATGTTTTTACAAGACAAGGGTATAAAGCGATTTTAATAGATAGCATCCGTCATTGCCAGCAAAAACAAGGTTTAGTAATTCATGCCTGGGTTTTAATGACCAATCA
>JBDUEK010000118.1:0-14675 GCA_040002495.1 Ferruginibacter sp.
CCAACAACTTTATCCGCTTCAAATTATTCTCTATCAAATCATCATAAGCCGATAAAATGGAAGCGATTTTGCGTTGGGTGGGGAGAGAGGGAGTATCAACAATTATTGCCTTTAGATTTCTCTGAGATAATTTAGGCTGTGCAGCTCCTGTTACGTAAGGATTAATATCGAGATTGTTTAAATAATATTTTATGAATAAATCATCAGCAATATTGTCTTTACCTTTCACTATGTGGGCGTGGTTATTAACCCAAAATTGACCAGAGACTGCAAATGCTATTGGTTGGGTACGAGTTCGAAGATTTTCACCATCTTCTGCGATTAAAATATAATCCCCGTCAAAAAGATATTCGTTAACATAATCAATGATACTTTGGGCACCATAGTATGGATATTCGCCTTGCTTTTTTTCTCTCTCAATTGCACTAAGAGGTATTCGTAGGTTGTCATACAAATCAATTAAATCACCCATCTCTCTTTTCTCCCACTTCATTTTACCACCGTTTTAAAGTTTTCAGAAATAGCATTTGCCAAAACAATGGCTTCTTCATTCAAGCCATCCAACTCAATATGTATTTCGTTCAGGCGTTCTTCGTAATCAAAATCATCATCAGTGGCAGTGTCCACACCTACATATCTGCCTGGGCTTAGGCTCCAGTCTTTGGCTTCAATTTCTTTTTGGCTTACTACTTTGCACAGGCCTTCCACATCGGCATATACGCCTTCGGGGAAACGGCTTGTAAGCCAATGGGCTTGTTTGTAGAAATATTCCGTTTCGTGCAACAGTCCGGGTTCTTCTTCATCGGGGTTGCCGCTGAGTTGTTGTTGCAGGGCTTTCAGTTGGTCGAGTTGTACTTTTAGGTTCAACTCTTTCCAATCTTTATTTTTATTCAGTTGGTATTCTTTCGCTGCAGTGCTGATGGCATCGAGTAATTGTTTGATTAATTTATCTTGGGGTTTTCTTATTGCTTTGCACAAATTGGCAATGCTTTCTAAAACATCAATATTAGCTTTTGCCTTTTTTGCTTCGGCAATCAGTTTGTTTTGTTGTTCGTAAATGCTTGTTGTTTCCTCTATATTCAAACCATCTGCAAAGGTTTTTGCTTCTTTGTTTTCTTTGGTGTATTTGGTTGCAAAGTCACTTACGGTTTTCAAAATTTTCTGCAATTGCTTTTGCAGTTCTATGATTGCTTCGGTAGTTGCTTTGGCTAAATCAGCAGAAGTTTCTAAATAGCTTTTTACGGTGGCTTCAAACTTCTTGGTATTGCCTCTGTACAGGTTTACAATGCAAATAAGGTTTTGCAATTGCTCAGGGTTAAAGTCGTTTACCTTGCTGGTAACCTTCCGGTAAATTTTTCGGGCATCAAGCATTAGCACTGTATCGCTTGACCTCACCCCAGCCCTCTCCAAAGGAGAGGGAGCAATCGTTTCTTTTGAGCGGTCAAAAAACCAAAGGGTGCAAGGCAATGAACGGGTATAAAAAAAGTTATTGCCAATAGCCATCATTACATCTACTGCGCCCGTTTTAACCAACTTTTCCCGTATGTCTTTTTCGCTGTGCCCTGCATCGCTGGCAGAGGATGCCATTACAAAACCTGCACGGCCGGTTGGTTTCAGGTAATTGTAGAAATACTGAATCCACAAATAATTGGCATTGTCATTTTTCGGCAGGTTTACTTTTCCATCCAATAACAAACGGGCGTCTTTCTTTACAGCATCTTTTGCTTTGTCTACACCGTCTACATTAAACGGAGGATTTGCCATTACAAAATCTGCACCGCCTACAATATTGTGTTTGTCTTCGTAAAAAGTATTGCCTTCTTGTATATTGCCTTCCAAACCGTGAACGGTTAAGTTCATCTTTGCCAGCTTGGTATTAAGATCGGCTTTTTCCTGTCCGTAAAAAGTAACTTTTTCGGCAGGTTTCAGTCCTTCGCTTTCTATGAAATAACCCGTTTGCACAAACATACCCGCACTTCCGCAGGCAGGGTCCAACACAATGCCGTAGTCAGGTTCAATTACATTTACAATTGTTTGCACCAAACTCATCGGTGTAAAAAACTCTCCACCTTCTTGTGCACCAGTCATTGCAAATTTGCCCAGGAAGTATTCGTAAATCTTTCCAAACAAATCGCCTTCGGCTTTTTGCAATACTTCTTTATTGAAAATACGAAGCAGTTCAAAAAGTAAATCTTTGCTAAAAGCAGAAAAATTCTTAGGTAATACACCTTTTAAATTTTCATATTCTGATTCAATACTTCGCATAGCCAAATCAATAGCTTCTCCAATCTGTAAATGCTCCTTAGCACCTTCCAGATTAACTACTTCTTTGCCGCCTTCAGGAAAATTAACCAAGTAATCAAAATGAGCAATTTCGGGTAAGAACATTGAGTTTTGCTCTTCAAAATCTTTTTTGGTCAACTGTCTTTTGCCCCGTTGTGGATGCGAAGGCAAGGTTTTCTCCACTTCAATTTTTACTTTTTGAAACCTGTTAAATGCATGTCGCAAAAATATCAATCCCAATACAGGCATTGAATATTCCGAAGCAGTCAGTTTACTATTGGCTCTTAGTTGGTCGGCTGCTCTCCACAGCTCGATTTCTAATTTTTTAAGTTGTTTCCCTTGCATTTATTCTTTCAGTCTCTTGTTAATATATCAAATCAATTACGCTTATCGGAGCGTTGAAAAAAAATGGCTTTCTTGTTTTTGCGAATGGCCGGCTTTTGACATTTGCATTGCCGGATAGACAGTATCTTCTGTTGCGGCAATACCCCAAATATAACTGCATATCCGCAACGAATAATAACTAAGAGAATAAATGATATAATTAAGCTGAAGCTCTTTCACGTACTTCTACTCCCCTTCCGCTTTCCGCCTCACCACCTACAATATATTATTTTGTATGTCTTTTATAATTAACCCTGTTCACCAGCTCCATTTGGTAGCAAATTATTTGTTGGGGATATTTACCAATGATGAAAGGCAGGGCGATAGCAGTGGAAAACACGGTGAAGGCTGAAGCCATGCCTGTGCCGGATTTGGAACGGATAGCGCCAACCGATGTTGCTACTTGTTTTGATGTTGAATGCCCATGATCATTTTATGAGTTACAGCATTCATTTTATGTTTTGAAAATCTGTCGGGCGTACCTTACAATTTGATTTGTTTATTGCCTGGCTTTTGTTTCCGGTAATACACTATATGCTTTTTTTAATCCTCCCAGGTCAATCCTGATTTCATCGAGGACAACACCCGGATCAATTGCATACATTTTTAAGGTGTGCTCTCCGGGATTGATAAATGGCATTGCTATTTTTCGCTCTGCCCTGTTGCGTAGCACATCCTGTTTCCATTGTTCGCTTCTACCGGTAGTTTTGATGTCAACAATTTGTAATGGCCCATCATCAATACTCAGGGCATATCGCACACGATAATTATTGTTGATGGGATGCGTGGGTAAACCAAAGACAGATACGATGGGTGTTGCCTCCGAAAAAGTATAAAAATTATACGTCGTAAATGCATCGTTGGTCTGGATAGTATTTGTGTCTGCGAAAACTTCATTATTTAATGAAAGTGGAACAGCCTGTATTGAATGATCGGTGTAACCTATGCCGTCTGCAAGTTGCCACCTGTTTAACGAGCCATTGTTTTGCTTTGTAAAATTAGCCGCATGTATGGCAATAAAACCGTTCTGCTCAATAAAGCCTGTATAATTTTTAAGTGCCGGATTATTTATTGTAGCTATCTGTAGGTTGATCACTTTTTGTTTACCAGCTACTGTAAACGTAATGGTATCTGTTAAGTTTCGGTTTGTTGTTAATTTATCCCAATCAATATGTACCCAAATGCGTTGTTGGCTATTTGCTGCGTTTAACAACCCGTTGCTTTTTGAAAGACGAATGCTGTTATCAGATACTTTAGCTGTCCATTGTATGGTTTCATTTTTATTTAAAAAAATATCTATAAAATATTGTTGCTTACCAATGTTATCGAGGGCTGGTAATAACAT
This sequence comes from Ferruginibacter sp., assembly GCA_040002495.1. Taxonomy (GTDB): domain Bacteria; phylum Bacteroidota; class Bacteroidia; order Chitinophagales; family Chitinophagaceae; genus Ferruginibacter. Next base: position 4,013 of record JBDUEK010000118.1, read on the forward strand.
AGCATTTACTTCGCTAACCAGTGAGGAATCTTTTGTAACATAACCTTCCGGTACTATATTCCATACATCTGCGTGGCCGATATTAAATACAGGTAAAACAGGTGCCTGGTAAACGGGCAGGTCTCTTGGCTTCATAGAAATTATATTCATCCATTTACCTCCGGCAAGTGCTGTGTTGTAGTAAGCAGTTTCCTTTACAATGCTGTCGTACGAAGCCTTTGACAGATTTGCATAATTAATAGCGCTTAACCTGTTTTGTTGGGCATAGTAATAACTCTTATCACGGTATAAAAACTTTTTGTTCATCCAGGATGCACATACAACCGGATAATAAACCAACTCATAAAATGCGGCTGCATTGTTATCATTGATTTGCGGCCGCATCTTTTTAGCTGCCGTTTCCAACGCATTGTATTGGTCGATTCGTTGTTGTGCTTCATCGCCAAAGTAAAAATGATTGTAGGCTGTATAGTTTGTTTTTGTAGTTGGTTCTGTTTGGCTCCAACCCATAAACTCTGGTCTTCTTTCAAAGGCCAACTGGTAATATTGCCATAAGATGGATTGTATTTGATGCGCCTTTTCTTTGCCAAAAATATCTGTTACCCATTGCAGCAAATACTGTTTTGTATAACCGCTTTCTTTAAAAGGCAAGGGATCAAATGCCATATCCAAAAACAGTTGTATGTTATATTCCAGGGGTTTAATATCACCTACGTTTAGCACCCATAAACGATCGGCGCCTGTTTCATAGGCCTTCATCATTTCTTCCCGTATCAATGCAGGATGCGTAGAACTTAGCCACAGGTAATCGTGCGGACGGCCCCAGTAAGAAGCATGATAATACACACCGGCACCACCGGACCGCTGCTGCTCTTTTTCATTATTGAGCCGTTGAATATAACCGTAGTTATCATCGGGCCACACCAGGGTTATATCATCCGGCACCTTTAAACCTTTGTCATAAATATCCAGCACTTCTTTATAGATCGTTAACGCTTGTGGTATGGCAGTTACATCTTTGTTTACATAGTTGGTAAGCAAGTGCCGCTGGTCTTTAAATATTTGTTCTAATACCGGCACCGCTTCGTCGGCGCTTTTTACGCCTTCAATACCGCTATCGTGTACACCACGCATACCCATACTATAAATGGCGTTGATACCCTTGGTTTCCTTTACCCTGTCTTCCCAATATTTGTAAACGCTGTCTTTGTTGGTGAGGTAATTAAAATGCCCCCTGGCCTTTTCATCCCATTCGCCTACATTATTTCTTAGCATGGGCTCGGCATGAGAAGAACCGATGATGATTTGAAAATCTTCGGCTGTTTTTATATTGCCGGGATAATGAAAAAAAGCTTTGGTAGATGGATGCATGGCGGGCCAGATTAAATTGGCTTTTAACCGAAGTAATAACTCAAATACTTTGGCGTAGGTCTTTGGGCCGATGTCATTTGTTGTCGGCTCAAATGTTTTGGCAGCCCAGGGTTGCAGTCCCCAGTCTTCATCATTGATAAAAATGCCACGGTATTTTACGGCTGGTGGCGAGGAAATAAAATCGGCCTGCGAAATGGATAATTCCTGTTGTTTTTTTGCCTGTACATCTGCCCACCAATACCAGGGCGAAACGCCTATTTTTCCGGATAGGCTGAATACACCATAAGCAGTTCCCCGAAAGTCGCTGCCCGAAATAATCAATGCCTGCTGAATATTTTTTGTAGGCTTATCCAACACTTTCAATGCATAACATTCCCACTTTCCATTAAGTGCTGCAGGGTAACTCTCCGGAAATTTTTTCATCAGCTCAGAACCAATGCTGCCAATAAGAATAACATTACCTTTTGCCAGCAACAGGTTGGTTTGCACCTGTGGCAGATACCCGGTTACGCTTTCAATATCTTTAGCCAATAGGTGTGCTACAATTGAATTTAATTTACATTCAGCGCTATCGTAAATAATGGCCACATGACTTTGTTTTGTTACCAGGTCGAAATGGGGATCTTGGGCGTGGGATACATTAGCAAGCGTTATAACTGCTAACAGTATCAACCACGTTTTATTTAAATATTTATACATGACTTATGGAACAATTTATGACGGATGATTTTACATTCATTCTTTCAAAATTATAAGCGAAGAAAAATAAGCTTACTAAACTCTCCACCTCAATTCCTGTGTGCAAGAAACTTTCAAACAATATAATGCTTATTGAAATAGCTCATTAAAAAAAATAGGATTTCTTGTGTAGAAGTGATTACTGTGGATAATATTTTGGTGGGTGCTTTTGTGGCTTTAGTGTGTGTTGGTTGGAACTTCGGCCGTTGGTCAAAAAGATGCAACGGTGCCGTGTAATTGATAAGTGAGTTCCTTTTACTAGATACCAGCAAAGCGAAAAATTATCCTTAATAGAAGTCCTTTTAGTTTTGCTATTGCACAGTTCATGCTATGCAATAATCTACCAATCTTTCGTATTTCTTTGGCGAGATAAACCTGCTGTTTCAAATTCATCTTTTCCTTTTACCGATTTAATTCCAAAGTTTTTTAAAACCTCATTAATTTTATTTTGACCGAATTTTAATTCTGCGATTCTTTTTCCTTTCTCCCAAATTATGGACATTTGACCTCCTTCACCGCCAAAATATTCTGCTTCGACATATGCGACCTTGCTGCCATTAATAACTTTTATAACTTTCGCTTCAATTAATTCAATATTACTCTCGCCGGGTAAAATCCACTCGGGCTCTTCTTTTTCATTAATTTGGTAAAATAATTTTTCAGTCAAGGGTACCATTGAAATGCCACTCACTAGCTCTACCAATTTTGATAATGGATATTGTAGTTTAAATTTTTCCAAATCAGAAGTTTGTCCTATAAATGCTTGAAGGTAATACCCCATTTTTAATTAATTTTTGATTAGGTGACCACGAATTTACTATAAGTTGAGTTCGTATGCATAATCCTGCCAGTGGATGTTTTTTTATCTTAAATTAATGTATTAATTGGAGCTTCGACCGTTGGTCAAAAGACACAACGGTGGCGTATTATGGTTAGTTGACTTTTGCTTATTTGGTACCGAAAAAGCAGAAAAAAAGTACGGTCAATAGCAGTCATGGTCGAATCACTTTTATATTTGTTTACAGTTGATGATATTTCGTGCAGCCACCATGACGCCGCTTTTAGTTACAGTTTGCTACTCGATATACTTATTAATTTTAAATCTGTCAAGAATTTTATTGCCAAGTTTTTTCGCACCATTTTTTTTACCAGGTTCGCAATCAATATCAACAGATGCTTCCCATATTTTTGTGACAGTTTCATCCATCCTGAATAACATGATATTGAAGGACTGCTCATAAGTAGTCCTGATTCTGCTGGGTCTAAAAAACGCCCCGGCTACTGGTGTTGGTATTATAATTCTTGATGTAATACGCCTTATATCAAATACACTTGTATCTGTTGGAAAAAAAAATAAAATAGCCTTATAGTTATCTCTATTGATTTCCTTGTAATTTTCTTTTGCTTCTGCCGTGTTTTTGCCGAGGTAGATATAGGAAGCCACTACTTTTTTTGATGCAAAATCTTTTATTAATTTATCACTTAAATCATTTAGAAAAATTCGCTCAAGTGACGAGCCAACACCGGCCAAAAGAATGGTGTCTAACTTAATATTGAGCGTATCTGCCTGGTTTTCTCTGAAGTCGACATCTGTATAATATAAACGGTGGTTCTGTGCATTTGTATAGAGGGCGGCAAAAAGCAACACGAGCAGATACTTAAATTTCATAAAGTTCAGACTAAGGATTATATCGCCGTAAGAATAATATCAATTATACCGGCAATACACCAAATATAAAAGGATATTAGCAACAAATCATAATGGGTGCATTTCAAATTGTCGCTGGCTGGTGGAGACACCAGCCAGGGCAGTCAGCCGTGGGCGGTGTCTCCACCGCCCACAGTCTTACAAATAAAGCGACAATTTGAAATACACCCATCATAATTACAGATTAGCGGTCATCATAAATTTTAAAAAAAGCTACAAAATAAAAAAGCAGCAAATAACCTGTGCTGGTTACTTACTGCTAATCTTCAACTTTCAAATATGCTGTTTTACTTTTCCAGCTATCGACAGATTCGTTTTATACCTTATCCAAATTCTTTGTCATAAAATAACCGGCAAATAAACCCACACCCGCCATAAAGAAAATGGTGGCAGGATATATTGCCCCTCTTTCCAGGGAAGTATAGGTTGTTAATAGTAAGGCTATAAATACGCCAATACCAATACCCATTAATAAGAGGGCTAAATTTAAAATGAGTATTTTCCATATAGGGGCTGTTGCTTTACTTCCACTCATAAAAATGCTGGCATCTGCACCCTTTTCTATCAGTGCCAGGCGTTCCCTGTTCCGGGTTGATAAATACAAATAAAATATTCCGAAAACGATCAGGAAGAAAGCGAGTGGGATAAATACTGGCGACATAATTTTTGTTTTTTAATTGATTAATTTTAATCGGTTCACAGGCTATGACGACAACAGTTCTGTAGTGGTTACAATAAATGAAAATTATTTTTTGAAGAATAGTCATTTGCTTGGTAAACGCATGCTGGCTGTGGCCTCGAATAAAAAGTGCTAGAAATTTTCAATATAAGCCGTTAAGAAATCAAGGCTGTTTGAGCCAGCATAAACTATAAAGTATTTTACTATACCGGCGAGTTCCTTGATTTTAGGATTATGTTGAAAATTTCAGCCTTTTTATTCGCAGCCTTGATTTTTTTTGTTTCTTTTTTTTATTAAGAAAAAAAAGAAAATAGAGTCTTAAACAGTTGAGTAAAGAATCTGCAAACTAAGAACTTAAACTAATTATTTTTACACCGTAACCAAAACCGGTTTACTGTCGTCTTACACATTATTGTATGACAACCATCGATGATCAACATTATATAAACCTGGTAATTGCAGGCGAACCCAATGCTTTTGCAGCATTGGTAAACCGCTATAAGGATATGGTGTTTACACTGGCACTTAAAATGGTTAGAAACAGAGAAATAGCGGAGGAAGTAGCCCAGGACAGTTTTATTAAAGCCTACAAGTCGCTGGGTAAATTCAAAGGCGAATCTAAATTTTCGACCTGGCTGTACAAAGTGGCGTATAACACCTGCCTGGATAGCATCAAAAAAAATAAAAAAGAGCAGCTTACCGTTACCATTGATGATTATAATGAACATCAACTGGCAACTATAAGTGACAGCGTCCACGGTATGGAAGCAAAAGAACGCAGCCGGATGATACAGGATTGCTTAAATTTGCTGCCTGCTGAAGAAAGCTTTTTGCTAACGCTTTTTTACTTTGAAGAACAATCTTTGAAAGAGATCGCAACTATCATGGGCATTCATTCAAACCATGTTAAAATAAAACTGTACCGCGGCAGGCAAAAGCTTACAACTGTACTAAAAGAAAAATTGGACACTGAAATAATTTTAAATTATGAAAGCGAACAACGATAAACAACTTGAAACATTTGTTGACGGGCTGATGAAGGGCACTTCGTTGGAAAGCCCTTCTCCCGATTTTACCAAAACGCTTATGAGTAAGGTGCTGGTAACCGATGTAGAGCATGCCACTCTTTATAAACCGCTGATCTCTAAAAGAGCCTGGTGGCTGATGGGTGCCGGTATTATTTTCTTGATCATCTATTATTTTATGAATTCCGCTGGTACACCAACGGATAGCTGGTTTAAATCGATTGATTTGGGCAGTAAGGCGGATGATTTTTTTAAGCAACTTCCTGTAGTAAAGTCGTCGGTAATCAGTTTATATGCAGTAGTGATATTAGCAGTGATGCTGTTTGTGCAAATAGCGTGGTTAACAAAATATTTCAGCAGGCGTACACAGTTTTAACATGATTGTACAACGCATAAAGTAACTGGTAAATAAAACTCAAGTGGATGCACATTGAATGGTGGAGACACTCGTAATTATATTTCAACAACAGTAAACAGCTTATATCTTTTTCTGTATTTGCCAATAATGCCCAAACGGATCTTTAATAATTCCCTGCCTGTAACCATAGTCGTAATCCTGCGCCGGGCTTATTTCAATGGCACCTGCACTTACAGCTTTGTTTATTACTTCATCCACATTTTCAACAAACAAACCAATTCGCACTGTAGCGCCATTATGTTTTTCGGGAGTAAAGAAAGACGGGTCAGCAGTTATTTCGTGTACATGAAATATAGTACCGTCAATAGAAAATTCTGCCACGTGCAGGCTGCCATCTTCGTTTGAAAAACGCATTATTTCTGTTGCACCAAAAGCCTTTTCATAAAATGAAATGTCGCTGATATTATTATTGATAAATAGTTCCGGTGCAAAAGATGGTTGGTTGTTACTTGCTGTCATTGTTATATTTTTTATCAGGTTGTTAACAGCCTGGAAAGTTAATTAGTTGTTTGAGTAATTATCGAAAATAATGATCAATTCCAAAATTAAAATTGATGCGAAGTGCACTTCGTTGCTATTAAACAGGGTAAAAAAATCATTATTGCTTTAGTTCTTTATTCCATATTTTTTCTTTACCTCATCACTCAATGGACGAAGATATTGATCTCCAAAAATATTCAGCCATTCCTGTATTTCTTCAAAACTGTAGTTTAAAGATTCACCATCCTCATAGCTAAAGAAATTGCCTTTTTGCGTTTCAAGATCCATTCTAATGAGGGATTTGCCGACTGCAACGAATAGCCATCTATCAGATAGAAATTTTACAGCTGAAGGTTCTATGTTAAGCCATAACTTTTCAGCCATTATACCCTTTGTCAAGTCCCAACTTGAAACCTTATACATTGATTTGGTTACCAGCCATTTGCTGTCGGGTGAAAAACCTATCGAACTAATATTTTTCTCATCCTTTAAAAAACCGGGTTGAGTGCCGCCATCAACTTTCCATACTTTGGTTGCACTATTGCTATTCATTGTTATCATCCATTTACTGTCAGATGAAAAATTTATAGAATAAATATTTCCTTCATCCTTTAAAAAATCGTATCGCTTACCGCTTTGGATATCCCATACTTTGGTTGTATTATCACTGCTTTTTGTTACGAGCCATTTACTGTCGGGTGAAAAATCTATCGAGCTGATATTTTTCTCGTTCTTTAAAAAATCGGGTGGATTGCCGCCTGCAATTTCCCATACTTTGTCTATATCATTGCCGGTTGTTGTTACCATCCATTTGCTGTCAGGTGAAAAATTTACAAAGCGAATATTTTTTTCATCCTTCAAAAAATCATGTTGATTGCCGCCTGCAACTTCCCATATTTTGGCAACACCAGGATCGCTATTGATTGTTACGATCCATTTGCTGTCGGGTGAAAAATATATACGGCTAATATTTTTTTCGCCCTTTAAAAAATCAGGTTGCTCGCCACCAACAACTGCAAAAACTTTAGCAGTATAGTCGCTGCTTTTAATGACCATCCATTTGCTGTCGGGTGAAAAATTTATAGAGCGAATATTTTCTTCGCCCCTTAAAAAATCGGGGCGATTGCCGCCTGCAATGTCCCATACGTTGGTTGTATTATCGCTATTTGTAGTTACCATCCATTTACTGTTGGGTGAAAAATTTATAGAGTTAATATTTTTTTCGTCCTTTAAAAAACCGGGCTGTTCGCCGTCAGCGACTTTCCACACTTTGGCTGTATTATAGCTATATATTGCTACGATCCATTTGCTGTCCGGTGAAAAATTTATATAGTCAATATATTTTTCTTTTTCTAAAAAATCAGGTTGCCCACCTTCAGAAAGTTTCCAAACTTTGGCTGTATTGTAGCCATTTGTTGTAAAGATCAAGTTATTTTTTGTTACGACCCATTTGCTGTCGGGTGAAAAACTTATAGAGTTAATACCTTGTTTATCCTTTAAAAAACCGGGTTGATTGTTGCCAGCAATTTGCCGTACTTTGGCTGTATTATCTCTATTTTTTATTATAATCCATTTGTTGTCGGGTGAAAAATTTATAGCGCTAATATTTTTTTCATCCTGCAATAGATCTAGTTGATTGCCACCAGAAAGCTCCCATACTTTGGCTGCATACATTGTTACAATCCATTTGCTGTTGGGAGAAAAGTTTACAGAGATCATATTTTTTTCATCCTTTAAAAAATCGGGTTGCCTGGCACCAGCAACTTCCCATACTTTGACTGTATCCAGCATACCTTTTGTTACCATCCATTTGCTATCGTATGAAAAATATATATAGTCTATATATTTTTCGCCCTTTAAAAAATCGGGTTGATTGCCGCCAGCAAGGTTCCATACCTTGGTTGTGTGATCGCTATTTATCGTTACCATCCATTTGCTGTCAGGTGAAAAATATATGTAGCGAATATTTTCCTCATCCGTTAAAAAGTCGGGTTGCTTGCCGCCGGCAACTTCCCATACTTTGGCTGTATAATCCCTATTTGTTGTTACGATCCATTTGCTGTCGGGCGAAAATTTTATAGAGCGAATATTTTTTTCATCATTTAAAAAGCCGGGGTGCTGGCCATTGGTAACTTCCCATACTTTGTCAGTAGTGTCGGTATTTGTCGTTACAATCCATTTGCTGTCAGGTGAAAAATTAATGGAACGAATATTTTTTTCGTCCTTTAAAAAATCAGGTTGCCTGACGGTGGCAACCTCCCATACTTTGGTTTTATAATCGCCATTTTTTGTTACAATCCATTTGCTGTCGGGTGAAAAATTTACAGATTGAATATACCTTTCATCCATTAAAATGCCGTATTGTTTTCCACCAACAACTTCCCATATTTTGGCTGTTTTATTCCCATCTGTAGTTACTATCAATTTGCTGTCGGGTGAAAAATTTATAGTATGAATATTTTTTTCATCCTTTAAAAAATCTGGTTGCTTGCCGCTGCCAACTTCCCATATTTTTGCAATACTAAAATCGCTGTTTGTTGTTATAATCCATTTGCTATCGGGTGAAAAATCTATGGAACGAATATTTTTTTCATCCTTTAAAAAATTTGGCTGCTTGCCGCTGGCAACTTCCCATACTTTTGTTGCATATTCTTTATCAGTTGTTATGATCCATTTGCTGTCGGGTGAAAAATTTATAGACTGAATATTTTCGAATAGAAAATTTTCTAAATATTGGTGGGAAATGCTGCCTGTAAAATTATTTTTTATTTTTTCTTTTATTATGCCTAATGTCTTATTGTCTTTTGTATTTGCATAAGCCTTTTCCAGCAACTGCATTCCCTGCATGGGTATCAGCTTTTCAGATTCAGAAGCCCAGAACAAAGCAGTTGCATCGTTTGTTTTTTCCTCTGCTAATTTCAATGCAGCATTTGCCCTGTTACGCTGCATTAATGCATCGTCCCGCTGTGCCTGTAATCCTTTAAATACTTGTTTCAACTTATTTGCAGGATCATTTGCTGAATCTTTAATTACAATATTGCATTCCCTTATGGCAATTTGCGCCGTCTGGAATTTAATTAAGGCTTTATCGTAGTTTGGAATCTTCAAATAATAATTGCCGGAATCCATCGCCAGTTTAAATTTTGGACAGCCTGGTTCCTGCGCCCTGGTAAACAAGCACAACATTGCAAATAAGCAGGTTAAATTCATTCGCATTTTAATTTGCGTTTTAGGTCTGTAAGCTCAGTAAAAACGAGCAGTGAATCTTTTGTTGACTTTGGCAAAGAGTCCAATGCTACCAATCCTTTTCGGTAACTATCACAGGCAAAAGCAGTGTCTCCCAATGCCAGGTAACTATCTCCAAAAGCTTTTAACTCCCGTGCCTTAGCATCAGCTTGTTGTTTCTTATTTTCTGCTAATGCTGATTGTGCTTTTTGTTCATTTCGCATAGCACTTGCTGCATTTGCTTTTGCATCCTGCTGTTGATAAAAAGCCCAAATTGCCAATCCAATCATCAACACAAGTGCCGCAGCAATCCATCGTATAAACCGCTTTTGACTGCGTTGATTTTTTTCCAATAATTGTTGTCGCTCCAATAGTCGTTGTCTCTCTGTTTCCTGTTGATCTTTTTCTACTTCTTTTTGTTTTGTTACGGCTTCATAGCTTTGTTGTATCAATACCTGCTCTTGAGAAGCAAGGTTTATTTTATCGAGGTAGGGTTCTATAAAATTCAATTGCTTTTCAGAAAATAATTCCCTGGCGCTTTCTTTAAGGGTAGTTTGGCTTTTAATCAATCTTTTAATTTCAAGCAGTGCAATTTCTTCATCGCTTCTTTTTTCGGAAATTCGTTTGGCCAGCGAGTCATGGGCTATTTCATAATTATCTGTCTCATCAGCATATCGTAAAATACGGCTGTTAATAAAGGCTTCTACGGTGTCATCAATCATCGACCTATCAAAATCGGGCAACCGCTCATATAAATTCATTTTGTTAATCGGTTCCTTGGTTCCTTCCAATGTTGCAAAGGGAGATAGAATTTTCCAAACTGTTTCAATTGTAAGAACTGCATGATGCACACTTAGTTTTTTGCTGATGGCTGTTACCTGTTCTTCTAAAAAATTTCGAAGCACATCGCCGATGTCACCGATTTTATTCAACGCTGCTGTGGTAAAAACTGCCTCAGCATTTCTTGTTTCGTCTTTGGTTATGTCTAAATAAAATTTGTCTAAAAAAACCTGCAGGTA
>JBDUEK010000119.1:0-14259 GCA_040002495.1 Ferruginibacter sp.
GCTAGTTGGGTGACGCAACTTGCAAGATGGAAAGACATCGATGATTTGGCAAAACAAAAATTATCCGGGCAGGTCCATTAAAGAAAATAAATTTACCTCGGCAGATATTGAAAAAGAATTTAGGGCGCAGATCGAATTAGCGTTGAAAAAATTGCCGCGTATCAGTCATATCTCCAGTCACATGGGTTGCACCAATATCAACGATATTATAACCGCTATTACTAAAAAACTGGCCAAGGAATATAAGATCGATATTGATTTAGGTGAGTTAGGTGTGCAGGGTGTTTCCTATGATGGGCCACATAAAACTTCGCAGGAAAAAATCAATGCTTTTATAGCTATGCTTCAAAAACTTTCGCCGGGCAAAACTTATATGTTCCTGGATCATCCCGGATTAGATACACCGGAACTACAGGCTATTCATCACATCGGGTACGAGAACGTAGCCGAAGACAGGCAGGGTGTTACCGATCTTTTTACCAGCGAAGTGGTAAAAGCTGCCATCAAAAAATACAATATCCAGGTAATTAGTTATGCTGAAATTGGTGCAAAAAAGTAGTTGCTTTATGGCCTGCAAAAATTAAAAGAAACTGGGTATACTCTCCGTTGCATCAAAATGTGTTATGGATATTGTTGATTAATGCAGTATCCAATCTGATGGGGTCACGTTTTTGCATTGCCCCGTCCTTTTAAGGCGGGGATTAAATTCTAATTTAATTGATGGCTTTAGCCAAATTTTTTGGCTAAAGCCATCTTTGCCTCTGTTTGTGTTCCTCTAACGAATTTTAAACTACTTGTTATCCAAACGCCGTTGCTGGTGTTTTCACCAGCAACCGAAGTTACAGCCAGTTAACTATTCAAATATTTAAGAAGTCTTATTGTGTCCATAAGTTCATATAAATATTGCCGTTAAAGAATAATTTATATTACAATTTTTGGTGGTTAGCGCTTCGGCCGTTGGTCAATAAGACACAACGGCGGCTTTTGGAGCAGGTTGATTTATTTAGTGCGTTACCATCAGTTGCATTGGCTTTAATGCAACTGTTTTAAAATATATACCAACAACGGCAGGAAAACTGTCACTGCCTAAAAATAGAGGTGTCATCTTTTTTAATTCACTTCAAACTTTAAAGTTTTGGCTAAAAGATGACACCTCTTGCGACAATTGTAAATGCACCCGATAACTTTTGGATTAAATTATTTTGTCTTAACCTTAGTAGGATTATGGAATAAATATAGTTGACCTTATTCCTTTATGTTAACCGCTGATTTTGAATAAGGTCTATTCATTTAATTATGGGTATTCTACTAAGGTTTTTTTTCAGAAAGCGGTAGAAGATCAACCCACTGTTTTATCCCTTTCGTAGTATGAAACCCAATTTAATTCATCAACACCTCATCAACAAATACCCATGCTTTATCGCCTTTGCCGGGATGCCAGGCTGGTAATTTTCCCACAGGTATAACAATAAGTTTTATGCATTTTATGGCACTTGCATTCAATTTGCATTCATAACCCTTCATGGCGGATGGCATGTCCTTATCCGGTTGGGGTGGGCTAAGTTTACTGAGCAATTTTAAGTGTTCGGGATCATCTCCGCCCCATATTTCAATCAATTGAGGTGGCATTATATAGCTGCCAATATCAACCAGGCAACTCAATGTGATGCTTTGTACGGGTTGCGGTTTACTAAATGGAAACAGGCATTCCATTTTGTTTTCACGAAAAGCTACCCAGCCACCAAAACGAAAATCGGGTTCGCCTTTTTTATGATTGATCAACAGGTCGCCTTTTACATCCCGGTATTTTTCATTGGGTTGCGTCAGGTAAATTACAGAGTCTGCGGTGTAAGTATTTTTATAAAAATTGGCCTCCAGCAGGTTGCTGCTGATCCAGCCCGGTTTAAATGCTTTTGCTTTAATAACCACGTTGCTGTTAATGGTTTCATTGCCCTTAAATACCGGAGATTTTAAACTGTCGGGTTCGGTACCATCTTCAGTATAACGTATGGTTGTGCCATGTATGTAATGTTTTAGTTTTAATGGAACAGCAGCTGTAATAATGGCATCTTCATTTAAAAGTACAGGTGGCGATAATTTTAATATCAATGTATCGCCTCTAAAACCTGTTTCGAAGTGGATGTTTTTATTTTGTTGCTGAAGTTTATTTATGTCGGCACTTGCTAATGGCGTGTTCCAGGTATAAACAGTTTTTAATTCAGGGATATTGTTTAATTGCTGTAGCTGGGTTGCAGTAACTTTTGTACCCGAAAGCGACAATGTTTTCAGGTGTTTTAGTTTTTTTAATTCAGGTAGATAAGTGCCCAAAATACCTGTAAAGCTCAGGTTTAACCGGCGAAGGTTTCCAAACTCTGCAATGATCTTTATGTCTTCTTCATGCAAGGGCATTTTAGCAAGATCTAATGTTACAATTTGTTGCTTTACTTTCGTTAATTCTTTTAATTGCTCCGAGTTAAAAAGTGTGCTGTTGAAAAAATTAACTGCCAGAGCCGGAGAGTTAAGTGCTTCTCCGGTCACCACACGGTTTTGCGTATTTAATTTTGCAACGGTGGATGGATCTGCTTCATCAAAATCGTATTCAGCTATTTCAGCCGCAGTAAATATTTTATCAGCAATTTGTCGAAGTGTATCAGCAGGTGATAAATCCGCCACACGAAGTTTGAAGTTGGTGCCCTTTTGAATCCAGGCTGTGATGATTTCAATTTCCTCATCCGTCAATTGTGGTTTGCCTTGTGGTGGCATGTGTTTTTTTACTTCCAATGGTAAATGTAACCTGCGCAACATCAGGCCAAGGTCCTCCGCAGTACTATCCCAAAGCTGGCCGTTTTTGCCGCCTTTTATCAACAGTGCTTCCGTTTCCATTACCAGTTCGCCTTTTGCTTTTTTACTGTTGTGGCAGTTGATACATTTGCTTTCTAAAATGGGTTTTACCATGTGCGTAAATACCACTGCTTCATCTGGTGAAACAATGATCGGTTTTATCTCGGGTAACATCGGAGCTAATAAAAAATTCTGTCCATGTGTAATACCGGATCCCTGGTGCCCGGCAAATGTTATGAGCGCAATCGCAAACATTGCCGTAAAAAATGCGACTGATTTTTTTGCCTTTACCTGTTTGTTAAAATAATACCAGCCAAGTGTAAATACTGCAACGGCTACACCGCTCCATTTGTGCCATGCTAAAGCCTCTGGATCATAACCTTTTTCTCTGGATAAGAACAATCCTGCCAATGCGGTAAAAACTGCGGTTAATGCTGCTAACAATAAAAGTAGATCGGCAACATCATGTTGATCCTGTGAATATGCAGGCACTTTTTTAAAAGAAAAAAACAATGCATTGAATGCATATAAAATTACCAGCACCACCGGGAAATGTAGGATCAACGGATGCATACGGCCAACTACCTGCAACCATGCCGGTACAGACAATTTATCTTCAAACAGCAGCATGAAAACCAGCAGGCAGTTTAACGTAAAAGCGATATTGAATAAGATATTTTTCCAGCGAACCATTTAATTAATAGACTTTTATTTCATCAATAAATAACCAGCTATGATTTCCTTTTCCATTGTGCCAGTCAGGGATTTTATTAAAAGGAACCAACACAAGTTTTAATTGATTTGTTTTAAATGTTGGATTGATTGGAATATCAAGCATAACAGTTTGTTTGGGTGACGGGATTTGTTGTTTGTTTATGTGCTCACCTGAAAGTACAAACGCTGCGGACTTCTCATCATAACAATATACAAAACCATGTTCAGGCGCAAATATCCAACTGCCTTCGTCCTGCAAAAGATCTACAAGAATAGTCTTGAGTTTTTCTTTCTTTTTAAGCTGGATGGTTATTGTTACGGTGTCACTTTTATATCCCAGCCATGTACCACTTTTGAGGTTGGTAATGCCGCCGATATTATCATACAGCATTGCAGGGTTACTACTTGTATAGGATTTATCCGGTGTTGAAAATTCCATTTGACTGATTGCTTTTCCATCCTGCATAAAGTGAACGCTTACCGTTTCGGATGGTAGAAAATCATTGCTAAAAGCCTTTACTTTAACAACGGTTGCTTTGCTGATTTTTATAGGGGATAGGTATTCCGGATCAGTTTCTGTTGGTTCGTTGCCATTCAACGTAAAGTGGACCATACTGCCGGGCTGGTTAAAATTTACTTCAAGTAATGTACTGCCTGAAAAAAATGCCGACTGGTATTTAAGCAGGGGAGCCGCCAACTGAAAAGCAGGCTGGCTTTGCACCTGCTGAAAAAAAGGTAGAAAAATGAATGCCATCAAAATTCTCATACAGGCATTAGTTTATATGGATAAACATGGCCCGAGTTCCATTGTGCTACATATAAATTTCCTTCATCATCCACACATACATCATGTGGATATTGAAATGCCTTAATGGTTTGATACATTTCTTCCGGCACATTATTCGTGTAGGCCGGCAGGTTGCCACCAATGCTTGAAACCACTTTAAAGTTTTTATCCAGTATCAAAACAAAACCCGATTTGTCATTTTGCCTGGCGTTGGTTTGTAACACGGCTACATATAAATAATCACCTTTAATAACGGGTCGGCAAACCCAGGCGCCGGGCAGCGGAATGGTATCGATATAAACACCTTCCATCGTATATCTTTTAAATGCATTTTGTTGGCGTGAAGTTACCACCAGGCAGGGTTTATCTTTCACCCGGTTGTCAATACAAATACCGTGGGTATTGATCACATATTTGTCTCCTTCGCCACGGCCCGCAAAATGGCGGATATAGTTTCCTCTGTAGTCGTATTGAATTACAAAATCTTTTCCATAACCATCCGCCACATAAATATCGCCATTGGGTGCAATGACGGTTTCGGTAGGTACATATTCTTCCGGCTTTGCGTATTCGCCCGTTTCTTTTGGATAATCCAGCGTTAACAGTACTTTACCGGTGATGGTAGTTTTTATAACCTGGTGGCGATTGTTATCGCAGATAAATAAAATATCCTCGCCGTTTTCGTTGAATAAAGTAAGTCCGTGTGCCCCGGGATATTCGTGTCCCCAACTGGTAATTAGTTTACCAGCTTTATCATAGATGATTACATTGTTGCTGATTTCATTAGTTAGTAAAATGATTCGTCCCAGTTTGTCCTGCACCATTTCGTGACAATCTTTTACCGGGTATTGCGTGGCATTCAACTGGCTCCATTCTGTATTAATTCGGTAGCGTTTATTGTTGTGGCCTAAAATAACTTCATCACATGGTAGCTCACGAAGTATATCAGGTACATATAACATGCCAGCGGCGGCTACAGATGACTGTTTAATGAATTTCTTTCGGTTCATATAGTTTTTTTATAAGCAATTAAGCAATCAACCCTTTTATTACTTCTCCCGAAACATCGGTCAGCCGGTATCTTCTTCCCAGGTGTTTATACGTTAATTGTTCATGATTCAATCCCATCAAATGCAAAACGGTAGCATGAAAATCGTGTACATGCACGGGGTTTTTAACGATGTTGTAGCCAAAGTCATCCGTCTCGCCATACACGCCTGGTTTTACGCCGCCACCTGCCATCCAGATAGTAAAGCAACGGGGGTGATGATCCCGTCCATAATTATCTTTTGTCAACGTGCCCTGGCAGTAATTGGTACGGCCAAATTCGCCTCCCCATATTACCAGTGTTTCATCCAGCAAGCCACGCTGTTTTAAATCGGTGATAAGGGCAGCAGATGCCTGGTCTACATCATTGCATTGGCCTTTTATTTGTGTTGGTAAATTATCGTGGCCATCCCATCCCTGGTGATACAATTGTACAAAGCGTACACCGTTCTCCGATAGTTTTCTTGCAAGCAAACAATTGGCCGCATAAGTACCGGGTGTTAAACAATCGGGGCCATATAATTTTACAATGTCTTCAGGTTCCTTACTCAGGTCGGTAATATCTGGTACCGCAGTCTGCATGCGATACGCCATTTCGTACTGCTGAATTTTAGTATTGATTTCCGGATCACCAAATTGTTTGTAGGATTCTTCATTAAGTGCAGCCAGTTTATCCAGCATATTGCGCCGGTCCGTTTTGTCAATACCTTCAGGATTATTCAGGTACAAAACCGGGCTTTCGCCACTGCTGAATTGTACACCCTGGTGAATAGAATCTAAAAATCCGTTGGTCCATAATTTTGAATAAACACCTTGCCCGTTTCCTTTTCCCTTGGATAACAAAACACAAAATGCAGGCAGGTTTTTATTTTCACTACCCAGCCCATAACTCAGCCATGACCCCATGCTGGGACGGTTGCCAACCTGTGCACCAGTCTGAAAAAAAGTAAGTGCAGGATCATGATTAATAGCTTCGGTAAACATGGTTTTGATAATGCACAAATCATCCACCACTTTGGAAGTATAAGGAAGCAATTCGCTCATCCATGCCCTTGATTGCCCGTACTGATCAAACTTAAAAATGCTGCCAGCCAAAGGGAATTTTTGTTGATTGGCCGTCATGCCGGTAAGCCGCTGTCCCATGCGGATAGATTCCGGCAGGTCCTGCCCATGCATTTGTCGAAGCGTTGGTTTAAAATCAAAAAGATCCAGTTGAGAAGGGGCACCATTCTGAAAAAGATAAATGATGCGTTTTGCTTTAGGAGCAAACTGGGGCAAGCCTGTAATCAGCATTTCTTCTGCTTTATCGCCAAATAGATCGGGCATTAGCAACGAGCCCAATGCCACACCACCAATACCCATCCCAAGCCGTGAAAGAAATTTTCGCCGGTTAATATTAAGGCTGTGTTCAAGAATTTCTTTTTCCATAACAAACAATTAAAAACAGTAAATGCTGTATAAAATAAAATCCAACAAAGTGAAATAAAACTGTATTATATCAAACGCAAACTAATCAAACGAAAACAATCAAACGAAAAACAATCAAACGAAAAACAATCAAACGAAAAACAATCAAGCGAAATCATCCTGAACCCAGTAACTAAAAAATAATAAAGCAACAATCCAAGTTCCCCCTTCGGGGGACGGGGGGCCGTAGCCGTGGGGCCTTTTTACGTCTTCGTGATCGCCTCCTCCATATTATAAATCGTATTCACCACTTTCATCAAGGCGGCCAGTTTTGCTTTCTCCAGTTTACTATCCAATGGATATTCACCCACTTTCAATGTAGCCGCCGCATCTAATTTTTTTTGTTGAAATAAGGCCAGTTGATCGGTATAATATCCCTGTAAAATCTGCATTTCTTTTTCAGTCGGTTTACGACTGATGATCCTTCGGAAAGCAGTTGTTAGTTTTTCATTATCGGTAGAAGATTGAATTAAAAGTTGTTGCGCCAATACCCTTGAAGCTTCCAACACGGCAGGATCATTCATCATGATTAGTGCCTGTAGTGGTGTATTGGTGAGTGATCGTTTTACTTCACATTGATCCCGGTTGCTGGCATCAAACATAATCATGCCCGGTGGCGGAACTGTTAGTTTAATAAAATTGTACAAGCCTCTTCTATAAAGCGATTCATCATGATCCTGCCGGTAGGTAGCTAATACGCCACGGCCCGAAGAAGCCAGTTCCCACAGGCCTTTTGGCTGGTAAGGTTTAAGGCTTGGCCCGCCAATTGTTTTTATTAATAAGCCACTGCTGGCAAGATACATGTCACGTACAAATTCTGCTTTCAGCCTTTGCCGGGGCGCTCTTGCCAGGTAAACATTATCCGGATCTTTTTTTAATTGATCTTCAGAAATTTTAGCAGACTGGCGATAAGTGGCCGACATGGTTATTTCTTTTACCAATCGTTTAATATCCCAACCGTGATCCATAAAATCAATCGCTAACCAGTCAAGCAATTCAGGGTGAGAAGGTAGTTCTCCCTGCATACCAAAATCACCCGAAGTTTTTACAAGCCCCCGGCCGAAAATTTCCTGCCATACCTGGTTTACAAATACCCTGGCGGTTAATGGATTTTTTTTATCAACCGTCCATTTGGCAAGTCCGAGCCGGTTGCGTGGAAATTTGGTTGTGTCAAATGGCATTACTGCTTTAATTGCATTAGGTACCACTTCATCACCCGGTTGATCAAACACACCGCGGTTTAACACATAGGTTTTACGCATGGTATCTCTTTCACCCATTACCGATACCATCATGTTGCCGGTATCTTTTGAATTGATGAATGATAGCAGGTTTTCACGGTCGCCATAACTGATGGTAAGTATGGGATTTTTTGCTGGTTTGGAAGTGCCCACATCGCCCTCATAACCCACTTCCTTGGTATTGTTGAAAAATGCCATCATTGAATAATAATCCTTTTGAGAAAAGGGATCATACTTATGGTCGTGGCATTGGGCACATTCCAGTGTAACGCCCATTATTCCTTTGCTGAAAGTTTTTGTTTTATCTCTTAAATATTCAATGCGGTATTCCTCTGGAATTACCCCGCCTTCTTCTGTGTATTTATGATTGCGGAAAAAGCCGGTCGCCAGTATTTCTTCTTTATTGGCATCGGGCAACATATCACCTGCAATTTGCCAGGTAATAAACTGGTCGTAGGGAATGTTTTTATTGAAGGCATGGATCACCCAATCCCGCCAGGGCCATTGTGTGCGAATATTATCATCCTGGTATCCGTAGCTGTCGGCATAGCGTGCCACATCCATCCAATGCACGGCCATCTTTTCTCCGTACTGCGGCGTTTGCAATAAAGCATCTACTATTTTTTCATAAGCGTTGTCTGCGTTGTCCGCCAGGAAATGATCAGTCATCTCTATCGTAGGAGGCAAGCCGGTAATATCAAGACAAACACGTTTTAACAAGCGTTCTTTATCAGCTGCCTCATTGGGTTGTAACCCTTTTTCTTTTAGCTTATCCAGGATAAAATAATCTATTTCATTCTTTACCCACTTTTGATCGGCCACTGCAGGTAGGGCAGGTTTTACCGGGGCAGTAAAGGCCCAGTGTGGCTCGTACTTACTACCTTGTTCAATCCATTTTTTAAACAATTTTATTTCATGCTCACTCAACGCACCTAAATGCGAATCGGGTGTTGGCATTAAGTATGAAGTATCGGTACTTGAAATGCGTTTATAGAGTTCCGATAGTTCGGGTTTACCCGGCACCAATGCAAAAGCTCCTTTGGTTTCTTTTAGCGGCGCATGGGCACTATCATCAATATCGAGGCGAAGGCCTGCCTGCCGGTGGCCACCATCCGGGCCGTGGCACTTAAAACATTTATCAGAAAGTATAGGGCGTATATGGAAATTATAACTAACTATTTTTGGAATGGCATCGTCACCAGTTCTGCTTTTGTTAAAGCAGGATACGATGCTGGTTACAAGTGCAACAATCAAAATAATACCGGCAAGTAGTCGTCCTTTCATATTAGCTGATCGAATTTGTTTAGTAAGGTAAATATTTTTTATCTTTTTCCCAGCCTGATGGTTAAAAAAGGATTATAATCAGGTAAAATTTAAAATGGGAGGTATAAAGTGCTGTGTTCGGATTAAATAAATAGTAGATATAGGAGCCACCAACATTCCTGTTCATTTTCTGACCGATAAAAAACTAAAATCAACACCGGTGAAATGTAAAATTTGCAACACAAATGGTCGCTGTTTTTTTAGTTAAGAGATATTCAACATTGATGGTACTGTTGATATTGTGCCTTGTATGTTGTGCTCCTTCCCTGCTTAAATATTTTTTGCAGGATTTGGCGTTGAAAATGACTGTTGCTGCCCGCCAGGAGTTATGACCATACCTTCAGTAATTTATGTAGGATTGAACCATCATGAATCATTTTGGATTTTTCAGGACACTCATAATTAGCGCTTGCATTTCAGTTTTAACCGTGTAGGAAAATTGCCGATTCATTTATGAGGTGGATAATAGCTATAGGAAGAAGAAAATCTTCGAAAAATTTCCCGACATTTTAAACTAAGTTTAGAAAATATTGTTTTCTGTTTGGAAAACGTTTAATAAAGACAGTCCTTTGTCTGCAAAGAACCCTTGCCACCCACCTCCCGAAAGATTACACAGTAGAACTATAATTTATTGAACATGCATGAAATATTAATAAAACATGATGTAAAAGAACCGCTGGTACAGCAGATAACCAGGGCGATTGCCAGGGATATCGACAGGGGTATTTTGTTGAGAGATACCCGGCTGCCAAGCATCAATGATTTTAGTAAACAATACGGCGTTGCAAGGGATACCATCGAACGGGCATATAAGCGATTAAAATCGCAGGGGCATATTGTTTCCGTGGCGGGTAACGGCTATTTTGTTGCAGGTAAAAAAGATGCCAGGTTACAGGTATTACTCATATTTAATAAACTTAGTTCGTATAAAAAAATAGTGTATGATAGCTTTTTGGCTACACTTGGTAAAAAGGCAAAAGTTGATCTGCAGATACATCACTACGATCCACATATTTTAAAAGAAATTATCGAAGCTAACCTGGGTAAGTATCATTACTATGTTGTGATGCCACACTTTTTTCACAAAGTAAATCTTGCTGAATGCAGAGCCATTATTGAGATGATACCTGCCAATGAATTAGTGATACTCGATAAGAAAATGAAAGGGCTGAAAGGCAAACACATTGAAGTTTACCAGGATTTTAAAAAAGATATTTATCGCACCCTTACCGCTGCAAATGACCTGCTGAAAAAATACAAAAAGCTTTTCATGGTATTAGATAAGCAAAGCAATCACCCGCTGGAAATAATTGAAGGAACCAAACAGTATTGTGTTGAAAATAAGAAGACGTTCACTGTTATCGGTGATTGTAAAAATGAAGTATTAAAGGCTGGCACTGCTTATATTGTAACCACAGAATCTGATCTGGCCGAACTTTTAAAAAGTATCCGGTCATCCAAATTTATATTGGGAAAAGACATTGGTGTTATTTCATTTAACGAAACGGTTTTAAAAGAATTGCTGGATATAACAGTAATCACAACCGATTTTGAGGCGATGGGTAAAACAGCGGCTAACTGTATATTAAATAAGGAAATAAAAGAGGTAAACAATCCATTTTACATGATCCGGAGAAATTCTTTATAATAGTACCAACTCCGCATCAAATACAGGCTTGCAGCCATTTAGTTTTAACAGTAACCCAATTCTACGCACTCGTTTGCACAAATAAATATCATTTGTAATTACCATTTCGATTGCATAGATGGTAACTTTAGCCCCGAAATGAAAGCTTGCGTAGTAATGCTGACCACCTAAAAATGGCATTCAGTGTAAGCTGCCATATAAATAAGCGTTTGATGCAATCGTTCTACAACTATCACAATTTTAATTTAAGTTTTGTAATTGTTTTAAAAAAATAAACATGTCATTATCATTATTTGATTTATCAGGAAAAAGAGCGTTAATAACAGGAGCCACCCATGGCTTAGGAATGTCGATGGCCACCGGCCTGGCCAAAGCAGGTGCACAAATCATTATCAATGATGTGGTGCAGGAAAGACTCGATAATGCCATTGCAGAATATGTTGCAAACGGAATTAATGCAGTTGGTTATTTATTTGACGTAACCGACGAGGCGGCAGTAATAAAGAACATTGACTTAATTGAAGCCGAAGTTGGTGCCATTGATATTTTGATAAACAATGCCGGTATCATTAAGCGTACACCCGTATTAGATATGGAAGTTGCAGATTGGGAACTGGTATTAAAAGTTGATCTTACCGGTCCCTTCATTATGTCGAAGCATGTAGGTAAATATATGGTAAAGCGTGGTAGTGGTAAAATTGTAAACATGTGCTCCATGATGAGCGAAGTTGGCAGAGAAACAGTAAGTGCCTATGCAGCAGCCAAAGGCGGTTTAAAAATGTTGACGAAAAATTTAGCAACTGAGTGGGCCAAACACAATATCCAGGTAAATGGTATTGGCCCGGGTTATTATGCAACCTCTCAAACAGCACCGATACGGGTTGACGGTCATCCGTTCAACGAATTCATCATCCGCAGAACACCGGCAGAACGTTGGGGCGATCCTGAAGATTTACAGGGCGCTGTAATTTTCCTTTCTTCAAAAGCATCGGATTTTGTAAACGGGCATATTTTGTATGTTGACGGAGGTATACTGGCTTCATTGGGTAAGGCGGCCAACGAATAAAAGTGTGTTGCGATGCGTATTGAATGATTGATATTTTTTAAACTATTTAATAATTGAATGATGGAAGTAAGATTTCAAAATAGTCCGAAAGAAACGGCTTCAATGGATACAGCCGAATTGAGAAAGCATTTTATATGTGAGTCGCTGATGCAGGATGATCAAATTAGCCTGGTTTATTCTCATTACGACCGTATGATTATTGGTGGCGCAAAACCGGTTAATACTACGATTGTGTTAGCAAACGAAGATGAGTTAAAGGCTGAATACTTTTTGGAAAGGAGAGAAATGGGCATCATCAATGTGGGTGGTTTGGGTAAAGTATTGGTAGGTGGAAAAGCCTATGAACTGGATAAACTGGATTGCCTTTATCTTGGTAAAGAAACAAAAGATGTAAGCTTTCAATCAGCCGACGCTGCCAGTCCTGCATTATTTTATTTATTATCTGCTCCTGCACACCACGTTTATCCAACAGTAAAAATGAGTAAGGTAGAAGCTGCCCCGGTTGCACTGGGTTCAGTAGAAACATCTAACCAAAGAGTTATTTATAAATATATACACCTGGATGGTATTAAAAGCTGCCAGTTAGTTATGGGCTTAACAGTTTTAGAGCCAGGCAGTGTATGGAACTCCGTGCCACCGCATACGCATACACGTAGGATGGAAGTATATTATTATTTTGATGTACCTGAGTTGCAAACTGTTTTTCATATAATGGGAGAACCGCAACAAACAAGGCACGTAATTTTAACCAATAACCAGGCGGTGATATCGGCGCCATGGAGCGTCCATTTTGGAGCAGGAACTTCCAACTATGGTTTCATTTGGGGAATGGCAGGAGAAAACCAGGCATTTCCTGATATGGATCCGGCACCGGTGAGTACTTTAAAATAAGCTACTACAATAAAAGGGTTTTACCAGTTACAAAATAGTTGCGGGTAAGTTGTCAATTAATTTTTCACCGATGATTTACGAATGATTAATTGAGTAGGTAAAATCCTTTTTTCAAAATCGGTTTCCGGTCTTTTACTCTCAATTAATTTTATCAATAATTCTGCAGCGGCCTTGCCCATTTCGAAAGCTGGCTGGCGTATGGTGGTAAGCGAAGGGTTAAATAATTCAGGCGAACTGAAATTGCTAAATCCTGCAATGCCCATTTGCCCTGGTATACTTATATTTTCTTTATGTAAATAGGCGAGTGACCCAATAGTAATTCTATCAGATGCCGTAAAGATGGCGTCTGGTGGTTGGGGTAAAGCACGCAGTTCTTTTATTGCTGTTTCAATTTCTTCGGTGATCATACCGCCATGTTCGCAGTACTTTACATAATCTTCATTGATAGAAATGCCCGCTTCTGTAAGGGCCTTAAAATAACCTTCATTTCTTTCCTGCGTTATTGATAAAACTCTCGAACTGGTAATCATGGCAATTTTGCAAAACCCACTTTCAAGTAAATGTTTTGTAAGATTATATGACCCTCCGATATTATCTGCAACTACCTGGTGTGTTTTTATGCAATCACTTACACGATCAAAGAAAACTACGGGTACACCGCCTGCATGTATCTGTTGTATCTTACTCATGTCTTTTGTTTCTGTTGATAACGAAACAATGAGCCCATCTACACTTCTCCAGCTAAGGTGCTCCAGGTTCTTTAGCTCCCTTTCTGCGGATTCGTGGCTTTGTGTAATAATGATGTGATAACCCCGGTTGTATGCGATGGATTCAATACCACTGATTACTTCCGCAAAAAAATTATTAGGAATTGAACACAATAACAAGCCAATACTTTTGCTTTTATTATTCTTCAGGCTCTGTGCCATCAGGTTAGGATGGTAATTGTATTTTTCAGCATACTCCTTCACCAAAATTTTGGTTTCGTCACTAATCTGGTAACTGTCTCTTAATGCTCTTGAAACGGTGGAAGAAGATAAGTTTAACGCTTTTGCAATATCTGTAATAGTAATCAATTCACTTTTCATTGATGGCATTCATTTTCATTTACAGCGGTAATAACTACTAATTTGTTTAAAGTTAAACTTTTCAATCTTAATTATATTAAACAGAGTATGCAAGGGTGCATTTAAAATTGTCGCTGCCTAAAAATAGAGGTGTCATCTTTTTTAAT
>JBDUEK010000120.1:0-14012 GCA_040002495.1 Ferruginibacter sp.
CCTACCATTGGGTAACCGCCGATAGAATCATTGGCGCTTAGAATGGCAGTAAACTTAATAGAAGGTTCGACAGATTGCACATAAGGAGATTGTGAACTGCTTGGCCCTGTAATACCACACATTGAAACTGTAAGGTGTAACGATACAATTGAATCGCAGCCAAATGCATTGGTAAATACATGCGTTGGTGTAATTGTAGGTGTGGTTGTGAAAGTAGCCCCATACCAGGTGAAGCTGCCACATGCGAAAACAGTGGTATCGCCGGTATTGCTACCGTTAATGGTAAGGTTTAAGGTTGCTACAGAATCGCATCCTGCTGCGTTAACAGTATTGTACGTATATACACCTGAAGCGTTATAAACGGTGCTATTCCAGGTATAACTATTACAAGCACTGATATTTGTTGCTGAGCTTGTAGTAAGACAGATATCAAAACTGTTTCTTACAGTTGTTGGATTTGCATCTTCATTAATGGTAAATGGAGTGCCAACGGTAGTAGACATGTCTGTATTTCTGCCTAATCCCATTACGTTTACTTTTTTATCATTGTAAAGATTTACCAGGGTATAACCATAATATTGATTTCCCGGAGTAGCCCAGGCTGGTTCTACACGTGAACCTCCGTTACCTGCTATCACCTGCCATGTTTTTCCTGCATGTGGGTGAATACTATCCCAAAGATGTTCGTGAGCTGAGAACATTGCTTCACAATTATTATCTTCCAGGTACTTCCACAAACTGTCTCTTTGAGGAGTTGTGGCAACCGCATCCAAACCACCGTTTGGAGTAAGTGGAGAAGAGTATGCAGGCTTGTGTCCGAATGTAAATATGTGACGTGCATTGTTGGCCCGTGCATTTTGAATATCTGAAGCCAGCCATTTATATGGTACAGTATTATCGGCTCCTACAGGGTCTGTGTTAAGCACAATAAAATGATCGCCGCCATTATTAAAAGAATAAGTAAGTTTACTTTGATCAGTTGTGAGGTTATCAAGTCCGCCCACGCCAGGTCCGTTATTTCCGCGGATATAAGGATCCATTACTCTTTGAAATGTTCGTTCTGCAGCTACGAAAGATTTTTTGCCCGCAGCTTTATCCTGTGTTTCATGATTACCGGGAATTGCCACCAATTGGATGCTGGTAGATGACAGTGGATGGCTTTCATAAATTGCTCTCCAGCTGGTTAATTGTTTTTCCAATGCTATTGTATCATTGATGTATCCCATAACGATATCGCCAGTCATAAATAAATATTTTGGCAATGGATTTAAATGGGAGATTTCTGTAAACAGGCGCTTTAACTGGTACACATTTGCCGTGCTTGCTCCTGTACTGTAGTCAGGGTCGCTGGTAGTAAATGCAGTATCCAGGTAATCTACCCTGTTACATCCTACAGTCACAAATGAGTAATCGTAATTAGTAGTGTTTAACACTATAGGTGCATTAACACCAATTGACAGCGTTCTCGGAGCACTCATGCCACAGGCATTGTTTGCAATAACACTCAATGTGCCACTTGTTGCAATAGCTGAATAATTTACGGTAACACTGTTTGTGGTGCCATTAATTGTTGCACCGGTACCAGTGTAAGACCAGGTATAAGTAACACCTGGGGTATTTGGTACCGTGTACGCAACGGCATTATCACTCTGATATACAAACGTTGTTTTTGCATTAAAAGCGCCGGGTTGACCAGGGCTTGTACAAGAGATAATAGTAAACGCAGTGGTGTTCGGTACAGTTGTAGCATAGCTTCCGTCAATTGCATCAACTGTCCAATTGGCAACATTATTTACCAACGGACGATAACCTGCAAAGGTGGTTTGATTGCTGCGTGAGCCATTGTACTCACCATAGTCAGGACCGCTGGCAGCACTGGTTAATACTATAGCATTAACACCATCAGTAAGGCCTGCATTGCTTAAGTCGGTAAGGGTTGGCGATTCATCATTTGAAATAGCTGCCAACATCGTAACTGGTGCGGTTGGAGTTGAGCTAGTTGCAAGATAGGCGTATACTGTTTCCGCACCGGTTGATAAGCCGTAATTGGTATTTAAGGCAACTGACAAACGGGTAAATGCGCCAACAGAAGCTGCCAGCGCAGTGGCGTTATCGATTGCACTAAAGCGGATGACCGTTCCCGCAGAAATAATTGCTGCACCTGTATTCCATTGGTGATAAGATTCACCTGAATTAAATGAAGTAGTACTTTGAGCTTCATTATCCGTGAAATAAATAACAGTGTTAGCAGGAATATCAACGAAAGTCGTCAGTGACCATCCGTCTTCGTCTGCATTAAACGAAGTAAATGCCAGGTCGCCCTTGGCAAGTTGAGCCGATACGTTTTGATTAAACGCCATTAGGCCGATAAACAACAATAACCCCATCATTAAGCGGGGCAGAAGTGAAGCGGGCTTTTGCCGCCTGACTTTTTTTTGCATTAAATACTCATCCCCTTTGTCGGGAATTTTTGTAAAGACAATCATGTGAATAAAATTTTTGATGATAAAAAATTGGTTGGATGTATAATTATTTCCATGCCCATTATTGTAAGGGTATTATAAAAAGCAAGGGCTGGAAGAATATTAGAAAGGGGATCGCTACCGGTTAAGGAAATTGATTGTTGTAAAAATTGACTCATTTTAATTTTGTTAGTGCCCGATAAATAAATTGTTGAAACCTGTTTAGTGAAGTATAACCAGTCATAATTTACAAGATGTTTTTATTTAAAAAATGATGGGAAAAAGTAGGCTTCATCAATGATTTATTTTAGCAATAGAATTACCATTAAGCTTTTTTAAGAGCTTTTATGTCTTGACATTTTTAAAGTATTTACAAGCCGGATAAGACATCACCAAACTGTGAATGGCAATGAACAATCTAGTTTGGTGTTTGGGAGGATTTTGGTAGGAAATGGAATTTGAAACAAAGAAAGTAATTATTGATTTTTATTACACCATAATGATGATTAATAAAATAATAACAAATTGTTATGAGATTGAGGGATGGTAAAAAGCAATGTTTTTATCTCGGAAATGATTATGATTTTTGCTTGAAGAATATTTATTGGTTAGTAATCCTTGCGTAAACATCCTGTTAATCTGCCAGGTAAAAAAAATTGAGCGGTAAATTTTTTGGTAGTAACAATTAAATAAATCTGTACACTAATTATTCAACAAATTAATAAATGGTGAAACAGCAGTATTTGCATGTCGCAATTTTATTTTTTGTTGGGCATTTAATCCAAATTTTTTTCTTTGGTTAATATCTTCCCTGAGCACATTTAATTTTTCAGCCATTTTTATAAGGTCGCCATAAGGAGTGCAGTAGCCACAATCATTTTCAATAAATTCCTGTGCACCGCCTGCATCTGAAAAGCAAACTGTAGGTATTCCGAAAGATGCTGCCTCCAATATAGCAAGCGGGTAGGGGTCTTCTCTTGAAATCAGTAAATGAATATCAAAGCAGGCAATTGTTTCAATACCATCATCTCCATGGGGCAACAGTATTATATTTTTATTGCAGGCAATTTTTTGATAGTCAAACGCATCAAAAAAAGATGATGGGTTTGTTGCCCTGAAACCTTTCCAAACAAAGCAAACTTTACTATCGGGGAAAAGGTTGTAGTAAACGCAGATGAGCGGAAAAAACAAATCCACGCCTTTTCGCCATTCGTTATTAGCTGCCACCCCTATCACGATTGTATCATCAGAAATATTGTTGTTGTTTTTGAAAATAGTAATAAAAGTTGTGTATTTATTTTTATCCCTGCAAACATCATTTACCGGTGCATACAGCACCTGTATTTTTTCAGGCAATACATGGTGATTGCTTACGAGATTATTTTTAACAGCCTGTGCACAGGCAATAAAAAGTTGGGTATTATTAATTGTGGTAAACAGTGTTTCTTTACTTGTAGCAATTTTTATAGAAACTTCCATTTCATGCACATAGCATATAAACCGGCATTTTAAATACAACAATTTTTGGTGAATTTCACCATTTGAAATTGTATTTAAAAAAACAGTGGATGTACGTCTGACAGAAAAAAGAATGTACCGATGATACAAAAATTGCAGCAACATCAGCAATGCATTTACAGGCTTAACCAGCATTGAGCCTGATTCTATTTTTTTGATTTTATTCCAGGAATAAGTTTTACCCAGTGCCTTAAAATCGGTTGTTAATTCTCCTGCCCTTACTATTAAAATTTCGAATGGGATGGTTGTTTGTTTTTTAAATTCCCTGATGATTTGTAGCAGTAAAAGCGGGGCCCCACTTCTACTGGCTATATGGCATACAAATAAAATTTTCTTTTTCTTTCTGGCCTCCATTAATTTTCATTTAAGAAATTGTTAAGTAGTTAAACACGCAATCTATGAAACCAGGATGGTTTTATCAGATATGCTGAATTTGATATCAGGATTAACTACACCGGCATTTACTTTTGATCCGAACTTATCGAGAATAGTAAGTTTTGTATTCGACGACCAGGTGTCAATAATTTTATTGCCGCTCAAAAACACTGCAGTAACCTGAAAACTTGCATCCCGTATTGGTAGATCAACTTTAAATTTAAAATCATACTGGCCTGGGAAAATTGAAAAGTAATCGCCATTATTTGATAAACTACTTGCATGCAGAATTAGTAATTCATCATATTGTATTGAGAAGCGGGCTTCGCAATTTTTAAAAGATTCAAATGCTTTGAAACTAAAGGCAAAAATACAGGTGTCGCCGGTGTAGGTAGCATGCTGGTTTTTTAATGTTGAGTTTTCCAGTTTCCATTCTGTGAAATACCCAGGCACATTTTCAGGTATTTTAACTCTAAGCCCGTCTTCACTTTCAGGCTCTTCTTCCTGGTAGGTTTTTACAATTTCATCAATATCACCTATCAGTTTGGTTTCTCCGTATTCCAACAAAATTCCTTTGGTACAAAGTTGTTTCACGGCAGCAATATTGTGGCTAACAAATAAAACCGTTCTGCCTTGTTTGTTTGAAACATCCTGCATTTTACCAATACATTTTTTTTGAAATTCCGCATCGCCAACTGCCAGTACTTCATCTACTATTAAAATATCAGGTTCAAGATTGGCTGCTATCGCAAAGCCCAGCCTTACATACATTCCTGAACTATATTTTTTTACCGGTGTATCAATATATTTGCCGATACCGGAAAAATCGACAATTTCATCAAACTTAGTTTTGATTTCATTTTTCTTCATGCCAAGGATGGCACCATTTAAAAAAACATTTTCCCTGCCGGTTAATTCCGGATGAAAACCGGTTCCTACTTCCAGCAGAGAAGCAATTCGGCCATCAATTTTAATACAGCCTGTAGTGGGTTTGGTAATTTTAGAAAGTATTTTTAGCAGGGTAGATTTGCCTGCGCCGTTTTTTCCAATAATGCCAAATATTTCTCCCTGGTTCACCGTAAAATTGATGTCTTTTAGCGACCAGGTATATCCTGATTTACTTTTAAGGCTCCTGTCATTTTTTTCAGCCGCCAGCATATCAGGATCCTCTTTCTTAGAAGTCTTTGACCACCACCGATTCAGGTCATGCGAAAAAGTTCCGGTACCCAGGCTACCTAACTTATATAATTTGGACAAGTTTTCAACTTCAATAATATGCTCAGACATCCGGTTAATTAGTTTTGAAATTCAAACGTGATTTGATACACATTTAATATCATTAATCTGTGAAACTACATTTTCAATATTAACGGAATGTAAATTCAAGCCACTCATTGGCTAAATAAATTAAGCCTGGTTGTATTTTTTTTCCATAAACAACTGCCTTTGCAATAACGCTTGTACGTACTGCACCGTCTTTAAACATATAAGTACAATAACCGGCAATATCAGAAAATTAAAAAAAAGTTGTTTGTTCAATAGGTAAAACCCATCCCTGAAAAATTGAAATGGTAAAATGGCGCAAGTCATCATGTAATAAACAGCGCCAAACCTGCTGGTCTCTGAAGTGTGCCTTAAAAAGTTGAGTATGAAACCGGTAATAAACAAAAAGAACAGTGAACCTATTGATCCAAAATTTATGACAATATTTGTCCACACACTGTCTGCACCCAACGGACTTTGATAATCAACCACCATTTGGGAAGTAGATACAGTGTATGGCTGCAAGCTAAAAAATGTATTGGGTACAAGGTTGAAAAATGAAGTCATAAAATTTAATGGAATATTAAATAAATGAATTTCATTGGATGCTAAAAAAGTTGTGGTGCTTACCCATGTAAAAACCGGTTCTGCAAAAAGTGAATAGGCGGCCATTTCTATGCTGAAGGAAGTATTCATTCTCCATATTCCAACAAAGCTAATCAGCAAAAAAACAAGTATTGCAAAGCCGGTAATGTGAAGAAGTTTGAATGGCCTGGATGCAAAAGAAGTTTTATAAATCAGGAAAATTATAAAAGTTTGCATTACATACATTCTGCCGCCCATACTTAGCAAAAGCAGCGCTGTAATGGCTGTTCCGATGACTAATAACCAGGATAGATTTTGTTTGCTGATCAATTGATAGGTTAGGAAAAAATTAAACACTACCAGCAGTGTCGACATTTTCCCCCTGGCACCAACATCATAAGAGCCATAGCCCCCCAATATAGAATTGCGGCTGATAAAAGCAAACAACAACAATACAAAAATCAGTAAAACCCCCACATAGTCAACACCCTTACTGGTGGCATTGGCAGGAAAAAGTTCAAGGCTTCTCTTATAAGGTTTCAGCAATTTAAAACACAGGTGGCCAAGATAAAATGCAGGCAACCAAAGCAAGGTTATAATTGCATAATTAATCAGTTTGGCTTCTGGTATTCTCTTAAAAAAATTTTGGTACAATTCAATTCCCGGAAGCCCTTCAAACATATTTGATACACCAACAATATAAGGGGTGAACAGGTAAAAAACATAGCCAAATAAAAATAAAATTTTATGATCTACCAGGTAATATCTTTTCATAAATACAATATATAAAGTGTGTCCAATTTCTAAAAAATGCTGTTTATTTAGACATCCATATTTGTCAAATATAGTATTCAATTCTTTATAAAATAAGTTCTGGAATGCACGGCCCGCTTCATTCTTTTCAATGTTAACGTATTATGAAATTTTTGAAGTAAATGAAGTTGAAAACTTAATGCAATGATAATATACAGGGTTGTGAATTGACTATTTTTGCTTCTCCGAAATTAAAATTATGGCACAACAAAGAATGATTGTCGCCTCAAGAAATGTTCTTAAAAATTATTTATTGAAAAAGTTTAAATTGACTTCGATCCTAGCTTTTGGTAAACATATATTCCTTTTCATAGCGTTTATTTTATGTATCCAGCTTTGTAGTAAAGCACAAACTTCTGAGGAACTTTCCAATGTAAAAGTGGAAGAATTGAGTGATGAACAAATCAGGCGATTTGTAATAGAGGCTGACCGGCTGAACCTAAATGATGCGCAAGTAGAACAACTGGCGCTTCAGCGTGGGATGAACCCTGTTGAAATTGTGAAGTTTAAAGCCAGGGTACAGTCAATTCGTAAAGCAATGGCTGCGTACAGCTCAGGAAATATTCCTGGCCAGGTAGTGCCTGATAAAGACAAACGGAAAATGGATTCTGTAAGTGTGCTGGAGCAAAAGCCTTTGGATGATTATGAAACACCATTTACTCAAATTCAAACAAGAAATTTTGGGTTTGACGTGTTTAATAACAGGCGCATTACGTTTGAGCCTAATTTAAGAATACCCACACCTAACAACTACCAGTTAGCAGCAGACGACGAACTGCTGATTGACGTTTCAGGATATTCTGAAGCAAGTTACCGTTTAAGGGTTTCACCAGAAGGTATTATCAGAATTCCGATTGCCGGGCCTGTAACTGTAACCGGCCTTACAATTGAACAGGCAAAAAAAAGAATTACTCAAAAGCTGGCAGGTACTGTTTATACAAACATACGCAGTGGAAATACAAAAGTTGAAGTAAACCTTGGTTCAATAAGAAGCATGAAAATTACCATTATTGGTGAAGCAACCATGCCAGGTACTTACACCTTACCATCACTTGCAACGGCTTATAATGCACTCTATGCATGTGGAGGTCCGGGTATCAACGGGTCGTTTCGAAATATTCAGATTATAAGAAATAATGCCACCATTGCCACAATTGATGTGTATAAATATCTTATAACCGGCAGCAAAAAAAATGATATCCGTTTAATGGATGATGATGTAATAAAAATAAACCCATACGGAATAAGAGTAGAACTGAAAGGCGAAGTAAAAAAGCCAGGTTTGTATGATGTGGCAAAAGGCGAAACCATTGGGGATGTTATTCGCTATGCGGGTGGACTAACAGATAATGCCTACACTGCAAGGATACAGGTGTACAGAAATACATCAAAAGAAAGGCAGGTTACTACCATTACCGAAAGTAACTGGGAAACCGCCATTCCACAAAAGGGCGATACTTATATTGTCGGAAAAATTTTAAACAGGTTTAATAATCGCATAAGTATAAATGGTGCAGTGTACAGGCCGGGTGAATATGAACTGAGAAATGGGATGACCTTAAAAGCTTTGATAGCGGAAGCAGATGGCATTCGTGAAGATGCATTTACCGG
This sequence comes from Ferruginibacter sp., assembly GCA_040002495.1. Classification (GTDB taxonomy): domain Bacteria; phylum Bacteroidota; class Bacteroidia; order Chitinophagales; family Chitinophagaceae; genus Ferruginibacter. The sequence goes on from JBDUEK010000120.1 coordinate 8,628, forward strand.
AAGGGCTACATTACACAGGTTGAAAGATGATTTAAGCCCTGAAATAATTTCATTTGATATTGACAAGTTGCTAAACGGATCAATGGATGACATTGAATTAAAGCGGGAAGACCGGGTGCATATTTTTTCTAAATTCGATTTAAAAGAAGGTTATTATGTAACCATTGAAGGAGAGGTTTCTAACCCTGGTTTATTTCTGTATGAAAAAGGAATAACGGTTCAGGACCTGGTGTTGATGTCGGGAGGATTAAAAGAAGCGGCTTCTTTAAAACGGGTAGAAATTTCAAGAAGAGTAAAAAATGCCAACTTAGATTCCGGAAATATTACAACTGCTATTATTTATCAACAAGACATCAACCTGTCGCTTAAAGACAGTGTGTCAAATCCTTCACTGGAGCTTATGCCTTTTGATGAAGTATTTATTCATCCTGCGCCTGGTTATTTTGCACAAAAAAATGCAGTGGTAGAAGGCGAGGTAAACTTTTCGGGTAAATACACTTTGCAATCAAAACAAGAAAGAATTTCTGACCTGGTAAAAAGGGCCGGCGGATTAACATCCGAAGCTTACCTGGCTGGTGCAGTTTTAGTACGAACAAAAAACTTAACCAAATCTGAACAAAATAATGCTGAGCAAGGCTTGATAAATTTATTGAAACAAAATATTCAGGCTGGCACATCTCCTGAATTATTACAAAGTCAACTGGCTTTAAATGCAAGAAGAAGAACAGAAAATGTGGGTATTGATCTGCAGAAAATAATGGCCTATCCAAAATCTGAATTCGACCTTTTATTAAACGATGGCGATACGCTAAGAATTCCGAAACAACTGCAAACAGTAAGGGTTAACGGGGAAGTGCTGTACCCAGCACTGGTGAGGTATGATAAGGATTTTAAGTTTAAGGATTACATTTCGGGAGCTGGTGGTTTTAGTGAAAGATCATCCCGAAAAAGGCCTTATGTTGTTTATGCAAATGGCTCTGTAAAAGGTACACGAACTTTTTTATTCTTTAAAAAGTATCCCAAGCTAAGCCCGGGTTCAGAAATTTTTGTACCTATAAAAAGAGAGCGTGAGCGGTTACGCACAGGTGAAGTAATTACAATTAGTGCAACAGTAATAACAATGCTGGCAGTCATCTACAATATCTTTGGAAAATGACGGAAGAAACAATCATATCAACAAGCGACAACAGGGTGTTTGATGAATTTTCTCCTAAGAAGTTAATTGTACTTGTACAGCATTCCTTTTCTTATATCTTGTCTAAATGGTTGGTAATAGTTTTAGTGGCTTTGTTATTTGGTATCGGTGGATTATTACGTAGCTATTTCAAAAAGCCGACCTATGTTGCTGAAATAACTTTTGCTTTAGACGAAGGTGCTGGCCAAAGTGCAAAAAGTAATTACTCCCAATTGTCTGAACAATTAGGTCTTGATAATATGTTGGAGGCAGGTGGTGTTTTTAGCAGTGCCACCAATATTGTTGAACTCATGCAATCGCGGTTATTGGTAGAAAAAACGTTAAGAGAAACTGTGAACATAAATGGCAAGCCAATAGTTTTTGCCGATTTATTTTTAGACTCCCTTGATTACAGGGATAAGTGGATGAAAGGAAGTGCTTACTACAAAATGGATTTCAAAGCAGTTAAGAAAGACACAAACCACGTATTGTTTGAAAATCGCATTTTTCGAAATATTTATGAAACTATCATTTCAGAAAATATAGGAGTAGATAAAAAAGGAAAAGGAACTACCATCATATCTGTAAGCTGCACTTCTGAAAGCGAGTTGTTTTCAAAATATTTTCTGGAGGCACTAATAAATAAAGTAACTCAGTACTACATTGAAACTAAAACACTGCGGGCCAAAACCAATGTAGAATTTCTTCAAAAAAGAACAGATTCAATAAAGAGTGCTTTTAGTGGCGCATTGTTTGGTAAAGCTGCGTTTACAGATGCCAACATAAATGCAGTAAGACAGATTTCAACTGTGAGTGGTGAAAAACAACAAACAGATGTACAGATTTTAAGAACTACTTATGTTGACCTGGTTAGAAGCCTTGAATCCGCCAAGACAACTTTAATGAGAGAGACACCGTTGATTCAATATCTTGACATTCCCATTTTGCCGTTAAAAATGACTCGTTCAAGCGGCATGAAAAATTTTATTATTTTTTTTATGCTGGGGGCATTTATTATAATTTTTTACCTGGTTGTAAAAAAAGGGATATCATATATTTTACAAAACTAGTGCTATGTTAAGAATAGAATGACTTTTTTATTACACGAATTTTAAAACCGCATTACACGGGTTACTTTACCGTATTGGTGAATTATTTTAATTCGTAATAATCCGTGTAATAATATTTAATTCGAAACATTTCTAACATAGCACTAGCAATTGCTTCAAATTTTGTTAAATTAAATTGATCGCTCAGCACACCTTTTTCGGTTAAGGAATAAGCAAGTGATTTCGATTTAGTTAATAATTTCTTTACAAAGAGTTAATATGTATTATAAAATCCTCCAGTAATATTAATTTATCTTGACCGAACTAAAATTGCATAGTAGACAGTGTCTTATATTAATAGCTCGGAACATAAACGATTTATTTCTCTTTGTAATAGCCTCATAGCTAACCAACTTGGAAATGAAAATCAAATACTCAACGATGATAAAAAGCAATTGTTGAAAAGTGATTTGGATAAACTTCAGCAGGTAGCGGAAAAATACAAGATGGCGTTTTCTCAACTCCCAAAATTGAGTGAGGAGTATAAAGCACTACAACGAAATATTCGAATTAAAATCCGGAGACTACAGCTTTCGAAAAAAAGCGACGTTAAAAAGTAATGATACGTTGGCACTGGCACCAATAATTGCCAATGTAGATTGTTGAACAAAAGCAATTTACAATTACAGGTCATCAGTTTTCCTATCTATTTTATTATTTAACTATATCCTGTGCAATCATCCATGCAAACAAGCCCAACGAAGCAAGCAGGTGAACAATTAACCATACTCTTTTCCAAACAGGCCTTTCACCAAACTTTACAGCCTGGTTAAAAGGGACAAATACAAGCGCCAGTGCCATGGAAATAGCTGACTGGCTGTAATCTTTCATTGCCACGAAAATTATTGCCACTACTACAAACACAGCATAAGCATATTTATTAAAACTGGTATTGGCGGGTTTAGTCTTAGTGCCCAGCATCATGTTTCATTTTAATAATTGTTTTAAAAACGATGATAAATTGTCCGGACGTTTAGTAATCTATCAGTAGCACAGGTATTCAAAAAATTACAGTAATGAAAAAAAATAATTGAAATGAATGACAAGCGGTACAGTTATTTGTCAAAGAAAAAAGGGAAAATGCCGGGGCTATCGCAATACACAGCCCATTTAGGCAACCATAAGGAATTTACAAAAACATTAAATGCGCTGATAGATAAATATGGTAACATGGGTAGCCGTTGCAAATGGAGCTACGTGGATAAAAACCGGATAGAAGATGCTTTTCCAAAAGCTGTTTCCATCTTAGATTATTATCATTTTTGTTACATCTCATGCGTTTTAAAAGTAGCATTTTTGCGGATAAAGCGAAGAGAAAATATGGGCTATAAACAAAAGGAACTGTCATTAAGAAGCGAAGTAAAAGAGTAATCAGCAATATAAGGCGAATAGGAAAAATGCAGAACCATTCAATCAATTAGTAAGCTATTACAATAGCAATAAGAAAATGATGAATAATCAGGACTGTGTTAAAATTCGGAGTGTGCAATTGGCTCTGGAGCAATTGAATCAGCCCAAAGAACAATAGTGCAAAGTCGGATGAAACAATCCGGGCAAAGGTGGAGTTGTAAAGGTGCACAGCGTATGCTTAACCTAAGAGTGGTAAGAAAAAATAAAGAGTGGAATAAAATTATTGCGCTAACAAAAAAAGCTGCCGCTTAAATTCTACAATTTGAAATGCACCCCTTTAATATCAAAGATTAAAAGCTATATTTAACTCCGATTGGTCTTAATGTATTCAACATAAAAGGACAAAAAGTTTCACCGAAAAAATGAGTTCTGTTTATAAAGCTGATTTATAGTTAATTGTATTGGAAGGTTTGGACCCTAACGCGGTCACTTGTAAGATAAAGGAGACACTTAATTGTAGTCTCTTTTTCTTTTTAATCCTGATACGAAATTAAATCTGGAACAGGCTGGGGAAGCTTTTTCTATGAAAAACATCAAACTGTTGTTCTATAATAAAATAATAACTGAAAGAATTTTTTCAAACTTAGCTTTCCACATGAATAGCAATAAAATAAAACGCCTTTACAATCAATGCCTGGATATTGGAGCAAATCAATAAATAATTAAACGCCGTACAGATGAACTTATAAAAGATCAATAATCTTAAAACTATAAAATCTCCTTATGCGTTTCTTTAATATCAATTATTTTTTAACCTGGTAGTGTTGAATCTTTTCATCCAAAATAGCAATCTTGCCATCTTTCATTTTACAATCATCTATGATTGACAATGAATCTTTTTTACCTGCATTGTCTGACCATACTTGTTTGTACCAAAGTGTAACCCACTCTTCTTTTTTATCTGCTGATACCACAGACTCATAATCGTACATGGTAATAGCTATATCGCCAGACATATTACGTGAATCTGTAAAAAACTTAATTGCACTGTCGTGCCCCATTTTACTTTGATAATGATCGAATGCTACTTCAAGTGAATCAGACACCAAAGCCGAAAGGGCCGTAAAGTCTTTATCTACATAAGATTTAAGCGCCTTCATTGCTGCAATAGCGTTTTCGGTACTGCCCATTTGCCAGTTTTTATATGGCTTGTCTAGTTTATAAGGAAGCTCCACTTCCGCTGTCGCGGTGTCCTTAGCCATAGGTGTTTCCTTTGTGTCCTTTGTTTCGTTGTTGCAACTGCCTAGTGCAAAAGCAAGGCAGCTCATTAAAAAAAATCTTTTCATTGTTGTTGGTTGTTTTAATTAAAGTAAAAAATTTAAAAAAGCATTAGCCTGTATTAGCTAAGGTTTGCGTTGGGTCGTAAAAGATAGTGCCATTAATTGAGGAATGCAAGTGCCTTGTAATAAATAAGTTTTTTGCGAAGCTTTACTTTGTTGGATGTCATCAGCAATAATTTCAAATTAGTTACATACGGCAGGTAAGGATTTGCAAACCCTTTACAAGTAGTCAATCTTGCAACAATATTTACCTGCCTCAATTTTACACCCAGGCGAATTTGTGTGCGGAGGAAAAGTGCCTGCTGGCTTTTTGATGGAGTATTCTTTTATTAAATCATGTTAATACATCACCATGATAGTTATACTTCCCGCTGCATCAAAATGTGTTATGAATATTGTTGATTAATGCAGC
>JBDUEK010000121.1:0-13903 GCA_040002495.1 Ferruginibacter sp.
TACCATAGTCTTTTTGTAAGACTAAGATACTAAATAATACAGACATAATCACATTAACATGACACTAGTTACATTAATCAATAAACCTTATTACCTTATTCAAATAAAGCGGAAATAATAAAAGGAATTAAAATAAGGTCCACTATATTTAATCAACAACTCTACTAAGGTATAAAGACAAAACGATTTACCCTTCTGTAGTATAGCATTTCGATTGTCCATTACTATACTTCCCTTGCCCTAATAATTTTATTAAACCGTCTGTTTAAAAATATAGATGAAAAAGTAAGTCCACTTAAAAACCCAATCCACATGCCTGCAGCACCCATTTTAAATACCAGCGCCATCAGGCATCCCATCGGAATTCCAACAACCCAATAGGCAATGGCAATATACATAGTAGGCACTTTTACATCTTTAATTCCTCTTAATAAACCTACACCAATGACCTGTGTTGCATCAGATATTTGGAACAAAGCTGCATACAACATCAATACCGAAGCCAATGAAATTACGGTGGCGTTATCATTAAAAGCCAAGGGTAAAATATTACGGGTTGACACAAAGAAAACCACCCCCATAATTCCATAAATAAGTCCGCTTACAAAAGTACTTTTACCAATAATGCCAATCTCTTTCCAGTTGTTGCGGCCCCATGCATTGCTAATTCTTATGGAACCGCCTTGCGATAATCCCCAGCTAACCATAAATGTAAAAGAAGCACAACTGAGTGCAATCTGGTGTGCCGCCAATTGCACCGCTCCAAGTGTTCCGATAATGATGCCGGAAACTGCAAATGCTCCTGATTCCATGGCAGCTTGTAAACTGCTTGGAACGCCGATATGCAACAATTCTTTGATGGTTTGAATTTTTAATACCCATTGATTTTTTCTCACAGCAACGTATCTTTTGTAGAATGGATTTAATGCCAATATAACAACAAAAGCAACCAGTATAAATATGCGGGTTATGAGCGTACCATAACCGGCGCCGTTCAATTCAAGCCTTGGAAAACCCCAGTTGCCATAAACCAGTAACCAGTTGATAAATATATTTAAAGGAAGCGCCAGGAAAGAAAGTATCATTGCTGTCCGGGTTCTTTCAAGGCCGTCGGCAAATTGCTTAATTCCAATAAACATCATCATGGGAACAATAGACCATGACATTATTTGCAGGTATGGTTTGCCCAATAGCGCAACATCAGGATCCTGGCCCAGGTGATCAACAATATTTTTTCCTGTTATCAGCGCAGCGGCAATAATAATTCCGGCAATGGTACATAACCAAAGTCCGTTGTATAAATAATGTGATACTTTTTGACTATCCCTACGCCCATTGGCCATCGATACGGTTTGAGAAACTGCCATTGTCATGCCCAAACCCAATACAAAAGGAATATTCATTACACTGTTTACAAGTGACCCGGCGGCCAGGTGTTTATAGCTGATGGCACCCACCATCACATTGTCGATGATACCCAGCGACATTTGTGTAAGCTCCCCGATAATGATTGGCACAGACAGCCTCCATGTTTTAACTGCTTCCGATCTGATTGTCATAAGGCTGCAAAGCTAATAAAAGCTACCTCTGCTAAAATTAATTTATTGTGCAATAACACGCATCAACGCTTTAACCCTTCGCTGTACTTTTATTGGTTCCGGTAAATTTACAGTTCATTAATTTTACAGCATGTATTCAAAACAAATGGTGTCTCAAATAAACCAGGAATTCTGGACAACACTGGGCCAATACCTGTCGCCCGTTTTATCTGCTGATGGGGAAAAGATCAATTGGATCAATTACAAAACAGAAGAGAAGCATATTCGTTTTATCATGCTTGCTGAAGATAACATTGCAACAGTCGCAATCGAATTATCTCATAAGGATTTGGATGTGCAGCAATGGTATTTTGACAAATTTGTTCAGCTAAAAAAAATACTTGAAAAGGAAACCGGCATTGAGTGGAAATGGCAACCCATGCAGACGGATCAGTACGGAAAAACCATCAGTAATATCTCCATTGGCCAACAAGGGTTAAGTGTATTAAGCAAATCAGACTGGCCCGCACTTATTTCTTTTTTCAAGGTTAATATAATAAGGTTAGATGCATTCTGGTGCCAGCACAAATTTGCCTTTGAGCGATAAGTTTTGCAAATGCAGAACCGTTAAAAAGGTATGAAATATTACTTGCTTATTTTTGAATGTTAGCTGCCTTGGAGTTTATGAATATTTTGATGAACGAAAAGCTGTAGCGTTGATTTCGCCAAATAAAAAACTGGCAAATGAAAATGTTTTTAAACCTTAGTAGAATATATATTGGTGAATTATGCAACCTTATTACCTTATTATGATCTGGCTTTCTCAATAGGCTGTACGGGTTTTTGATAAAATTTAATAAACCTGTCATACTCCTCCTGAAAAGTCATTGTACGGTGATGTTCAGGTTGATTAAGAATATATTTACAAACTTTATCTATATCGGCTTTCGAAACTGAAAAGGCTGCGGCTGAATCTTGCCACGCAAAATGGTTACTGCATAATTTATTTTGATTAATGAAGTTTTGAGAACTTTCTGCAACGATCGACGACAACAATTCTTCAGATATTTTTGGAGAACGGGAGGCAAGAAAATGAACATGCTCAGGATTAGCATAAATCGCATATAAATGGGAATCATTATTTTTCACAATACCAGTCATATATTTCTCAATTCGTTCACGATATTTCTCAGAAATTAAGGGTAGCCGATGTAGTGTTGTAAAGATAAAATGAGTATATAAATTGTTATATTCTATTTTCATTTTACTTTTTTTTAATAAGGTAATAAGGTTAAAGATCATAGTAATTATTTCTACTAAGGTTTCAAATTTAATCAATAAAATAGCTTAATGATGCGACTATCTAAATATAATAAATGTCAAAAAAAATGGCCTGCCCGGAAAAATATCACTTGTATTTTATTTTATGGACGGTAACTGCCTGAAGTAAATTCTTTCAAAAAAATACATACTTTAGTGAATGCATGTTTCATACTATGCTCATCATTATTAAGCAATTTCACCTGCGCCGTCTCCCGAAAGATTAGCTAAACTTTTATTTTAAACCATTAATAAAATTTTATGAAGCGACCTGGAAGTTTCTTTCAACTGTTATTTATTTTGTTGACATTTATTCCAACATTTTTATTTGGTATCGATCCAAAAGATACCAGGATGCTGGCCCAGCCTGCAATCAGTAAAACCCATATTGCATTTATTTATGCAGAAGATTTATGGGTAGCAAATATAGATGGCAGCGATCCTAAAAGATTAACGATTGATAAAGGTGTTGAATCAAGCCCGGTATTTTCGCCTGATGGCAGCATGATTGCCTTTAGTGCCCAGTACGATGGTAATACCGATGTGTTTGTTGTACCGGTAAATGGAGGTATTCCCAAAAGATTAACCTGGCACCCTGGCCCTGATATGGTAAAAGGTTTTACAGTGGATGGTAAAAGTGTGTTGTTTATTTCAAAGAGATCGGTATTTACCGGCAGGTATGCACAGTTATTTACCGTGCCGGTTACGGGTGGATTCCCTACACAAATTAGTATTCCAAATGCCTACCATGCAGCTTATTCACCCGATGGGAAGTCGATGGCATACACACCGCTGTGGGAAGCTTTTCGCCAGTGGAAACATTATCGTGGTGGTACCATTTCCAACATACAATTATTTTCTTTTATTGATAATTCTATTATAAAAATTCCTCAACCTGCAGGTGGCTGCAATGATACCGAGCCCAATTGGATGGGAGATGTTGTTTATTTTATTAGTGATCGTAACGGCGAATTCAACCTGTATAGTTATTCCGTAACCTCAAAACAAACAAAGCAATTAACAGATTATAAAGATTTTCCCATTGCAAATATTGCTGCCGCTTCGGGTAAAATTATTTTGGAGCAGGCCGGCTATTTACATCTCTACGATGTTGCATCGGGTAAAACCAACAAACTTACCGTTGGCATTGCAACTGATTTACTGGAACTGCGTTCAAGGTTTGTAAAAGGTAGCAGCTATATCCGTAGTGCTGGCATTTCACCATCAGGATCCCGTGCTGTATTCGATTTTAGAGGCGATATTGTTACTGCTCCGGCAGAAAAAGGTGATGCCAGAAATTTGACCAACACTTCAGGAGCGCATGAAAAATATCCCGGCTGGTCAGCGGATGGTAAATCAATCGCCTATTTTTCGGATGCTTCCGGCGAATATCAATTGGTGATAGAACCGCAGGATGGAAAGGGTAATACAAAATCGTTCCCGTTAAATGGTACTGGTTTTTATGCCAACATTAAATGGTCGCCTGATAGTAAAAAAATAAGTTATGTAGATAACGGCAGAAATTTATATATCATGGATGTTGCCACAGGAGCCATTAAAAAAATTGATGCGGATGAACTGTATGCGCCGGGCCCTTTCAGGGATCAATTTGGCGACTGGTCATCCGATTCAAAATGGCTGGTGTACACAAAAGTAACCGGCACATTTTTTAAGCGGGCATTTCTTTATTCGGTCGACCAGGATAAAACCTTCCCGGTTACAGATGGCTTAAGTGATGTTTCAGAACCTATTTTTGACAGGGGTGGAAAATACCTTTTCTTTTTTGCATCTACCGATGCTGGCCCGGTATTAAACTGGTTCGATCAGTCGAATAATGACATGCGTTCTACCGAATCTATCTACCTGTTAACGTTGCAAAAAGAAACCGTTTCTCCATTCGCAAAAGAAAATGATGAGGAAAAAGTCAAGCAGGATGATGACCCTTCAAAAAAAGATGCGGATGATAAATCAACAAAAGATAAAAAAGGAAGCAAGGATAAAAAAGATAAACCTGCAGATACTAAAAAGCCGGAAACAATAAAAATAGACCTGGATGGTATTGAGAATCGAATCATTGATGTACCGCTAAGAGCAGGTAATTACTATTCACTGGGTATGGGCGATGAGGGGGAACTGTTGTATATATCCTCTGAGTTTGGTACTGGTGAAAACTCAATGTTGCACAAATATGATATAAAGAAAAGAAAAGACGAGGAGGTAATGTCACTCAATGGATATTTGTTATCCGCCGATGGTAAAAAAATGTTGTATGCAAAAGGAAACAGTTATGGCATTGTAGCAAGCGGCGATAAACCAGATGCTTCCAAACCACTTATTAATACCGCAGATTTGCAGGTAAAATTTGATCCCGCCGCGGAATGGAAAAATATATTTGAAGAAGCATGGAGAATTAACAGGGATTATTTTTACGATCCCGGAATGCACGGTGTTGACTGGCCTGCTATGAAAAAGAAATATGCAGTATTTCTTCCTGACCTTTCCTGCCGTGGAGATTTGAATACGGTGATTCAATGGATGTGTAGTGAGTTGGCAGTTGGCCATCACCGCATTACAGATGGGGGCGAAAAATTAAACAATGTAAGTTTTGTAAATGGTGGTTTGCTGGGTGCCGATTATACAATCGCTAACAACCGATACCAGCTTAAAAAAATATATGGCGGGCTTAACTGGAACCCCAATTTACGGTCACCCTTAACCGAACCTGGCATCAATGCGAAAGAAGGGGATTACATTTTAGCCGTCAATGGAAAAGATGTAACTGCCGATGAAAATTTGTACCAGTTTTTTGAAGCAACTGCCGGAAAAATTGTGGAGTTAACGATTGGCCCAAATCCCAATAATACCGGATCAAGAGTTGTAAAAGTTGTGCCTGTTGGCAATGAGTACGACCTGCGCAACCGTGATTGGGTAGAGGGTAATCTTAAAAAGGTAAATGAAGCCACCAAGGGGCAGGTTGCTTATGTATATGTGCCCAATACTGCAGGGCTTGGCTTTGAATATTTTAAAAGATATTTCTTTCCGCAGGCAAATAAAAAAGCAGTCATTATTGATGAGCGTTTTAATGGTGGCGGGCAATTGGCCGATTACTATATCGACATCTTGCAACGCCCTTACCAGGCTTATTGGAACATGCGTTATGGCAATGATCTTAAAACGCCGAGTGCTTCAATACAAGGCCCTAAAGTAATGATCACGGATGAAAATGCAGGATCTGGTGGCGACATGTTGCCCTGGATGTTTCACAAATTTAAAGTAGGAACCATTGTTGGAAAAAGAACATGGGGTGGCCTTGTGGGCATACTTGGTTTTCCTGAATTTATAGATGGGGGAGGTGTTACGGCGCCCAATGTAGCCATCTGGACAAAAGATGGATTTGTAGTGGAAAATGTAGGCGTACAACCAGATATTGAAGTAGATCAAACGCCGTCGGAAGTATTGAAAGGGAATGACCCGCAGTTAGAAAAAGCAATTGAAGTTGCCTTAAAGGAACTGAAAGAGAATCCGCAGGAAGCACCTAAGAGACCGGCATATCCTGTGAAAGTGCAGCACTAAATTTGGAGCAATTATTCATATTTGTTTATGTCTGATGGCTGATGTCTGATGTAAAATGCATAGCTGCTAGGTTCGATAAAAAAGATGATAACCAAGGTATAAAAGTTTTTATTTTCATTCACCATTCAAAATTCACCATTCACAATTCACAATTCGCCATTTTGTATTGTCGTTTACTTTATTCATAACCGCCGTCAGGGTTTTCAACCGCTGACGGGGTCAGCACATTCATCATTCAACATTCACAATTCAACATTTTGTATTCACCATTCACCATTTAACAAGAAATTTTTATGTTGGTTAAATCAGGATTGTTTTTACTTTTAGTGTATGAATAACAATCCCCTTGCTAAAGAATTGATAGAAAGATTTAAATTATTGCCACATCCCGAAGGCGGTTATTACAGAGAAAGCTATCGTTCGCTTGAAATAATTTCCCAATCAGCATTGCCCAAAAGATTTTCCGGGGATAGAAGTTATAGCACCGCCATTTATTTTTTATTGGAACAAGGTAATTTTTCTGCCTTTCATAAAATTGAAAGCGATGAGTGCTGGCATTTTTATGCTGGTGGCACACTCATCATTCATGTGATACATTTAAATGGAAGGCTGGAAGTAATAAAACTTGGAAATAAAATTAATAATGGAGAAGTTTTCCAGGCAGTAGTACCTGCCGGTTGCTGGTTTGCTTCAGAACCTGCTCCGGATACTGATTATGCATTGGTAGGTTGTACAGTTGCGCCGGGTTTTACATTCGGCGATTTTGTAATGGGCAATGCTGATGAGTTGTCGAAACAATATCCTCCTCACACTCCTTTGATAAAGCGTTTGTCCCGATAGGTTATTATGTTATCTGATAGCCAGCATTCCCCAATAAATGCCCAACCCAACAATGCCTCCTAATATGCCGGCAATCGCATCCATATTATCGGCATGTCCTTTTCCGGTAATCAATGAAAATAATTCGAACCCATAACATATTAGAGATAACACAAAAAATGCCAGCAGTATAGGTATCAATAATCCGCTAAAAAAATAGCTGGCAACAAGCTGAAGAAAAATGCCCAATGGAATACCTACAACAAAATGTTTCTTTTTATCAGGCGCTATTTTAATTGACATTTAATATTTAATTAATTATAGAAATTCAGTGTGAGTGTGATTTGCAAATGTATAGCTGATAATGCAGATATCGATAATTTGAACACAATTCAATCAATGTTTTGCATCTGTCAATTTTTTCGAATTAATAAAGGTTTGCAAATTAAAGGATAGCACGGTCTAATATAGAGAAGCATTGGCGGGTGCATCCCAAATTGTCGCTGGTATTATAAGGTTGCCAACCTTAAAAGAATTATTCAAGTTGAAATAAAAGATTAAAGATTGGCAACCTTTGCAACGATTTGGGATGCACCCGCCTTAGAAGCTAATTTAGTTAATTAGAAAATCTTTAGTAGTAAGCTTTTGGATGCCATGAAAAACTATCGCTGGCATTCCCGAAAAAACGGGATAGGCTAAAATAAATAAAACTCAAATATTTCCGAATGTTTATTATCCATCAAAAAAACAGGAAAAACTTCTGATGGTTTTTAATATTTTCCAGGAAAGTAATGCCATGAAATTTATAAAGCAGTTTTTTAATTTGGTTCATTTTACATTGTACTTCATAAATAATTTGGTTATAATTGTATCATAATTATTGCCGATGAAAATGCTTGAAGAAATACGATCAAATATCTTGCTGAAACTGGAAAAAAATTTGGCGAAAGATTTATATTATCACTGTCTTGAACATACCATTGATGTAGCTATGCAAGCTAAAAGAATTGCGATTGAAGAGGGTATAACTGATAAAGAAAGTTTATTCCTGTTGGAAATTGCATGCCTCTATCACGATAGCGGATTTTTAAATACTTATAAAGATCATGAAGTTGAAAGTGGCACGATTGCACGAAAGGATTTAGGTAGTTATGATGATATTAGTCCCGACCAGGTTCAGATTATCTGTGGAATAATTATGGCCACCAAAATACCGCATACCCCAATTTCAAACCTTGAGCAGGTTATTTGTGATGCTGATCTGGATTATCTCGGCAGGGATGATTTTGGCCCCATTAGCAACAACCTTTACCGTGAGTTAAAAGCAAAGAATTTTGTTGCCAATGAAAATGAATGGAACTTAATTCAGGTAAAGTTTTTTAAACAGCATCATTATTTTACCGCTACTAATAAGAATTTGAGAGCGGCAATAAAACAACAACATCTTGAGTTGATAGAAGCTACAATTGTGTAATGCCATGGTGCGATTAGCCGACCCTCTTCTTTTAAAATACAAGTGTCATTTGATTTAAGGAATGCTAATAATAGTCTATTTCAATATTGTTTGCCCGATAAGTTTTCTCACTAAATCAAGTTTAGCGGGCGTACGTTTTTTTCTGGAACTCTCTGTAAAATATTCATGCGATTGTAAAAAGGCTAACTGTCGTTCTTCAAACGCTTGTTCATCAGCAATTAAATGATAAGCTATTAATTCGAGGCGGAGTTGATCACTGTTTTCAAAAAAATCGGGTCGGCCAAAGTAATCAAGGTCAGCATCACAAATTATTTTTTTGTAATTCATTCATTGGCAGTTGTGGCACTTTTGTGGCCATAATCAGGGCACAGATATTATCAATATTTTCCGGTGTTAGTCCAAATCCGGGTAATTGTTCTCTGGCAATTTCGCAACCCTTTTCTTCATGATTGTTATAAACATAAATAAAACCGGTATCATGATAAAGGGCGGCAATTTCCAGTTCTTCCAGCACTGCAGGACTTTGAATTTGCTCATCCCTGGCAATTGACATGCATTGCGCAGTAACATCCAGCGTATGTTGTAAATTATGATAAGTAAGGTTGCTGGAAAGACGCTCTGTTAGTAAAATAATGATGTGATTTCGAATGCCTTAAGATTTGCCATAATTCAGATGGATAAATATATGGATATGCAATGAATTGATCATAGGCAATCCAACAACTATTTTAGGAAATCTTAGTTTTTTTCCTCGATTCCGGTGCCTGCTCTTTTCTTTATAAAATAAAATACCAGTCCGATGGCTACAACGGCTAGTATCAGTTTCCCTTGCCAGCCAAAGGCTTTTACTTCATAAACGGAGTATGCTTCCATTAACAATGCAGGAATTTTTCCCAGTGAACTTGCAATAAAAAAAATAAGGAAACTCACTCTGCCGATAGCTGCCGCAAAAGTGATTAACCCTGATGGTATAAAAGGAACTAACCTCAACGAACATATGATTGAAAATGCTTCTTTGCCTTCAGCATCCACTAATCGTTGTACCCTGGGATATTTTTGTATACCATGTTCCACTGTTTTCTTAAACCCTTTTCTATATAATAAAAAAGCAACACCTGCGCCCAATGCTTCACCCAAAAATGAAATGAGCGTGCCTTCCCAAAAACCAAAAAAGACAATATTGGCTGCGGTTATAAAAACACTGGGTAGTACGCCTGCAACAGCAATGGCTATACTAACGCCGAGGCTTATCAGCAATGCAAGCCCGGGATGTTCTTTAAATATATTTAGAATACCTTCTTCCAAGATTTTATCGTAACCTCATGTTTAAACGGGCAATTTAGTTGATCAATTCTACTTTTAACGCTACATAGCTATATTGTTATTATTATACCATCTTGATTTAATAAGTAGCCCAAAGGACTACGTTGAAATCTTAGATGGTATTATACCGATTGCAAATCGCAATGGACTAAATAACGGCATAATCGGTATTATGCCATATATCAACGCTTGTAAAGTTTGATTATTACCAAAAACTTTATCTTTAGTTACAATTACTTCCGTGAAAAAACAGTTACTTGTCATCTTATTAATATTTCTTTTGCAGAAAATTCATGCACAATTCCCGATTCAGCAGTACCCTGTGTACAATGGGAGCGACCTGGGTTTAACATACACCCGTCAGGCAGCTACGTTTAAAATCTGGAGCCCAACTGCCACCGAAGCGGAAATATTATTATTTAAAGATGGGCTAACCGGTGCTGCATATAAATCCATTCCACTTCAAAAAGGTGAGCAGGGTACCTGGGTTAAAAAACTGGATGGAAACCTGAAAGGAGTCTTTTATACATTTCGGGTAAATATAAAAGGCAACTGGAGCGATGAAGTGATAGATCCTTATGCAAAAGCCGCCGGTACCAATGGCAGGCGAGGCGTGGTTGCTGACCTTGCAACCACCAATCCTATAGGATGGGCAATGGATAAAAGTCCCTCATTTTCTAAAAATAACCTTCCAACAGATGCGGTTATTTATGAACTACATATCAGGGATGCAAGTATCAACAGCAACTCTGGCATCGTTCACAAAGGTAAATATGCAGGACTTACAGAAATGGGTACCAGCTATAACGGCGTTAGCACCGGGCTTTCACATTTAAAAGAATTGGGGGTTACCCATATTCATCTTCTGCCATTTTTTGATTATAATTCTGTAGATGAATCTAAGCCTGGGGTTGCACAATACAACTGGGGTTACGATCCATTAAACTATAACATCCCCGAAGGGTCATACAGCAGCAATCCTGCCGATGGTGTTACCAGGATAAAAGAACTAAAAGAACTGGTAGCAAGCTTTCATAAAAATGGTTTGCGTATAGTCATGGACGTTGTTTACAATCATACCGGTCAATCTCAAAACTCCAACTTCAACCAACTGGTGCCGGGGTATTATTACAGGCATAAAAAAGATGGTAGCTTTTCTGACGCTACTGCCTGCGGCAATGAAACCGCCAGCGAAATGCCGATGATGCGCAAGTTTATGTTGGAGAGCCTGCTGTATTGGGTAAAAGAATATCATGTAGATGGTTTTCGTTTCGACCTGATGGGCGTACATGATATTGAAACCATGAATTTAATTTCAAAAGAATTGCACAAAATAAAACCCGACATACTTTTATACGGCGAAGGCTGGACAGCAGGTGGTTCACCATTGAGTGATTCGTTAAGAGCACTTAAAGCAAACGCCGCTGCATTAAATAAAATAGCCGTGTTTAACGATGATTTACGGGATGGATTAAAAGGGAGTGTTATTGAAGAAAAAGACAGTGGATTTGTGAGTGGAAAAATTGCCAATACCGAATCGGTAAAGTTTGGAATTGTAGCAGCCTGCCAACATCTGCAAATTGATTATTCAAAAGTAAATTATTCAAAAAAGCCTTATGCCGCCGCCCCTGGCAATGTAATAACCTACGCGGAATGTCACGATAACAATACACTCTGGGATAAATTGGCTCTGTCAAATCCAACGTCCAGTATAGCAGACCGGGAGCAGATGCACAAGCTGGCGCTCACCGTTGTACTTACATCACAGGGTATACCTTTTTTACATGCCGGAGCTGAATTTTTCCGCAGTAAAAAAGGTGTGGAAAATTCTTACAACAGTCCGGATAGCATCAATGAAATTGACTGGAGCCGGAAAAAAAGAGCAGCAGATTTTGTGAAATACATTGAGCAGTTGATTCAAATCAGGAAGGCGCATCCGGCATTCAGAATGATCACTACAAAGCAGGTTGCAGACAATATCCACTTTGAAGAAACAGTTCCCGAAGGAATGATAGTATATACGATTAATGGAGCAGCAATGAATGATAGCTGGCATAAAATATACATTGCGTTTAACGGTACTGGTCATCAGCAATCATTAACACTACCGCGGGGTAACTGGAAAGATGCATTCGATGATAAAGGAATCGCCATCAAATCATCTGCCGCTACATTGGGCAAATATTCAGCCCTCATTCTTTATCAAAAATAAATGATCCTTAGCCAGGAATTTTTCCGGCCATCAATCCATTTTTAAGCTTACAATTCGAAACATGAAAATCACCGGATTTATACTATTGGTTTGCTCCCTTTGTACTGTTCAAACATTTGGGCAAGACATCTATATCAACAAAGACACCACTATCAACAATACCTGGAACATCCCCGAAGGAACCATTTTAAAGTTTGGTAGTAAAGGGCATATCAGCGGCCGTGGCACTGTCAGGGGCGGTATTATTGATGCGGCACTTACCCAATGGATATTTGATACCGACATTGAATTGCAACCGGAAGGAACTTATGGCCAGGATTTTAGCGCCCGTTGGTTTGGAGCAGGCCGTGTAAAAGACAATGCCATTGCTTTGCAAAAAGGCATCAATACCGTATTGGCAAACAAGGGCAGGTTACGCAATTTTTTTATACCAAAAGGCCTGTACGAATTCAGTAAGCCGTTAATTATTTCCAGCGAATATAAAGGGCAATATACCGGGGCAACCATACACATGTATGGCGAATCATCTTTTTGGGATGGCAGTGGTGGCACCACCTTAAGATTTACTGCAAGCGATGGCTTTGCCCTTGGCCTGCAACTCAACAAAGGCACAGAAATAAATAACCTGTCTATTGATGGAAAGTTTAAATCGCCCAATAGTAAGGATATGGAGTATTACAATATTCCTTTCGAAAAATATAAAGATGCCAACGGGCGCTGCAGCGATAATTATTCCGGCATTGTGATAGATTATGATGGCTCAAAAAATAGTGGTGGTTCCACCGGAGTAAAAATACATGATGTATCGGTTAGCAATTTTAGCATCGATTATTCGGTTAGTCCCAATGGCAAAACTTTTAATGCAGACATACTCATTTTCGAGAATATTAAATGCGGTGATGCAAGAGTGGGGTTTGCATCAGGACAGGCGCAGGAAAAAGGAAATGTAATCCGGGGCATCTATTCCTGGGGCAGTATTCATACACTGATTTCCATCGGTAAATTTGGCAAAGCCCAGGCTGGTAATTATACGATTGATGGTGGTAATGTTGCCGGCAGGTGTATTCGTTTATTTGATATCAGCCAGTCGGGCTGGTATTCTTCTTCGGTATCCAATCTTTTTGCAGAGAGCCTGGGCAGCATTGGCAACATTATGTCGGTGATACCTTTCGCTGTTAATAATTGCACTTTTCATTTTAGATTTTCTGAAGACATTGGTAAGCAAACATTGCTTTATTCCAACACAGATAAAACTAAATTCACCAATTGTATTTTCAGGTATTATGGAAGTAAGGAACCGATGAAAATGGCTGGCGTTGCTACTTTTGATAACTGTATTTTTAGTGGGGCGGTTGTAAAGTAAAAGGTGTGGGTGGTATTTAAAAGCCGTTTAATTTATTTAGATACCAACGATAGTTTTTCATGGCATCAACTGTTGCGACGCAATCCGTTCATCGGTATATTTTCATGGCATCTATTTGCCTTTGTTGGAATTGTATTTTATACTAATTGCTAAACAAACGCCCCTTGGGTGTTTTCACCAACAGGCGAAGTGGCATAATCTAAGACTATCCAGTATTTGTTTTGCACTACACTATAATGGCTAATGCTTCGGTCGTTGGTGATAACACCCAACGACGGCGT
>JBDUEK010000122.1:0-12768 GCA_040002495.1 Ferruginibacter sp.
TTAATGTTGGGAGCAGTAGTAAATCCAAACACCATTGGGTTGGTTGCTCCATTTATTTTAAGAGTATTGTTATCAGTGGCAACAGCATCAATATTTGCTACGATGATAAAGTAACCAGTGCTGCCTGCTGCCATACTCCAATTAACATTAATGCTATAAGTGTGTGGCCCTGCAAATGTCGCAACAGCCGATCCAAGAAAAGTACTGCCGGCAAATACGGGCGAAACCGCATTAAAGTAAACAAGCACCGTACTCAGATCATTTGCATCATGTGTGCCGCTTAACGTGAATTGCACATTATTAACAACCACTCCTGTCGTGGTTACCGATGCCTGGGCTATGTAAATAACATTACTGTTTGTGCCCTGGTTGATATTGGCTGCGGCCAAGGGAGAGGAGGTTACGGTAACATCGGCAAATAATTGATTCCCTGTACTTGTCAATAGTAAAAAGGTAAGTAGAAAGCTTACAAGCCTTTTGCCCATAATTATCTTTTGGATGCAAGTATTTTTAAGAGATCTTAATTGTCCGAAGCCAAATGCTACCGGTGCTACAGCGTAAATTTTTGTCATAAAAAGAAGTTTAAATATTGGTGACGAAAAACAGGGTGCAATAGAATGCATCATCGTTTGGTTTTAGAAAAGATAAAAGGACCTGAAAAGCGTCTGAAACAGCACGCCCTATCTATACCAGGAGGGCTGATCACATTTGAGGAATAGAGACTTGCTAGGGGTGCAAAAAATAAACTGGCGATTGTTCAAAAAGGTAAGCTGTAAATAGCCATCTTTTCGCCATGTAAATATGGAAAAAATAATTCTGAAATGCAATACCCTAAAGTTGGTAAAAAACAAGGAATATTGCGCATTTAGCAGGTGAGTGTCAATGAGTATTCGGTAAGGAAAGCAGGGAAAGCCTATGATGGCTGCATATGATCCCTAAACGCTTCCATACTTTTGTTGAAATGAGATTACTTGCAAAATAATGATTGCTTGTATTTGCACTAATTGGATGCAATGAAAAAAAACCAACAACCCAAAACGACGCCTGCGGACAATATCTTCTCTAAGATTATCATAGTTAATAATGATTCTCTTATCCCTCCCTCGCAAAAACAAATTTTGATTGTTTTAAAAGCCAAATATTATAGACTATTTTCTGAATTTATTCATCCCGTTCATAGGCAATGCGGCTGATGTAAAATTTACTACAAAGGATTTTCTTTCCAATGTTGATCAGCAAAAGGAATTAAACTGGGGACGGTATGATGGAAGCAGTGTCAACCAGCAGGATGGCACAGGATGGTTAATCTTTTTAGAGATGTTATTTTCATGTCAGATTTGCCCAGCCGGGCGCTACTAATTTTAGAAACAATTCACGCAAACGATTGCGGAGTTTTTTTCATTTGCCACAAACCAATTTACTATTTTTAAATCCGATTGAGTGTATATCAATTAAAATAGAAGCTGCTATTCTTCACCAAATTAACGATGCTGTATGAACAAAAAACTGAGTGTAAACAAGTTTTACATCCTCCTCATTTTTCTTATTTCTTCTTTATCATCCATAGCCCAAACATTTTCCGTAAGCGGAAAAGTTACGGATGCAACCGGTAAGCCGCTGGAGGGCGCTACTGTGTCGGAAAAGGGCAGTAAAAGATCCACTGTTACGAATCCAGCCGGAACATTTCAATTTAGTGTTTCATCTGGTAAGGCAACATTAGTTATTAGTTTTGTTGGACAAGAGGAACAGGAAATTGGTGTAAATAATCAAAGCCAGTTATCAATAACGCTAAAGTCATCAAACGAAAGCTTATCGGATGTGGTAGTGATAGGTTACGGATCGGTCAAAAGGAAAGATGTAACAGGGGCTATTGCAGGTATCAATCAAAATGATATTCGTTCACGTCCGGTTGACAATGCCATCCAGGCAATGCAGGGCAAGGTTGCCGGGGTTGACATTTCTTCCAATGAGCGTCCCGGAACGGTACCGAATATCAACATCCGTGGCGTGCGTTCCATAACGGCATCAAATTCTCCTTTGTTTGTTGTGGATGGAATTCCGCTGATAACAGGTGGCATTGAAAATATTAATCCGAATGATATTGAAACGATAGACGTGTTAAAAGACGCGTCTGCAACAGCTATCTATGGTTCCCGTGGTGCGAATGGGGTTGTAATTGTTACCACTAAACAAGGTAAGGCTGGTAAAGTGTCATTAAACTTTAATCATTCGGTCACTTTCGACAACCTGGTTGATAGTAGGGACATGTTTGATGCAAATGAATATATTACTTTCAAGCGCTGGGCTTATTATTATGCCGGTTTAAACCCGGTAACTGGTGTAAGCACCAATCCAAGGGGTGATCAGCCAAATATCAATACAGACCGAACTCTTTTTGCTGCAACAGCGGATCGTTTTGCATGGGCCAACATCAACCAGGGTTGGGCTTCAGGAACCTGGGATGGTTCAAAAGTTCAAACCACTGACTGGAGAGGAATGGTAAAAGAACAATCAATAACCACCAATAATACCATAGGTGTAAGTGGCGGTTCGGATAAGATAAAAGCTTATGCTTCTTTTGGCTACTTAAATAATGGCGGGGTAGTTAAAGGCCAGTCTTTTGAAAGATATACCGCAAAAGCAAATATTGATTTTACAGCAACGAACTGGCTGTCTTTTGGAAACAACGTAACGGCCAGTTACCAGAAGCAGCAATTTGGACAATCTAATGCTGGTGTTGCTACTATTGGTAGTCCGGCCGGCGGTTTGTATGAATCAGCCAGGACAATATTCCCCTACGCGGTTCCCTATGATTCAACAGGAAAAAGGATATTATTTCCCGGCGGTGATAATGCCGTTAAAAACATAGTTGACGAGGAAAAATATAATATCGATGAAAGGGTAACTACAAGAATATTTGGAAGCTTGTATGCACAGGTGAATTTTGGTAATATACACCCTGTTTTAAAAGGCTTGAAATACCGGCTGAATTTCGGTCCGGATATTTCCTACTATCGTGATGGAGTGTATGTAGATGCCAACTCTGTAGCTAACGGTGGAAGCACTAGTTTCGCTTCTCTTACTAATAATAAAACATATTCCTATACATTAGATCACCTGCTATATTATGATAAGGCAATTGGAGAACACAGTTTTGGCTTGACATTATTGGCCAGCCAGACAGAATACAACCAGGAGACAAGCTTTATATCAGGTAATGGTATACCTCAGTCTACTCAGTTATGGTATGCATTGTCTACTGGTACAGTAACAGGGGCCATCAGTACAAAAGGAACGCTTGTTGAACAACAGCTTTTATCTTACATGGGAAGAATTAACTATGGTTACAAAGATAAATACCTGTTAACCGCTTCAGCCCGCCGCGACGGTTCATCAGTTTTGGGAGAAGGCCATAAATATGAATGGTTCCCTTCTGCAGCAATTGCATGGAGGATCAATAAAGAAAATTTCATGAATGTAAAATGGGTCAATGAATTAAAATTAAGAATTGGTGCGGGTGTAACGGGTAATTCAGCTGTGGATCCATATAAAACACAAGGGGCTATTATTTCTCTTTTTTATCCTTTTTATACAACAACTGCGGCTGGTGCAATACCAAGCCTTGAAATGACAAACCCGAACCTGGGATGGGAAAGAACAACCCAATATAACCTGGGTGTTGATTTTGGGCTTTTTAAAAACAGGATCATGGGAAGTATTGACGTATATAAATCAACTACAACCGACCTGTTAATGAAGATGGCCATTCCACCTGTTACAGGCTATACTTCAACCTATTATAATATTGGCGCCACTGCAAACAAGGGTATTGATATTTCTGTAACAACAGTAAATTACAAAAACAGGGATCTCACATGGTCAACAAACTTTAATGCCGCATGGCAAAAAGACCACATTTCCAAACTGCCAAACGGAGATGACATTAATAACCGCTGGTTCCTAAATCAGCCAAACGGGGTGATCTATGGTTATAAATCAGAAGGACTATGGCAGACTGGCGACGCTTCAAAATTTGGAGCATTTAATGCGAATGGTCACAAGTTTTATCCCGGTAATGTAAAAGTGGCGGATCTGAACGGTGACAGTAAAATCGATGCTAACAACGATCGCCAGATCATAGGATGGACAAGACCACGTTGGATTGTCGGTATGACAAATACTGTTAACTACAAACAATTTGATCTCTCATTTTTCCTGTATGGACGATTGAATTACATGTACGATTTTGGCGGAGAGGGCCAGCCTGCCCGTGGTGTACAAAGAACTATCAATTATTATACAGAGAACAATATGAATGCAGAATTCCAAAAACCGATATTCAATGCCGGTGGTGCTCCGGGTGATCCATATTACCAGGCATTGGGATATCGTAAAGCTTCTTTTATTAAAATCAGGAATATTTCACTGGGTTACAATGTTACCGGTAAAAAATTGGGCATGTCCAATTTCAGGGCTTACTTCCAGGTACAAAACCCGGGCATGTTGTATTCTAAGTTAAAATTCATCGATATGGATGTAGTAAGCCCTACCTGGAACAGGGGTTATACTTTAGGTATTAATGCATCATTTTAATTACAACTAACTTCAATGAAATGAATAAGAATAATAATTTTTCAAAAATATTAATAGCCACTGTCCTCATTTTAACTGTGACCTCCTGCAAAAAGAATTTTCTGGATGAAACACTTAAAACCTCCCGTGGTAATGATTTTTTTAAAACAGATGCAGGTATATTGCAATTAGCGGTAGGAGGATATTACCAGGTATTTACCGCTCCTACAAATGGAGAGTGGTGGTATTGCCAAACCCAGTATGGAACGGATGAATTTAAAGTGGGCGGTGACCCATCCAATTCTCCATGGAATAACTATGATGCTACACTGGCTTCTGGTCTCACAACCGGTGGTAATTTGCAAGGTTCCAATGTAATGTGGGACAATTTGTACATTGGCATCGGTGACGCCAATTTATTGATCCAGAATGCTACGGCAAGTACATCTACGTCTGTAGCCATTAAGAGTACTGCATTAGGCGAAGGGTATTTCTTTCGTGCATACAATTATCTGAAACTGGTACTGCAATGGGGCGCTGTTCCGTTAAAAACAACAGTGAGCACCACTTTGGATTTTGAATTTAAAAGGTCGGATCCTAAAGATGTATATGAGCAGATTATTGCTGATTTTACTCAGGCAAAAAATTTGTTGCCCACTAGCGGAGGACCTGCCCGTTTAACGAAGGATGCGGCATCACATTTCATGGCAAAAGCATATTTGTCGAGAGCCAGTGAAATCAACAGCTCATGGAACAGCGCTACAGCTGCTGCAGATTTAGCTGCCGCGGTTACCTTATGCGATGGTGTAATTGCCAATCACCCGCTTGCTTCCAACTTTGCTGCTTTGTGGAACTTTACCGGAATTAATTCCGGTAACGAAATACTGCCTGAAGTTATTTTCTCGGCTCAGATGACCAATGATGTAACAACAAATAATGCAGTTGGTAACACACAGCATCTGTATTTTATTTCAAGATATGATATACAGGATCAGCTGGCACGTGATTTGGGCGGTGGCCGCCCCTTCAGCAGGATGGCAACAACCTACTACGACTACCGCCTGTTTGACCGTGTAAACGATTCAAGGTTCTGGAAATCGTTCAGAACAAAATGGACATTGAACGGTGCATCACCCGTTGCGCCTAATGTAAAAGGTGATATGGGGATGATGTTTATCATCAATCAGCCTGGCGATCCCCGTAATTGGGTCAAATCAAAAATTTGTAAAGCAACAGTAGGAGCAGGTAGCCTGGTTATAGACCCGATTACATCACACCCAATACCCACTGTTTACGTTGCATATCCAAATGGAACAACAGCCGACGGAGCGTTGAATACGGATTTAACTACCGTTTACCAGGCTTTCCCGCCATTAAGTAAACATTTCGATGGTAACAGAAATTCACTGAATGATGTTGTGGGCCACAGGGATTTTATCCTGGCACGTTCGGCCGAAACTTACTTAATTGAGGCAGAAGCAAAAATAAGGCTGGCTAAATTGGGTACAGGAACCTATGCGGATGCGTTGCCTTATATAAATGCCGTTCGTACAAGGGCACAATATGTGAACGGAGAAAACAGGGCTTTGTATTATGACGGTGGAAATACTGTACAATCTCAGTCACTTCAGCCCCCTAATATTATTAATTCTTTCTACCCGGCTAATTCATATTATGAATCCAATAATATTCCTTTAACAACAGCAAGTTCAGATCCTTTATCTATTGCCGACGTTACCACTTTGCCTGTAGGGGATGAGTTTATCATCAGTACATTAAGCCTTACCAGTACTTACGACAGGATGTTATGCCTTGTTTTGAATGAACGTTCCCGTGAACTTTGCGGAGAATATCTTCGCTGGGAAGATTTGGCAAGAACAAAAACATTGGTGCCACGGGTTAAAGCATTTAATGTTGACGCTGCGGCAAACGTAGCAGATAAACATCTTTTGCGTCCAATACCACAACCCTTTCTTGATGGTATTCAAAAGGGCGGCGTTCCTTTAAGCGCTACAGAAAAACAAGCCATGCAAAACCCTGGCTATTAAATTTTTTCTCTTTTAGCAGTTGGTAAAGGGCGGTCAATGAAAATTGTACCGCCCTTTCATTTTCACGAACGCCAACTACTTTCCAACACATAATAACGCCAGAGGCAATGCCTTCATTCTGCTTCCGTGGTCGGTGTCCTCACCGAACACGATCTCCGGTTAAAATACTTCTTGAAAATGTGTAAGTATCCCAAACTCGTCCACTCCTTGTTCATAAAAAATTGCGGAAGAAAACTGATACGCTGCAGGATTATTGGACAAAAGCCAATGTGGCCGCATAGGGTTTAAATGCATGTAATCCAGCTTTTGCACCAGTATCTCTAAACTAAAAATTCTAATTGCCAAAGGGTCCAGTAGCCGTATATTGTGTTGCCGGTCAGTAGCTGTTACTAAATAGTTTTTAAGTGCTGCTTCATTCTCTGCTTTCATTTTATTTACGAGTGATTTTGCAGTGTATTTTTCAAAACTACTTTTTGGTAGTTCTTTGCCATTCATTTTTAACTGCTCCCATAAAAGGTGAATATGATTGGGCATTATTACATACCCATAGATTCGCACAAGCTCTTGTTGTACCAGCCATTGCAAACTATTCATCACAATCATTTTGTTATCATCTGGCTTTAACAAATGCTGCCACTTGTTGATGGTGATTGTCCAAAAATAAATTTCGTTTAGTGCTGTGTACGAATTGCGATGGCCTTTTTACTTGACGTCTTTGAAGTCCATTTTTTTATTTGTAAGATAATCCATTTCGGAAGGCACTCTAGCTGAATTTCAAAGCGTAAGCTACAGGCTGTGTTCGGTGAGGACACCGACCACGGAAGCAGATAAATATTTAAAAGATACCTTTTTTACAGGAGGCTGACTGCAGTTTTTGCACCCACTACAGGTAACATTATTAAATTGCAACTTTATAGGCCGTAAACGGTCTAATTAAAAGTGAGTCACAAAAACGAAATTAATTTAGCTGATCAACAACTGGTGAAAGCCGTGTTAACAGGAGACCGGGATGCGTTTGCTACTATGATCAAACAATCAGAAGGACTGGTGGCACAGATGATCTTTAGAATGATAAATAGTCCGGGCGACCGTAAGGATATTGCCCAGGATGTATACCTGAAAGTGTTCAAAAATCTGCCAAAATTTAAGTTTAAGTGCAAGCTAACTACCTGGATAGGTCAAATTACTTACAACACCTGTCTGCATTATATAGAAAAAAAGAAATTAGTACTATCAGTCGATAATGGAAAGGATGAAGAGCTTGCTGAAGATTACCTCAGCCATGATACGCTGAACGATTCAGAAGAGAGGCTGCTGGAAAAAGAACTTAAAGATATTTTGAATGTAGCAATTGATCAGCTTGTGCCACTTTACAAAACACTGATATCACTTTACCACCAGGAAGAACTTAGCTACTCAGAAATAGCCATTGTAACGTCCCTGCCAGAAGGTACAGTTAAAAATTACATCTTCAGGGCCAGAAAAATACTTAAAGAAAATATCCTGCAAAAATATAAAAGGAATGAATTATGAGCGCAACACATCTTACCGAAACAGAACTGCAGCAGTATGTAGTAGAACCGGAATTGATCAGCAAACAGTTAATGGCGCACGTACAGGTTTGTACTATCTGCCAAACAAAATCAGCCAATTATGCCCTGCTCATTAACGGCATGCAGGAAGCGGCAAAACCGGCCTTTAATTTTGACGTTTCTGTACTGGTATTAAACCGGCTACCGGTGCCAAAAAGGAGTTTTCCATGGGCAACTATTATTATCTCCTTGCTTTCTGTTGCCCTCATTGCCATTGTTGTGGTCTTGTTTGGCTCCGCGATGGTTACGCTATTTAGAGGAGTCTCTGGTATCATTCTAACAATTATGATGGGCATTGCTTTTGTGTTCGTTATTTTTCAAGCCATCGAAATTGTGAGAGAATATAATAGAAGGATGGATTTTGTTACCGGTGAAAAAACTTTGCAACTTTAGTTTGGGCTCCCGGTCTTATCTATGTAAACTATAAAATAATTAAAAATGAAAAAGATATTAGTATCGATGTTGTTGGTTTCATCTTCTATAGGGGCTTTTGCACAAGGCAATAGCCGCATGATCGACAAAGGAACTTTTGAGGAATTAGTGAGAGACATAGTACTTGTACTCATGCTCTATATCGTCACCAATTTTATCCTCAGTATGATCAGGCTGTTCTTAAATGACAGGCTTAAAAGAAAAATTGTTGAACACGATACTTCAGAGATAATCGTTGCACAATTATTGGTCAATAAGAAAAGTGAAAGAGAGAATAGCCTTAAGTTGTTTTGTGCACTTACTGCCATTGGGGTTGGGCTTGCAATAATAGACTGCTACAATCTCTCCGACATCCCTGCACTGATGACCACAATATTTTGTTTAGCGGTTGGCTTCATTGTTCATTTCTTCCTAAGCAGCAGGTTGCAAAAATAATATTCCTACTCCTTTTTAATATCACCTATCAGCAGAGGCATTGCCATGCCTTGTAAGTAACATCATCAAACCCAATAACCTTTTATAAACAACACTTATGTTTAAATTAATAAAGACCATTTCGGTCCTGTGGCTATGCCTTGCCTCCAACTTTATAAATGCCCAATCCGTTAATGGAAAAATTACGGGAAATGTAATGGACGAAACCGGCCGCCCGATTAATGATGCGACAGTATCGCTATGCAGGTCAATAGATTCCTCCACTATCAAATTTGAATTGACAGATAGCAATGGCATCTTCAACTTTATATCTCTTGAACAGGGGCAATACTATATCCTGATTTCTTCCATTGGAAAACTAAACTATAAAAGTGACGGTTTTGAAATTAGTGTTTTAAAGCAATGGATTAAATTGCCCGCCATAACATTGCATCCGGTTATCAAAGTTTTAAACGAAGTAGTAATCACTCAAAAAAAAGTTTTACTTGAACATAAAGTAGACCGCACGATAATTAATGTGGATGCCCTGATAAGCAATGCAGGAACAAATGCACTGGAAGTACTTGAAAAAACGCCGGGTGTTAGCGTTGGTGAGGGCGGTAACATTAGTCTTCACGGTAAACCAGGAGTAGCAATATATATTGATGATAAGCCTGCCTACCTCTCTGGAAATGATCTTGAAAACTATCTCCGGTCTCTACCGGCTGCTACACTTTCAAAGATAGAGCTGATGACCAATCCCCCGGCTAAATACAGTGCTGCCGGTACTGCCGGCATTATTAATATTAAAACCAAAAAAAACAAAGCAACAGGGTTTAACCTGGGTGCCAGTCTCAGCACACGCCAAAGCAGGTTTACAGGAACCAATAACAGCCTCGATTTTAATTACCGAAAGAATAAAGTGAATGTATTTGGAAACTTTGCCTATACAGTAGACAATGGATTTAGTGATGTTGGTATAAAAAGACAATACTTAGATAGCCCCGGGCAAACATCGGGCGCTTTTAATCAGCATTCTTTCATCCATACTATCAGCACCGGGTACAATGC
The DNA here is from genome assembly GCA_040002495.1 of Ferruginibacter sp. GTDB lineage: Bacteria > Bacteroidota > Bacteroidia > Chitinophagales > Chitinophagaceae > Ferruginibacter. The sequence continues at coordinate 10,130 of JBDUEK010000122.1, forward strand.
TAAACTGGGTGTAGATGTCTATGCAACAGAGAACACAACACTCGGTGTTTTGCTAAATGGCAATATACGGTCGCCCAACGAAAACAATAAAAGCGAAGGGCAGTTGTTTGATAAATCTGGTTTAATTGATTCTTCTATAATTTCAAATAATAACGAACTGGGTAAATTTAAAAATGGTAGTATTAATGTAAACTATAAACATAGTTTTAAAAAAGAAGGGCCAGAGATCACCGCTAATTTGGATTATCTCGGCTTTGCTACCAATAAAGATCAGGTATTCATTAACCAGACCAGTAATAATAACGGTGCACAAATCGTCAATGAGCAGCTTAATGGAAACCTTCCCGCAGCTATCCGGATTTATTCAGGCAATTTCGATTATAGTTTACCAATTGCAGCTGGCTGGAAATTTGAATCTGGCGCAAAAGGGAGTTATACCAAAACCGACAATCAGTCAACTTATAGTTATACCGTAGCGGGTAATACGGTTATAGACAACGAGAAGACCAATCATTTTTTGTACAAGGAGACTATCGCTGCCGGATACCTTAATCTGAACAGAGACTTTAAAAGATTAAGTATACAGGGCGGACTTCGATTGGAACTTACTGATTCCCGTGGGCACCAGCTGGGCAATGCCCAAAAGCCAGACTCTGCATTTAACCGCTCTTACACCAGCGCCTTTCCTACACTATACCTCCTTTATAAATTGGATACATTGGGAAATCATCAGCTCACGTTAAATTATGGCCGCCGTATTGAACGACCTTATTACCAGGATTTGAATCCATTTATTTCTCCGCTTGATAAATATACCTTTTACACCGGCAACCCTTATCTTTTACCGTCCTATTCCGGAAATGTTGAGTTAAGCTATATTTATAAAGACAGGATCAGTGCAACATTGAGTTATTTAAACATCCGTGACAGGGTTACGGAAACCATAGAGATTCGTAACCGTTACTATTACTCCCGACCTGGTAATATCGGCAGCACCAAATTATATGATCTAAATATAGATGCAGGTTTTGAGCCTGCCAGGTGGTTTAATTTACAATTGAGTGGTGATGTATGGTACCTGCATTCTAAAAGCAATTTTTATACAGGCGAGTTAAATAACCAAAGCATTAATTTTTCGTTGCAGTCAGTACTTCAGTTTAAACTTAAAGAGGGTTGGAGTATAGAGACTGTTGGTAAATACCAGGGCAAGCAATCCGATGCACAATTTAAACTTGCAGCTAAAGGCCGCATCAATCTGGCAGTTTCAAAAATATTTTCTCCAAAAATTACGCTAAAATTAACCATTAGTGATTTGCTTAACACCTACATTAATAGTGGGGCTATTGACAACCTAAACCAAACCAACGCCAGCTTTCGTACGGTTGGTGATACCCGGTCTGCATTGCTTACTTTAAGTATGCGCTTCGGAAAATCAGTTGAAGGACAGCGCAAACACAACCAAACAAGTGCGGGTGAAGAAAATGGCAGGGTGAAAAATTAATGTATAAAACTTACACTTATCCCATTTATACCAAATAATCAGCTGTGCGAAAATCCATCGTGTTTTATTATTTATGCGCATTTACTCTTTTTTTATTTTTTTAAAACGCCGCCTGGCGCAGGGCTTCAACACTGTTGCCCAATGTTGCTAAACCACCAATCTAAAAGCTTATATGGCCCGGGTATAAAGAGCAAACAGGTTATTCATTTTAACATTGAGCCAAATGGTGCCATTGCATCTATTGATGTTGATTTTTTTACTTTGTCACACTGATGTTGTGAAAGGTTATAAGGGTGATGAAAAATAATTTCTGCATGCTGATATTAAAATATGCTTGTATCCAATAAGTTAAAAAAGCGCACTCTTATTTTAAAGCATTTGTTCCGAAGAAGTTTGATAAGCGTTGAGGACTGGAACAAGAAGGTGTGTGGATTATCACGTTAAGCGTCACCCTTGTTCAGCATTACGGTCCCAACAAAATAGTGTAAATTTGATAATACAAATTTTAAACCATGGATACACGTGTAATAAATATAGATCCGGAAATTTTAGGTGGAACCCCTGTTTTTTTTGGAACGAGAGTACCGATAAAAAATCTTTTTGACTATTTAGAGACAGGCGACACAATAGAGATTTTTTTGGAAGACTTTGAAGGTGTAAGTAAGCACCAGGTTATACGGGTTCTTGAAATGTCACAGAAGCTAATTGAAACATCATCAAATATTCTCAATGAAAATATTGCTTGACGAATGCATTACCAAACGACTAAAAACGTATTTAGAAGAATTTGAAGTTTTTACAGTTAGAGAATTAGAGTTGAGTGGAATTAAAAATGGCAAATTGATGGCTTATTGCGTTGAAAATAAATTTGACATTTTGTTGACTATTGATAAGAACTTAATGCATCAACAAAATCTTTACAAATATCCGGTTACAATCGTTATTCTTAATTGCTTCACAAGCAAAATCGAAGAGCTAATAACTTTTCTCCCATCCTTTAAGTTGCAAGTGGACACTTTTCAAAAACATAAAGCTTATATAATAGACAAATAGTATGAACGCCTAACATTAAACAATAGTCCGCAATCGAGTAGGAAGGTAGCCATTATTTGGCTACCTGTCCTCTCACACCACCGTA
>JBDUEK010000123.1:0-12092 GCA_040002495.1 Ferruginibacter sp.
TACGGTGGTGTGAGAGGACAGGTAGCCAAATAATGGCTACCTTCCTACTCGATTGAAAAATAAATGAAATAATCACGAAGCCCAATTGAGGAAGTGGGGGGAGTTTTAAATACCTTTCTATTGGATATTGAAATTAAATTGCACCGTTACAGTGCTCTCAGAAGAGGATTTATTAAACTGAACATTTTTTAAATAGTTAACAATGGCGTTTGCATAAGCCTGTGCCCTTGTGGTAGAATTTTTACCAAAGCCCATAAATGTTCCGGTGCCTGCTGTGGAAACTTTCACTGTAGCATATACAGTTGCTCTATCAAGATCGCCGGTAAAGGAGTAATATTTAATGATTTTTCTATTACCAATTACTCTTGGCCCACCGGTTTTGCCGCCGGGTGTGTTACCATAACTGTCTGCTTTTCCTGTAGGGTCGCCAGCATCGCCGGTACCACCCGGTTTGTTGCCCTGGTATTTGTATCCATTGTCTTCTGTTGCACCATTTCCGTTTCCGTTACCCGGTCCGTTATAAGTTAATTTAGGCTTCTGAGGTTTGGGAGCAGGTGGCAATACAACCGCTGCAGGTTTGGTAGTTTTTACGGCTTTAGTTTCTGGCTTTTCTGCTATGTTGGTTGCTTTAGGCGTAGGCTTCAATATTTTTGTAACAGCAGCTGCATCTTCTTCAGCATTGTCATCGGGCTCTATTGCACGGGAAGGTTCGTCATGGGCAGCTACACTTTTTTGTGGTTGTGGTGCTGATCTTTCATGGGTCGGCGACATTGCACCTTTTATTAAAGGCTGCTCCTGGCCAAAGCCTTCTTCATTGTTGCCAAGATTAATTTCGATAAGGTCTGATGTGATGGGTGCAGCAGGAATAAATATTGGCCAGGTGATAAAAAATGCCAGTAATAATATTGCAGCACAAATGGCCACTGTATATCCAAAGGCTTTTTTATTCTTTTCTGCTTCAAATGTTGACTCCATAGTTACATTGTAGATCATACCAAAGTTATCTTTTTAAAATTAAACGAAGGAATACTATGCCAAAATATAGGATGACTGTTAAAGCTTTAACAAAATAATTGTAAACGGTTACTGCTAATTTTTTAAAAATATATCGTACCCAAAACGAATGATGGTACCAATCACCACTACCAGGAAAAATATGCGGATGAAAGCATTGCCTTTTAATATGGCGAGCCTTGCTCCCAAAATAGATCCGGCAAAATTACAGAACGCCATAGGGATTGCATACTGGTAAAGAATATGCCCGCTTCCACTAAAATATATGATGGAGCCAATATTGGTTGCCATGTTTACAAACTTGGCATGTGCACTGGCTTTCAAAAAATCGAACCCAAGCATACTGATGAAAAATAAAATTAAAAAACTTCCTGCACCCGGCCCCATAAAGCCATCGTAAAAACCAGCGATCAATGCAAATATTGAAGACAGTAAAATTTCATTTTTTTTAGACCGAAGCTTTGTGCCCGCAATGCCAAAATCTTTTTTTGTGTAAGTGTAAACAGCCACAATAATCAACATACCAAATATGATTGGTTTCATAAACTGGTTGCTAACCAATGAAACAGTTTTTGATCCTGCATAAGCTGCGGCAAGGGCAATGGTACACATCAGTGCCAATAATTTTTTTTGTAACGGAACCATCCTGGCATATTGAAAAGCCGCAATGGATGTGCCGAGTAGAGAAGGGATTTTTGTAGTACCTAATAAAGTGGCAACCGGGTAGCGGGATAATACAACCAATGTAGCAGGCGTTTGAATAAGCCCGCCTCCACCAACAATTGCATCTATAAAACCTGCGGCAAAAGCAGCGATGCAAAGGATAATAATTTCATGGGTCATCAGTGCTTATAATTTCTTTCGCCAAATAATAAGCTGCCAATACGAACCATATTGCTGCCATTTTCAATGGCCAGTTTATAATCGCCACTCATGCCCATTGAAAGCGTAGTAAAATCAAATTGCTGTTTGCTTGATTGGGCATATCCATCGTAAGCTTTCTTAAGTGAAGCAAATTCTCCTGCAACCAAGTTCATATCATTACTAAAAGATGCCATGCCCATCAGGCCGATGATATGAACATTTTTTAGTTCCTGTAATTCAGATATTTCACCTAACTCCTCCAATGCAAACCCAAACTTTGTTTCTTCTTTTGCAATATGCACCTGCAATAAACAATCAATAACGCGGTTATTTTTCAGTCCTTGTTTATTAATTTCTTTTAGTAAACTAATGCTATCTACTCCATGAATCAAATGCACAAAAGGAGCAATGTATTTTACTTTATTGCTTTGCAAATGGCCAATAAAATGCCAGCGGATATCACCCGGTAATGCAGCTTGTTTATCTACCAGTTCCTGCACATAATTTTCACCAAAATCGCGTTGCCCCAAATCGTACAAAGCCTGTATATCTTCGTTGGGTTTGGTTTTAGATACTGCAACCAATGTTGCCTTGTCTTTCAGTTCATTAATGATTTCGAAGTAATTATCCTGGTTGATAGGCATAGTATTGTTTTACGCAAAGGGCAAAGATAAGCAAAGCAAAAGGCGAATAAAAAAAGTGCAAATGACACCATTTGCACTTTCAAAAATGTATAAAAAATTAATGTTTTGTATGGCCAGACAATTCAGCATCCCTAAAAATACTGGTTGAAAATATCGTAAACTTCAAATAACTCCCCTTCAGGGGCTGGGGGCTTCCGGCCGTTCAGGCCGTACCTTACTTCAAAATACTCCTGCTAATCACTATCCTTTGCACCTCACTCGTGCCTTCATATATCTGTGTAATTTTTGCATCTCTCATCATGCGTTCCACATGATATTCTTTTACAAAGCCATAGCCGCCATGTATCTGCACAGCTTCGGTTGCAGTCCACATGGCAGTTTCAGATGCATATACTTTTGCCATACTGCCACTAACGGTATAGTCTAATTGTTCATCTTTTTCCCAGGCAGCTTTCAGGCAAAGCAATCGGGCACATTCTATTTTTGTAGCCATGTCGGCCAATTTAAATTGTATAATCTGGTGATGCATTATTTCCTTACCAAAAGCCTTGCGTTGCTTGCTATACGTTAATGATCTTTCATAAGCGCCGCTTGCAATGCCCAATGCCTGTGATGCAATACCAATGCGGCCTCCGGCCAATGTCTTCATGGCGAATTTAAATCCAAATCCATCTTCACCAATGCGGTTTTCTTTAGGCACTTTCACATCGTTAAAAAGTATCGTATGCGTATCACTACCCCTAATACCCAGTTTATTTTCTTTAGCGCCCACCACAACGCCAGGCCATTTTTTCTCCACAATAAATGCATTGATACCGCGACTTCCTTTACCCGGATCTGTTTGTGCAATCACCAGGTAAATGCTGGCGCTGTTGCCATTGGTTATCCAATTTTTTGTACCATTCAGCAAATAGTAATCACCCTTATCTTCTGCTGTGGTTTGTTGCGAAGTAGCGTCGCTACCGGCTTCAGGCTCGCTCAATAAAAATGCGCCAATATGCAATTCGCCATCTTTTTTTCCCTGCGCCAACGGAATTAAATATTGTTGCTTTTGTGCTTCGCTGCCATATTCCTGCAAACCATAACAAACCAGGCTGTTGTTTACACTCATACATACACTTACACTTGCATCAATCTTACTCACTTCTTCCATTGCCAATACATAACTAATCGTGTCCATGCCGCTGCCGCCATATTCAGGTTTTACCATCATACCCATAAAGCCAAGATCAGCCAGTTTTTCTATTTGTTCTTTGGGGAATTTTTGTAATTCGTCTCTTTCAATTACGCCTGGCAGGCACTCATTCACTGCAAAATCTCTTGCTGCCTGTTGAATCATTAAATGTTCTTCCGAAAGTTGAAACTGCATATAGTCAATTTATTTAAGGCACAAAAATAAGGGATCAAAACTAATGACTGTTAGTTTATAATTTTTTTTAACCCGGCATTTTATCATTGTGCAACTGCATTGGCGTCGCACCATTCAACAGTGGATCATCGGGGAACTTTTCCCGATTCAAAATAAATATGATCGATCTATTTACAATTAGCCTCATAAAAGTCATTTTAAAATTTACTTACTAATTACTTTAGTATTCCTATATTTGATGTCCGATGTATGCAATAGTAGATATAGAAACGACCGGGGGCTATGCCTCAGCTTTTGGTATTACAGAAGTAGCTGTTTTTATACACGACGGAAACAGGGTAGTCAAACATTTTGAAACCCTTATTAATCCACACCAGTTTATTCCCAAATATATTACTGCACTTACAGGCATTGACAACAGCATGGTGGAAACTGCACCGGATTTTGAAGATGTAGCAGACACACTATTTGAATTGTTGAATGATAAAATCTTCATTGCCCACAATGTAAATTTCGATTACTCTTTTTTAAAACATCACCTCAAATCTGCGGGTTACGAGCTTACCGCCAAAAAATTATGCACCGTCCGCCTGGGCCGCAAAGTTTTCCCGGGACTGCCATCTTATAGTCTTGGTAACCTTTGCCGGTCATTGGAATTACCCATTGAAAACAGGCACCGTGCCGGTGGAGATGCAAAAGCAACGGTCAAATTATTTGAGCATTATCTTGCCAACGGCGGTGATGTACACATAGAGCAAATGCTGAAGAAATCTTCTGCAGAACAATGGTTACCGATGCACCTGGTTAAAGAGGATATTAAGCAATTGCCGGTTACGCCGGGTGTATATTATTTTCATGATGCCAAGGGTAAAATAATTTATGTAGGTAAGGCCATCAATATCAGGAAACGGGTAAGCAGTCATTTTACGCACAATGATCCTGATAGAAAGCGACAGAACTTTTTACGCCTCATTACAAAAATTAGTTGCAGGGAGTGTGCAACCGAGTTGGAAGCCATCGTATTGGAAAGCTCAGAAATAAAAAGGTTGTGGCCAAAGTACAATTATAGCCAAAAGCAACCGGCACAAAAATTTGCGTTGTATATGTTTGAGGATAACAAAGGTTACCTGCGACTTGCAATTGATAAAAAGAAAAAGAACCTGCAGCACCTGTACAGTTTCAATTTATTGCACGAAGGATTAGTAATGCTAAAAAGAATGATTGAAGAATTTGAGTTGAATGAAAAATTGTGTTTTATTGATAAAACAGCTTTTACCGAAAATGATCTGGCTTTCCTGGAACCACCTGTAAATTATAATACTAAAATAAAAAATGCCATGGCTGCTTTGGAAGCACAACTTCCGACATTTGCTGTTTTAGATAGTGGTATAAAAAAAGAAGAAAATCTGTGCCTATTGATTGAAAGGGGCAGCTTTTGGGGCATGGGTTATTTACCAAGCAATACAAAATTTTCCTGCACTGAAGATTTAAAAAGTCTACTCATTCCTTATGCAGACAATGATACCATCCGCAACAGCATTTATTCATTTGTTGAAGCTAATCCCGCTAAAAAAATTGTATTGGTTTAAGTTAGTTAGCCAAAAATGAGGATGCTCAACTACACTATGCAAGGGATAAATCAGTAAGTTGATTTGTGGGATTTGATATCCCTCCACTTTTGAAACGAACCTTAGTAGAACCCTGACAACTTTAATGCATCAACCTTATTACCTTATTAGAATAAAGCGGAATAATAAAAGCGATTAAAATAAGGTAATAAGGTCCACTATATTTAATCAACAAGGCTACTAAGGTTAGGGAAAAAAATTAACAGGTAATCAATTTATCCTTTGCGCAATTTAAATACATTTCAACTTTCGGTAACATTAACCGATTTTTGCCTGTGTTGGTTTTCCTTCTAACTAATTTTAAAATGCTTGCTATCCAAAGGGGCCGTTGTTGGTGTTTTTCACCAACAACCGGAGTTACAACCAGTGAGATATTAAAGCGTATAAAAAAGCGCAATCCAGTGACTCGGGACACATAAATAACAGTATAAAACTGAGCCTGGTAGCCAGACATAATAAAAAGGAATGTATAGTATATGCTTGTTATAAATTTTTCGCTGGTGAACGCTTCGACCGTTGGTCGATAAGACACAACGGCGGCCTTCGGAATAGGTTAATTTATTTAGTGCGTTAGCAATAGTGGTGTTCGCTTTAATGCGGCTCTTTTGAATATATGCCAACAACGGCAAAAGTAACAAAAAGCGAATCGGTTGCTATATTTCATCGGTCTGGAAGCTTACTATCATTAGCCTGAGTAATTTCTCACTGTATTCCAATTTTTTCTTTCAATTCATAGCACTATTTTCGCAACCCGATTTTTAAAAAATTAAGATACTATGTCATTCACACAACCAATAGCACAAAAATTAAATATAAAATTACAACAGGTAGAAGTAGTGTTGAGTTTGCTGGAAGAAGGCGCCACCATACCATTTATTGCCCGTTACCGGAAAGATAAAACTGGCGCACTGGATGAAGTACAGATTCAGCAGATACAAGATGAAGCTAAATTTATAAAAGAGTTTACAGAGCGTAAAACGTTTATTGAAAAAACAATTACCGAGCAGGCGAAAATGACGGAAGCCTTGCAGGATAAAATCAATAAAACTACCACCATTGCTGAATTAGAAGATATTTACCTGCCATATAAACCTAAACGTAAAACAAAAGCGCAAACTGCCAGGGAAAACGGATTGGAGCCATTGGCAAATATATTAATGGCGCAGGAAGAAATTGACCTGCTGGCCGAAGCCACAAAATTCATTAATGATAAAGTAGCAGATACAGATGCGGCTTTGCAAGGTGCAAGAGATATTATTGCAGAACTGATCAATGAAGATGCACAGGTAAGGGCTAAACTCCGCAAACTGTTTGAAACAGAAGCCACCCTGCAAAGCAAAGTGATTACCGATAAGGAAACAGCAGGCATTAAATACAAAGACTATTTTGATTTTAGTGAACTGATTTCTAAAACACCTTCTCATAGAATATTGGCGGTACTACGTGGTTTTTTAGAAGGCTATCTTAGAATTGCAATTTCATCGGATGAAGAAGCGTCATTAGAGATGGTAGAAGAGCTGTATGTAAAAGGAATGAACCCATCCAGCGACCAGTTAAGAAAGGCAGTGAAAGATGCTTACCGCCGCTTATTGCAGCCCAGCCTTGAAACTGAATTCAGAACGGCACTTAAGGCCAAAGCTGATGAAGATGCCATCAATGTTTTTGCGGAAAACCTGCGCCAGTTATTACTTACATCTCCGTTGGGTAGTAAAAGGATTTTGGCCATCGATCCGGGTTACCGCACTGGTTGTAAAGTGGTGTGCCTGGATGAGAAAGGCGAGTTACAAAAAACAGACCTTATTTTTCCGCATGAAAATAACCGGGTAGCAGCAGAAGAAATAAAAATTAAAAACCTGGTACAACAATATGGCATCGAAATATTTGCCATCGGTGATGGAACGGCAGGCAGGGAAACAGAACAGTTTATTAAACGACTAAATCTTGGGTTGCCGGTATTTTTAGTGAACGAGGATGGAGCCTCCATTTACTCAGCTTCAGAAATTGCCAGGGAAGAATTTCCAAACGAAGATATTACTGTACGTGGGGCAGTTAGCATTGGAAGAAGGCTGATGGATCCGCTGGCAGAATTGGTAAAACTGGATCCCAAAAGTATTGGGGTGGGACAGTATCAGCATGATGTAAACCAGTTTCGCTTAAAAGAGCGGTTAGACGCTACGGTTATAAGCTGCGTAAATAACGTAGGCGTAAACCTAAATACTGCCAGTAAGCATTTACTAAGTTATGTAAGCGGTATAGGAAGCACGCTTGCAGATAATATTATTAAGTACCGCACAGAAATAGGGAAGTTCAGCAGCAGGAAACAATTACTAAAAGTGCCCCGACTCGGTGGAAAAGCCTACGAGCAATGCGCCGGATTTTTAAGAATTAAAGAAGGCGAAGATCCACTGGATCAAAGTGCGGTACACCCGGAAGCCTATGTAGTAGTGGAAGCTATGGCAAAGGATTTGGGCGTAGCGGTAAGTACGTTGATTGGTAAAGAAGAATTATTAAAAACAGTTGAGCCTAAGAAATATGTAACGGAACAAATTGGTGAACTAACGATTAAGGATATTCTGAATGAATTGAAAAAGCCGGGCCTGGATCCAAGGAGTGAAGCACAGGTATTTGAGTTTGCAAATATATACAGCATTGATGATGTAAAAGTTGGAATGGAAGTGCCGGGAGTTGTGACCAATATTACCAGGTTTGGGGCGTTTATAGATATTGGTGTAAAGCAGGATGGACTGGTGCATGTATCTGAAATTTCGCACACTTACATTACCGATCCTAATGAAGCGTTGAAACTAAACCAGCATGTAAATGTAAAAGTGCTGGAAGTTGACACAGCAAGAAAAAGAATTGCACTATCCATCAAACAAACATTGGAAGCACCTGCAAAAAAGCAGTTTTCAAAAGGTAATTTCCAGGGAAATAAAACTGGGGGCGGGCAAAATAACCAGTCTAACAATAAGCCTCTTGCAGAATTGCCCTTGAATGATGCATTGGCTGCATTGAAAATGAAATTTGGGAAGTAGAAGCATTTACTTTCGTTGAGCCAACCGACCTAAGTGCCCGGTGAGTCACCCTTTGGGGGTGGCCCACCGGGCACTTTAGGCTTAAATAAACTCCTGCAATTTTTCAATGAATGTTTGCCTTGGAATCATTTTGGCACCAAGGCTTTCAAGATGTTTGGTGTAAACCTGGCAATCGATTAATTGAACACCTTCTCTTTTTAGTTGATGTACGTATTTTATAAATGCAAATTTGCTTGCGTTACTTTCTTTACTGAACATGCTTTCGCCAAAGAAAACGTTGCCCATTTTTATGCCATACAAGCCACCAACTAGTTGTCCGTTGAGCCATGTTTCGGCACTGTGTGCGTAACCGCGTTGATGTAACTGATTGTACGCTTCCTGCACAGCCGGAGAAATCCAGGTGCCTTGCTGGTCTTTTCTTGTAACAGTTTTGCATTGCTGAATTACCTGGCTAAATGCCCTGTTGATGGTAAAGCGAAACTTGCCATTATTCAACACCGTCTGCATACTGTTGCTTACTTTTAATTTTTCGGGAAACAATACAAAACGAGGATCAGGACTCCACCATAAAATTGGCTCGCCTTCGTTGTACCAGGGAAAAATGCCACTGCGATAAGCAAGTAATAAGCGCTCCGTATCCAGGTCGCCACCAATGGCAAGTAACCCATCTGCAGGGGCTGTATCAACCGAGGGAAATGCTATTGTTGTATCGAGGAAAAACATACAGGTAGTGATGCAATTACTTTTTATGAGAATAATGTTGAAATGAAGGTATTAAAAAAGATGCCAAAAGGTATGCGGTATAAGTGTGCGACGCAAGGATGCCTGATTGGAAAACTTAAGCCGGGTAAATAATCAACCCTTACTTTACAATTTATGTGAATGTTTTATTGGAAAACGGCATTGATTTTTGAAGTTATTAACTGGCTATAACTTCAATCGTTGCATTGATGCCCCTGTCAGTAATTGCATCGCACATGGGTTTCAGCACTTCATAGCTGCCTTCTTTTACTGAATACTTCCCCTTGCTGTCTATGATGATAGCGCACTGCTCTGCTTGCTCCTGTGAATGTCCGCAAATTTCAATGAGGGTTTCAATTACCCACTCAAAAGTGTTTACTTCATCATTCCATACAATCAGGTTACAAGATTCTTCTATGGCAGAAAGCACCTCGATATCCTCCTTAAATTTTGTATATGTATGTGTTTCCATTGTTATATTACTGCAAAAATAAGCCGATTTTTTTTAAAGCAAATAATTTGCAAAGCAACATTTAACAAAAAATCATTGTCAATGCCTATATTATTTTAGAATGTTTCTTTAACCAGAACTGTAATTGTGAATTAATGCTGCACCTCACTAAAAAGAAGAAAGATTTACCGGATGTGCCGGAAAAGCCGCAGGCCGTTGTATTACCCTTACATTCTTCTAATCGTAGCCTGGATTTTTTAGTTGAGTTAATCGATAAAATTCGCCCCGAAAAAGTAAAGGATATTGAGCAAACCGAAGTGAGGTTTAAGGCCTTGTTGTATCAACTGGGTCAGGAAAAGAAATCACTGTTTTCTTTAAGGAAGGCGTTGCTTACACAGTTTTTAAAAACAAATATAGTAATTGCGTTAACAGAAAACGGCATTGTAAGCAGCCGTAGCCTGATGCATGAATTGTTGAGTAAAATAAAGCATAAGTTTTTACCTGCGTTACAAACACCTGATAATTTTTTGTATGTAGTCAATAAAATATTTTATAAGGAAAACGATTACGTATGGGTTGAAAAAATTGATGCGGATTTGTGGATGCAGTTTTTTGAAGGGCTTGGTATACAAATTAATCTTACTGAACCGGCCTTAATTACCCAATTGCAGCAATCGTTACAAGTGCTGAGTTATAGAATAACCTCACTTGGTCTTGAAAAGGAAATGACACAACAATATGAAATATTGGGTGATGCCATTTTTCCGTTTCTTGAACAAAGCCGGTTGATAAACGAATACCTGCACCTGGATAAAGTTGGCTTAAATGAAGATGACCGAAGAGTAATGCTGGCAAGTATTACGGAAGCTTTGCACAATTGTAATCAAAGTTTACATTGGATAAAAGAACAGCGGATTACTTATGGTACCAGCCTGGCTCAAACGTATATCATCACCCGCTTGCAACAACAGATAGACCGGGTTTTTATTATTCTGGATGTGCTGGATACGGATCATTATTTTAATACCGAGCGTTTTGTTGAATATTTTAAAACGGTGGTTCGCAACGAAAACCGGAAGAATTCCATTAGAGAATTTTTAAGCGAAAATACCGGATATGTAGCCTACCAGATTGCGGAACATGGTGGCCGAACCGGAGAAAAATATATCACCACCAGTCGTTGGGAATTTTGGAAAATGTTTAGGAGTGCGATAGGTGGCGGTATCATTATTTCTTTTATCGGTATCATTAAAAACCTGCTAACTAAAATGTCGGTAGCACCATTTTGGGAAGGGTTTCTTTACAGTACTAATTATTCACTGGGCTTTATTTTAATACAGGATACAGGGTCAACACTTGCTACAAAGCAACCTGCTTATACCGCTAACAATGTAGTTAGTTCTTTTGATGTTCAGAAAAATGGGACGGTGCCGGATTTAAGAAACCTGGCTATTACAGTGGCAAGAGTTAGCAGAACACAACTGGCATCTTTTACCGGTAACCTGCTGGTAGTATTTCCATTGACTTATTTATTAGCCTGGATTTATTTTAGAGTAACCGGAACTATGATTGCATCAGGTGAAGCTGCTCAAACTTTGCTTACCAATCAGCAACCTGGTCATTCGCTGGCAATTCTTTATGCCTGCATTACCGGTTTTTTTCTGTTTGTAAGCGGACTGATTGCGGGTTATGTAGAAAATTATGTGATATATGGGAAGATAGCAGACAGGCTGCGAAACCTTTCCTCTTTTAAAAATAGCTTCAGTGAAAAAAGGCGATATAAAATCATTCACTACCTGGAACATAATTTGGGTTCGCTGATAGGGAATATTTCACTGGGCTTTTTTTTAGGCATGGCCGCTTTCCTCGGTAAAACATTTGGTATTCCCTTTGATATCCGGCATATCACCATTTCTGCTGCAAATGCTACCATTGGTTTCTTTGGGCTCAATGGTGAAGTAAGTGCCAGTGAAATCTGGTACACTTTATCAGGTATTTTTTTAATAGGGTTCTTAAATTTTGCAGTTAGCTTTAGTCTGGCTTTTATTGTGGCCGTAAAAAGCCGGGGGATACACCTGAAAAATTATTCGCAGTTTGCAAGTGTGCTCTGGAAGTACATCAAACAACATCCCCACGATTTTGTAAAAGCACCCGTTGCTCCACGTAGAGCTGATGAATTGAAAAGTTGAGTTGTTGGGTTCGGAGCCTTGCTTATAAATAATTCTTCTTCGCTCACACAAATTCCTTTTTTGTACTTGTCTTAAAACAGTCATTTGAAAACAACATTAATGTTTTAATTAGGGCCTGCTCAAAAACTCAGTCGCCATTTTTTTCTGCCAAAAATTC
>JBDUEK010000124.1:0-12078 GCA_040002495.1 Ferruginibacter sp.
AAAGCTGGCGGTAAAATTACAATCGACTTCAAACAGCATAAAGCAGACACCGATACGCTTTTCTTTATAAATAAATCGCAAGTATATAAGTTCACGGAGATTGACAAGTGTGAAGGGGTATTACTTTATTATAACCGTGATTTTTATTGTGTAGAAATTCACGACAAAGAAGTTTCTTGCGATGGCATTTTATATAATAATGTGTATGAAATGCCAGCCATTGCTTTAAGCGAAATAGAATCAAGCACAATCCAACATATTCTTGAGGATATAAAACAAGAAATCAATAACGAAGATGTGGCAAATGAAGAAATGATACGGATATTATTGAAGCAAATTATCATAAAGGCCACAAGAATCTGGAAAGCAAAACACCAATTGAATGAACCTGTAAAAAATACAGAAATAGAGTTTTTAAGAAAATTCAGTTTGTTGGTAGAAATTCATTTTAAAAATCTTCATACTGTGGCTGATTATTCAAAGCTACTTTTTGTTACTCCAAAAAACCTGAACAAAAAAGTTACACAGTTCGGAAATCAATCCCCAAACGAAATCATAAAAGATAGGATTATTTTAGAAGCCAAAAGATTACTAGCCCATACAACTCTTACTATCAAAGAAATAGGATACAGCCTTGGTTATGAAGATGACGCCTATTTTATCCGGCTTTTTACAAAACAAACGGACACATCTCCCCAGCAATTTCGCAAACAATACTCCATAAAATAATAAAAGAGAAAAAAGTGCAATTAAAGTAGTGAAACCTACATTGGACAGCCTGGTTAAGCAAAGTAATTTTGTGTCATCAATTTAAAACAAATAAAAAGATGAAAGCAACAACAAAAAAACAAAGCAAAATCAACGGTTCAGACAGGAGATTTAAAACAGTGATCTCTGCAATTTCCTCATTTTTAATTTTATCAAATACAATGAATGCACAAACAAAAAGAGTACCTGCCTCTCTCGGTAGAGAAGAGTACGTAGAAGTAGAAAAAAATGTAAAACTACATGTAACTGACCTTGGAGAAGGTAAAACGGTAGTATTAATTCACGGATGGCCATTAAGTGATGCTATGTATGAATACCAGTATCAGGATCTGGTTCAAAAAGGATTTAGAGTTGTAGGTATCAGTTTAAGAGGTTTCGGTAAATCAGACAAACCTTATGGTAAATACAACTATGATGTTTATGCTGACGATATTAAAGTTGTTCTGGATAAACTTAATATTAAAGACGCAACGCTTGGCGGGTTTTCAATGGGTGGTGCTATTGCAATACATTATGTTGCAAAATACGATGCCGCTCATGTTAGCAAATTGGCATTATTTGGTGCAGCCGCACCGGTTTGGACAAAACGTGATGATTATCCTTTTGGCTTTTCAAAAGAAGATGTGAATGGACTTATAACATTAAGCCTTACTAACAGGCCCCAATTATTAGAAAACTTTGGTAAAATATTCGGAGCAACAGAAACTGCTTTACCATCGGGTTTAGGCAATTGGTTAGGTGCAATTAATTTGGAAGCATCAGCTTATGCAACTACGCAAAGTTTGATAGCTTTAAGAGAAACTGATTTACGTTCTGAATTAAGCAAAATAAAAATTCCGACTGCCATCTTCCATGGCGTAAAAGATAAAATTTGCGAATTTGCATTAGCAGAACAAATGCAGAAAGGAATTAAAAATTCTTATATCGTACCATTTGAAAATAGCGGACACGGGTTATTTATTGAAGAATTTGAAAAATTCAATTTTGAATTAATTAAGTTCATGCAAAAATGAAATTTCTAAAACAAAGCACGAACCGCTAATAGAGATTGGCAAATTGGGGCTGACGAATAATGTTCGTCAGCTTTTGTTTTTCAATTCGGCTTGTGTCCCGGCGGGGTTTTCGACACAGGGAGTGGAAGTTTGGAAAGATTATGGTATTGACCGCTTTATAAATTATCATCGCTTCTGTCTCATTTAAATCAGGCTATTGTAAGTGTATACGGCTTCATGTAATCCTTCTAAAATTATACCGTGTGCAGGCGGGGTTTTCGCCGCAGAGTTTTCAAATTTTAAAAGAACCATCTGCGCAACCCCGACTATTAAAAGAGCCTCCATAAAGAAACTCCCAATGCACATCTAATATAATGTTGATGCAGCCATAATGAAGTAACCTATGCAGCGTGAAGGTAGAAGCGCATTACACGTCGGGGTTGCGCAGTAGCCTGTTTTTTGTTTGTGAGTTTGTTCTGCGAAAACCCCGCCGACACAGGGATTGGAAATTTGGAAAGATTATAGTATTGACCGTTTTGTAAAAAACGGCAAATAAAAATTATTAACTTTAAAGAATATTTTCTGAAAGCTACTGTGTTCCATAATTTATCAACTTCTTTTAATTGACACCAGTGAATATGAGATTCAATTTGCCGGTACAAAAGATAGTTAGTCACTTTCAACTATTTTCTTCAGGGAAATTACTGTGTTTTATTTTCTTAACCTTGTCTACACTCTTCATTAAAAATACTGCCGCACAAACTTCAACAGTAGATAGTTTAAAAAAGTATTGCCGCTACTGAATGACCCGATTATCTTTATGCAACCTCATTCCAAATTTATAGGCTGCAAGGAAAATTTGATTCTACAACTGACTGTAGCCAAAAAAATTAATAAATTATTTGGTGTAGAAGTATAAGCCTTTTTCTATAACAGACGGATCATTTTGATCAAAAAGATTTATAATCTTCGGGTATCCTGCCTGGTTGTATTCGTACGTGAATTTATAATGATAATTATATAATTGTTGTGTTTGATCTATTTCAAGAGGGTTATGGGTACCAAAAATTTCCGATACAAATGCTTCCATATAGTAGTATGGAAACCTGTTATCAATTGCAATCTTATTTTGTGTTCGGGCAAACGGATTGGGGTGATTGTCATAAACAAATTTAAAATTTTGTTTAGCGGTAGCAACTGAAGTATTAACCTGGCTAATGATGTTGCCGTTTTGATATGCTACGCTCACAGTATCCTTGTATATATACGGAGATTGCGGGTTATAGTAATCGGTAGTAGTTGTAATTACCTGGTTAGATGTATACTGGAATTGCCGGGTGATTGGGGAAGGGAAAATAGCTGAATCTTTTACAAGTTTTAAATTATTGTAATAATAATAACATGTATCATTTACATAATCGGTATTGCTGGTTGGTATAGCATTGGTAATTACACTTCTCTTATAAGGTAGGGTGTCAGTGCCCTGGTAAAATAAGGTACTGTGATATTGATATTCAGATGGGATGCCGTTATCGTAATACACAAGGTCGATACTTGTATTTCTTTTGTTGCTATCGTAATAAAAATACGTTTTAGCAATTGTATCCTGTGGTGGAACTGCTGTTGCATCAAGGCCGATAAACAATGCCAAAAGTGTACTGTCTTGTGGTAAGGGAGGCGTAACAACGGGATCAATGTCACTGGTAATATCCTTTTGACAGGCAGTGAAAATAAAAATTACAAAGCATATAAAAGCGGTAGTATTTTTCATGGGGTTTTGATGAATTTGACGATTATTAGTAACAGATTAAATTGAAGACCGGCAAATATACGGGTTAAATTAGTTTTGAGTTCCTCCCGTTGTTTTTTTTGCGAAATCAATTCACCAGTTCACCCGGGTTCATTTGCTGCTGTGTAATGATCCGGTGGAATGAGCATGTTCTGCGACAACCCCGCCGACACAGGGAGTGGAAGTTTGGAAAAATTATGGTATTGCCGCTTTATAAAATACCATCGCTTCTGTTTTATTTAAATCAGGCTATTGTTAGCGTATACGGCTCCATGTATTCCGTCTAAAATTATACCGTGTGCAGGCGGGGTTTTCGCAGTAGAGTTTTTAAATTTCAAAAGAGTTACCAGCGCAACCCCGACTATTAAAAGAGCCTCCATAAATGTATCATAGTGTAGGCTCGGGACTCCATCCTTTTTCTAAAGCGGACGGAGTCCTGCGCATATTAGTTTTTTTGGAGAGTTCCTGGTATCCATCTTTCCAACTTTGACCCGTTTGTATCCCGTTGGTATTGAAATAATTTCTCGTAAGATGGTCATCCTTTGCGGGTGGATGTTTATCTTTTGCCGTATGATGGTCATCCTTTGTCGTAAGACGGTCATCTTTTGCCGTAAGATGGTCATCCTTTGCCGTAAGATGGTCATCTTTTGCCGTAAGATGGTCATCCTTTGTCGTAAGATGGTCATCCTTTGCCGTAAGACGGTCATCCTTTGCCGTAATATGGTCATCTTTTGCCGTAATATGGTCATCTTTTGCCGTATTTCCCTAAACAACTTCACACAGTCTGGTTTATAAAACTGAACAACAATAGCCTCATATTTCGGCAGACACAGGAATGCAAATAGTTATTACCCAGGCGTTATTCCTGCGCCTATGTGAGAAAACTTACAGGGTTTTTCCTGTTTTTTAAAGATGGTATTGGCAAGTGATTACTTGTTGCTTATATGCAGCTATATTTGGTGTTTTGACGCAGCAAGTAAAATTATTTATTTGGCAATACAAACTTTAGCTGCAATTCTATGAGGCAGCGCTAAACTTACTAGTAAGAGATTTATTTTACACTACTCGACAATAAAATTTTCTTAGAAATGAAATTTAGAAAAATTGAAGTATTGGAAAAAGATTCAAACAAAAAGGGAGATCTTTTTGGTCGCCTTATGTCAGACCTTTTTCACACCCTAGGTTATGACGAACCAAGACTTAACATTCACAAATCAGGTAGAGAGATTGACCTCCATGCTTACCACAGGACTGAACCAAAACTGTCTATAGCAGAATGCAAAGCTCATTCAGACACTATTGGGGGTGCTGACATAAATAAATTTGTTGGTGTAATTGATGTTGAAAGAAGAAAACTCAAGAAAGATAGAGCGAATAAAGGATATAGCGTTGTTGGTTACTTCGTTTCATTATCAGGGTTCAAAGAAACTGCAGTTGAACAAGAAAGTGAAGTAGACAACAAAAGGGTAATCCTTATCAAACCAGAAAAAATAGTTGAAGAATTAATTCGTGGCAGAGTGCTTATCTCAATTGAAAAGGCAATTGCATCTGTAAAATTAAACAATGGAGATCTAACGTTAATTGGTTATGCAGATTTAATTGCGTGTGATAAAGGCTGGGTTTGGGCTTTATATTATTCAGATTCAAATGGCCAAAAATCTTCGCATATTGCATTAGTTCATGCAGAAGGAAAACTTCTCATTAAAGATTTAGCAGAAGAAGTAATTACAAAAGACATCAATACCAATAAAATATTTCAAGGGTTGACTTTAATCAACAACGAAGAATCCACAAATACGACACATGCGAAATTAACAGAGTCAGAGAAAAGATATTTCAAATATCTTGAAAATGAATTGGGAGAAATTCATTTCGAAGGCTTACCGACAGATAAGGAAGCTGGTTCTGTAAAAGTTAAGTTAGAAAATATATTTGTTCCACTTCACCTAATTCAACAAAGCCGAGGAAGAAGAAAAAAAGACGAGTTTGAACTAGAGGAAGATACACGAGAAGGAATAGGAGAAATACTAAATAAAAATTCACGACTTGCTATTCTTGCTAAACCAGGTGGAGGAAAATCAACCCTAATAAAAAGGATCGCAATTGCTTATGCTTTTCCCGAAAGAAGAAAGCAAATCAACGACAAATTGCCTGATAAAAATTGGTTCCCGATTTTCCTACGATGCAGAGAACTGGGAGAGAAAGTAACATTAAGCATTACAGATATCATCAATGGAATACCTTCAAGGGCAGAGATACATTCTTGCTCCGACGAGTTTTCAGTTTTAGTTTCAAGGTCTTTGCAAAATGGCAATGCCTTATTGCTTATTGATGGATTAGATGAAATTGCGGATGATAAGAATAGGATTGCATTTGTAAATCAGCTAAGAACTTTTACGGCAACATTTCCAACAATAAATATAATCGTTACGTCGAGAGAAGCAGGCTTCAGAGTAGTTGGAGGCTCTTTGGCAACGTATTGTGAAAACTATACAGTATCAAACCTGATAGAATCTGAAATTGAAGAGTTATGTTTAAAGTGGCACAAAGCAATTATTGATGAATCCGAAAATACAATTAAGGAAGCAAAAAAACTTAGTGATTTAATTTTAAAAGATACGAGAATAAAGGTGTTGGCTGAAAATCCTTTGTTATTGACAACACTTTTATTTGTAAAAAGGTGGGCTGGTTATCTTCCTACAAAGAGAAGCATCTTATATCAAGAAATGATTAAACTTCTTTTAGTGACCTGGAATGTTGAAGGTCATGAAATCCTTGATATTGAAGAGGCTGAACCGCAACTTGCATTTGTTGCTTACTGGATGACTCAGAAGGGACAGCAAACAATTTCTGCCGATGAGCTTAATGCTTGTTTAATTGATGCAAGAAAGCAAATGCCAGAAATTTTAGGATACACAAACATAAGTCCTTCAGAATTTATTAAGCGTGTCGAATCAAGAAGTAGTTTGTTAATTATGTCAGGACACAAAAAATTGGAATCAGGAAATATTGCTGCCGTTTACGAGTTTCTTCATTTAAGTTTCCAAGAATATTTAACTGCCAAAGCGATTGTTAAGAGATTTATTCCTCAGTCTGATGCTCAAAATAAGATTGTTGATATAATTAAACCCAATGTAAATAATGAGAATTGGAAAGAAGTAATTCCATTAGCGGCAGTTTTACTCGAAAGAGATACGAAAGAGTTAATTGAGTATTTAGTTTCCGAATCAAAGGTTGTTGCATCTAAAGAAAGAAAAGAAAGAACAAAAGACGATATGCTTGCGCCTTCTTTGCTGGGTAGTTGCCTTGCAAATGAAATCCAAATAGGTCCTGACTTGTTGAATACGGCAATTGAATGGTATTCAAAAAACGCCTACTCAATTCTTGATCGAAGTAATACTGACATAATTCTTAAAAATAAGTTTGGCCAAGCTTTCAGAAAGAGAGTTCGGGAATGCTATTTTGAAAAATACGATGATAACTACTCTTCTCCATTAGGTTCAACTCTAGCAGATATATTTTTGACTGATTTAAAAATCTCAGAAGACATTGGTTCAGTTCCGTCAGGAATTCTTACTGCATTGACTGGCGAATCAAATGAGGAAAAGTGTATTGCTGCCCTAGGAATGATGGGTTATGCCTTTGGCATGCACCGCCCACAGGAGAAGATTGAAAACCCTAAAATACATTTAAAGGAAATTTTTAGCAAATTGTTTAAGTTGCTTAAACCTTATGATAATCATTTTCATTTTGCTATTTCTTGGTGTGTAGCTTGGTCAGGAGAGGTGGGAATTTTCCCAGACGCTTTAAGAACTCAGTATGTTAATTACTTGCTAAAGAGTTGGATAAAGCAAGAAGAATATAATTTACAAAGAGTAACGTCTTGGGCTCTTGTTAAGATTTTAATTCCGACATTCCCGAAAGATCAAATTTTAAAAATTCCTAAAATCAAATCTATTATCGAAGACAAATTTACAAAACCGTTTAATGAATTTGATAAAATATTAGCAATTTATTTGGATACGATCCTTGAAAAAAGCTTTCAAATTGATGAAGTTACTGAAACCTTTAAACTTCATCTGAAACGCAATAGAGATAATTTATCCTTAGGTAATAGTTTGGCTTTGTTTGCAACAGCACTTAACCTAAATTTAAAATAAACTATATTTTATGCAAAGCCCAAAAAAATAAAAAAGACAATTGCATAGTAAAATAATTTACGGACATTGTTTCTAATTTAAATCGAATCGGGAACTTATTTGTGCGTTGGAATACATAAAAGTTTTTTGGAGAAAGCGGAGCCGCCGCCGCGGTAGGTACACTCACACTCCAAGATCGCTTTCCTCACCGACCTGTTTAGATGTTAATGCTGTAAATGAAAGTCCTTAAAATAACTTAAACAAATATGGGAGGGAGCCGAACAAGAAGAGAAGAAATATTCGCAGCATAAATATATTCTTCAATAAGATTTTATGAGGAAAATATTAATGAGTTTGGATTGCTTACAAATTTTAGTAAAGTATTTTATCCGTTGGTTGTGTTCGGTGAGCGACACCGACCACGGAGGAAAAACGCGGGCAGTAACTATAGAAAAAAAGTTTACAATGACAAGAATAACTACAATTTTATTTACTCTTTTAAGTCTGAATGTTTTTGGGCAGGAGAGCCCTACAGAACAAGCAAAACCAATCGTAGCCGAAGGTAAACGGCTTTATAAATCTGAAATGGCATCCTGGTATGGCACAGATATTTTTTTAGAAAGTTACAAGGAAAGAGCTAACATTGGTGGTTATTTTTCGTATTCAGAAAATGAAATCGCAAAATGTATTTTCTTTTCAAAGTCAGACAAACCAAAAGTAATCGACACAATTTCCTTTGACAGTACATACAATACGAAAACTGCAAAAGCGGACCTGACTGAACGAGACTTTACAACAAACGAAAGCGACCTTTTTACAATCAGAAAAATTGCATTAGCAACAATCAATTCTGACACTTTATTTCAGACGTACAAAAACACCAATCTGAATTTAATCCCTCTGATTTCTGACGTGGAAAAGAAAGTTTATGTTTTGACCGGACCTGAACAAAATGGAGTTGTAATATTCGGTAACGATTATTTACTAACGTTCGACAAAGACAATAACTTAATTGGAAAGAAGCAACTTCACAAAAACATCATTTTTATAAACTATGGTGGTAAAGAAGAAGAAGGCAAAGAAATTGAAGGAACGATTCACACCCATTTGCCAGAGACGGGCGACTTTATTACAGCGACAGACATTTGTACTTTAATGCTGTACGAAAAATTTGCAAAATGGAAACAACACAATGTCGTATCTAAAAATTATTTAAACATTTGGAATTGTTTGACCGACCAATTAGCTGTAATACCAATGGCAACTATTAATAAAATAAACAAAGACCAGGAAAAACGAAACAAGAAAAAGCAGCAGGAGCAGTAGAGCTAATGCCAGTCAGGTAAACAAGGGGAGTTTCACTCAAAGCTCCTCCCAGCTATTCATAATGTTCAATAAACAAAAACTGCTTGAGTAATTGTCAAAAAAAAGATAAAATGTTGATTGCTATCCGGAGTTTGCAACTCCGGATTTGCTCATGAATGCTACGCTACCTATAAAAAATGGTTCTTCTATTCAACATCGGTATTGGATATTTATAAAAAACAATGATTACCGGAGGCTATAAAATTCGTGACAATGCCGGTATCCGTTTTGTAACTTTTGCAGTAATAGAATGGATGGAGGTATTTACGAGGAAAGACTATAGGGATATTGTAGTGGAAAGCCTTCAATATTGTCAAAAAGAAAAAGGGCTTGTTTTGCACGCCTGGTGCATTATGAGCAATCATCTGCATCTTGTTATAAGTACGGTGAACAACAATCCCGGCGATATCCTTCGTGACTTTAACAAATATACCAGTAAGCAAATCATTAAAGCTATCATAGCACATCCGGCAGAAAGTCGTAAAGAGTGGATGCTTAAAATATTTAGTGAAGCAGGCATTAGAATAGTCGAAATAGTGCATACCAGTTTTGGCAGCAGGATAATCATCCAATTGAATTATACAGCGCAGCCTTTACAAAACAGAAAATAGATTATATACACGATAACCCCGTTGTGGCAGGTATTGTAGAAAAAGCAGAAGAATATATGTATAGCAGTGCAAGGGATTACTATAATGGTAAAAACTGCGGATTATTAAAACTTGTATTGCTGTAGTGCATGGTTCAACTAATCCTGAGTTACAAACTCAAGACAGCAATCAACATTTTATCATTGATCATCAAAGCTTCGGCAACTCTACGGATAACGGGGAAATATGATTGCCTGAAATAATCTTTGCAAAAAATACTTATAGTCAAATTTTTTTTATGATTTTTTGCAAGTGTCAACCAGATTCCCGGTGGTTGATAGTCTGAATCAATTAATCTAATTTTTACATGTACATGTAAAAGTAAATTTTGAAAGTTTTGAAAATATTTCCTCATTATTCAATTATGGGAACGCAAAGGGAGTAAGTAAATTTATACTCTAAAACAGCAGTTATGAAAAATTACACTCGTACACAAGTCCTGCTTTTAGCGCTGGTGCTGATAGCTGGCTGCAAAAAGAATGACAAAAATGTTGTCAATCACACGATACTTACTGAAGAGTTTGCCTCAGTTTATTCATTACCAGGTAAGGACTGGTATTTTTTTACCAATAATTCACCCAATGCCGCCGCTCAATGGACGCAGGGCAATTCAAACCCTAAGGCAGGTCCACCTGTATTTGACGCCTGGTCGTACAAAAATACACCAGATGAATACACCTATATTAACGGAGATTACAACTATTTACCAGCACCAGTTGAAATAAGCAGTTGGATGATCACACCCTCTGTGCTGGTAAAGAACGGTGATGAGGTACAGTTTTATGCAAGATCATTGGGCCAGCCAGTAACCGTTGACCGATTGCAATTGCTGTTAAATGAAACAAGTGATTCCCATGAAGTTGGCTATACGCCGGTTTCGGTGGGAGAGTTTACGAAAATATTGTTCGACATAAATTCAAATCTTGTACCAGGTGCTTTTCCAAGTGTGTGGACGAAGTACAACATGCAAATATCAGGGCTTACTGGTACAATGAAAACCCGCCTTGCATTTCGGTATGTGGTAGACGGACTCAAGGCTTCTGGTATTGGGGTAGATGCATTCACCATTACCCGTAAATAAAAAAAAGCGAATCATGCACAGCAATTTTTTTTCACTCACTTCTTTAGGATGTTGTTTTATTTTAATGATCGCCTTTCTGCACGAAGATTCTGTATCAAATTCCGGAGCAGATGCCATTGAAAGTCGTATCAATGGTTATATTCAAACCGGAGCGGCTTTGCTGAAGGAAGGCGACATTGTTGTACGGATGAACCAGGATCCTGCCAGCGAGTTCATCAGGTATTTTAATAAGAAAGATAAAAAATTCTCACATGCCGGCCTTGCAATAAAAGACAAGGGAGCATTGATGATTTATCATATGGCCAGCGAAGATGGCAATCCAATGAAATTGATGCTTAGGCAGAAGCTGGATGTGTTTGCTGAGCCGCGTCATAATTATGGCTATGCTATTTACCGGTATAAACTTACCGCATCAGAATTAAATAGTATGCGCCAGCTAATAAAGTATTGGTATAAGCTTCCGGTGCATTTTGACACTGCTTTTAACCTGGCTTCCGATAATATGTTGTATTGCTCAGAAATGGTACAAAAGGCAATAAGCAAAAGCACACATAATCGAATAAAAATATCCGCCACAAACCTGAATGATCTGGAAGCAAAAGTATTAAACACTTATTACAAATTACCTTCGCAACCAGGCAGTAAACTTATTGCAATTGACGACCTGTATGTAAATGCGGAATGCGAAAACATTGGACAGTTTAGTTACCAGTGAACGCTTGTGTCGGTTGTTGATTTTTTACTGGTCATTAAAACCCTTCAATTTACTTAGTTAGGGTAAAGTTTACCATGCACAAAACAGCTTCGGAGTTGTTTTGTTGAATGTCGTAAAATCGACCAGCTCCGCAAAACCATTGAAGAATGAATAGGTTTTATTTTCTACCAAATCCTAATTAGTTTTTTGGTTGTAATCTTTTACACATTGCCTGATTTTTTTATAATCCTCAACCGATGCAGGTTTCTTTAGGCAATCCATTAATTCGGCAAGATCCGGATAATCTTTTTTGAACCTAAAATATGAGTTTTTATCGAATGCCTTCATCATCATAGCGTACATTTTAGCATTCATATCTCCGGTTGATACATAGCAGGCTGCATTGTAGGGCGTCATTGCAAAGGCTTTTTCTCGTCCATAATGGATCATATCGGTAGCAGCCTCCCCGTTTAGATAATAACACACTTTACCGGAGTCTTGCAGCATGGCAGTTAAACCTCTGACACTTCTAAATAGATTTCCTTTATAACAATAGTTCGGTAACTATTAAATGTGGAAAAGTGGAAAATTAAATTACAA
>JBDUEK010000125.1:0-12036 GCA_040002495.1 Ferruginibacter sp.
CTATTGTAATTTAATTTTCCACTTTTCCACATTTAATAGTTACCGAACTATTGATTTGATATATTTTAAATTAATTGTTTGCCGGAGCTTCAGGCGTTTGTGGCCTTGGCTGAGATTCAGGTTTTGGCATCAACGCTTTGCGGCTTAATTTGAATTTACCGGTACGAGGATCAATGTCCAGTAATTTCACTTTAACCCTGTCACCTTCTTTGAAAATACCTTCCATACTTTCCAAACGCTTCCAACTTATTTCACTAATGTGTAACAAGCCTTCTTTCTTTGGTAAAAATTCAACAAAGGCACCAAATTCTTTAATGCTCTTAACGGTCCCCTCATAAGAATCTCCTACAACAGGAACAGCAACTAAACCTTTAATCCAGTTAACTGCTTTATCCAAACTATCTTTCGATGCAGAGAAAACGCTTACTTCACCTACATTATTTACTTCTTCGATATTAACGGTAGCACCGGTTTCTCTTTGAATTTCCTGTATAACTTTTCCACCGGGTCCTATAACAGCTCCAATGTATTCTTTATCGATGGTTAATTTAACCATTCTTGGTGCGTGTGGTTTCACATCGTCTCTATGAGATTGCATACATTCATACATAGCATCCAGTATATGCAAACGGCCTCTACGTGCCTGATCCAAGGCCTGGCGCATAATATCCATACTTAAACCATCCACTTTAATATCCATTTGCACCCCGCAAATACCTTCACGTGTACCGGTTACTTTGAAATCCATATCACCTAAATGATCTTCATCACCAAGGATATCTGTTAAAATTGCAAACTGGTCATCTTTTTTAATCAAACCCATTGCAACGCCACTAACGTGTTTTTTAACCGGAACACCTGCATCCATTAATGCAAGTGAGCCAGCACAAACTGTAGCCATAGATGATGAACCATTACTTTCCAGGATATCACTTACAACCCTTACAGTATAAGGATATTCAGAACCCGGCATCATTTTCTTCAACGAACGCATAGCAAGGTTACCATGTCCAACTTCACGACGGCCAACACCACGCATCATTTTAACTTCTCCTGTTGAGAATGGAGGAAAATTATAATGCAGAATGAATTTAGTATAATCTGATTTATGTGCACTTTCCACCAACAATTCATCCAGTGGTGTTCCGAAAGTAACAGTAGTAAGCGATTGAGTTTCGCCCCTTGTAAACAACGCAGAACCATGCGGTGTAGGAAGAATATTTGTTTCCATCGTCAACTGACGGATATCTTCTGTGCCTCTTCCATCCAAACGCTTGCGTTCGCTTAAAATCATATCTCTAACTACATTGTATTGTAGCTCACCAATATAGTATCCGATCAACCCTTTATCTTCCGGAGTAACTTCTTCTCCCAAATATTCTTTTATTTCTTTAGACAATACTGCAAATGCATCGCTTCTCTCATGTTTTGCAGAAGCTGCCGAAGCAATTGCATACATTTTATCTTTTGCAAATGCTGCAATTTTTTCATTCAGCTCTTCATTGCGATAAGGCTTTGTATATTCTCTCTTGTCATTATTTGCTACCTGCTCCCTCAAATCCCTTTGGGCTTTAATTTGCAGTTTAATTGCTTCATGTCCCAATTCCAATGCCTTCACTAAGTCTTCTTCCTGGCACTCTTTAGCTTCACCTTCTACCATCATGATGTTCTTTTCGGTAGCGGCTATAATAAATTCAAGGTCGCACTCTGGTAGTTCAGTACGGCTTGGGTTAATAATAAATTGTCCATTTTTTCTTCCTACACGTACTTCAGAAATAATTTCCTGAATTGGAATATCTGAAACTGCCAACGCAGCTGATGCAGCAAGACAAGCTAGTGCATCCGGTAAAACATCCGCATCACTTGAAACCAAACTGATTAATACCTGTACATCGCACAAGTAATCTTCAGGAAATAAAGGACGTAATGCACGATCTATCAAACGGCTGGTTAATATTTCGTAATCATTTAGTCGTGCCTCTCTCTTAAAAAACGAACCAGGAACACGGCCTGCAGACGAAAATTTCTCCTGGTAATCCACAGATAAGGGGAAAAAACTTTGACCTTCTCTTGGTTCTTTGTTTGCAACAACAGTTGCCAATAAAATACAATTTCCCTGGCGAACTGTTACAGCTCCATCAGCCTGACGTGCCATTTTACCAGTTTCGATTGTAACCATGCGGCCACCACCGATATCAAAATTCACCGATTTAATATTGAAACTCATATAGATTATAAATTAAATTGTAAAAGGACCTTATAAGCCGTCCTGTAAAATTTTGCGCAAATAAAAGAATTCCCAACTTAAAAATATAGTTGGGAATTTAATTATTTAAACATGATAAAAGGATTATTTACGGAGACCTAATTTTTCAATCAATGCCCTGTAACCAGTTAGATTATGTTTACTCAGGTACGTAAGTAAACGTTTTCTTTGTCCTACCATCATCATTAAACCCCGTTGAGATGAGAAATCTTTCTTGTTAGTTTTAAGATGATCCGAAATATGATTAATTCGCTCAGTTAAAAGAGCAACCTGGCCCTCAATAGAACCTGTGTTGGAGGCTTTACCGCCAAAGTCTGTAAAAATTTTCGCTTTTTTTTCGATTGTTAAATACGGCATTTCTTTGTTTTTAATAACGTCTTTGTTAATTATCTTTTTTTATTAGCTGGCAAAAGTAGGTAAAATATTTGGAATGTTTTATTAGCAAATTAAATATTAAATAAAAAAGGCCCCCAAAGGAGCCCTGATGTTGAAAATAATATAATTCTAGCGCATATGTTTTACATTAACACCATACAAAATGATAAACACTAAACCAATAAATCCAACTCCAATGGATGTAATTATTGCCATCAAATTATCATTACCGTAAATAATAAATGGGCTTACTATTCCAATCAGTACCCCTAAAATATAGGAGTAAAAGCCAGTCCTTTTAAGTCGCCACATTAATAACGCACCAGCAAGGCAAAATAACGCTCCAATTATTGCAGCAATCCCAGCCTTTCTGAAATTTTCAGCGGTGAATGCCGTTGACATAGAATTAACCATCTTTTCCGCAAAACGCGTACCTGCATTATTATCGCCTTTCTTTTGAATGTCAGAAGCTGCTTTTTTTTTAGCAACAATTATCTGGCTCGCCTGTTTGTCAGAAGTAGCAAATTGAATAACTCCTCCTATGATTCCCCATCCGCTACCTATAAAAGTCAATATGCAAATAACTGTAAGGAAGCCCGGCCTGGAAGGAGGTGCTTGCTCATAATCCTGTAATATTTCTGTCATTGAAAGAAAATTATAAGGTTAACAAATATGGCTTTGTGTTATAAAATAACTTAATTCGTAAAGAAAAGAATTACTTTTCTTCCATATAATCAAGTTTGGTAGAAAACAGAATTACAAATACAAAGCCACTTAGTGCTACAAGAATTGATAATCCCATTGTACCAAAATTATCCCCAAAAAGAAGGAAATGCGTTATGAGATTGAAGAAAGTGCCTAATGTAAATGAATAAAATCCGGTACGATTTAACTTATACATCAACACTGTTCCTACCAGGCAAAGTACAAATGACACGATGCCTCCAATAGAAAACTTAACGTAATTTTCTTCATTTAGGTTACCTATTTTTATATTGCCTGTAGATTCTGTACTGGCGCTGGAAAACAAATTACGAAGCTGGGTCTTGGATTTCCCTGACTTTATGGTCTCCACCTGCGAATTTGCATTAACGATGTTCACAGCATTCACAATGATGCCGGCAATACTTCCAATAAAAGTGATGTAACACAATACAGTTAAAAAAAACGGACGTTGTGGGTTAGCAACGGCGTTCGAATTGTAAATTTCTTCAGGCATAATAAGTAAGTTGATTTCCTAAGAATAGTTATTTTTTTTGAGATATTTAATTTTGTTTTTATCTTTTTTTTCTATTTCCTGTTTAATCATCCATATTTGCGTCTTTAAAATGCAAAAAAACTTCGCCATAATTGGCTGCGGAAGAATTGGCAATCGTCACGCAGCACAAATTTCCAAGGTAGGGAACGTAAAAGCTATATGCGATAGTATCCCGTCTAAGGCAAATATTTTTTCAACTCAATATGGAGCCACCCCATATTATAAAATTGAAGATTTATTAAGTCACGAACAATTTTTAGATGTTGTAATTATCTGTACACCAAACGGTTTACATGCCCAACATACTATTCAGGCTCTTAGTGCCGGAATAAATGTACTGTGCGAAAAACCTCTATGCATAAACGTTACCGATGGTAAAAATATGCTGTTGGCTGCAGAAAATTCAGGTAAAAAATTATTTGTTGTAAAACAAAATCGATACAATCCCCCTGTTGTGTTGCTTAAAGAATTGATTGACACAAATGCATTGGGTAAAATTTTCAGCTTTCAGATAAATTGTTTCTGGAACAGGCCCGCAGCATATTATATAGACTGGAAGGGTAAAAAATTATTGGATGGCGGTACATTATATACCCAGTTTAGTCATTTTATTGATTTGCTTTATTGGTTAATGGGCGATGTTGAAAAGGTAAAATCAATCACCAGGAATTTTGCCCATCCAACTATTGAATTTGAAGATACCGGAATGGTATTATTTGAAATGAAGCAGGGAGCAATTGGAAGTTTAAATTATACGGTGAATAGTTATGAGCATAATATGGAAGGATCTTTATCCGTTTTTGCAGAAAAGGGCTCTATTAAAATTGGCGGACAATATCTTAACGAACTTGAATATTTTAATGTAGCTGGTATGGAAACTCCTAAATTACCACAGGGCAACCCCGCCAATGGATATGGATTTTACCAGGGTAGTATGAGTAACCATGACAAAGTATATGAAAATTTAATAAAAGTCTTAAACAATCCGAATCATCAATTTGCAAGTGCAGAAGATGGTTTAAAAACGGTTGAAATTATTGAGCTTATTTATAATGCTGCAAATAATTAATATTACAAATAAGCAAACGCCAAATTATTAAATGACAAGTTCAGCTTTTATTCATGACAGAAATACTCAATAATGGCGCAAACGACAGGAAGTCAACACATGAAAAAGCTGTTACCCTTTACTTCACCGTTACAACCGATCTTACTTACGATCAAAGAATGATTCGCATCTGCACTTCTTTATCCAATGCAGGCTACAACGTTGTGTTGGTTGGAAGAAAATTAAAATCCTCCCTTCCAATTTCCAAACAATCTTTTCAACAAAAAAGAATTACTTGTTTATTTGAAAAAGGCAAAATCTTTTATGCAGAATATAATTTCAGGCTTTTTTTCTTTTTATTGTTTAGAAAAATGAACTGCATTTGTGCCATAGACCTGGATACTATCCTTCCTTGCTATTTTATTTCAAATATTAAAAAAATTCAAAGAGTATATGATGCGCATGAATTGTTTTGCGAAATGAAAGAAATCGTTACCAGGCCTTCCATTTATAGAATGTGGAAAAGGATTGAGCATTTTGCAGTTCCAAAATTTAAACATGGTTATACCGTCAATCAACCAATTGCCGATGAATTTAACAACATGTATGGCGTGAACTACCAGGTAATACGGAATATTGCACTTTTAAGACCTTTAGTAAAAATTGATAAAATAGAAAAATTCATTCTTTACCAGGGCGCTGTAAATGAAGGGAGGAGTTTTGAAACGTTAATTCCTGCCATGAAGGAAGTTACAGCAAAGTTGATAATATGTGGCGATGGAAATTTTATGGAACAGGCTAAACAATTGGTTATAGAAAATGACGTAGCTGAAAAGGTGATTTTTAAAGGAAAAATTGCGCCTGATGAACTTAGAACTTTAACCCGGCAAGCTTACATAGGTATAACTCTATTTGAAGATAAAGGGTTGAGTAATTACTATTCTTTAGCTAATCGCTTTTTCGATTATATTCATGCAGGCATACCACAACTTTGTGTTGACTACCCTGTTTACCGACAAATAAATGAAGCGTTGCCTGTTGCTTTATTGATAAAAGATCTGGCACCAAAAAACATTGCCATTCAACTGAACAATTTACTTAAAAATGAAGTTTTGTATAATGAACTGCAGCAAAATTGTTTGCAGGCCAGGAATAATTATAACTGGCAGAAAGAAGAAAAATTGCTGATTAGTTCTTATAATAATTTAAACCTTGATCAACAAAATAAAAGTTTTACAAATGCTTAATTTGAATGGGTAAAAATGGAGCAAAGGCATTTACATATAATAGCTTATGATGTACCGTGGCCAGCCGATTACGGTGGAGTTGTTGATCTTTTTTATAAGATAAAAACTTTGCACAAGTCGGATGTAAAAATTCATCTTCATTGTTTTGTTTATCATCGTCCACCGCAGGCAGAGCTTGAAAAATATTGTGAAACCATTCATTATTACAAAAGAGCCAATAATATCACCCGGTTTTCTTTTCGTTTACCCTTTATAGTTAACTCCAGGAAAAACGACGAACTCCTTGCTAATTTAAAGAAAGATAATCATCCTATTTTAATTGAAGGTATTCATTGCAGTTACTACCTGCAAACGGGGAAACTTAGTAACCGCCAAATTATGCTGCGCCTGCATAATACCGAATTTGAATATTATCATAACCTTGCTATTCATGAAAAAAATCCTTTGAAACAATTTTACTTTAAACATGAAAGCTGGCTGTTAAAAAAGTATGAACGGAAGCTGGCTAAAAAAGCAACAATTGCTGCCGTAAGTGTACAAGATGTTGAAATGTACAAACACATATTTAAAGCAAAAGACATCATGCATTTACCTGCATTTACGCCATTTGACAGTGTGCAAGGTAAAACAGGCAAAGGATGCTTTTGTTTATACCATGGTAATCTCTCCATCAACGAAAATGAGGAAGCGGCTATCTGGCTTTTACAAAATGTATTTAATGATCTTGATATACCCTTTGTAATTGCAGGCAAAAATCCATCCCAAAAACTGGCCTTTATGGCTGAGGAACATAAGCAAACCTGCCTGGTTGCCGATCCTGCAGAAGCTGAAATGCAGGATATGATTTCAAAAGCCCAGATAAATATTTTACCATCTTTTAATAACACAGGTGTAAAACTTAAACTACTAAATGCGTTGTTTAATGGGAGGCATTGCCTGGTAAATAAAGCCGGGGTAAAAGGCTCTGGCCTGAATAAAATTTGCCAGATTGCTGAAGATGCTGATGATTTTAAAACTGCTATCAGTTACCTCTACAATATTCCATACGAAGAAGAAGAAAATTTACAAAGACAACTGGAACTTGTAAAATTGTATGATAACGATGCAAACGGCCAAAAAATAATCAATATCTTCTGGCCGTAAGTCATTTTATATTTTAGTCGACAATACTTGCGTTGTCAAATACCTTACCTCTTTCTGTTTTAATTGTTCTTGCAGGAAACTTATTGATTACCATATAATCGTGGGTAGCCATTATAATTGCTGTTCCATAGTCTTTGCAGATATGAAAAAGCAGTTGCATTATTTCATCGCTTGTTTGAGGATCGAGGTTGCCAGTTGGCTCATCAGCCAGTATAAGGCGTGGAGAATTTAATAATGCTCTTGCTACATCAATACGTTGCTGTTCGCCGCCACTTAACTCAAAAGGCATTTTAAACCCTTTGGTTTTTAGTCCAACTTTATCCAACACATCGGCAATTTTCTCGTCCATTAACTTCTCGTCTTTCCAGCCGGTGGCACGCAATACAAACTTTAAATTATCGTTTACATTTCTATCGGTGAGCAATTGAAAGTCCTGAAATACAACACCAAGGCTGCGTCGCAGAAAAGGCACTTTTTTCCAATCCATTTCCCTGAGATTATAACCAACCACACTGGCATCACCTTCTCTTAATGTAAGATCGCCATACAAAGTTTTTAGCAGACTACTCTTTCCGGTTCCTGTTTTACCAACCAGGTAAACAAATTCTCCTTTATCAACTGAAATATTTACATCACTTAAAATAAGGTTATCGCCCTGGTAAATATTTACACTCTTTAATTCTACGATTGATTGAGACATAATGGGTTTATATTTTACTATTTTCTGATCGTGCTTGTAAAAAGGCAAATTTACTCCATACTGTGCCTGCAATGAAAATTAATTTTATTCACCGAATGTTAAATTCAGTTAATAACTAAAATAATAGTTGTTAAACTAAATAATTAGTTATAGGTTTGTTTTATCAATTTAAAAATATGAGTGCTAAAGTTTTAACCCGTGCTGAAGAACAGATTATGCAGGTAATCTGGAAACTGGATAAAGCCTTTTTAAAGGAAATTATTGACGAATTACCTGACCCCAAACCGCACAATAACACGGTGGCCACTATTCTGAAAATTTTAACTGAAAAAGAATTTGTTGGTATTAAGGTGTTTGGTCGGATGCATCAGTATTTTCCATTAGTATTAAAGGAAGCCTACAGCAAAACAACCATGAAGAGTTTTGTGAAAGGATATTTTGAAGGAAGTTTCAGTAATGCTGTTTCATTTATGGTAAAAGAAAATAACTTAAGTATTGATGATCTTGAGTTGTTGCTAAAGCAATTGAAAAAGAAATAGTCGTTTGATTGGTATTATATTATTAATAGGTTTTTGCAAGAAAAATCTTAAATAATCTTATCAAATATCATCCACATAATTCAAATTTAAAAACAACACCATGTTTGCATTCGCAATCTATTTACTGAAAGTAATTATCTGTTCAGGCATTTTATACGGTTACTACTTGTTGATGCTCCGTAATAAAATATTTCACCAATACAACAGATTTTATTTGCTGGCAACAGTTGTATTAGCACTCGTTTTACCATTGATACAAATTAATATCTGGGACTTTTCAACCCAACAACCACAAGCCATTAAACTACTGCAGGTTGTTAATAACAGCAACGAGTATTTAGATGAAATTGTCATAATAGCTAAACAGGATAATTTTACTGCAGAGCAGGGTTTAATGCTTTTTTATGCCTTTACAACGCTGGCCTTTTTAGTAGTCTTTGTGAAGTCCCTAATTAAGATTCGTTTACTGTTTACCCGCCATCAACATCAACTCATTGAAAATATATTTTTTGTAAATACCACAGCAAAAGGTACCCCATTTTCATTCTTGCATTATATTTTTTGGAACGATCACATAGACCCCGAATCAACCACGGGCAACCAGGTTTTTAAACACGAATTGGCGCACGTACAACAAAAACACAGCTTAGATAAATTGTTTATAAATGCAATGCTCCTTTTTTTCTGGTGCAATCCATTCTTTTGGCTCATAAGAAAAGAACTAAACATGATCCATGAATTTGTTGCCGACAAAATTGCCGTAGAAGACAACGATACAGAAGCTTTTGCAGCAATGATATTACAGGCTGCTTATCCACAACATCGCTTTCAATTATCAAACCCGTTTTTTTATTCACCCATAAAAAGAAGACTTATGATGCTCACAAAAAATCGCAATCTTAAAGTTGGCTACATTGGCCGATTGCTGGCACTACCCTTAGCGGTATTCATCTTTGCCGCATTTACATTAAAAACAAAAGCTGTTATTAACAACGCTGATTTGTATCACGGAAAAAAATTCAAAGTAGTCATAGATGCAGGCCATGGCGGAAGTGACAAAGGAGCCACTGGCAAAAAGACAACTATTTTTGAAAAAGACCTAAACCTTGAAATCGTAAAAAAAATAAAGGCACTAAATTCTAATAATAATATTGAATTAGTTTTCACCAGGTTAACGGATGTGTTTCAAACTGTTCAGGAAAAAGCAGCATTTACCAAAGATGCCAAAGCTGATCTTTTTATCTCCATACACGTTGGTGCAAGTTCACCCGATGAAACTAATCCGATTAGTGGTATGCAGGTATTTTTGGCAAGTAAAAATGAACCAGGCGCTCAAAACAGCCAACTTTTAGCTTCTGCAATTATCAACGAATTTTCTTCTAATTACAGTTTGCCGGTACAGCAAAATCCGGAACGCAGACAAGAAAGAATAAGAGTACTGGATGATGCTATTTGCCCTGCCGTATTGATAGAAGCCGGAAACATTTCTAACGAAAAGGATTTTACATTTTTACAAAAACAATCTTCAAAAGAATTGATTGCTAAAAATATTCTATCAGCCATTAATAAATATGCAGTTGCCATAGAATCGGCAACAATCAAAGCTACAGGTTCATCAATTGGTAATTTTATTTCAACAAAAGATACGTTGCCACAGGTAGAATTGAAACATGCAGAAAACGCATTAATCATTGTTGATGGAACACCAATGAATTATGATCAATTTAAAAAAATCAAACCAGACGAGATAGCTTCAATCGATGTATTAAAAAGCGGGGAAAGCTTAAAAAAATATGGTGAGAAAGGAAAAAACGGTGTTGTGCTGGTAACTACAAAAACTTTTACCATACAGTTGAACGATGTACATATTTCTATGAAGGATGATAAGGACAGTACGTTGAATTCAACTGCTTCAATTAAATTCAGGGGCAGGTCTGGAGACCTCGGCGAGCTAAATAAAGTTTTATTTATAGTGGATGGAAAAATTCAGAATAAAGACTTTGACTTAAAGACTATTTTGCCCGATGATATAAAAAGTATAAATGTGTTGAAAGACAAATCTGCCATTGACAAATATGGTGAAAAAGCTGTTAATGGTGCCATTGAAATAAATACTAAAAAGGGCAACAAAGAAATAACATTGAAAGCAATACAAGGGGATGGATTGAACACCCCAGACAATTCCAACATAACTACTTTTGATAAAATTTTTACCAAGGTAGAAAACGAACCTCAGTTTCCCGGAGGTGACACAGCCTGGAGAAATTACCTGCAAAAACATATTAACCCTGCAATGCCCATTGATGAGGGTTGGAAGGCAGGCGTTTATAAAATAACGGTGGAGTTTATCGTTGATAAAAAGGGAAATATCAGCAATATCAAAACAGATGATTTCCCTGGTACTAAAACCGCTCAGCAATGTATAGACCTTATTGCAAAGGGGCCTAAGTGGATACCTGCAAAACAAAATGATGTGGTAGTAAATGCTTATAGAAAACAACCCATTACATTCGTTATTGAAGCACAATAATTACTTCATTGCCAGCAAATATTAATATACCAGCGTTTCCTCTTTTAAGTTAATTACCAGTTCCTTTTTATCGTTCGCCTCTACTCTACCGATCACCTGTGCGTCGATATTAAAAGATTTTGCTGCAGCAATCATAGTTTCAGCATCTTCAGGCGCACAATATATTTCTAAGCGGCAGCCCATATTAAAGACTTCGTACATTTCTTTATTATTGCTGCCGCTATTTTCTTTGATGATGTTGAAAATTTCCGGCGCCTCAAATAAATTATCTTTTACAATTCTAAAGTTACCCGGCAGGTATTTCATGCACTTGGTTTGTCCCCCGCCGCTGCAATGAATAAGTCCGTGTATCTTTTCAAACTCATGCTCCAATAATATTTTTAATACCGGTGCATAGGTTCGTGTTGGGCTCAAAATAAGTTTACCAATATTGGTTGTAACCTTGCCGTCGTTAACCCTAACCGTTACCTCATCCGTTAATTTGTGTTTGCCAATATAAACCACATCATCATCCAACGATGTGTTATAACTTTCTTTAAAATTATCAGCATAATATTTTGCCAGTATATCGTGCCTTGCACTTGTTAATCCATTACTACCAATGCCGCTGTTATATTCAGTTTCATACGTTGATTGACCATAGCTGGCAAAGCCTACAATTACATCACCAG
The DNA here is from genome assembly GCA_040002495.1 of Ferruginibacter sp. GTDB lineage: Bacteria > Bacteroidota > Bacteroidia > Chitinophagales > Chitinophagaceae > Ferruginibacter. Next base: position 11,778 of record JBDUEK010000125.1, read on the forward strand.
CCGCTATCTTGTCATTGCTTACCACTTTATCCTTTTGCCAGCGGCAGGTCATAGTGCCGTTTACAGCAACCGTACGCACCACATCTCCAACATCGGCAGTCTCGCCGCCCAGGTAATGAATATTTACGCCAAAAGTTTTTAACTCATCAAATAATTGTTGCGAACCATTGATCACCTGCGACAACACTTCTCCGGGAATTAAATTTTTATTGCGATCAATGGTTGAATTAAATAATATATTATCATAAATACCCACACA
>JBDUEK010000126.1:0-11853 GCA_040002495.1 Ferruginibacter sp.
AGTTACACTCGGGTGGTGGAACTGGTAGACACGCAGGACTTAAAATCCTGTTCGCAGTAATGCGAGTGTGGGTTCAATTCCCATCCCGAGTACATTGCCTCAACATAATCGTTGGGGCATTTTTGTTTTATGCGGTTAACTAGAATAGATGCTCTTCCTGCTCCAGTGCATTTTAAAATTGCTTGTCTTGTTTTAGTTGAAAAACGAGGTTACAGTTTCCTGAAAATTTAATTGATTCTATTCCTGCGTTGGTTTCTGTGTAGTGTATTGCGAGCATGATCTTTCTAAATTCCAGGGTCGGGCGGGCAAATTGAATCAGGTTAATGAAATATAAAAATCGGAAAGAGGCTGATTTGTTACTTTTATTTTTAGTAATCCTTTTTCAAGATTTCAGTAAGGGCTTTGTAACCCGCGTTACTGAACCCAAAACTAAATCAGCTTATCAAAATATATAAATCCAATTATTTAATAATGAATTTTTTTATTCCTGATCTCATAATTTTTTGCATGAACTAAAAGATCGCTGTTAGGGAATGAGCCCTATAATGAAATATTACTACCAGATAATTCCCCAATTTAATTTTTACTTTAATGCATTTATCTATTCAATCATTATCACATGCACACGTTTGCACAAATATTTTTTAAAAAATATACTAAATCGATTTAGTAAGACCTTATCTTTAAGTGTTGATATATTCCGGGAACGTATAGGTCAGAACGATTCGTGATAATACTTTTAATGGTTTTCAATACCGATAGAGTATTTGCTATTATGAAATATTAATGATTTGCACATGCTACTTACATTATTGATTTTCAACATTTTTTTGTTCAAATATATTTTGCAACCCGATCGTTTAGTTGTAATTCAGCTAATAACGGCAGGTTTCAAAACTTATCTCAGTCACTTGATTGCAACCAGGGGAATTTTCTCTAACTACTATAATTGCCCGTCATATAATGCAAATTGATTGGCAGATAGTAAACGTTATGTTTTATGAAAAAGAAAACGTCTATTCACGATATTGCTAAACAACTGAAGGTTTCCTCTACTACTGTTTCATTTGTAATAAATGGAAAAGCAAAAGAAAAGCGTATCAGTGTTGCGGTGGAAGAAAGGGTTTTAAAATATATAGAGAAAATTGGATTTCAGCCAAACATGATGGCTAAAAGTTTAAGGACCGGAAAAAGTAAAATTATCGGGTTAATGGTGGAAAATATTGCCGACCCTTTTTTTTCAAGTATTGCCAGAATCATAGAAGAAAATACGTATAAATTAGGGTATAAAATTTTCCATTCCAGCACCGACAACGATACTACGAAATCCAAGGATCTGATAAAAGTTTTTCGTGAGCGCCAGGTAGATGGCTATATCATTGCACCTGCCCCCGGCATTGAAGATGATATACAGCGACTGGTAAATGATGGGCTGCCGGTAATTCAGTTTGATAGATATTTCACTTCGCTTGACACAGATGTAGTGGTAATAGACAATGAAGAGGGAGCCAACACCGCAGTAAAACATTTATTTGATAACGGATATGCCAACATAGGTTTTGTAACACTGGATTCAAAGCAGGTTCAAATGCATGACCGCTTTACCGGGTATAAAAAAGCAGTAACCGCAAAAAAGGGAAAGCCGATAGAATTAAAAATTCCATATGGTATGGATGAGGAATTGGCTACGGAAAAAATGAAAGGCTTTATAGTGGCAAATAAAAAAATGGATGCCATATTATTTGCCACAAACTATCTCGCCATTAGTGGGTTGATGGCAATCCGCCAGTTAGGATTACGCATCCCGGAGGATATAGGCGTTATCGGTTTTGATGACAATAGCCATTTCTCTTTGTTTTCACCTTCCATATCGGCCGTGGCTCAACCTGTACAGGAAATATCTGATGAGGTAATAAAAAAACTCATAACATGTCTTGGCGAAAAAGATAATAAAAAGCGACGAAAAGAGATTACTGTTTTAAAAACCATTTTAAAAGTACGGGAATCTTCCGGCAACAATTCAGTAGCCGGAATAAAGAAGATAGGATAATTTTTTTCCAATTTGATTAATCGATTTAGCTCTTCGGAGAAAATTTATGTAGTATTAAAAGTCTTTGCTTCGAATACTGAATAGCTTCGGGCAACCTTTGTTGATGGATGAATTTCAATGATTGAAAAAGTATCAAAAGAAAACCGATATATAAAATACTTAGCGGGAAATTGGGGTGGAACAATTGTAATAGCATACATATTTATGAATATAATTACTTACAAAAGATTTAAAATTACACTGTTCGCATTGCTATGTTGCTGCTTTTCAGGCAGCTCCTTTGCGCAAGTGGCCATCCCGTCTTTCTTAACTGAACATCCCAGGCTTGCTGGTGGCCCACAGCAGCAGTCGGTAATACAACAGTTGGTTGCATCAGAAGATTGGGCAAAGGATATTTATGACCAAACAGAAAAAAATATTGTTGAGTATGTTAACCGGCATCAGGTTGATCCTACATGGATTGTGTCTCGCCTACAGATGTACTGGAAAACAAAATCAACCGATGTGTTTATTAAAGCTGGTGTATACGACCATGCATCCGGTGAAGCGCCTGTTCCTACTGTAAAATTTCCCGGAACAAGAGATAATGTGACGGTGTATGGTGCACCAAAACTCGAAGATATTCAGCCGTATATGGATGATCCGAGAGGTGTTTATTTCATTAACCGGAGCAAGCCCGATCAGCCAATGGAGTGGGTAGATATTTCCAAAACCGGCCGCACCATCGAAAGCATCAATACACAGATTATGACTATGGCGTACAATGCCGCTGTGCTGTATTGGATAAATGGTGAGGAAAAGTATGCAAAATTTGCAGCAGACCTATTTGACACCTACATGACCGGAATGCAATACCGAAAGGAGCCTTACGACATTACTCACGGCCATCATCAAACGCTGGCAGGCCTTTCTACTTTTGAAGTAATACAGGAAGTTGCCATGTTAAATAATCTTACCGGCATTTATGATTATCTGAATACTTATCTAAAAAATCATTTCTCCGATAAAATGCCAGTATACACAAGCGTATTTAAAAAGTGGGCCGATGTACAGATTGCACATGGTGTGGCATTTAATAACTGGAACCTGATGCAGGCAAAAAATACGTTGAATATTGCTTTAATACTTGATGATGATAAGCACTATCCCGATGGAAAAGGAAACCAGTATTACACCAATTATATTTTAAATACCACTTCACAGCGACAATGGTCCCTGATGAAAGTTTCGAAAGAAGGTTATGATTCTGTTTCCGGATTGTGGAACGAATCGCCTGGTTATTCAGCAGGTGTATTAAATGACTTTATGGGCTTTGTTTCTTTTTTTGACAACTATTATAAACTCGACCTGGTTGCGCAAATGCCCATATTGAAAAAATCTGTGTTAGCTATGGCCCAGTATCTTTTTCCTAATGGCTTACATGCTTCCTTTGGTGACTCACATTATGGCCGGTTAAATTTAAATGCTGCCTATCAAATGGTAGCCAATGCAAAAAAAAATAATAAACCTGAACAGGAAAAATTATTTACCCGGTACATAAAAACATTGCAACAGTTTTATAAAGAAAGGGGCTATTCCGTAGAAAGATCGGAAGGAGGGAGCAGTAGAAATATCAATGCATTGTTATATGCAGATGAAAATGTGAAACTGGCAGATAATGTTTCTGCGGGTGATATCACCGAATTTGTTACACCCGTTTTATATTCCGCACATGTAAGTTACCTGGCTTTGCGAAATGAGATGGATATGCAAAATGGTATGACGGCTATCATGTCGGGTTCAAAAGGAAATCACATGCATGCCGGAGGTATTTCGATGGAATTGTATGGGAAGGGATACGTAATGGCACCGGAAAGTGGTATCGGAACCAGTTATTTTCAGCAGGATTATGCTGAATATTATTCGCAGTTTCCGGCACACAATACTGTTGCGGTAGACGGTGTGTCAGCATACCCGGTTATGAAAAGTAATCATGGCTTTCAGTTGTTAAATGCATACCCTGCTTCGGGGGAATCAGTTGGGTTTTTTCCTGCGGTAAGTTTTGGCAATTTGTATTTCCTTGAACCGGAAACAAATGCCGATCAAACAAGGCTTACTAGTATTATCCGAACCAGCGATTCTACTGCGTACTATGTTGATATATTCCATTCAAAGCGCAAGGATGGGAAAGATAAAATGCATGATTATTTCTATCATGATATGGGGCAGCAACTACTGGTAAATGATAACGCTGGTAATCCACTGCCGCTTCAGCCAACCGAAAGATTATCCTTTGGCGGTGGTCATCTTTTCGCCTACGATTATCTGTATGATAAAAAATCAATTGCTACTTCAAAAGACATCAATGCCGTATTCAAATTAACCGTACCGGGCAAAGAGGAAGTTGAAATGAATATGTGGATGAAAGGAGAAAAGGATCGTGAAATATTTGCATTAAAATCTCCTCCGTCAAAAGCGATTGACAGAATGGGGCTACCAAAAGAAATCGCTGAATTACCGATGCCAACCATCGTTGCACGGCAATCAGGCGAAGCCTGGACAAAACCATTTGTAGCGGTATATGAACCTTCCACTAACAGTCAACCAAAATCAGTTGCAACTATCACTGCATTCAAACCGGTAAATGCGCCGACAGATTTTGTGGGCCTGAAAGTAACTGGTAAATCAGGTGATGAACAATTTATTTATGCTGCATCAGATAGTACAAAACAAGTCGCATATAATGATCAGTCATTCAATGGAACTTACGGTGTTATAAGCAAAGAAAATAACAAGCTTAAATATTTGTTTATTGGCAGCGGCAAAAAAATTGAATCTGGCGGCTATAGTATTGTATCCCAGGATGTGAATGTCGGAGCGGCCTTGGAAAATAAAAATAGCAGTTGGTATTTCACTAGTTCGGCACCTGTTCGCATTTCAATTCCCGTTACGGAATTCAGTGGAAAAGCATGGATGAAATGCTCAATAAATAATAAAACATATACCGGAAAACCGGTAAAGCAAAATGGTCAATCACTGATTGTTTTTATGCTGCCTCCATCAACTTATACAAAAATTGATTTTAAATGAGATATATAAATTCCTTAGCGTTTGTATTACTGATAGCACTCGTTGGGTGTAGCAGTATTGAAAAACTAGATGTAGACAAACAACTGAATTATTGCGTGGCACAGGTATCAAAAACGGCAGGAACATTAAACGATTATACAGAAATGCCTAGAAGCATTGCTGCAGGTCAAACAGCCTGGCGTAAAGTTCGTTACAGTGATTGGACATCCGGCTTTTGGCCCGGCATTTTGTGGTTTACTTATCAATACACAAATGATAACAAATGGAAAGCAACCGCAGATAGTTTTTCGCATAGCCTTTACCGGCTGGCAGACAGTGCGGCCATTGATCATGATCTTGGTTTTCAAATGTATTGTAGTATTGGCAATGGGTATCGCTTAACGAAAGACAGTAATTATAAAAAAATATTATTAAGAACAGCCGATACATTGTCTAAGTTGTTTAATCCAAAAGTGGGCACCATTTTATCCTGGCCAAGAGAAGTGCCGGGTATTGATTATCCCTTGCGTCACAATACCATCATGGATAATATGATCAACCTGGAGCTATTGTTTTGGGCTTCAAAAAATGGCGGTTCCAAAAAATTATATGACATGGCTGTTAGTCACGCAACTGTAACCATGCACAATGCATTTCGGCCCGATTATACTTCATATCATGTGGTAGTATACGACACTGCAACCGGTAAAAAAATACATGGCATTACGCACCAGGGTTATAGCGACAGCAGTATGTGGGCACGGGGTCAAAGTTGGGCTATTTACGGCTTTACCATGTGCTACCGCGAAACAAAGAATCCTGAGTTCCTCGACTTTGCACAAAAAGTAACAGATGTATACTTAAAAAATCTCCCTGAAGACCTTATTCCCTATTGGGATTTTAATGCACCTGATATTCCAAACGCACCTAGAGATGCCTCTGCAGCTTGTGTAGTGGCTTCCGCTTTACTCGAATTATCAACTTATGTAGTTGATAAAGACAAGGCTACCAGGTATCGTGATAAAGCAGAACAAATGCTGGCATCATTGTCATCAGATAAATATCAAAGTCGTGATAAGAACAATGCATTCTTGCTGCATAGTACAGGGCATAAACCTGCTGGCGGCGAAATTGATGCGTCTATTATATACGCAGATTATTATTATATGGAAGCTTTACTGCGCTTGAAAAAAATGCAGGAAGGAAAATAAATCACGATGAAGTTGTGATAAGAAAAATAAATATGCAGGGTATGTATTATGCAAACACAGTTAAGAAATTGCAATTCGCAGCAAATAAAAAAAGAGGTAGCCAACCTTTTAAATCTGTAAGCTTGTTATGTATATTTCCAAACCTGATGATGAATTAATTTTTTTTGAAAAGAGATAATTTAAATAACTATGTATGAAATTGAACACAAAAAAATATATTACACTGATCATTGCTTTGCTACTGGCATTTGATGGTATATGTCAACAACAAATTGTTGAGGGAACGCAGGTTACCTTAATGTCACCAGATAAAAACCTGTCATTTGCGTTTCATCAAAAAGAAATGTCACCCGGCAAACGGATGATGTTTTATACAGTTACTTATAAAGGCAAAGCAGTAATGAATGAATCAAGGCTCAACATTCAGCTTGATAACCATTTATCTGAACAGGCAATGGCTATACCGGTTGACAGCTCTAAAGACTGGTGCGAAAATTTGTCTGTAAAAAATATTACAACTTCCGATTTTGACAGTTCCTGGAAACCTGTTTATGGAGAAAATAATATCATCCGTGATCATTACAATTCCGCCACCATCAATCTTGTAAAGGATAATAATCCCATTTATCAAATGCAGGTGCAGGTAAGGGCATATAATGAAGGGATTGCTTTCCGTTATTTCTTTCCTGAAAATATAAAAGGAACTTACTACCGGGTTGTTGCCGAAAACACATCCTTCACATTACCGGACAATACAAAGGCTTGGTTCACAGGTTGGGCCCAGGGAAAATATCAATTGCTCCCTTTAAGCAATTGGCCGCAGGAAAGTGAACGCCCCCTGACACTTCAATTAAGCAACGGACTCTTTGCCTGTTTAGCTGAAGCAAACATGACTGATTATGCCCGTACTAAATTTAAACTGGATGCAGGCAATTCCAATACCATCCTCACTTCCATGTACACGCCGGCCGATCTTATTTCACCGGTGGGTACTCCATGGAGAGTAGTGATGGTAGCAGAAAAGGCAGGTGATCTTGTAGAAAATAACAGCATTATTTTAAACCTGAATCCACCTTCAAAAATTAAGAACGAAAGCTGGATAAAGCCGGGTAAGATTATTCGTGTGATGACACAAACCACAAAAGATGCGTTTGAAAATATTGACTTTGCGGCTCAACATAATTTACAATATATTTTATTTGATTGGAAATGGTACGGGCCTGGTTACACTTTTGAATCCGATGCAACTACCGTTTCCATTCCTGATTTTGATTTGCCGAAAATTATCGGATATGGTAAACAAAAAAATATCGGTGTTTGGCTTTACTGCAACCTGCAAGGATTGTATGCCCAATCCGATTCCTTGTTCAGGGTTTATCATAGCTGGGGAATTAAAGGCGTAAAATTTGGGTTTGTTCAGGTGGGCTCTCACAGGTGGACAACCTGGCTGGAAGATATGTTTAAAAAATGCGCCGAAAATGAAATGATGGTAAATGTGCATGATGACTGGCGCCCCACCGGCGAACAGCGGACCTGGCCAAATTTAATGACCGCAGAAGGTATCAGGGGAAATGAAGAAATGCCCGATGCAACTCATAATACAGTGTTGCCTTTTGCAAGATTTATTGCAGGTGCGGCAGATTATACCATCTGTTATTTTGATAAGAGAATTAAAACTACGCATGCACATCAGTTAGCAATGGCCGCGGTGTATTACAGCCCTATACAAACCTTGTATTGGTACGATAAACCATCTTTTGCTCATGACGAACCTGAATTGGAATTCTGGGATAATATACCGACCAGTTGGGACGAAACTAAAGTGTTGCAAGGTACTCCGGGTAATTATGTTACAACAGCAAGAAGAAGTGGTGATGATTGGTTTATAGGAACATTGAATAATACAACTGCAAAATCAATAAAATTAGCATTCGATTTTTTACCCAAAGGCAAAAAGTACAGTGCGAATGTTTACTCAGACGACAGTACATTAACTACTAACACCAAAGTGAAAATTGAACGGATAGCAATTGATAGCAAAAAAATACTGGATGTACAATTGTTGGCTTCAGGTGGACAGGCAATCTGGTTAACTCCTGTTAAATGATTTATCAGGATGTAATGAAAACATTTAAACTAGGTTTGTAGCGGAATGCTGTAATTAATTGAACTGTTGTTTCCGTTGCCTAGAAATTATCAATCATTTTAAAATAGATTTCGGTTATGATAAATAAAAATAAGTTGATCCTTGGCATAGATATCGGTGGCTCACATATTACAGCAGGTTTGGTTGATATGGAAAACCGGGTTGCAATTGCAGCATCAATGCTTCGCCGCCAGGTAAACCGGCATGGATCCGCAGAAGAAATTTTATCAATTTGGTCCGATACAATAAAAAGTATACAGGTTAAATATGGTTATTCTTTTTCGCAGGTTGGTATCGCAATGCCTGGTCCTTTTAATTACGAATCCGGCGTATGCCTGATCAAAGGATTTGATAAATACGAGTCATTGTATGAAATGAATATTAAGGAAGAACTGGCAAAAAGAATAGGTTTGTTGCCGGGTAATATTTTGTTTAGAAATGATGCAGAAGCTTTTTTGGAAGGAGAAATATTTTGTCATGCTGCTGATGGATTTGAAAATGTTATAGGAGTAATATTAGGTACCGGCCTCGGAACTGCAATTTCACAGAATGGCATAGTAAGAGATGCCGAATTAAGTGTGATGGAATATGAAGGTGATAAAATTGAAGAGCTGGTATCTACCAGGGGGCTGATTAAAATATATAAAAACCTTACAGGAAAAAGCGTGAATGATGCACAGGCAATTGCCAGGCTTTATAACACAGACGTACATGCTAAAGAAACGTTCCGGTTATTTGCCAGTCACCTCGCCTGGTTTTTATTGCGTTTTATAGAACAGCAGTCTCCCGATGTGCTGATCATTGGTGGTAATATTTCAAAATCAGCCAATTTGTTTATGCCTGAGGTTTTTCTTATCCTGTCTGCGTCTTTAAAAGATCTGCCAAAAATTGTTGAGGCCAGGTTGGGTGAAGATGCATTGTTGATAGGTGGAGCCTGCTTGTTTAAGCAAATAACTAATTCTAAATCTAACAGCATCTTTCAATAATTCAACATTTAAAATTTATCATGAGTAAAGCCAAATTCACCGACAAGAAATTTATCCTGACTTTAATATTTGTGACATCGCTTTTTCTATTATGGGGAATTGCAATTACAATGGGAGATGTTTTGAACCGTCATTTTCAAAATGTACTAAGCGTATCAAAGGCCCAATCGGGCCTCGTGCAGTTTTCTATTTTCGGTGCTTATTTTGTTATGGGCATACCGGCCGGGTTGTTCATGAAAAAATTTGGGTATAAAAATGGCGTGCTATTGGGCCTTGCCTTATATGCAATCGGCGCATTTTTATTTGTGCCTGCGTCAGATGCAGAATCTTTTACATTTTTCAGAATTGCTTTATTTGTATTAGCCTGTGGATTGGCTACACTTGAAACAGTTGCCCATCCTTTCGTTGCATCATTGGGAGATCAACGTACCAGTGATCAACGCATCAATTTCGCCCAGTCTTTCAATGGCCTTGGTGCTGTAATCGGGCCGTTGATCGGTGGTTATTTTATCTTAAAAGGTTCGGTTGCCGGATCTTCACTGGCGTCTGTAAAAACTTTGTATATCACCATTGGTTGCGTTATAACATTTATTGCTATTCTATTTTCTTTTGTAAAAATTCCGCAGTTGGTTGATCCCCACGTTTCTCCAAAGGAAGTTGATTTTGAAGCAGTAAATGTAGATGTTGAACCAACAAAAAAATTGTATCAACATACCCATTTTGTTTGGGCTGCAATTGCGCAATTTTTTAACGTGGCGGCACAAGGGGGTACCTGGGCATTCTTTATAAATTACGGGGTAGAAAAAATGCATTTGGCACAAGATACTGCAGCTTACTATTTTTCTTTTAGCATGGTAATGATGATGGCAGGACGTTTCCTTGGTACCTACCTGATGAAGTTTATTGCTCCGAATAAATTACTTGCCACATTTGCAATGGGTAGTATACTAATGTGCCTGGTGATAGCGCAAAGTTTTGGATGGCCTTCTTTCATAGCATTAATTATGCTGAATTTTTTCTTTAGTATCATGTTTCCAACAATATTCAGTCTTGGTCTGAAAAATCTTGGCGCACATACTCAACAGGCATCTTCATTTATTGTGATGGGCGTTGTGGGTGGTGCCATATTTCCGCCATTGATGGGGATGGTTGCTAACAAAGATATAGCAGCAGCTTATTATTTACCGATTGTATGCTATGCAGTAATTTTCTTGTTTGCCTATAAATTTTATAAAGTAAAACACTAATTCACCCAGGCATGCTCAGGTTAATTACGCAATTAAAAATTTGTCATATACTTGGAAATATAAAAATGCAACTGCTATCAAAAAATAGACTCTGGTTGCTGATGTATGCGTGTAGCTTGTTTTTAGGTAACAATATTGTTGCACAAAAAAAATCATTGGGTTATGATTTTTCAAACCTCCATCAAAAAATACAGGGCTGGGTAGATAGCAGTTACTACGATGGCGCTTCAATCGTAATCGTACAAAACGATTCAGTTATTTATAAAAATTACTTTGGTAGCTATCAGCCGGAAACAGTTGCCCACATTGCTTCGGCTGGCAAGTGGCTGGCGGCAGCAACCATCGCCGCAATTGTTGATGATGGAAAATTAAACTGGAATGACAAAGCCAAAAAATACATACCTGAATTGACCGATGTAAAAGGCGAAGCAACATTGGCGCAACTTTTATCACACACGGCTGGCTATCCCGATTACCAGCCTGTCGGCGAACACACGGATAATTATCAAACACTCAAAGAATCAGTAGCGCACATTATTGCACTACCTGCTGATACCTTGCCGGGCACAAAATTTAAGTATGGAGGCCTTGCAATGCAGGTTGCTGGAAGAATGGCAGAACTGGCCACCGGTAAAGATTGGGAAACCATCTTCCGTGAAAAAATTGCCGGTCCGCTGCATATGCTTCAAACACATTTTACACCGGTTGATACGATACAGGGCGGACATGCACCGATGCTGGGAGGTGGCGCCGTTACTGCGTTGCAGGACTATGCCAATTTCCTTTCCATGATCATACACAATGGTATGTTCAACGGAAAAAGAGTGCTTTCAGTAAAGGCAGTTAAAGCAATTCAGGCTAACCAGGTAGGAAATGCTTTGGTGAATAGGGGAGAGTTTGTTGAACATGCAAGGGCGAGTTTACGAAAAGATATTTATGGCCTGGGCGAATGGCGGGAAGAAGTGAACGCCAGGGGGGAGCCCACTTTAATAAGTAGCCCAAGCTGGGCCGGTGCCTATCCCTGGATAGATAAAGCAAACAATGTTTATGGATTTTTTATGACGCATATCACCGGATTTAACAAGGGCTTTAATTCTTTTTTAGCGAGCCCCGTAATTCCAATGCTTGTAAGGGAAGCCATCAATAATGCGAAGCAATAAAATAT
>JBDUEK010000127.1:0-11751 GCA_040002495.1 Ferruginibacter sp.
GTACTTTTTTATTGGTATCTACCATTAATTTAATGGCAGCCATAGTTCGGTCAAGTAAATCAATTGCAGCATCCGGCAATTTCCTGTCTTTTATATATCTTTTAGAAAGACGTACACATTCACTTAGTGCGTCGGGAGTAATTTTTAGAGCGTGGTGTTGTTCAAATTTTGGTGCAACACAAAACAGCATTTTTACCGCAGTTTCATAATCAGGCTCAGCAACAGATAATACTTCAAATCGCCTTACAAATGCCTGGTCAGGCTCAATCAATTTCCGGTATTCATCACTGGTTGTTGCACCTATTACGGTAATATCCCCCCTGGCCAATTCGGGTTTTAAAAGATTTGCAGCACCACCACCTACAGAGCCCTTGTTATCGAGCAGTACATGTATCTCGTCAATAAAAATAATTGCTTTTTGAAATTGCTTTACTTCTTTAAGGATATTTTTTAAGCGATCTTCTATTTCTCCCTTATAAGATGCGCCGGCAATAAGAGCGCCCAAATCCAATTCAAAAATCAGCGAATCACTTAACTGTGAAGGAACTTTTTTGTTAACTATATCCATTGCCAATCCATCAATTAAAGCTGTTTTACCAACACCGGCTTCGCCTGTAATAATCACGTTCGGTTTTGTTCTTCTACAAAGTATCTCCATCATCATTCTTGTTTCTTTATCCCTGCCGATGATGGGATCTGTTTTTTGGTCCCTGGCAAGTGCAGTGCGTTCTACACAATATTTGTACAAAGCTCCTGTTGCCTTTTTTTCATTTACACCTTCGTCCCCTACGCCTGCTATTGCTTCCTTAATACTGTCTTCTTTAAAATATAGCTCCAGTATTTCTTTTTCCTTTACCGGGAAGCTTTTTAATTGCTCATTTGTAAAACCCACGCCCGGTTTGGCTATAGCACAGAGCACACATATTGGAGATATAAGATCAAGCCCTAATTTTATCCTTATATTATCTGCTTCGTCAAAAACATTCTTTATGCCTTCATCACCAGTTATTTTTTCTTTGGCCTGGGCTACCTTAGGATATTCTTCTATTCTTACTTCAGCCCATTCAGTTATATAGGCAGTATCCTTATTTATTGCGTCAAGGAAATTTTTGAGCCCTACTTCTTTATGCATCAAACTTCTAAGCAAGTGAGCAGGATAAAAATATTCATTGTGATATTCTTTGGCAAGCGACTGTGAAATATCAATTGCCGTTTTCACCGACTCATTAAATGTAAGTGTAGGCATCTGGCTAATTATTTTATCAGAAAAATACTCAAAATAAAACTAATAGTAATAAATTTAATTATCTAACTTTTTGGCAATCATTTTAAAAGATGCCAGGAATCGATTAGTCGGAAAGTAATTTCCTTGCGCAAACACAAAACTTCATTTTTTTATACCGTGGCTATTTTTTATTATAAAATACCGTTTGATTTAAAGAAAGTACTGGAGGGTAATGAGCTGCCAACCTGCAATCTTAGGGACTCTGTAACAAAAAATCTTCATCTTATAATTTCTACAAGATTTGGTGAACACAGGAGCGATCCAAGTTTTGGTTGTGAAATTTGGGACCTGGATTTTGAACTGATAGTTAGTGAAAACCTTTGGGAAGAAAAGCTCAGGCTTTCATTACTGAAATCTATCAGCAGTCATGAAACCAGGTTATCGAATATTGAGATAAGCGTAGATATTACAGAGATTGAGAAATTTCATTTATTCAAACAGTTTACCGAAGTAAAGAAAAGGGTAGACATACAGTTAAAAGGTATACTGCATAAAACAGGGGAACCATTTATTTTCAGAACCAATTTATTTCTTAGTCCTCTTTCAGTAGATTAAATTATTAAAAGATGTACACAGGTGTAATTAATTCGAAAGAGGTTATCAGGAACAGGATGCTGAAACATGCACTGAACTATTGGAACATAAAGAATACAGAAGATCTTGATCCGATGGTAAAGTTGATATTGGAAGCTTTATCTACCGAACTATTTAATTTAGGAAATGAGATCAGAGACACAGAAGTAAGGTTGTTGGAAAAAATTGCCAACCTGCTTGCTCCGGAATTTTTAACCTGCCCTAATATGGCCCATGCTATTCTTCATGCAATGCCAATAGAACCCGTGGAATTGTTAAGTGATACTACTCATTTTTATACGCCGAAAAAAGTATCATCAAGAGAGGATGAAAACTTAGATTCTTCGATAGATATTTTTTTTACACCGGTTAATAATACCCGCTTATTTAATGCAAATGTGGACTGCATTGTTACAGGCAATAATTTATTTGGCTTCGATGAAAGTTTTAACAAGCAGCTATTAGCCCAAACTATTCCCGGAAGCTATGTTGAAAGGGGTGTTTGCTGGCTGGGTGTATCTGTCGATGAAAAGGTAAAAGATATCAACAACCTATATTTTTATTTTGACTGGAAAAATGTAACACCCAAATTATCGCAGGTTAACTACCAGCTTTTGCCGTTGGCCAAATGGCAGGTGAATGGAACGGATTTATCGGCTACCATTGGTATGAAATATGAATCAGGCAACAAAAACAATCCGGAACCATCCGGAAATTTTATTGATAACGACCTGCTATTTTTAATGGAAAAAGATATCCGCGAATTTTATCATCAAAAATTTGTAAGCATCACAGATAAAAGCCTTGCAGGGGTCAAAAAAATAAAAGAGGCTTGCCCGGACGCATTAAAAAATATTTTTTCGGAAAAAGATGTTCAAAAATTTACCGGTAAAAAGCTTTGGATCAGGATAGCATTTCCCATAGCCGTTTCGCAGGAATCCCTGGATGAACTGCATGTTCATATTAATGCATTTCCGGTAATGAACCGGCAACTCAACGATTTTAAATACAGGCTCAAGGGTGGCAGTAATATAGTGCCATTAAAAACCGATGGAATGGATCAATTTCTTTCCATCAGATCCTTTGCCGATGATAATTCGCCATACCGCTCTACCCCATACAGAAAGATGGAAGAAGAAGCAACAGGCACCTATACACTAAGAAAAGGCGGCGTAGAACGTTTTGATGAACGCAATGCAAAGGAGCTGATCAGCTACCTGCTGGAATTGTTAAGGAGTGAAAGCGCTGCATTTTCCGCTTATGGCCACGATTTTATTGCATCTACGCTTCATGAAATTAACCAACGTATTGCCCTGATGGAACAAAAAACAAAAGGGCTTACGGCAGCTGCCAATGAGATTCCGCATTATATTATTGTAAAACCATTTGAAGGAGAAGATTTAATGCATGTGGAATACTGGACTACGTTGGCTGAGTCTGCCAATGGCCTACGTTCTGGTACTCGTATGCAACAATTCCAGGGCAGTAAAGTAAAGGGAGATTCTTTAGTATTAATGTCAACAACAACAGGCGGCAAAAACAGGTTGAAACCCGAAGAACGTTTAAATGCATTCAGGTATGGACTAATTACCCGTAACAGGATAATTACAAAAGAAGACATCCGCAATATTTGCCATCATGAGTTAGGCGATAGGATCAGCAATATTTCTATCCAAAAAGGATTTGAATTGTCACCACTGCCAAAAGAAAGTTTCCGGCGCACAATCGATATCGTAATTACACCTTTGCCGGGGGATAAATTAAATAAAGAAGGATGGCAGTTGTTGCTGGATCAGTTGCATTCCAAATTGCAATCACGATCAGGAATGAGCAGTCGTTACCGGGTATTGCTGGAAAAGGTAAACTAAGGATAAAGTTAAAAATAAAAAGTCAAAAGTCAAAAATAAAAAAATTACCATTGCCCATTCCCAACCTATAATTTAGCACGCATGAAGCAACCCGGAATTTCAGACACTTTGGCCGGACTTGAAACAGATTTCAAGGCGGAAGTAGTGGCTGCTGAAATGGTGGACAATGGCATTAATCCCGAGCAGATTATGATTATTTTGCTGGGGCCGCAAAAGCGTACCTATAGCAAAGATGTGGAAGCAGTTATAGAAGAGACTTCTGATTATAATCATAAGGAATATACGCTGGTAAAAACACACAAGGAAGGTATTTATGATATGCTGCCCGAAGGATTGTTCCATACGCCTGCAGCACCCAAATCGATTACTACCGAAAGAGAAGTGATAAATTTTATAAAGCAACAGCGCATAGAAGAACGTAATGCCCGTCGCTTTTTTTTACCCTATGAAGCTGCCATCAACCACCTTCGTATTCAAATGGCTGTTTATGAAGGCAGGCTTGATAAAAGCGTTCACTACAGTGAACTGTTAAGCATTTTTGCCAGCCATTGGGAAATTTTTAAATTCCTGAATACCAATCAGTCAAATATTTTTCTGCAACTGCTGCCGCTTATCCATGATATACGTGATGACTATACCATAGCATCCGCTATTTTTAAAATGATATTTTTATTGCCGGTAAAAATAACTGAGCAACCACAACAAGTATTCAAGTCGGAAAAGCCGGTTTATTCTACGTTAGCTGATGCAATGCTTGGCGTAAATTTTACTACAGGGAATGAAGTATATTATAGTGGTGAAGATGAAATCAAAATAACATTAGGCCCATTGACAAACGAGCAGCTTAAAGAGTTTTCGCCGGGTACCCGAAATAGTAAAATCCTTGAATTACTTTGCGACTACTTATTACCCGTACATGTGGAAACATTTATTGAATTTGAATTGCAGAAAGGAAACAAAACAACCAGGCTGGCCACTAAGGAAAATGATTATAATGCTACTTTGGGATTAAGTACTTATTTGTGATGAACCACGCTTACGGTTTTCTTTAAGTGCCTTCTATTCACTTTATTTCTACCTGCATTTTTGTTTCTGCCCAATCAAACAATTTTACTGCATTTGAATGTGCTATGCGGATACAACCATGAGAACCTATTAAATTGATATTACCAATACCAATTTCTTTATCGCCAAGCGATGGAAACCAACTACGGCTTTTGGAGATTACGGGTGCAGTGGTATCTGATATAACCCGTGCAAATACACTTTGATTTTTGGGGTCTTCACTAAAATTATACGCTTCATGAATGAAAACGCCGTCGGTAGTAATTTGCAACGCAAAGTTCATTTGTGCATTGTAGGTTTTACTTCTATATATCCTTTCCTTTCCAATGATTTTAAATTTCCCTTTAGGCGTTGGATGTTTTGCATCACCAGTAACACAATGAAATTCAAATAAAATTTTATCATTTTCATAGGCTGTTAGCAATTGGCTCCTACAGTCAACAGAAATTCTTTTTTTCACCATTCCATTTATTTTTCCCAGTAATTTTGTTTTTACTTTACAGGTTTACAAACCTTTAACCTGCGGCCCTTTCGTTTTACTTAACCACAGATATCACCCTTGCATAAACGGGCTTCACTAGTTTCCATTGTGGCACTCCCAGCCCAGGTGGATACTGTTCTTCATTGCTCATAAACCGCTGGTGCGGCTGATTGGGCAGCACTTTAATCAGCCTGTTATTGCCCGCTACCGTAAAAACATTTTGCTGTACGATTTGCTTTAGTTTGTTAATATCCAACCCCTTTGTTGCCTCTTCTCCAAAACGGTGTTCGGCAACCTGTGTGTAACCCAATAATTCAAACTGGTCGTTATTGGGTACCTGCTCCAACGCCGCAACCACAAATCCTGCCAGCAACCTGCCGGTTTTAAATCCCAATATGCGTTCCAACTCTGCAGTTGATTTTCCTTTAATATATTTTTGCTGGGTGATGCAGCCTTTTACCTGGATGTAATCGTTGAGATGCATGGGTTGAAGTTTTATAATTAATGGCAATTTTTAATCAAAGAAAAAGGTTCTTCTTCTTTTCTTTTCTTCAGGTGCTTCCGCTTTTTCGGGTTCCGGCAAGGCTGATTGTGGCTTCGGTTGACTTGCGGATTGTTGCTGTTCTGATTGAGTGATTGGTTCAATTGGGCGTATTCCCCTTAAAAATAATTCATCAATTCTGATATATACTTCTTCGTTTAGTTCGAGATTTTCAATTTCTTCTTCAAACTCGTATTCATTCAATAAAAAAAATCCTAAAGATGAATTAAACAAAGGTTTTGCCTGGTATTTGTCTATATTGAGCCCATTTAATCCCCAACTACTAAATAGTTTTAAAGCAGTATCATTAAAATGTTTAGTTAAATCATTTTCATTTAAAGAATTCGCCTCATGCAGATCATTTTTAAGTTCTACTAGTTCAGGAAAAAATTCATAGGGTCTTTTAAACCATTGATAATAAAAACTAGTGACATCTTCAGGAGGCTTTTCATTATTATCTCTATATTCAAATTTACCATTTGTAATTTCTACTAAGCATTCCACTTTTTTATTAATGTATTCACTAAGGTTAAGCCCTTTGGTCTCATAGATTTTAAATGACTCTTCAAATTCAGTGATTGCAATTATTTCATAAGCAAAAACTTTATTATCTTTTCTTACAAGAGGCCGAACTTTTTTTATGACAAAAACCGGAAACTTAAATTTGCTCGGATTATCCATAATATTTCAATATCATAAAGTGATTATTAAGAATACCAAACCAGGTTTATTTCAGTATCAAAAAATAGCCCCCTCAAATACTTTTCTTCACATGTTTCTCGAATTTCATCAGTAACAAATGTACAAAACGGCATTTCCGGAACTTTGAAAATTTTATTTTCTCTCAGTTTTTCTTCATCAAAGACTAACAGTGAATATTTCACTATTGTACCTCCTTTAGTTGCTTCATATTTTGACTCTTCCTTATTTAAACAATCAACAAAGTTTAAAATGTTCATCGCATAATACTTTCCTGCATCCGTTTCTATTTCTAATAGTTCCACATTATCATTCAAGGAATCTTTTAAAGTATCAACAGCCGCTTTACTAATAGCAATTACATCTGAACTTCCTATCTCAAAAAAATCAGGATGTTTTTTGGGCTCATTTCTGATCATATTCAATGGACGCCAGTTTTGAGCGATCAACTTAGAGGCTTCAAAATAATTTTTGACCAAAAAATCAAAATATATTTTGTCTCCATCTGATGAAAAATCAAATGTCGTAAAATCGTAATCTGCTTCTAGTGTCCAAATTGCCATAGTTAATCCTCAAAAATACTTTCTTCATTCCATTCTTCGATATTTATAAACTTTATGCCGCTAGGTTTTATGGACATAATTGCATCAACTAATGAGCTATGATATAATTCAAAAGACCTGTCTTCTTTTAACCGAAAGACAAGCCTTTTTGCCATTGGGATTTCGTCTAAACATTTTTCATCTAAAACAAGTCTTTCTATATCATCAAGCATATTATCTTCATAAATACATTTCGAAGCTTTCAAATCTATACACTTGATACGATTAAAAACATGAATTGCCCAATAATCCGAATAAATCTCATTGTTGAGTCCTCTTATTCTTGAGGGCAATAGTTGTATACCATCAATTTTACATGGGGCTATAATATCATATATTTTTTTAGATATGACTGAATTGGGTGAAGATAAATAGTCTCCTAATATTGGTCTTTGGGGTAAAGGTTTTCCAAATTTAAAAAGGATCAGTTTAGGATTTTGTATTTCATTTCTTTCATATAAGTAATCAGGAGAATTGGTTTCTTCTGAAAGTAAAGGCGTATTTTCATCAACTTTACTAGTAATTATATAATATGTGAATTGACTTTTCAATTTTTATTGCTCTTTAAAGTATTTACCCTTAACATTTATATTTATCTGATGGTCTCTGTCATCCTTACATTTTTTTTGACGAGCTTCAATCTTTCGTTTACGTGTTAATCCTCTCGCATTCAAACACCCCTTTCTACTACCGGGGCTATAATGTTTGCCATCATACGTTATTGTCCACTTAAAGCTTTCCAATTTTAACCATATTGATTTACTCGTTTTATTTAATCTTGCGATGATATCTTTTTGTTTTTTACAATATTCTTGTTGTTTGGCATCATCTAAAATTGGATCAATTTTTCGTTTAACAGCTTGTACATAGTTAACCCTCTTTATATGGGTAAGAGTGTCTTCATGATTACCCTTATGTAGTGGTACTTTTTCTTGACAAGCAACTTTCATGTCAGCAGGTAAAATAATGCCGTTTCTTTTATGATTTATGTTATATCCAAAATTTTTGCAAATCCTGGCCCAATCCCTGTTATCCATACTTTCTGAGCAAATCAAATGATGTGCCTGCGCACAATAACCTCTTCCCTTGGGCATTGAAAGGGGATGTTCTCTAATTGGTTTATTTCCGTATTTGGATTTCATTATTGCATTTCCTAAGGCTTCTCCATTCCCCACATGGGTCCCTATCCCTAAAAAATCCGGGTTGTGAATGACTTTCTTTTTACAAAAAGTGCAATAAACCTTAGCGTCCTTACGTGCAGCTAATCCCATTTATTAAAAATTTATTACTGACCGGAATCTTCAAAAGTAATTACTCCTCCCCCTCTTGTACACATTAGTTTTGCATCGCCTTTTATTCCCGGCTTACCACCAATCTTCTTTTTCGTAAATGTATTCAACCACGGACCAGCTGGTATGGGTGTACATAAACATCCGGGTGGGGGAACTGCCTTAAAAGGCTTACAAGTACCAAATGTTGCAACGGGGGGAAACAAATTGGCACCAGGCGCAAAATCCATCATGGTTGCTGCCTTTTTACCGTCG
Organism: Ferruginibacter sp.; assembly: GCA_040002495.1. Classification (GTDB taxonomy): domain Bacteria; phylum Bacteroidota; class Bacteroidia; order Chitinophagales; family Chitinophagaceae; genus Ferruginibacter. The sequence goes on from JBDUEK010000127.1 coordinate 8,659, forward strand.
ATTTTATAGGTCATGTTGCTTGTTACTTTTAAAGTAGTGCTTTTATCTCCCATTGTGCATTTTATGGTAGCACCCTCAACAACCATTTCGTCATCCTTTGCCATTAATTTAAATTTTTGGGTTAACTAATATCAACCTGGCTTCCTTTAACAACAGCTTTTGAAGACCCCTCAACTGTAGTTTTAGTTGATTTAAGAGTAGCTTTATCAGTTCCGGAAATTGTAGATTCCTTTGATGAAATATCCATTTTCTTTTGGCTATTAAATTTTGCATTCCCTTTTGCTTCTAATTCAATACTAGCCCCCGATCCTGAACCAATTTTTGCATTTTTACCACCTGATGCAGAAAGCATTTTACCCGCCATAATTACGGTATCCATAGCCGATATAAACGAACTCGAAACGCCAGCGCCAAATGTCACCATCGTTCCAGCTGCCCCTTCTATAGCTCCGCCAGCATTCATTGTAATAGCCGCTTTTGCCAACATACTTATAGTTGTTGCATTTAAAGTTATAGAAGGTGCGTTCATTTCTATAGAACTATTTGCAGATATTGTAATACTGTCTGCTACCGTATCCACTACTATTGTATTTTTATTCTTATCCTTAATCGTAATCTTCTCCGCCCCATCCGCATCATCCAGCTCTATTGTATGCCCACTCCTCGTCGATAAACTCTTCGTCTTATTGGTATCTCCCCCACCACCTCCCGTTTTTCCATGAAAAATACTACCTAGCACAAAGGGCCTGTTTGGATCATTATACCGGAAACACAACAATACCTGGTCGCCTACTTCGGGGATAAACACAAAACCACGGTTTTTAGCAACCTGGCCGCTGCTGCCGGCATCGGGTGTCATCACCCTTACCCAGTCTGTCAGTTGGTTATCTTTTTGCTGCCATAGCATTTGCACACGTATCCTGCCAAGGTTATCCGGGTCTTTATTATCTTTTACCGTGGCTATTTGCGGTTCAGCAATGGGAGTAATTATTTCGGTTACCGGTATCACTTCCGCTGTGGATGGTATGGCTTCAAAACTGTTAACATACTTACCATTCTCGTTTATGTTATGCTCAATACCAATAACTAAAAATTTACCATAATCTTCCTTTACAAAAGAGTTATTGGTAAATTTTGAAACCTTTACATTCATTACAGACCCTATGCTGATGGCTGGATTAAAGCTTGTACCGGTCAATACTTCCAGCCGGGAAGCCATCGCCGCCTTTTGCTTTTTTACAAAATTTTCCAGGTCACTTTTATTTTCAACACGTTGTTTGAGGGGTTGGTTAACAGACTCTGAAAAAACTTTGTTGGATTCCTTCAAAACATAGCTTGCATACTGACCTAATCCATCTACCGAAGCAGGCGCATCATAGTTGATTATTTTATCGTCTTTTGAATTGTAAGAGTATTTGGAAAAACTCATTGGCAATATCCGCAAAGCCAACTGCATACTATTAATGTCTTCTCCGTAAGTAACGTCGATATTTTTTTGAGAAGGTGGTTTGCCAAAATTCAGGTTTTGTCCATCGTAAAAAAAGAATTCACTAAAGTCTACAGAAAGCCTGTTAAGAAAATGGAAGCCACTCTCTTTATACTGGCACATGTAGGTGATGGGGTTTTTGTATTGCGGGCTTATTTTTACCTCACAACTTACCTGCCCCAAAGGGTTGGTTATTTTTTTTACGATTTTCTTGAGATCGCTTTTATAAAACGATGCAAGATGCTCCCCATTCTCTAATAAAATAGTAGGGCTGTAACCAGCCAGTACAATATCTGATGAAGCGTTTCCAGACTGCTCCATACGCACTTCACAAATTATGCCCCTGAATTCGTAAGCTGTTTTACCGGAATCATCACTCTGCTGAAGCCTTATTAATACTGGTTTCCCAATATTTTTTTGTGAGTTGCCCAGGCTAAACGATCCCAATGATTCGAGCACATCATGGCTAAGCCGTATTACAAATTCATGGTGGCTGTTGAACTTCTGATTGAGCTGTACGCTTGTAAAGTGTTTTATTTTATTTCCGTCTACTTCTACTTCAGCAACAACTAAATATTCCATAACTATTTTTTAAATAAACATGAAGGAGAGAAAGCTGGAACAGAAAACCAGGCAACCGCAAACAAACAAGAAATTATGATAAACCGAATTTACAAAAAATTGCTAATAATAAATGCCCTTGAAAATTACTGTTTTACTTTTGAGGCCATTCATTTTTATGTTCAGCTCCGCCGATTTTTATTGTTTCTGCAGATACGGTAAAAGTTATCAGCATTGCTTTGGCGCCGATAGTATCAAAGGTCTCAGAAAAATTGACAACGTATCCTTTTTCAAAAGATAGTTCTTTCATCTTGGCATCTTCCTCATCTTTAAAAAAGGTTATCGTGCCGTCTATTGGCTTATGCTGGTTATTTACCATTGCCTCAATAATAGAAGTATCATCGGTAGAATTGATAACCACATCTACAGTTCCGCCATACACGTGTGAAGCCGGACGGCCTTTTTCATTTACATCTCTGTGCATGCTGTAACTACAGGTAATAACTTCTACATTGTCTAAACTTCCCATTTTAAGTCTTGCTTTGAATGACATAGCTTTAATTTTTAAATGTTAATAAAAATGAATACAATATAATATAGATATTTTGCTTTTCATAGCATTAATTTTCCTTTTTCATGGTGGAAATTTACACTCATCTTCAACCAGCTTTTATTGAAATGGAAAAAGCTTCTTTTTAAAGATTCCCAGGTTAAAAACTACAGGTGTTGCATAATACAAAACCTGGCATATTCATATATTGGTCGAAATTTGGTTAATAGCCGCAAACACTATTTCAAAAAAATAATTTGCAATTAATTTACAAAAGCGTTTTTTGGTTAACTATTTTGAATTAAAAGATAGCTATTTGTTTGGTTTTGCTTTTTTAGATGAACAGTACACATTTTTTAATGAGTAGTATGCAATTGATCGAATTATCAATTCGAGACAACCGATACATTTGTGACAAAAAAAAATCTTTAGAAATAAAGTTTTAGGTATAGGCGTTTAGCTATCCCTTATTTGTGATTAATCTAATTGGTTTATT
>JBDUEK010000128.1:0-11739 GCA_040002495.1 Ferruginibacter sp.
GAAGGCCCCGATGGAAATACTTATGCAGTGTTTTTAGCTTGCAGGCCTTACACCGGCGATTTTTACAATACAGGAAGAGAAACATTTCTTGCGCCGGTAAAGTGGGTAAACGACTGGCCGGTAATTAATCCTGACAGCAAAGAAGTAAAGTATAGTTATGATGTGAATTTTAAAGAAATAAAGCAAAAAAATGCCTTGCCTCAAACCGGCAATTTTGCATACACCATAAAGTTTGAAAAGCAACTGGATCCTGCATTAATGTTTTTAAGAAGTGCCGACAGCAGTTCTTTTTCCTTAAGTAAAAATGCCGGGCTTACTTTAAAACTGAAACCGGAAACCATTATGGAATACGGCGTTCCTTCCTTTATTGGCAAACGCCAGCAGCACTTATTCTGCAGTGCGGAAACGGCTTTAGATTTTTTACCACAATCAGAAAATGAAAAAGCAGGCCTTGTTATTTTCCAGAATGAAAATCATTTTTATTTTATGGCTAAAACAGTAGAGCAGGGCAAACCTGTTTTGAATTTATATAAAAGCAACAGGAAAGAAAAATCATTGGATGTGTTGGCATCCACGCCAATTATAAATACAGATAAAAAATTAGGCTTACGCATTGATGCCCGTGGAGGCGTATATGATTTTTATTATGCAACAGCACCTGATAAATGGGTGCTGCTTAAAGATAATGTTGACGGTAAATTCTTAAGCACACACGATGCAGGTGGTTTCATTGGATGCATTTTTGGAATGTACACAACATCATCTGGTAAAAGCAGTAACAATAAAGCTTCATTTAAATACCTGCGATATAGCGGCAACGATCCAATGTATAAATAAAATCTATTGTCCGACAAAAAATATACAATATCGCTACAACTCTTACTGGTTCAATGTTCTAGCCCCTCTCCTTTGGAGAGGGGCTGGGGTGAGGTAATTGAGGCGTAGCAAAGGATACAAGAGTTTAGTCGGACAACAATAAAATAAAATAAAAAGATGAAAAAAATTGTCTCATGTATTACAGTAGTGATTGCAGTTGTTTTTAGTAACAATGCATCCGGCCAGCAAAAACGTACCGCACAAAATCCAATTATTTATGCGGATGTACCCGACATGTCCATGGTACGTGTAGGAAACAATTACTACATGAGCAGCACTACCATGCACATGGCTCCGGGTGTGCCTATTATGAAATCAACCGACCTTGTAAACTGGAAGCTGATCAACTATGCTTATGACACACTCGCTGATATTGATGCGTTGAATTTACAAAATGGAAAAACTGCGTATGGCCGTGGCTCCTGGGCAAGTTGCATACGCTATCATAATGGAACATTTTATGTAAGTACCTTTTCTTCCACCTCGGGAAAAACATACATCTATTCCACAAAAAATATTGAAAAGAGCCCCTGGAAGCGCATAGCTTTTGAACCATCTTATCATGACCATTCATTGTTTTTTGATGATGATGGAAAAGTGTACCTGGTATACGGTGCAGGCAAACTCAACCTACTTGAATTAAATGAGGATTTATCAGGCGTAAAGCCAGGCGGCATTAACCAGGTATTGATTGAAAATGCAAGCGCCCCCAGCCAGGTAGCAGGCAAGCGGGGAGGACTGGGAGCGGAAGGTTCTCAACTTTATAAAATAAACAGCAAGTACTATTTGTTCAATATCACCTGGCCTCCCAGCGGTATGCGTACAGTTGTTATTCACCGGGCAGATAAAATTACCGGTCCATGGGAAGGCAAAATTGGGTTGCAGGATCTGGGGGTGGCGCAGGGTGGTTTAATTGATATGCCCGATGGCAAATGGTATTCCTATTTATTCCGTGATTATGGAGCAGTAGGCCGCATTCCTTACCTGGTGCCCGTTAAATGGGAAGACGGCTGGCCCGTGTTAGGAGTAGACGGAAAAGTGCCCGAAACATTGGATTTGCCCGTAAATAAAAGTTTAATTCCAGGCATTGTTGCATCCGATGAATTCAGCTATAATAAAAACAAAGCTACGTTACCGTTAGTTTGGCAGTGGAACCACAATCCCGATAACAGTTTATGGTCGGTTACTGACAGAAAAGGTTACCTGCGATTGAAGACAGGCAGGGTTGATACTTCTTTTTTAATGGCAAGAAATTCATTAACCCAACGTACAATTGGCCCTGTATGTACTGGTATTACATCACTTGATGTATCCAACATGAAAGATGGAGATTTTGCAGGCCTGGCATTGTTGCAAAAGAATTTTGGACAAGTGGGAGTAAGGGTAGCGGATAATACAAAAAGCATTGTTATGATCAACGCCAGCTCCGGAATGCCTGAAGAAGCACAGGTTATTCCTATCAGTCAACAAAACGTGTTCCTTAAAGTGGAGTGTAATTTCAATGATAAAAAAGATACCGCTCATTTCTTTTACAGCCTGGATGGAAAAGTATGGATGCCAGTTGGCACAGCGCTAAAAATGACATATACCCTTCCGCAATTTATTGGCTATCGATTTACATTATTTAATTACGCGACAAAAATGGTGGGCGGCTTTGCAGACTTTGATTATTTCCATATTTCAGGAAGCATTACAAAAGACAAATAGATACAGTGCGCAATATTTTAATGAACCAACAAAAATAAAATATACTTCAAATAAAAAATATGAAAGTTGTGAAATACATCATGTTGATAAGCCTGTTCTGCACAAGGTTGCTGTTTTGCAATGCACAGTCTTACACAATCAGCAGCCCGAATAAAAATATTATTGTTACCTGTAATCCCCAGCAGGCTGTGTATACAATTTCTTATAAAGGAAATCCTGTATTGAAGGATTCAAAGTTGGGTGTTATACGTGACGATGAAGACTTTTCGAACAATTTAAAAGTAATCAATGTATCCCCGCCAAAAATTGTAACAGACCATTACACAACACTCAATGCCAAAAAGAAAAACATCGTTTACAATGCTACCGAAAGAACCATAGAAACTAAAAGATCGTCCGGTAAAAAGATGAATATTATTTTTCGGGTGTCTGATGATGGTGTTGCTTTCCGGTATACATTCCCGGAAAAATCTGTTGATGTAAAACATATCAGTTCTGAGGCTACTACCTTTCATTTTTTTGAAGGAACAAAAGCCTGGTTGCAGCCAAAAACAGAAGCACAGTCTGGCTTTGAACATTCCAATCCCTCTTACGAAGCCCATTACGAAATGGATCAACCGGTGGGCAATCCTTCTCCCGGCCCTAATGGATGGATTTACCCGGCACTGTTTAAATACAATGATACCTGGATCATGCTTACCGAAGCTGACCTGGGTGGAACCTATTGTGGCACTGCATTGCAACAAAACTCACCCGGCGGGGAGTATAAAATCAATTTTCCTGAAGCACCGGAAAAAATTACCAATGGTGCATTAAATCCAGAATCAACATTACCCTGGGCCACACCCTGGAGAATTATTGCAATCGGATCGCTAAAAACAATCATGGAATCTACCCTTGGCACGGACCTTGCCAGGCCTGCAAAAAAAATGGATGCATCTTTTATCAAGCCCGGCAAATCATCCTGGAGCTGGATCTTAAAGAAAGACGATTCTACCATCTACAGTGTACAAAAAAAGTACATAGACTTTTCGGCAGACATGCATTGGAAATACTGCCTGGTAGATGCTAACTGGGACAAAACGATTGGCTACGATTCTATAAAATTATTGGCAGATTATGGTAAACAAAAAGCTGTGGGCATACTGCTTTGGTACAATTCTGCCGGCGACTGGAACACGGTAAACTTTACCCCGCATAGTAAATTGCTTACACACGAAAGCCGTGTTGAAGAATTTTCCCGTTTGCAATCCATGGGCATCAAAGGCATTAAAGTTGATTTCTTCGGCGGCGATGGGCAATCAATGATCAATTACTACGAAGCTATTTTAACCGATGCAGCTACTTATCACCTGCTATGTAATTTTCATGGAGCAACCTTGCCTCGTGGCTGGCAACGCACATATCCAAACCTGATGACTACCGAAGCGGTATTGGGCTACGAAATGATCACCTTTAATCAGCGGGATGCAAATGTAGCACCACAACACATGATAGCAAGTGCCATGATCCGCAACAACTTTGACCCAATGGATTTTACACCCATGAACCTTTATAAAATTCCGGGTAGAAGGCGTGTAACCACCGCTGCGTACGAACTTGCAACGGCTGTTATTTTTTTATCCGGCATTCAACATTATGCAGAAAGTCCGGATGGAATGGAGCATGTGCCGGAATATGTAAAAGATTTTTTGCGCAAGCTGCCCAATTACTGGGATGACGTAAAATTCATTGATGGCTATCCGGGCAAGCTGGATGTAATGGCGAGAAGGTCGGGCAATAAATGGTATGTATCAGGATTGAATGGCGAAAATTTAGAAAAGAATTTGTCGCTCGATTTAAGTTTTTTAAAAAATAAAAAGGGAAAATTAATTGCTTCGGGAATGGCAAGTAGCGATGAACCTTCATTTGAACAGAAAGATATCATAGTGCCATCAAGCGGTAAAATGACTGTTACATTAAAAGGAAATGACGGATTTACGGCGGTGTTTGAATGATATAATAACAGTATCTCTTTTGCTGCAGGTAAATAGATATTTTGTATCACTATTGTCCGACTAAAAATATACAATATCGCTACAACTCTTACTGGTTCGAAGTTCTAGCCCCTCTCCTTTGGAGAGGGGTTGGGGTGAGGTCATTCAGGCGTAGCAACGAATACCGGAGTTTAGTCGGACAACAATAATTTTATATGATAAATTTTATTGACAATGCGCAGAGTTGGTGCCGCCAGATTGGGTGCATTTAAAATTGTCGCTGCCTAAAAATAGAGGTGTCATCTTTTTTAATTCACTTCAAACTTTAAAGTTTTGGCTAAAAGATGACACCTCTTGCGACAATTATAAATGCACCCGACAGATTTTTAAAGCAATGTTTATCTCAATTAAAAAATAGCAACAAATGAATTCAATATCGGTTAGATCAGCAGCAGTTGTAGATTTTGACAGCATAAAAAACTGCTGACTACCAACGGTGTAAAAAATTTAATAGAAGCAAATAATCATCTTAAATAAAATAAAAATGAAAAGCAACAGATTATTGATATTGGCATGTGTTGTAACCTTACTGAATGCATGTTCATCAACAAAAAAAAATACGGCTGTTACCGGTACTCCATCATTAAAAGAAGTTTTTAAAAATGATTTCGGTATTGGAACGGCACTTAATAATGGAGAAATAGAAGAAAGAGATCCTAAGGCTGACCTGCTGATAAAGCAACAGTTTAATATGGCAACACCGGAAAATATTATGAAGGCGGAGATCATTCATCCGCAATGGGATACCTACAATTTTGACATGGCAGATAAGATGGTTGCCTATTGTAAAAAGAATGATATAAAAATAAATGCACACACATTGATTTGGCACAGCCAGTTGCCTGCATTTGCCCACAGGATACAAAGTGTAGATTCTTTCAAAACTTTTTTTACCAACCATATTACAACCGTTGCCAGTCGGTATGATGGAAAAGTATATTCATGGGATGTGGTAAACGAGGCACTCAATGAAAATGGTACGATGAGGAAATCCATTTTCCTGCAAAAGCTGGGCGATGATTTTGTTACCGAAGCTTTTAGAACAGCACAGGCAGCTGCTCCTAATACACAATTATACTATAACGATTATAATAATGAACTACCTGCAAAGCGTGCCGGTTGCATTGCCCTTATAAAAAAGATACAGGCTGCAGGTGTGCGCATTGATGGCGTGGGTATACAAGGCCACTGGCACCTGGGAAGACTGCCGCTTAAAGATATTGAAGCAAGTATTTTGGAATACGCTGCGTTAGGTATACAAGTGATGTTTACCGAACTGGATATTGAAGTGCTGCCACGCAATACGCAGGGGGCCGATGTAAACCAACGAATGGAGTCAACTGCCAACGCTAACCCATATGTAAATGGCTTGCCGGATAGTGTGCAACAAAAACTGGCCAACGACTATGAAGCATTGTTTAAACTTTTTTTAAAACATAAAGACAATATTTCAAGAGTAACTTTTTGGGGTGTAGATGACGGGCAAAGCTGGTTAAACGGATGGCCGGTACGAGGCAGAACAAATTACCCGTTATTGTTTGATCGTAATTTTCAACCCAAGCCGGCATTTTACAAAGTAGTAGCTTTAGCAAAATAATATATTTAACAACCCAACGACTTAAATCACTTTTAATGCAAAACGAATCTCAAAAATTAACGGTAAAGGAAAAGATTGGTTACAGCCTGGGTGATCTTGCCGCCAACCTGGTATTTCAAACATTGGTAACCTACCTGGCTTATTTCTATACCGACATCTATGGTCTTAAAACAAACGATGCATCTGCAATTATATTAACGGTAGGGCTTATTGCAGCCTTTGGCTTTAACCCGATGATTGGTGCGCTTGCCGACAGAACAAATTCGAGGTGGGGGAAGTTCAGGCCCTGGATATTATTGACGGCCATACCATTGGGGGTGGTTGCATTACTTGCATTTAGCACTCCTCATTTTGAGTACAAAGGAAAAGTGATTTATGCAGTGGTAACTTATACATTGTTATTGTTACTATACGCAGCCAACAACCTTCCTTACTCTGCTTTAAGTGGCGTAATAACAGGTGATATGAAGGAACGCAACAGCATGTCTGCCTATCGTTTTGTGGCAGTAATGTTTGCCCAGTTTTTTGTACAGGTATTTATGCTGCCCATTATAGTATCAGCAGGCGGGGGTGATAAGGCAATCGGCATAGAAAAAGTGATGACCTGGTTAGCCATTATCGGCACAGTGATGCTGCTCATAACTTTCCTTACAACCAGGGAACGTATTGTACCTAAGCCCGAACAAAAATCAACACTAAAAGAAGATGTTGGAGACTTGGTAAAAAATAAGCCGTGGATAATTATGTTGGTGCTTACATTGCTGGTTTTTATTACGCTGGCAATGAAGGGTGGAGCTTATGTTTATTACTTCGAAAATTATGTGAGTAAAGAAAGCCTCACTAACTTTATAAATCCATTTCTTAAATTCTTGTCAGGTATAGGCATTAACTTTTTTGGCGAAGATCCTGTGTCGGCAGGCTTCGGCTTATTTAATGCAGGCGGTATTATTTTTATGATTGTAGGCATTACACTCTCTAAACGCTTTGCCGACAAATATGGTAAAAGAGATGTGTTTGGTATTGCTTTGTTTATCTCCACTATTTTTATTGAGTTGTTTTATTTTTTCCCGTCTACATCTGTTGAATTAATGTTTGCTTCACAAATTTTACACGGCTTTTTTTACGGCATCACTATACCATTGCTGTGGGCCATGATTGCCGACGTGGCAGACTATAGCGAATGGAAAAATAACCGCCGGGCTACTGCTATTATTTTTTCTGCTATGATGGTGGGTTTAAAAGGAGGCTTAAGTATTGGAAGCGCATTGCTTACATGGATACTCGGGCTTTTTCATTATGTCCCTAAAAGCGGAACTGCTCAAACCGAATCTGCAATAAATGGCACAAAATTGCTGGTGAGTATTTTCCCTTCCATTCCGTTTTTGTTAGGAGTAGGGTTATTGTTTTTTTATGAAATAAATAAAAAAATGGAAGTACAAATAGAAGCTGATTTAAAACAAAGACGTAGTAAATAAAACCAATATGCCAGAAGATAGTATACAACACATCGACTTTGATAATTTAAACGAGCGGGCAATTTCGCAGCCCCTGGTAACCCACATTTATACGGCCGATCCATCGGCGCATTTGTTTGATGGAAAAATTTATATTTACCCTTCCCATGATGTAGATGCTGGTGAAGCATTCGACGATTTGGGCAGCCATTTCGCCATGGAAGATTACCATGTAATTTCAATGGGTAATCCGGATGACGAGGCCACTGATAATGGTTTGGCACTGCATGTAAAAGATGTGCCCTGGGCAGAGAAACAGATGTGGGCGCCGGATGCAGCAGAGAAAAACGGGAAGTATTATTTATACTTTCCTGCCAAAGCGTACGATGGTATTTTTCGAATAGGTGTTGCTGTAAGCGACTCTCCTGTGGGGCCTTTTATCCCACAGCCTGCAGCAATTAAAAATAGTTTTTCTATCGATCCGGCGGTATTTAAAGATGAAGACGGAGCTTACTTCATGTATTTTGGCGGCATCTGGGGCGGGCAATTGCAGCGTTGGAGAAACGGTACGTTTAATGCAACAGAAGCAGACAGCCCCGTAGCGCATTTGCCATTAGATAACGAACCAGCCTTGTGTGCAAAAGTGGCAAAACTTACCAGCGACCTGTTGGAATTTGATGAAGCGCCAAAAGATCTGTTGATACTGGATGAAAACGGTAAGCAATTATTACAGGGTGATAATGACCGGCGTTTTTTTGAAGCGAGCTGGATGCATAAATATAAAGGCAAATATTATTTCTCATACTCCACCGGTGATACGCATTATATATGTTATGCTATGGGCGATAATCCTTATGGGCCATTTACTTACAGCGGCAGAATTCTAAATCCGGTCGTTGGTTGGACTTCTCATCATTCCATTTGTGAATTTGTCGGCAAGTGGTATTTATTTTATCATGACAGTAGTCTTAGTAAAGGCGTTACTCATCTTCGCAGCATTAAAGTGGCTGAAATTAACTATGATGAAAACGGGCTGATACAAACATTGGATCCATACAAATAAAGAGAAAAAAACTATGCATTTTTAGGTCACCCTGGCTTTGATTTTCTTTTGCCCCAGATCCGGTTAAAACTCCAGGTTTATGAATTCAAATGATTTTTGTGAAACGCTATCTCAATTCACTTTCCGGAAATGTCACTCAACGAGCGTTGAGCAGTGCCGAAGACATTCCGCCTGGTAACGAAGAACGTTTTGGATAGTTATAATCCATCTCCGGCAAACACAATATCCTTACCATCACACAGGCGCTGCAAAGAGATATTGCTGTGAATAGGAGGCTTCAAAAAGGTAAAAGTGATATAATCAAAACGAAATAAAATCATTCGCAAATAATGTCTATTTTAGTTGCAATGATGCAGGTTTTAAGAATAAACATCCGACAATACAAAACGTTATGTGCAAGCGATGCGACCGTTTATTAATGGGCAGACCGTTTACATTCAAATTTAGTTTTTATAAGTGTTTTAATATTGCTTGGCTTCTTTGCTGACAACACATTTTAGCACTTTTGAAGGCTCAAAAAACCTTGACACAAAATATCTAAAGTCTTGCTTGACTTCAAAAAACAAACTATAATGAGATTATTATTCTTCTTACTTTTTGCATCATCTGTTTGTAACGGACAAAGAAAAAACGATTGGACAAAAGCTGTAATTAATATCGAAGGTCAGCACTCTAAGTACAGTTTAAATCAAATAAATGATAGTTTATTTGTTGCTCAAAAAGAAGGAAGAATTAAAAATAACGATGATGAAAAAAGCGTATTGCTTAGGCTAATCTCCCAAAAAAACACATTATCTGGCAGCGCAGTCTATGTTCTGTATAACAAAAATGAGTATTTAATATCTGCTAAACACGTTCTTGTTGACCCGACAATATCCAATTATTTAATTCAAAATGTGTCTATAAGAACTCCACTGGATATGTATTTATCTGGCGCTGTTAATAATTCTGTGATAAATACAAATAAGTTTAAGAGCGTAATATCTGATAGCTTAGATTTATGTGTAATTTCTCTTAAAGACAGCCAATCTGTTAACTTACGATCTTTACTAAAGCAAGGTGGCTATGCACCGGTAATAATAGATGATAAAGATCTATCACTCGAATCAAAAGTGGGTGATGATATTAATGCAATTGGATTCCCAGATATTTCAACAATACAAAGACTACCACGTTGGAATACTTTACAGGCCAGTAATATTGTTGTCCCTGTTACAACATTTGGAAAGATTTCTATGTTTCATCCAAAACTACCTTTCTTTTACGCAGACATCACAATATACCCAGGGAATAGCGGCGGCCCTATAATTTCCAACGGGAAATTAATTGGAATAGTAAGCCAACAAGTAAAGATACCAACTTCCATAGTTGATAAGAGTGGCGCAGAACTTAACTTAGATATTTATTCCAGAGGATCGTTAGCTGTAATAATAAAAGCAAACCATTTACTTAAACTGTTAAAGCAGTTAGAATTGAAATAAAAAAATCAATTGTTATAATATGGAATAAATTTAACCAATGCCATGGTTCCTGTCCGAACGAAACATTTTCAGTTTTTAAAATAAACTATTTAACCAGGCAGTATATTGTTTGAAAGTTTCGGTTTGTGCGGCCACGAAGCGGTGTGGATTCAAAAGCAACATTCAATTTATAATGTTGAGATACCGTTATTTTCAGGTATTTGAATAGTTGAGTCCAAAATGGATTTTATGATAATACTGGTATTGCCAGATCGCATACCAACGCCGGAATGGTTGAATTAGTTATGGTTTATGAATTCAAATGATTTTTGTGAAACGCTATCTCAATTCGCTTTTCGGAAGTGTCACTCAACGAGCGTTGAGCAGTGCGGAGGACATTCCGCCTGGTAACGAAAAACGTTTTGGATATTTATAATCCATCTCCGGCAAACGCAATATCCTTACCATCACTCAGGCGCCGCAAAGAGATATTGCTGTGAATAGAAGGCTTCAAAAAGGTACAAGTGACATAATGAAAACGAAATAAAATCATTCGCAAATAATGCTTATTTTAGTTGCATTGCCGCAGGTTGTAAGTTTAAACATGCGACAATACAAACATTGGCTGCAAGGCTCTCTTAAAACAATTAGTTAACTTTCAAGTATATAACAATGAAACATTATTGCCTTCTTTTTATTCTAATTTTTACATTTACAAAAGGGTTTTCGAAAACTGTACCTGGGTATATCGTAACGCTAGGTAATGATACAATTTCAACTTTAATTAACTTACCTGGGTTTTTGGGTGGTTACAATATGAACAAGAAAGTGGAAATTGTAGATAGCAGTGGTGAGATTAAAGTATTTACTCCCATGGAAATTAAAGCATATGGGTATAAGTTTAAATCAAAAGACTATATATATATAGCCAAAATGATTAGCGACAGTTCTCTTTATTTTCTTGAACCCGTTATAAAAGGACAAAATACAAGTTTATACCAACATGTTCAATATAGTGGACCGAATACGTCGAGTCATGAATATTACACATTTGAAAAATCGGATGGCACCTACTTGTTTTTGACAAACTATGCGGCCTTAGACACCTTTAAGGAAAAATTAAAAATATTTTATAAAGAGAATTTAGAAGTTCAGAAATTAATTGATAAAAAATTTAATGCTCGTCGGCATATACAAACAGACATACAAGAAATATTAAAAGCAGTTAACCAACCATAAGCCCAGCAGCCAACAAAGTATTTGCAAAAGCAGGGCTGGACAATGAGACATCGGCTAAGTACAAGCATCAGCAGCAGCTCGGGCTTGACGTTCAATTTTCAGCTTTAGTTCATAACTTCAACATCATATCTTCAATTGGGCATTTGTACCGGCAGACGAGCAATGAATTCCCTGCCTTCGCAAATACTCAACGTTAGCAGCAATAGTGGGGCGTGACAACGATGGAAACCGTATTGATTTTGTAAGTATTCCTTTTTAACTATTAATATATTTTAGAATGCAAATGGATCATTGCGGATTTCAGGTA
>JBDUEK010000129.1:0-10702 GCA_040002495.1 Ferruginibacter sp.
AATCTATGCATTTTGGTTCTCTCCCTTTGGGGGAGTTAGAGGGGGCCGCTCTTTCTGGCCCCTCCCTCCTTCTCCCTCTCCAAAGGAGAAAGAGCGGTGCATTGGTTCTTTAATAATCTTCATCTCTACCAAATCGACAATTGATCTTTACTTAACTGGTCATCGAAAAGCGTTCTTTTATTCATTAAACCCGCAAACCAAAAAGCTATGCATTTCGGTTCTTTAATCTTTATCTCTACCAAATCAACTTTTGATCTTTATTTAACTGGTCATCAAAGAGCGTTCTTTTATTCGTTAAAATCTACAATTCAAAAAGCTGTGCATTTCGGTCCTCTCCCTTTGGGGGAGTTAGAGGGGGCATTTTCCCTTTGGGGGAGTTAGACGGGGCCGCCTTTTCCCATCACCTCGAAATAATCCTCCATTCCCACCTGCCCTCCTTTAAAATTTACTTCCATGCCATTCATCATTTTATTTTTGGAAATGGCTTTGCACATTGGTGCTCCCGGCATTAACGGAGCAATCAATTCCACCGCGTCAATTTCCATTGCTCTTGCCGCATAGCTGCTGGTATCACCACCAGCAATAACAATTCTTTTTACCAAACCGTTTGCTGCAGCTTCTTTGGCGATTGTTCCCAAGGCGGTGCCCAGTTTCTCTGATGATAAATTTTGCATTTGCTTTTCGCCAGTGTGGACGATTGTGCTTTTTTGTTGTTGTAATAATCCGTTTACTTTATTTATGATTGCTTCATCAATGACTCCATCACTACAAATTTTTACTGCATCAATAATTACTTCTTCAAAACCGTTTGCTTTGGCATGCGCAATCTGCATTGCTGTAACCGGCGAACAACTTCCGGAAACTACTAATAATGGAATGGCTTTACTTAGGTGCGGCCATTGCGTAACAGGATTTAGTATTTTTTCATTGCACCAATATTTGCCTAATGCCAATTCGACTGCAGATGAACCAACTGAAAACAATGGTTTGTCATGTTGCAGATAATTGAGCCATTGCCCAACTTTTTCAAGGTGCGTTTCAGACAAGGCATCAACCAATATCACTTCTTCATTTGCCTCCCATTCTTCGAATTCTTTTTTAAGCACAGTAATGTCAATCAGCCCGATATTTTTATTTGTTTGTTTGCCAAGATGCAACCGAAGATCAGCTTCATCCATGGGTGTTACCGGGTGTTTGCTCATAGATGGGTGACGGTCGAGCCGGTAAATTTTACCTTCACTGCCGATACCCATTTTTGCATACAAATTTCCAAATACACAGAACCTGCCCAGCGTCGGCATTCCACCAAGCACGGGGATGATTTTATTTTTAAAAACTTCAGCGCCGCAGTCAATTGCTTTGCCAATACTACCAATTGCCGGAGAAGAATCGAAAGTGGAGCATACTTTATAATGAACATGTTTTACTCCGGTAGCCTTTATCTTTTCAAATGCAGGTAGTAATATTTTTTCCATTTCATCCGGAGGCATTGAACGGGTTGCGCCTGCCACACCAAATGCATCCAGGTGAGGATATGCATTTAATTGTGCTGCTGTTGGAGGTTCTATAAATAATATTGCTTTAGCTCCGGCACGACACAGAAATTCCAATGCATCGGTTGATCCGGTAAAATCGTCACCGTAAAAAGCTAATAATATGTTGTTGTTATTTTTCAATTGTCAAAATACTTTTCAATTTAAATATTCTAAAAGTCCCCTTCAGGGGATTTAGGGGCCAAACTTTTCAACTGATTTTTTAAACTCCGGAAATTCAATGGCAGCCTGTTCCTGTGTCATTCCATCAACTGCAGCTTTCCATGCCTGTTGCAATGCAGTTACGCCTGCCGCCGGCCCCATCGGATGTGCCATGATGCCGCCACCGGCCATGTACAACAGGTCGACCGTTTTGGTACGGCGATAGGTTTCAAAAGCCTGTCCGCCCCATTGCCCCGATGATACGACCGGCAAAACAGATGGGTGATTATACATGGGTGTAAGGCAGGCTTTAATTGAATTCACAACACTATCATCGGTTTCCCAAAATTTATTTTTTATTCCATTTACATGCAATTGATCAACGCCGGCCAGCCGCCATAATTTTTGGTAAGCCTTAAAATCGATACCCAGCAAGGGGTGCCTTGTTAGCATACCCCAACCATTGCGATGCCCGTGAATAGCCAGTTGCTTTTGATCACATATTTTTTTTGTTCCTGCCAGGCCCACACTGTTGATGCTGATCATGGCGCAGGTACCGCCGCTGTTTACAATCTTTTCGTAGCGCTGCATCATTTCATCTACTTCACCACTGATGTTGAAAGCAAACATTATTTTCTTCCCGGTTTTATCGGCATGTGCATTCACTACCTTCATTACCGCATCTACACGGTCATTAAAACCGGAATTGGCTGAAGAAGAAAGCAATTCATCATCTTTGATAAAATCGATACCGGCATCAGCCAGCGTTTGTACGATACTGGCAGTTTGCTCAACCGACAAACCAATACTTGGCTTTATGATGGTTCCTATCAATGGCCTGCCCGTAACGCCGGTTAATTTCCTGCAACCTTCAATTCCAAATGCCGGGCCTGCATATTGGTAACCATAAGACGCAGGCAATTCAATGTTCATCAATTTTAAGCCGGTGAATTGCTTTATTTCGTAGAGGTTGCCTTGTAAACTTGATATCAACACCGGGAGGTTGTAACCAAAATTTTCGATGCTCCAGGAAACTTTCACCATTGCACGATGATACTTTCCGCTTGCACTGGTTGCACCGGGAATTGCGGGTGTATCAACGGTTTCCAATAACTCTACACTTTCCACTCTTGCTGCAAATCGTTCTTTTAATTCAGCCGTTTCGCCCGGCACTGCTACGAAGGTGCCGGAAGATTGTTCACCTGCCAATACCTTTGCAGCCGCTTCCGGATCAAAAGGTGTTTCGATATAATAAGTTGCAACAATGGCCTCCCCAACCCCTCCAAAGGAGGGGCTTTTGAAGTCTACGTCATTTGAATTACTGTTCATTTATAAGTGTGTTTTAAAGTCCCCCTTTGGGGGATTTAGGGGGCTACCTCATTAACGGCATCCAAACCGTCATATCAGTTTGCCCTCTGTTGGCCCAGGCGAAATAAGGAATTAGTTTTATTTTTATGGGTGTTGTACTGGTATTGACTTCTTTATACAAAGTATTTTTCCAGTTGGTGTTTTGTAATAACCTGGCTTCACCTGTCAGCGCTGTTACATGACCGATATCAATTTTCATAGGCACTGGTTGCAATTTTATGTTTGCCGGAATCATTACATTGAATACATTTTGTTGCGGCAAATCCGCAGACTCCAAACAATATACAATTGGCCCACGCTTTACCGTTACCTGGTTCCTGGTTTCTTCTACCAATGGATTTGATTCCAGTAAGGTTGCGGGCATGTCCAATAATAATTCAATCTTATCACCTGCTTTCCAGTTTCTGCCTGCAATTAAATAGCCATTGTCTTTATCTATTACCATTGGTGTCTTTCCGTTGATCATCAGGCGGTACGATTTGCACCAGCCTGGTTTACGCAGGTAAATATTTACCGGTTTACCAGTTGCCTGTTCAAATGTGATGGATATATTTCCATCCCAGGGGTAATTGCTTACCTGGTTTAGTTTAATGGCAGTTCCATCATGGAGTGTTGTTTTCAGTTTATTGCCGCCATACATATTGATGTACAAACCATCTTTACCAATGCTGTACATATAATCGTTTACCTCTGCAATGGTGCGGATGGTATTGGGCGGACAACAATTGCTTTTGCTAATGTACTGCTGACGGCCACCGTTCCAGCGCAAATCGTACGGGTAATCTTTTGATGCCGCTAACGGGTTGGTGTAAAAGAATTTATTGCCATCCAAACTGATGCCGCTCAACACACTGTTGTATAATGAAAGCTCCATCACATCTGCATATTTTGATTCGCCGGTTAGCAGGAACATCCGCCAGTTCCATAACACATTGCCAACATTGGCGCAGGTTTCATTGTGTGCGGTCATATTCGGCAATTGAAAATCTTTGCCATACGCCTGTTGAATTTTTTGGATGGAATCGGGTTTGTAAGAAATACCTTCCTGGCTCAACCCATCATATAAAGCACCACAGCCACCGGTGACATACATCTTTTCATTGACTACATTGTTCCACATTAAATCGAGTGTATGCAATAGCGTTTTATCACCGGTTTCAGCAAATACATCCGCAACTCCGGCAAATAAATAATTAGCCCTTACCGCATGGCCATTCACCTCTGTCATCTGGCGAAAAGGTAACCGATCAGAATTGTCATCACTGCCTTCACTCATGCCACGGATATCAATTAATTTCTTTACGAGTGCAAGGTATTTTGGATCACCTGTGGTGCGATACATTTCTGCAATGCCCATATAGTGCGAAGGACAAATTGCATTGCGTGCCTGCTCCGGCGATGCATTGTTATAAAAATGAATTAAGAAATCAGTTGCTTTTTTTGCGATGTTAAGCAAAGAAGTTTTGCCTGTTGCCCGGTAATGTACACAGGCGGCAGTCATCAGGTGGCCGAAATTGTATGCTTCAAAACTGAGCTTATCATCAAACATTTCCCGTTTGCTGTTTTTCTTTTGTTCGATGATGGATTTGGTATAAATATATCCATCATCTTTTTGTGCCTTTGCAATTACAGCAATGGCATCATCCATCATTGCATCGAGTTTTTTATCTTTTGTAGATGCATATAATGCTGCCACTGCTTCCAGTGTTTTGTAAAAATCTCCATCATGAAATGAGGGGCCACGAAATCGGCCACTATCCAAACCAGCGGCTACCCTGAAATTTTCAAAAGCATAACAATACTCTTTGCTGGTATACGTTTTCCATAAATGCGGCACCATGGAATCACGGCAAACGGCAAAGCGTTCGGCCCAAAAACCTTTTGTCCATTGCACATCGCTCATGCCAACACTGGTTAGTTTTGCATGAGGGCTGGCGTTGGTATTTACCAGACCGTTTTGTGCGGTGCCGTTTAAAAATAACTGTAGCGCCAACTGTGTCATTAAAATCTTTTTCATTTTTTAATTTCTTTTTAGATCATTGTTCTTATAGTAATGATCGCTACTTCCTTATTAACCGCTGACGGGGCTGATAGCCGCCGTCAGGGTTATTCGTCAGATCGTTTTATATGCTGTCTCCTATTCCAGTCCGGGTTAAATTATTATTTCACACCTAGATATTTGTACTTAGAACAAAGTCTTTATAATAATAAACGCTGTTTCATATTTATAATGAACAATTTTTTTTATGAACCAGGCAGAAGTTTTTCAATTAAGCTTCAAAGGCGTCGCACTCTTGTACATTTTACCAGTGAGGAGCAAAATACCAACTCACTATTTTATCCCTTGCGAAGTATAACCGCCGATGGGGCTTATAGCTGCCATTGGGGTAAATCATCAAATCGCTTTATAGGTTATCTCATATTCTACGCCTGGTTCAATTATAATTTCATACTTGTCTTTGCTTATTTCATTCACTGTAATATTTTTTCCTTTTGGTTTTGTTTTGCTGTTCATCTTTAATGTGCCTGTTCCGATGGCGGCCTTTACTTTTATTAGTTTGGTACTACAGTAAATTTCAATGTCGCCATTGGGTGTTGGCACTTTGCCCTGCATCCATTGCAGGCCGCCCAATTGTGGTTGAATGGTGTAGGTCTCGTAACCCGGTTTGGTTGGACTAACGCCGAGATAATATTTGCCCAACAAATATATCGGGCTTGCTCCCCACGCATGGCAAAGGCTTTTACCAAACTTGCGGCCATACATGGCCAGATGTTCAGCACCTTTTTTATCGGGATTGTATTCTTCCCAAAAACTGGTGGCGCCTAAGTTTAACATACCACCCCAGTAGTCCTTCATTTCCTTTAGTACATAGCTTTGTTCACCCATTGCACAAAGTGCTTCCAACTCATAAAAACGCATGTAAGGTGTAGTTATTTTTTGAATAGAATCATTGAGTAATACATGCTGTTTTACTGCCAGTTTTTGTTCTTCGGTAAAATAATTGAAGAAGATACCAAACATATTTGCATAGCGTGTAACGTTATCTGTTTGCTTGCCATCTACCCTGCTATGCACCAGGGCATTTTTTTGTTTGTTCCAATAGATGGTAAATATTTTTTCTTTTATGTCCGTTGCCAATTTTTGATAGTTGTTTGCATTGTCTTTATCTGCTGCAAGGGTTGCACAAAGCGACATTGTTTCCAGGCTCCTTGCAAACAGCATTTGCTCAAAACTGATCTCGCCTTTTTTGCTAAGACCCGTTGCCCAGTCAATAAAGGTCCAGTCGCCGGAAAGCCCTTCTACCAAACCATTTTCATTGCGGCGGCTTAAACAATAATCCATCATTGATTTCATACGTGGATAATATTGCTCAATGAATTTTTTATCGCCGGTGTACAGGTAGTAATCGTACACACTGATGAACCAGTAAAATGTATAATCGAGAATGGTGTTGATATGACTGGTTACCGGATCTTTACCACGCAGCGCCATCATCGTGCGGGTAACGGTTGGATTATCAAAATATGAATAGTAATTCATCAGGTAACTCTGGTAAGCATCGCCGCTCCAGACCCAACGATCTCTTTTGATGCCGTCAATGAAAAATTCCCTGGTGTTTAGTTCGAGTGTGTATTTTGAAACATCATATATTTTATTGATCAGGTCGTCGGAACAGGTAAAAGTTCCCCGCTGTTTTACATCCGCATATTCGTATAACATGCTGGCAGAATCAACGCTGATATTTCCTTCGCAAACAATGTTTACATACCGAAATGCTTTGGATAATATCATTACCGAATCTGTGTTTGCCGTGCTGGAAAACGAAAGCCTGTCCAATGTCATCGCATCATCTGCAGACATGGCTTCTTCTTTTGACTCGCCGTAATATATATTTATTCTACCTGTGCCTTTTATACCATGCAATTTTAAAAAGCCAAAAGTTTCTTTGCCAAAATCTACCAGTTGTTCCTTGTTGTTTTTATTAGTTGCAATTGCGTACATTGGCCTGGTGGGTAATTTAAATGCAGATGGCGGTTGGGAGGGATCATTGAAATTCCAGCTGCCTGCATTGAGCCATTGGGTAGCGGATATATCAGATGTTTTACCGGTTTCATCAATCCATTCCTTGTCTTCATACGTTACCAGCCAGGTATCATCTGACATGATTGATTTACCCTTTACAAATATGGCTGGCACATTGGCCTGGTTCCAGACCTTTACATTTATTTTATGTTTACCTGCCGGTACATTCAATGTATTGATGCCTGACTCAACAGCAATGCCATCAAGCTTTAGGTTAAAGGTTCCTTCCACATTTACGGTGACTGTTTCGGGTTCTTTCAGGTCAAACTCTTTATGAAAATCCATGAGTACATAATGGGCATCCATTTTCCAGAATGGTGGAAAAAATGTGTTGCGGTCTGTACGGCGGTTCTGCATTTTGTTGGCGAGGTTTATTTCAAAATCGCCGGGGTACCAGATCCAGGTAGCCATTTGTGCAAAGGAAGCAAGGTCGAAATTCAAAATTAAAAAGGCAAAAATTAAAACACATTTGCCCATATACCTGCGTTTAATTTCTACTTCAAGATTTTCAATTTTTATATTTTGACTTTTGACTTTTGACTTATTCATATTAATGTCCATTAAAAAAGATGTAAAAACTAATCATAACAATTGCCAGTAATGCCCAGGCTAATAATACATTTTTTGAAGGCTTTGCAACTACGATGGCATTATTTTCATTTACCTGTTGTACCGATTTATCTGTTAAAGAAATGATGATGGCCATTACCAGCAACAAAATAAAGATGTAAAATGACAACAGTAAAAAATGTGGCCATGGATAATTGCTGGCGGGAAAAACCCACAGGTATAATACGCCAATTCCGAAACTAATAACGGTACCCAACGATAAAACAGTGTTGGCTGCCCTGGTGGTGGTGCGTTTCCATAACACGCCTAATAAAAATACGACCGACATGGGCGGCGCTATAAAACCAAGCACTGCCTGGAATACATCAAATAAATTTAAGCCTTTAATACTGTCAATGGCCAGTGCCATAAAAACGGCCAGCGTTGCGCCGATGATGGCAACCAGTCTGCCCGTTTTTACAATCTCTTTTTGTGTGGCATTGGGCTTATATTTTTTTACATAGATGTCGATGGTAAAAACAGTGCTTAATGAATTGAGTGCAGAATCAATGGTACTGATTAATGCTGCAATTAATACCGCCATGATGAGCCCGGTTAAGCCTGCCGGAAACAATTTTGTAACCATGGTCATGTATGCTTCGTTGGGATCTTTTAGATTTGGAAACAACATAAAACAGGCGATGCCGGGAATGATAAATAATGCTACATCAAATATTTTTAACCAGCCTACAAAGTTAGCACCAAGCTGTCCCTGCTTTAGATTTTTTGCCCCAAGTACAGACTGTACCATGCTTTGATCGGTACACCAAAACCATACACCCATTACCGGGTAACCCAATACGATGGCGAGCCACGGGTAATTTTTATCATCCATTGGCTTTAATAAATTCCAGTAATGCTCAGGTACGCCGTGGAACAATGCACTGATGCCACCAGCTTTTTGTATCCCTAAAATAGTAAGTGCCAGCGACACGCCAATGAGCAATAACATTTGAAATACATTGGTGTAGGCAATGGCTTCCAAGCCGCCGGCAATTGCGAAAAATGCAGCAATTAATACCAATACCAACACAGATAACCACAAAGGAAAATTCAATATCTGGCTTACTAAAATTCCGCCGGAATATAGCGTTAGTGCCAGCCATGAAACAAGGATGGTAATGATGCTGTACCATGCTAAAATATTGCGGGTTGACTGGCCAAAACGTTTACCCATAAACTCGGGAAGTGTTTGCACTTTTGCACCTAAATATCTTGGTGCAAAAACTACTGCCAGTAAAAAAATAAATGGAAAAGCATACCATGCAAAATTACCCGCCACCATACCGGTTGTGTAACCAATACTTGCAGACGCAATAAGCATACTTGGCCCAACATTGGTGCCCCACATGGTTAAACCTATACTTGGCCAACCGAGTGTATTGTTGGCTAAAAACAGGTTACCATCTTTGTTTTTCTTTTTTACGAAACTTACCCAATAGCCAATAGCAATCAGTATAAGCAGGTAAATGCCTACCACAAAAAAATCTAATGAAACCAGGTGTTTGTATATTTCGTTCACTTTTTAATTTTAATGCGGAATGGTTATTTGTCTATGTTGAATGATGAATGCCTATTTATTATGATGAATGATAAATGTTGAATGTTGAATTCTATAACAATGGAAAAATTTCATAACTCATAATTCATATTTCATATTTCATATTTATGATCATATTTCATATTTATATTCCTATTTCAAGTTCGTATTCTTTTAAAACGTCTTTCACTTTCACCGGCAAACCTGTTTGCAAACTTCTGTCCATGGCCATTAATAGTGCAATGGAAACCAGTCCAAATTCTAAATCAGGATTTGCTGTTATATTTTTTTCGATGCATGCTGCAAAATATTCAATGTAGTTCTGGTACTCACCTGCATGATGGCTTTGCCCTTCGAACCGGAAATAATGCTTCAATGCTTTATCGCCCCAGGTGATGATTTTTTCTTCACCGGTTTTATCTGTTACTGCATAACGCAGCTCGTGATAGTCGGCCTGGCTGGCTCCTTCGGTGCATCTTAAAATACAGGTCATGCCGCTATCCCTTGTTGTTGGTTGTGTAGGCCCGGTATAACTGCCACTCACTCTTGCTACCCTGCCATCAATTGCTTTGAAAATAAAGTGCATGGTGTCTTCATTTTTTAAACCGGCTGTTTTACCATTGCTGCTAATCATGCCATAGCCCATTACTTCTTCAATGTCGGGCATATAATATCTTATAAAATCAATGGGATGGCTTAGGCCTCCATACAGCCATTTGAAAGAATCTTCCAGTGCCCATTTCTTTTCCAGGAACCAGCGGTGATCGGCATTGTAGTGACTTTCGATTGTGATCAATTCACCAATTATGCCCTCATCAAAATCTGTACGTTGCCTTTTAAAAGGTTCAAAGAACCGGGCACTTTGTCCGACGAAAACTTTTTTACCAGTTTGTTTTTGAATGGCTAGTATTTCTTTTGCCTTGCTTAAATCATCGATCAATGGCTTGGTGCATATTACATGCTTGTTGTGTAGCAACGCTTGTTTAATATGTTCTGCATGTAAATGATCGGGGGTATAAATAGCGATGATATCAATTTCGGGATCATCCAGCATTTCCTGGTAGTTGGTTGTATATTCATACACTTTAAATTCGTCTGCCCGTTGCCGACAGGTTTCCAGGTTCTGATCGCAGATCATCTTTAGCTTTACCTTTTTACTTTGTAAGGCAGCAGAAATTGTGCTGCGTCCCTCACCAAGGCCGAGGATGCCGATGGAGAGTAAGGCAGCGCCTGCCAAGCCCCTGTCCCCTGAAGGGGAACCTTGCTTTGTTAAATTATTTGTTTCTTTTGACATGGTTTTTAATCTGTTGCTTACTATTAATTTTTTAATTCTATGCATCTTTTCCCCCTTTAGGGCAATGTCATTAAGTTAAGGGCTAAATAGCTCTTTTATAGTTTGTAAAAGTT
>JBDUEK010000130.1:0-10481 GCA_040002495.1 Ferruginibacter sp.
TCATGGCTTTAGCCACAAAAGATTTGGCTAAAGCCATGAATTAAAGTAGAATTTAGTCCCCGCCCTAAAGGACGGGACAATACAAAAAGATGAACCATCAGATTGGATACTGCATTAATCAACTATATTCATAACACATTTTGATGCAGCGGAGAGTATAATTCGTTTTAATAAGGAGTCGAATTTTAGGACTTCTCCCTAAATCGTATTCTCTGTCATTGTCTGGTAGGGATTATTCTTGCCTGGTTCTTTTGGCAATTCCAATGGCTATTTCTTCTGCTGGACGGATAAAATATTTCTAAAGCCTTTTTCTTTCGCAACTTTATTCTCTATAATTGGTCTTCGCATTTACATTATTTCGTCCCAAATTTAGTAAATATTTGGGACGAAATAATTCAATTTTTCAGGTAATAATTATTAAGAAATGATATATTCAAAAAGGCAGTTGCTCTAAATCTTACCGGTTAAAGCCATCACAGCATCCCGGTAATTATCGCTAACCGGCAGCTCCAGCGCATCAATAAAAACGCCTGATTTGCGGATGGCAGTAATAAATGCCACGGAAACAATGTAGGATTTGTGGATGCGAAGAAAGCCATCTGCCGGTAATTGTTCCTCGATGGTTTTCATGGGCATACGGGTAACAACGGGCCTTTGAGAGCTTTTCAGGTGAATTTTTATATAGTCTTTTAGTCCTTCAATATAAATAATATCAGCGGTAGTAATTTTTACCAGGCTATAATCTACGTTTACAAAAAAGTAACCGGGAGTAGCTGTTATTGCAGGGTTTTTTTGTTGAGCTTTTAGTTCAAATAATTGCTGTGCTTTGTTACAGGCTTTTATAAACCTGTCAAGCGAAACAGGTTTTACCAGGTAATCGGTAACATCCAGGTTAAAACCTTCCAGGGCATATTTTTCGTATGCAGTTATTAGTATTATCATGGGCTTTACCGTCATGCTTTGTATAAACTGTAAACCAGTAAGTCCGGGCATTTGGATGTCTAAAAATATCAGGTCAATCGATTCCTGCTGCATTATTTTCATGGCGTCCATCGCATTATCGCAGGCGGCAATCAATTTCAGGTAAGGCAATTTGCTGATATTATCTTCCAGCAATTCCAAAGCTAAAGGTTCGTCGTCTATGGCTATGCATTTAATCATCAGGCCAGGTTTATTTTTAATGAAACTGTAAACAGGTTGTTATCAGTTGAGATGGATATGCTGTGCTGGTTTTGATACAACAGGTTTAGCCTTCTTTTTACATTTGCCAAACCTATTCCGCTGGCTTTATCTTTTATCTCAGTTGAATCAGGATTATATTTATTAGTTACCGAAAAGTACAACACATTATTTTCTACTTTCAGGTTGATATCAATGTGTGCATTTTCTATCATGCCGGTACCATGTTTAAAAGCATTTTCTACAAACGGAATTAAGAGCATTGGTTCTATATCATATAGTCGCTCTCCGGCGCACATATTCACATTGATAACAACTTTTTTCCCAAAGCGTTGTTGCTGCAAATCAATATAACTCTGCAGGTATTCTGTTTCTTTTTCAAGCGAAACTTTTTCTTCACCGGTTTCATACAGCATGTAGCGCATCAGCGATGAAAGCTTAATGAGCGAGGGTTCCAGCTGATCTGATTGTTTGCGTGCCAATGCCACCATATTATTTAGCACGTTAAACATAAAGTGCGGACTAACCTGTGAACGGAGTAAAGAAAGTTCTGTTTTAAGAAAGGCATTTTCTTTTTCCTTGGCAAGATTATCTGAAATTATCTTGTCACGGATAGTTCTGTAAGCAATGCTACATGCAAGGATAAACATAAAAATAAAAACATTGAAAAACAGGTGTTTCTGGAAGGTAAAGTTAGGGTCGGGTAACAGGATATTTTTAATGATCCATCCCCATAATAATTGTGCGCCAAAACATGCAGCAATACAAAGCGAGTAAAGCGTATATTTTTTCTTATACATCAGTGTCGGAATCAACAGCAATGCGTTCAGGTAAAAAATACTGACAAGCATAATGTCATTTAACCGGGCTATTAGGAATTGAATGTTGGAATCGTCTACTTTACGTGGATTGTTTTCACTGGGATTATACGAAGGCCGCAGTAAATATGGTAAAGAAAATAGCAGTACCCATACAGCAATATGTATCAGCACTGTTACCCATTTTTTTGCGTACCATGTTTTTTTCATAGCACAAATTAGCAATACATTACTGAAATAGGGGTGATTTTGTAAATGTTGCGACGAACCGGAAAATTTCTGCTACCTATCACCTGCAATGGTATTGCAATGGTTTGGATAAACTGTTTTGTTTCTTCGGTAAATGTAGTGGACTTGATAAAAAAATGCTCAGCTACAAATTATATTTTTTCTTTTGTAACCATCATGACCGCAATGTGGAACTCCATTGGCGACGCTCCATTCAATATTTAATCTTTGGTCATCTTTAATCATGTTTTGTTGTAAAGGACGAACAACTGCACCAACATCATTTCCATTACGTTTATAGAAGAATCACTGCTCCTGTATTTTTTTCAGTTGAGCTATTTCGGTCTGCTGCCTTTCAATTTACTGTCCGTTACCGCACAATAACTGTTCGTTTTCGTACACCTGGTAATCATTGATTCATTTAAACCCTTGTACAGCAAGGGTTTTTGCTTTGGCATAGTCATTGACAAAATAGTAAACAATCAAAAATGTAATTTCAGGGTTTATTATTTTTCTACAACTATTTATAATATCATGCTTAAAAACTATTTCAAGATTGCCTGGCGCAATATCCTTAGACACAAAGGTTATTCTGTAATTAATATTACGGGATTGGCAATAGGTATTGCTGCCTGCCTGTTGTTGTTTATGGTAGTAAAATATGAGTTGAGTTACGAAAAATTTCAACCTGCCTATTCGCAAATTTATCATGTGGTTACAGAAGATAAATTTGCTGAAGGAAGTACATTCAATTCGGGCATACCGGTTCCGGCGCTGGAGGCATTGCGGGTAGATATTCCACAGGTGAAGTTCGCAGGCATCAATGCAATTTATGGAAGCCAGGTAACCGTTGGAACTGGAAGCGATCATTCATTTACTGACAAAAAATTTATTGAAAAAGCAGGTATCTTTTTTTGCGAACCACAATTTTTTGATGTGTTTAGTTATCAATGGTTGGTTGGTAATTCGGCCGTATTAAAAGAACCCAACACGGTAGTGTTGTCAAAAAAAATAGCAGAAAAATATTTTAGCGACTGGCATCAGGCAACCGGCCAATTTATAAAATTAGACAATTCAATTACAGTTAAAGTAGCAGGTGTTTTAGCGGATGTGCCTGCCAATTCCGATTTTCCACTTGGTGTACTCATCTCTTTTGAAACATTGAAAGCCAATGGCGAAAATTACAATTACCAGGCCGATGGATGGGGATCTACTTCCAGTAACTTTCAAATTTATGCGCAATTGCCACCTACTGTTAAGGTTGCTGCAATAGATAAGGAATTAATTAAATTCAGTGAGGCGCATTATTCAAATGAACAGTTCGGTGCTTCAAAAAAAACAAACTTTCTACAGCCATTAAGTCAACTACATTTCGATACCCGGTTTGAAGGTTTCGGAAACCATATAACAAGTACAAGTACACTGTGGACATTGTCGCTCATTGGAATTTTTATTATCATCATGGCATGTATCAACTTTATAAATTTATCAACGGCACAAGCTGTTGGCAGATCAAAGGAAATTGGAATTCGCAAAGTGTTGGGAAGCATGCGCAGTCAATTATTTATACAGGTAATGGGTGAAACAGGTTTGATTGTTATGATAGCTGCAATATTCGCAATTGTAGTTGCAGCCATTTGTCTGCCATTTATAAAACACATTGCATCCATAGAGGAACCGCTTAGTTTACTTAATTTTCAAACGCTCGGTTTTATTGCTGGCATCATAATTATTGTTACTGTTTTTTCGGGACTTTACCCATCACTGATACTTTCGGGTTTCAAGCCGGTGCTGGCACTTAAAAATAAAATTACGTCAGCTTCAGTGGGTGGAATATCCCTGCGGAGAGGTTTGGTGGTGATGCAATTCGCCATTTCACAAATCCTTATCATCGGAACAATTGTTGCCATTACGCAAATGAATTTTGTTCGTAAAGCCGATCTGGGTTTTAATAAAGAGGCCATAGTTTTATTGTCTGGAAATGCCGACAGTATTGTCATTGCAAAACAGCCGGTATTTAAACAACAGCTATTGCAAAATCCCGGTATAGTGTCAGTTAGTTTTAATACAGATCCGCCGTCATCTGATAATATCTGGAGCTCAAATTTTGCATACAATCATCAGCCCGATGAAAAATACCCCATCTCAATGAAGTTTGCTGACGCTGATTATTTTACAACATTTGGCCTTCATTTGGTGGCAGGTAGAGTTTATGCAAAAAGCGATACCACCAACGAAGTTGTGGTGAACGAAACCGTACTTAAAAAATTAGGTATTAAAAATCCTGAAGAAGTTATTGGAAAACAACTACGTGCAGGTAATAATAAATGGAACACCATTGTAGGTGTAGTAAAAGATTTTAAAACCAGTTCGCTAAAGAAAAGTATTGCTCCATTAGTGTTGGCCCAGAACAGTAGATATTATGCACAAACCGCTATAAAAATACGCAGTAACAATGTGGCTAAAACACAGGCAATGATCCAGGCTGACTGGGATAAATTTTACCCGGAATATGCCTACACCAGTTCTTTTATGGAAGATAATATTGCAAAATTTTATCAGCAGGAAAATCAATTATCATTGTTGTATAAAATATTTGCAGGACTGGCTATTTTAATTTCCTGCCTTGGCTTGTTTGGATTGGTTTCCTTTATGGCAGTGCAAAAAACGAAAGAAGTGGGCATCCGTAAAGTACTGGGTGCATCGGTTGGTAATATCGTTTTCTTATTTTCAAAAGAATTTACCATATTAATTGGGATTGCCTGTTTAATAGCCATACCGGCAGGGTATTTTATGATGGATAAATGGTTGCAGGATTTTGTTTATAAAATAGATATCGGTGTTGGGGTATTCATAATTTCAATTGTACTTTCCCTGGTAATTGCGTGGCTAACGGTGGGGTATAAAGCAGTAAAAGCCGCCATCGTAAATCCGGTAAAAAGTTTGCGGACAGAATAAATAAACCGGAAATTGCCGGCGAACACAACAGAAATAATATTAATAGCTTCGGATAAAAAACTAAACAACTAAAACCAAATGATACAGCTACGTAAAATTTTTAAATGGGTAAATACAGGTTCCAACAGAACTTTTTTATTAAAAGATATCAACCTCGATATTGCTGAAGGTGAGTTTGTATCCATCATGGGGCCATCAGGTTCGGGCAAATCTACGTTACTAAACATTATTGGTATGTTGGATGAAGCCAATGAAGGTGAGTATAATTTCCTGCACGAAACCGTTTTCAAATTAAGAGAGAAGGATCGCTCAGCTTTATACAAACAATACATCGGTTTTGTATTCCAGGCCTATCACCTGATAGATGAATTAACCGTGTATGAAAATATTGAAACACCCTTAATTTACCAGAATATAAAATCTGCCGGGCGTAAAGCCATGGTAGCGGATATTCTTGATCGCTTTAATATTGTTGGTAAAAAAGATTTGTTTCCAGCACAGTTGAGTGGTGGCCAGCAGCAGTTGGTGGGTATAGCCAGGGCGCTTATTGCAAAGCCTAAATTGTTATTGGCAGATGAACCTACCGGTAACCTGAATTCAAAGCAAGGGGAAGAGATTATGGAATTATTTAAAACCCTCAATGAAGAAGGCGTTACTATTATACAGGTTACCCATTCGGAAAAAAATGCGGCTTATGGTAAACGCATTATTCACTTGCTGGATGGACGAATTGAAAATTAAATTTTTGTACATCGGTAATAATTTATCAATGATTCTATGCGAACAGATGTTTTAATTGATGGAACCGGAATGTATGGAGTTCGAATATAAATAGGTGATGTACGGTCGCTAATAAAGTTAAATAAAGGCTGTGATGCCAATAAACAAAAAATAAGTAAAATGAAAAGTAAGCTGATTGTATGGATGATAATGATGGCGGTTGCAAGCGTTGCAAATGCACAGGATACAAAACTGACTTTACAGAAAAGTATAGAAACAGCTTTGGCGAATAGTATACCTGCACAACAAAGCCAACTGACGATGAACAGCGCTGAAATAAATTATAAGCAGGCGAAGTATAACAGGTTGCCGTCGGTAGAAGGTAGCTTTAATTATGGGATGAATAGTGGTAGGAGTATTGATCCATTTACCAATGGATATATTAACCAGCAACTTAGTTCCAGTAGCGCAAATGGACAGGCTGTATTGCCGGTGTTTAATGGGTTTCAGCTAAAGAACCAGATTAAGCAAAACGAGTACGCATTTGCTACAGCCACGATGGAATGGCAACAAAAAAAAGATGAATTAACACTGCAGGTAATACTGGCTTTCCTCCAGATTATGAACAATGAAGATGGATTACTGATTGCCACACAACAGGCATCTGTAACAAGGCAACAGGTTGACAGACTTGAAATAATTGCTAAGGAAGGTGCAACACTTCCCGGCAATGTAAGTGACCTGAAAGGTCAGTATGCAGGCGATGAACTCGCCATTGTGAATGCTGAAAATAATCTTGAAACATCTGTGCTTGCTTTAACGCAATTGATGAATGTGCCTTATGATGCCAATCTTAAAGTTGATCGCTCCGGCTTTGATAGCGTTATAAAAATGTATGATGCAATGCCCAATGATATTTATACAACGGCACTTCAACAACTGGCTTCAGTAAAGGCAAGTGAACTAAGGATTAAATCCAGTTCAATGGCGGTGAAAGTAGCGGCTGCTAATTACTACCCGACTGTTTCATTGTACGGCGTTTTAAATACCAATTACTCAAGTGCTGCGTCAATTAATAATTTTAATGGATTTGTGGAAGTACCAAATGGCGACTATGTAAACATTAACGGCGCACCGGTTCCTGTAATTACAAAGCAGAATAAATATACCAGCCAGAAAATTGGGTATGGTTCGCAGTTTAACAATAATCTTTCAACAGCCTATGGCGTTAGTGTAAGAATTCCCATATTTAATTCATTCAAAACAAGGTCGGCCGTACGCCTGGCAAAAAATGAAGAAAAGAATAACCAGTTGATTGCTGATAATATTAAACTTCAATTAAGGCAATCGGTTGAACAGGCTTATATTAATATAACTACCACCTACAAACGCTACATGGCTTTGTTGAATCAATTGGATGCTTACAAGGAGTCATTCAGAATAGCAGCCCTTCGATTTGAAAACGGTGCCATCAATTCAGCCGAATACCTCATTGCAAAAAATAATGTAGATCAAACAAATGCCAACTCAGTTGCGGCACGTTATGAATATTTATTAAGAACCAAAGTGCTGGATTTTTACATGGGTAGGTTGAAGTAATTATTTTCTTATATGATAATTATCCCGATACGGCGGGAATATGGTGAGTCACCCCCAAAGGGTGACTCACCATGTGTAAAGGCAATAAATTATTTGAAGAAGATTTATACAAAGTGCCTCAACCTAACCTAAATATTATTACCTTGACGCTCTTTTTTAACATTCATTTCAATCAAAAAAATAATGCTATATGTTTAAAGCAATCATTTTATTTATGGCTGTAACAGGTTTTTCATGTCAGTTAGCCATGGCCCAAAAAGGCGATCCAAAAGACACAGAAGTCTGGTCGCCTGAGCCAAAAATTGTTACACCCGGCGATCACAATGCGCCACCCTCTGATGCAATTGTTTTGTTTGGCGGAAAGGATTTAAATAGTTGGGTTTCTACGGAAGATACTACCAGGCCAGCAAATTGGATAGTAAGTGATGGGATTTTTACGGTAAAAAAGGGTGAGGGAAATATCCAGACAAAGCAATCATTTATGGATTACCAGTTGCACCTTGAATGGAAGATACCCACAAATATTACCGGTGAAGGGCAGGCCAGGGGCAACAGCGGTTTGTTTCTAACATCAACCGGTAAAGGCGATCTTGGTTATGAGTTGCAGATATTAGATTGTTACAATAACAAGACTTATGTAAACGGACAAACCGGTAGTGTGTACAAGCAATCTATACCATTGGCAAATGCCTGCAAAAAGCCCGGTGAATGGCAAACCTATGATGTAATATGGACAGCTCCGCGGTTCAAGGATGATGGAAGTCTTTTAACACCCGGCCGCGTTACCTTACTCCAAAATGGCGTGTTGTTACAGAATAATACGGAAGTAAAAGGTGTTACTGTTTACATCGGTAAACCTTACTATGAAAAGCACGGCGCAACAGCTATTAAATTGCAGGCGCATGGCGATAAAAGTGAACCCATTAGTTTCCGTAATATCTGGGTAAGAGAACTATAAAACTGACCGATATTTTATAAAGTAGTTAAATGATATAAAAAGTCCCCGAAGTGATTTTCACTCCGGGGACTTTTTTTAATGATACTTCGCATGGGATAAATTAGTGACTTTTATCGCTATTTTATTCTGTTCAATTTGTCCTGTTTTTTTTTGTTGACCAGCAGATGTTTTTTATGGCGACATCGTTGCGTCGCACACCTGTACTTATGTATTTCCATGGCATCCTTTCCCATTACCCTTGAAATAAATTTAAACGTAAACAACAATTTTCAAAAGATATTACAGCCGCATTATTTACCGAATAGAATTATCCAAAAAGAACAGGGGTGATCCTTTTCTTTCCAATTATTTTCTCCTTAATGCATATTTAATTCCACCCAGTAAATGATCAAGGTATTCCTGTTCGCCATATGACTCCAACGTGTGGCCTAATTCTGTGTAGAATGCTCTTCCACCATCGTACTCATGATACCAGGCCATAGGGTGATTGGCCCCGTTTTTACCACCGTTATATGAAGTCTCATCGATTGTTATTAGCACCTTTACATCAGGATTCATATTTTTAAAATTATACCACTCGTCTTTCCTTTCCCATACAGCAGGCAGATGTTTGGTGGATATATTTTTTCGATCAACCACATTCAATTTTGCCAGCTGCTGCGCAGGATGCGAAAGAAAACTGGCACCTACTAATTTTACATACCAATCCCAGTTATATTCACAATCGGTAGCTGCATGAACACCTACAAAGCCACCACCGTTTTTGATAAATTTTTCCATGGCATTTTGTTGGGCTTCACCCAGTACATCACCGGTAGTACTCAGGAAAATGATCGCCTGGTATTTAGCCAGGTTTTCATCTGTAAAAGCCAGTGAATCTTCTGTAGCATCCACCGTAAATCTATTGGCTTCGCCTAACCTTTTAATGGCATTGATACCTGCAGGAATACTGGCATGGCGATATCCATTTGTTTTGGAAAATATTAAAACTGCGGCTTGTTTCTTTTTAACAACAAATGAAAAAATGATTAACAGTGTTGCGGCCAGTAAAACCTTGTTGAGATGGGAGAATATTTTCATGTTAAAAATTGTTGAATTGTATTTGACAATCGGGAATATTTTACGGCGTTAATTAAAAGTCTGAATATGAAACAGGTCTCATAAAAATGTCATCTATATGAGATACGTTGTGCTGGTATTCAGGTAAGGCAGACAATGTTTTCCATACTGGTGAAGAACCAAAGTTTTTCCAATGCAGATCCCGATCGGCCATATTTTCAAATGTTGTCATATACATCAGGTTGGGCATATGGCTGCCTGCAATTACAGATGCATAAAACACTGCATTAAAGTTCAATGATTTAAAAAGCGCTACTTCACCCCCTTCATTAAACATTTTTACTTTGTTTTCAAATATCTTTTCTGAAGCACTTTCATAGCTCCGTAATTCGTACACTCTTTCTGTAAGGGGTGCACTTAGTTTAGGTAAATTCATAAACGGTGCAAGCGGAAATGCTTTTAATAAAATGTTTTCCATCCGGGTATAAGCAGGGCTATCGAAAGGTACGTCCAGGTACTGTTTGCCATTGCTGAGGTACTCATTGTCTTTAGCAATTTTTGCGGAAAGTTCGCCAGCTTGTTTTAAAGACTTAACAGGGAATATTACATACAGTCGTTTGTCCGCAGCCGTATCATTGGCAATGGCAGTAAAAACCCCAACGGTGTTAATTTGTTGCCGGTGCAATGCCGGTAAATAAGCATCCTTCAGGTAGCTGTCGAGGATTGCCTGCTGGGCGGCAGTTGTAAAATGATATACCGTAATTTGGTAATATTCACCCGATTTGTTTTTTGCCTGGGCAGATAAAAAAGCTGGTAAAGTTGCAATCATCAAAAGCAGGATCGTTGATTTTATAAATTTCATGTTTTCATTTTTGTTTTACAGCTGTTAAGTTAAGTATAGAATGACTTTTTTATTACACGAATTTTAAAACCAAATTACACGGATTACTTTACTTTATTGA
>JBDUEK010000131.1:0-10404 GCA_040002495.1 Ferruginibacter sp.
ATCAATGCCTGGATATTGGTGCGTGGGCAGCTTAGAAAATTACCGAACTATTGATGAAAAATAAAAAAATAATTATTGCCGGCGGCTCAGGATTTATTGGGCAGGCACTTTGTAATTATTTCGGAAATGATAATTACATTGTCATATTGGGCCGGCAATTACCACATCGACAATCCAATTCATTTGGTGTTAGTACTATCAGTAAGGCAATTGAAAATAAGATACGATTCGTAAAATGGGATGCTATTAATACCGGAGTCTGGATAAATGAATTAGAAGGTGCGGACTTGGTTATCAACCTTGCAGGTAAAACAGTCAACTGCAGGTATAACAAAAAAAACAAACAGGAAATATTTGATAGCAGAACAAATACCACCGCAGTTCTAGCACAAGCAATACGGGCAGCTAAACTTCCACCAAAACTTTGGATCAATGCAGCTTCTGCCACTATTTATCCAAATGCCACAGATACCCCAAGAGACGAAAGTTTTACAGATTTCAACAATGATTTTTCTGTACAGGTTTGTAAGCTTTGGGAAAAAACATTTTATGAAGAACAAACGCCAAGTACCCGAAAAGTAATGCTACGTATGGCTATTACTTTAGGAGCAGGTGGTGTAATGATTCCTTATTTTAATTTGTTGAAATTTGGTCTTGGTGGCAAACAAGGAAATGGCAAACAGATGTATAGCTGGATACACGTTACTGACACTTGTAGCATGATAGACTGGATTGATACGCACGAAGAACTGGAGGGAACTTTTAACTGCTGCAGTCCTAATCCTGTAAGCAATGATGAATTCATGAAGACGTTGAGGAATGCAACCGGGTATTCCTTTGGATTGCCTGCATATAAATGGATGCTTAAAATTGGTGCTGCATTAATAGGCACTGAAACAGAATTGATATTAAAAAGCAGGTGGGTTCTACCAACAAGGATAATGAAAACAGGCTTTCAATTTAACTATCCAAAATTACCAGGGGCGATGAAGCAGATAATCAGCAATACACCTGAAAAACAATATCGACTATTTGCATAAGCGTATTGGTTAATAATATTTAACTGTTTGCTTCAATCTACTTTGTAGTAACAACCTTTAACTTTACAAATATGCCAGGGCATCCTATAATATTATTTGATGGAGTTTGCAACTTTTGCAATGGCGCAGTCAATTTTGTAATAAAACGCGATAAAAAATCGGCTATAAAATTTGGTGCTCTACAAAGTGAAGCCGGGCAGCAACTGCTAAAGCAGCACAATATTCCCATAACAAATTTCGAATCTTTTATATTCATCGAAGAAAGAAAAGTTTATTCCAAATCAACTGCGGCGCTAAGGGTTTGTAAATACCTGGGCGCAGGTTGGCCGCTGATGTATGGCTTTATTATTGTACCCGTATTTATAAGAAACTGGATCTACGACTTTATAGCCAAAAACAGGTATAAATGGTTTGGTAAAATGGACAGTTGCGTGATACCCGATGCCGGAATAAAACAACGGTTTTTATAACATACCTGAAAACTCAAAAATATGGATCAGAAAAAAACATTGGTAATTGGTGCATCTGAAAACAAATCAAGATATAGCAACCTTGCTATTAATAAACTAAGTGCACATCAACATCCTGTGGTAGCGATCGGAAGAAAAAAAGGCAGCGTAGGAAATACTGTAATTGAAACAGAAAAATTGCCTTTCGAAAATATAGATACTGTAACACTCTATTTAAATCCAGGCCACCAGGCAGCGTATTACGACTATATATTATCGCTACATCCCAAGCGTATCATTTTTAATCCTGGCACCGAAAATGACGAACTGGTTTCGCTTGCTAAAGACAACAATATTAAAGCAATGGAAGCTTGCACATTGGTACTGTTAAGTACGGGTCAATATTAATCAAAAGGCTTGTAGAAATTTTTCTATCTCAAAGGAAAAGTTTCTTTTTTTGGTGGGTTTATATAATATTTTATGCCGATTGCCGTTTAATTGATTATACTATTAAATCCTTGTTTTTTAGTATAACAATATTCAAAATCTGAACCCATGAAAAACAACCTCACAATCACCTTGTGCCTGGTACTGCTTACCCTTGGCGCAGCTACCGTAAATGCACAGCAAAACAGATCTTCCACAAAGCCTGTTTTATTTTCAAATCTTCCCGTTACAATTAATTTTACCGAAGCTCAGTTAGGTGCGTTATTTAATTCAGCGAAAGGACAAAATATTTCATTACCAGTTGCCAGCCAGGTTTCACTTACCGGACCGGTCACCAGCAACCTTGTTAAATATGCCAATTTGCAAACATTGGTAATACAGTTACCTGCGTATCAAAACACCTTCTTTTCAATTTCAAAACAGTCAGAAAATAATATAATTACATATGTGGGCAGAATTTTCAATCCTGCATACGCTGACGGTTATGAATTGAAGAAAACAGCCAATGGCAATTACCAGCTTTTAAAAATAAATACTGAAAATATTTTAACGAATTGCAGTCAATAGTAACTGGCTGCAAACAGATGAATCCAACCCTTATTTAAAACCAACCCGGCTTACTACCGGCATTCTAAAATCCACCTAAATGAAGAAGCAATCAGCACCCTTAATGCTGTTACTGACATTGTTAGTTTCTTTCAATGCGTACTGCCTGCCTATTTTAAACAGCTTGCCTACAGCTTCCGCAACCATCTATTTAGACTTTGACGGACAAACCGTTAACAGCCCGTATTGGAACAGCGGAAGTACGTTAACCTGTGCATCATCTGGCCTTACAGATATACAAAT
Organism: Ferruginibacter sp.; assembly: GCA_040002495.1. GTDB lineage: Bacteria > Bacteroidota > Bacteroidia > Chitinophagales > Chitinophagaceae > Ferruginibacter. Next base: position 2,786 of record JBDUEK010000131.1, read on the forward strand.
TACAGAAGTGTTTAACCGGGTATCTGAAGACTATCGCCCGTTTAATATCAATATCACCACTGATGTGGCAAAATATATTGCGGCACCACTTTCCCAAAGAATAAGGGTCATTATAACTCCAACCAGTAATTGGTTTCAGGGTGTTGGCGGTGTTGCATTTACAGGTTCTTTTAAGTGGGGTGATGATACGCCAGCTTTTGTTTTTTGCGATCGCCTGGGACCCAATAGTGCGAAGATGGTTGCTGAATGTTGTTCGCATGAAAGTGGCCACACAGTAGGTTTGTCGCATCAATCAAAATATGATGGTGTCTGCAATTTAACAGCAACTTACAACGATGGCATTGGTATTGGTGTAAGTGCATGGGCGCCAATAATGGGTAATAGCTATTATAGAAATATGACTGGCTGGAACAATGGCCCTACACCTTATGGTTGCTCAAACACACAGGATAACCTTTCCATTATTACATCACAAAACGGATTTTCATTTAGAGCGGATGACTATAGTGATAGCATTAATTTAAATCCGGCAACACTATTATTAACAGGTGCAAACGTAGACGGAATTATTACTACAACTACTGACCAGGATGCATTTACTTTTAACCTTGTTGCCAATTCCACCATTCACCTGGATGCAAAGCCTTATAGTGTTGATGCCAATTACCAGGGAGCCAACCTGGACGTTAAACTATTATTGTACAACAGTTCTAAAGTATTATTAAACACGTACGATCCCGCAACAACGATGAATGTTGTAATTGATACAGTATTAAACAGTGGCACATATTACCTTGTTGTTGATGGTACCGGAAATAACAATGTAGATGATTACGGTAGTTTAGGATCTTATTCGATGACTGCTACTATCGGTGGAGTTTTACCGATTAGAAATATAACATTAACTGGAAAAACTGAAAACAATAAACACAATTTAAACTGGTCCATCGTTGCTGACGAAGCCGTCCAATCCATCGTGATCGAATCATCTTCGGATGGAATTCATTTCAATAGTATTTACAACAACATTTCAGCCTCAGCTAAAAGCTTTGTATATACGCCTTACCAACATGCTGATTTATATTATCGTATTAAAGCAACATCCGTATTAAATCAAAGCATGTATTCCAACACAATCATGTTGAGAGGTATTAGCAAAACCGGTAAGCCATTTAAGGTATCAACTTTTGTACGTACTGAAATAACGGTAAATGCGGATGAAGCATATCAATACCAGTTAAGCGATGTCAATGGCAATATGTTAGCCAGGGGAATTGGCCAGGAAGGATATAACAGTGTTGATGTAAGCAGGTTCCAAAGTGGAATGTATGTACTTCAAATAGTAAACAACAATCAAAAACAAGTAGAAAGAATTATAAAACAGTAAGGTAGATTCATGTGTAAGTTAAAGGGCCAGCGTAAGGGGCTGGTCCTTTTTTTAAAACTTTTACCCCTTTTTAAAAGCAAGGTATAGCTGAATTATCGAAGAGTTCATTGTAAAAAATTCCCTTAAAAATTAAAAAAGAAAGTAAGGTAGATTCATGTGTAAGTTAAAGGGTCAGTGTAAGGGACTGGCCCTTTTTTAAAACCTTTTAAAACAACTAATTTTTTATAGAACATTTTCTAATAAATTATCCGCCCCATAAAATACGCGGTATAACTGTAAGGTAGATTCATGTGTAAGTTAAAGGGCCAGCGTAAGGGGCTGGTCCTTTTTTAAAACTTTTAAAACAACAATTTTTTAGCAGAGGTTTTATCAAAATAATAACCGCCCCACAAAATACGCGGTATAGCAGTAAGGTAGATTCATGTGTAAGTTAAAGGGTCAACGTAAGGGGTTGGCCCTTTTTTATTGCTTCAAACTACCGCCTATAGCCAATTATAGGGTACAGAACATTTAAGAATAATTTATTATTACCTGATATGTCACGCCGTTTTTACATTATTTATTTCAGTAACTTTAGAAAACACTTTTTTATATGTTATGGAGAAAATTCAATGGCGATCCCATTCAACTACCCATTAAACAAGCGGTAGAAGAGACAATTATCAGAGAAACAAAGGCTGGAAATCATTTAAAAGTTTGTATCGGAACTGACAGCCAGGTAAAAGGAAAAGAAACAGAGTTTGCCACAGTCATCGTTTTTTTAAGAGAAGGCCACGGAGGCTTTATGTTTATTCACAACGAAAAAACATTGCTGAAGTACAGCATCAAAGAACGCATGTTGGTGGAAGTAGCAAAAAGCATTGAAATTGCTTACGAACTTTGCGATTTGTTTACGCTGTATGATGTTGACATGGAAGTACATGCCGACATTAATACCAATCCCCATTTTAAAAGTAACGAAGCATTGCGGGAAGCCATGGGTTATATCCTGGGAATGGGTTTTGCTTTCAAAGCCAAGCCAGAAGCCTTTGCAAGCAGTAGCTGTGCCAACAAAGTAGTAAACTAATTGTTGGCTTTTTTATTTTATGTCTCCGATGGTGTGCTCAACTGCACGATCCTTAAAACTGACTCTCCTATCGTTTAGGCATAAGTGGCTTTGTCACCCGGCTGCAATGCCTATTTAAAAAATGAAAATTTCAACAAAATCGAAAAGTAATCTTGTGCCTTGGGACTGTAGAAATACACCTAATGCCTTATGCTACATTTTGACTTATGGTCTTAATTGACTTAAGAATGGTTTGCTTGTTAATTGTTTCTTCTTCAATGTCAAAGTCGTCTTGTAATCCGAGCCAAAATTTAGCTGAGTTGCCAAAATATTTGCTCAATCTTAGTGCGGTGTCGGCAGTAATTCTCCGGTTTCCTTTTACAATTTCTGAAATTCTTGTCTGTGGAATTCCTATGTCTTTTGAAAGCTTGTATGCTGAAATATTTAAAGGAATAAGAAACTCCTCAATCAAAATTTCACCCGGATGAACATTATTTAACTTAGCCATTTCAAAATTTTTAATGATAATCTATTATCTCAACCTGAGCAGCATTTCCAGCATTCCAACTAAAAATAATTCGCCACTGGTCATTGATTCTGATACTGTAAAATTCTTTTAATTTCCCTGATAGCTTTTCCAATCTATTAGAAGGAGGAGTTCTCAAATCTATAAGATCTACTGAATTGTGAAGCATTCTAAGTTTTCTTCTCCCTACATTCTGAATTTCTATTGGTAAACCTTTTACACGAATACCATTCCAAATTTTTTCCGTATCAGAATTGCCAAATGATACAATCATAGTCCTGTGATAAGTTACTAACGTCAAAAGTAACTAATTCCAATGACCTTCCAAATTAAGAGTCGAGCATAGAATCATTATTTTCCTCAACTTTATGCATATCTGTTTATTATAAATGCTCAACAACATTCCTTCATCATTTTAATATTGTTAAAATGATTGAAGGATAACTTAATGCATTCATAAAAATAGCAGCATAGCCTGTTAATTGAAAGGTAAAGAATACCTTTGCGTTCAATTTAAATTTTAATAAAATGAGCGAAACAGCATTAACAAAAGGACAAATACAAACCAACAAAGGTGTGCTAACATTTGAATTGTATGACGATGATGCACCCATTGCCGTTGCTAATTTTAAAAAACTGATAGCAGAAGGCTATTATGATGGACTTAAGTTTCATCGTGTTATTCCCAATTTTATGATACAAGGTGGGTGCCCTGATGGTACCGGTGCCGGTGGCCCTGGCTATACCATTGAATGCGAAACCAAGGGAAGCAAGCAGATACATGACCGCGGCGTAATATCAATGGCGCATCGTGGACCAAATACAGGAGGATCGCAATTCTTCATTTGCCATAACCGTGCAAATACCAAACATCTGGATGGCGTTCATACTTGCTTCGGCAAAGTTATCGAAGGCCTGGATGTTGTGGATGAAATCAGCAGTGGCGACATTATGGAAAAAGTAACCATCCTTCCATAATTGATTTAAACAGCAGCTAATTATTGCTAAGCCATCCACCGTGACAAATTACTGGTGGATGGCTTTTTTATGTACCATCTTACAGTCAATTCTTTCACGATATTTTCAACCATGAAATTTCTCTTTTTTATATTAATGTTGTCCCCCTTTTTTGTACATGGGCAACTCCATTTTGCAGATAGCCTTATACAAAAATCTTCATTGCAGGAAACCGTTTCATTTTTATCTGCCGATAATTTAAAAGGCAGGTTTACCGGAAGTGACGGAGCAACTAAAGCAGCAACATACATTGTAAATAAATTTACTGAATTGGGTTTGATACCGTTGAAAAACAAGCTGTCATTTTTTGATTCATTCCCGGCAGAAAATTACAATAAGAAAATGATTGGAGTAAATGTTATTGGCAGCATTCCGTCATCAGTTGCAAACGACACCATGATTATTTTTTCTGCCCATTACGATCACATCGGCCAGGCCGATGATCTTACAACAAATAAAGACTACACAAAAAAAGATGATATTTATAATGGTGCAAATGACAACGCAACCGGCGTGGCGGCAATGCTGGAACTGGCAAAATATTATGCCGCAAAAAAACACAATCGATACAACCTGGTTTTTATAGGCTTTGCGGGTGAAGAACTGGGAATGGTAGGTTCTACCCACCTGGCTGATAGTTTAAATCCCAAATTGATAAAGGCTGTCATTAACCTGGAAATGTTGGGCAGGCCTGCTTATAACAACTGTTACATTATTTCTTTGGGTAATAATAAAGTAAGGAATATGCTCAATGATCATTTAAAAAAATCGGGATTGGCAATAAAGAATTTCTTTGGTTACGATCCGTATTATGACGAAGACCTGGCACATCGTAGTGATCATTATCCATTTGCAGTTAACATAAAAAATGCATTTACCATCATGGCCAGTTCACCGACAGACAGGTACTATCATAGAGTAGATGACACGTTCGAAACAATTGACTTTGATTTTCTATTAAAAGCTACCCGGCTTATTGCAATCGCAACAGAAGAATTTACAAGGTAAGTCAGTCACTATTATTCAACTTCTTTTACAGTTTCATTTTTTTCATCAATCAGGGCAAGTATTTTATCCTTACCCATTTTTTTATTGGCGCTGGTTACAAAATGTTGTGGCAGAAATTGCCAGGTTTTTCTTAACCTGTCAAGAAAAAGCCGTACGTTTTTTGCCACCACGGATTGTGTTTCTTTATCCGCTTTTGTAAAGATTAGTGCAAAGGGAATCTCCCAATTATCCAGTTGATTTAAAAAATCAAGATCCAGTTTTTGTGGTGTATGGCGGGAATCTATTAGCACAAAAACCATTTCCAGGTTTTCTCTTTTGCGCAGGTAACCTTCAATCATTTGCTCCCAGCGGCGCCGGCTACGCAAGCTTACTTTTGCAAAACCATAACCAGGCAAATCTACCAGGTACCATTTTGTGTTTTGCCCTTCTTTTTTTTCATTGATAGCAGAAGCTGAGGTTATTTCAAAATGATTAATCATTTGTGTTTTACCAGGGTTGGCAGAAGTTTTTGCAAGTTTATCATTGTTGCAAAGCATATTAATCAGGGAAGATTTACCCACGTTACTACGACCGATAAACGCATATTCTTTTTTATCAGGTGCCGGGCATTTTTCAAAATCCGGGCTACTGATTATATATTTAGCTGACTTAATTAGCATTTGGCAAAGATAGGGAGATGGTTCAAGGTGCAGGCATCGGGTAACTATGAAACAATGGGCATCGCCTTGTATTGAAACAGATCATTAAACAAACATTTTTTATGATTACATCGTAGGTAGTATTGTATGTTACAGGTTATCCAAAATGCCCATGAGCGTTCTGCCTTCTTAACCCTAGTTTCCTATCTTTGCACACGATGACGCAATTTGCACACGACAAAGTAGTTCCTTTAGAAGATTCAACACTTTCCAAGAAAGAACAGGTGGCTGATATGTTTGATAACATTGCTCACCGCTACGATTTTTTAAACAGGTTTTTAAGTGCTGGTATTGACATCCAATGGCGCAAAAAGGCCATCCGTCAATTGAAAGATATTGATCCAAAAGAAATATTAGATGTGGCAACCGGTACTGCTGATGTAGCCATTATGACGGCACAAATTTTGCAACCAAAGAAGATCATTGGTATTGATATCAGTGATGGCATGCTGGCACTGGGACGTAAAAAAATTGAAAAACAGGGGCTGAACCACTTAATTGAATTGTTAAATGGGGATAGTGAAACAATAAAATTTAATGATAATACGTTCGATGCAGTAACCGTTGCATTTGGTGTACGTAATTTTCAGCATCTCGAAAAGGGTTTAAGCGAAATAAAAAGAGTGCTAAAACCCGGCGGTAAACTGGTTGTACTGGAATTCAGTAAGCCAAAAGCACCCGTCATAAAGCAAATATATAATGTGTACATGAACGTAGTGGCGCCGGGTTTCGGCAGATTGTTTTCAAAAAACCGCAACGCATATAAATATCTCGACGAATCAATTAAAAAATTTCCAGAAGGACAAAACTTTACAAACATCTTAGATAACCTGGGATACAAAAACACTTTTCGTAAACCCCTGAGCTTTGGAATATGCAGTATTTATTGCGGTGTAAAGTAATTTACTCCATCTTATTTTTATTGGCTTGCCATCATACTGGCTTTTCGCAATTACGTTATGGCGGTAATAATTTACCAGACCATGATAGTAAGTTGTACCATTTTGGTATTAACCTTGGAATGAATAAATCGCATTTCAGCTTTACCCACCATCCCCAATTTCTTGCACAGGATAGCGTGATGGGCATTGAAAGTATTAACAGTACGGGTATTAACCTTGCATGGCTGGTTAACTTAAACTTAAGCAACCATTTTGATTTGAGAACCTACCCATTGAATTTAACCTTTAGTGAAAAGGCCTTTCAATATGCATTAACATACCCCGACCAACCTGCCGGAGAAACGCCGCTTACCATAAAAAAAGTTCAGTCAATTACACTGAGTCTTCCGTTACAAATAAAATTTAGCAGTGACCGTATTGATAACTTAAAAGTGTATACGGTTGCTGGTTTTAAGATAGATTATGATATGGCTTCAAATGCAGGTAAAACAAATGCTGACGAGTTGATTAAACTAAATAAACTGGATTATGGTGTTGAAGGAGGTATAGGTTTCCATCTGTATTTCCCCTACTTTGTTCTTTCGCCAGAGTTAAAAGTAAGCTGGGGTCTTTCAAATTTGCACAGTCGCAACCCCACGCTTAAGTTTTCTAATAACATAGATAAAATCAGTTCCAGAATGATTTCATTTTCTTTAACGGTTGAATAAACTAAGCAGTTGTTTTATTTATTTTAAATACCAGCTGCAGTTTTTCATAGCATCATCGTTGCGTTATTTATCCCGAGCAAGATTTTGTGTGCTGCATCGGGACGCAATCCTTTCATCTGAATAATTTCATGGCATCAATAAGCGTGAAAACAAATATTTTGGATTAAGCATTTACTTCGCAAACACATGCTGGCTGTGGCCTCGAATAAAAAGTGCTAGAAATTTTCAACATAAGCCGTTAAGAAATCAAGGCTGTCTGAGCCAGCATAAACTATAAAGTATTTTACTGTGGCGGCGAGTTCCTTGATTTTAGGATTATGTTGAAAATT
>JBDUEK010000132.1:0-10309 GCA_040002495.1 Ferruginibacter sp.
CTTCTGCTGGTCAACAAAAAAACACAAAGGTTTGACTTGTCAAAGTAGAATTAATTAGCGCATTTTTTTTTAAAAGTAGACTAACCAAGGGGAAAGCCATCATTAAGTATGAATATTTTAGATACAATCATTGAACATAAAAAGGTTGAAGTGGCTGAAGCCAGGTTGAAAATGCCTGCAGAATTATTGATGGAAAATGATTTGTTTTACCGGCAGCCATTTTCACTAAAGCAGTATTTGTTGGATGAAACTAAGACAGGCATCATTGCAGAATTCAAACGCAGATCACCTTCCAAAGGGGTTATCAATGGTATGGCAGATGTGGAAATGGTTACCAGGGCTTATACCGCACACGGTGCAAGTTGCCTGTCTGTATTGACCGATCATCATTTTTTTGGAGGTTCAAAAGAAGATCTTTTAAAAGCGAGAGTGAATGAGATTCCTATCCTGCGTAAAGATTTTATGATTGATGAATACCAGGTAATTGAGGCCAGGGCAATGGGTGCTGATGTGATACTTTTAATTGCGGCTTGTTTAACGCCTGAGAGAGTAAAGGAATTGGCAATCTTTGCAAAAAAATTACAACTGGAAGTGTTGTTGGAGATTCACAATGCGGATGAATTACAACATATCTGCGATGAAACGGAGATCGTGGGGGTTAATAATCGTGATCTGAAAACTTTTACCGTAGATATTAACCGATCCATTGAACTAAGTAAAAATATTCCAACAGATAAAATAAAAATTGCCGAGAGTGGTATACACAATGTTGAAACAATCGGTATTTTCAAACAGGCCGGTTTCAAAGGATTTTTAATTGGAGAAAATTTTATGAAACAACCCGATCCAACGATTGCTTTTGCTGATTTTGTTAAACAACTAAAGCGTGAAGCATAATGAGAGTAAAAGTTTGCGGGATTACCCAGGAAGATCAGTTGGCGCAACTAACTGATGTGGGTGCAACGTTTGCCGGGCTTATTTTTTATCCAAAGTCGCCCAGGTATGTGTTGCGGCATATGACAACTAACCAAATAAAGAAAGAAAACAATATTAATAAAGTGGGCGTTTTTGTAAATGCATCTGTTGAAGAAGTATTACAAATGGTGGATGAGTGCAGGTTGCACATGGTACAATTACATGGCGACGAAACAGCCCGCTACTGCGAAAAAATAGCCGATTATATTTCGGTGGTTAAGGCTTTTAGGGTCAGTGAAACAGATAATATTGGCTGGCGGATTAAAGAGTTTATGGATGTATGTGATATGTTTATGTTTGATACGGAAGGTGCTGGTTATGGTGGCACCGGTAAAAAAATTGATCTTGCAAAACTGGATAATGTAACCGTTGGCAAACCTTATTTTTTAAGTGGAGGACTTGAGCCCGGTGACGCGGAAATGCTAAAAGAATTTCAAAAAAAGCCGGAAGCAAAAGCATTGTTTGCCATTGATATTAACACCAAATTTGAATTGTTACCTGGAGTAAAAGACATGAAGCTTATTAAGAATTTTATTCAACAATTATAATAACTCAGAAAAAATAAAAAGATGAATATAAAAGTATGTGGTATAACCCAGTTGAAGCAATTGCAGCAGTTGGATGGTTTAAATATAGATTTTGCCGGGTTTATTTTTCAAAAAGAATCGCCGAGATATATGGTTGGCAAAATTTCAAAAGAAGAAATGCAGGCAACTGATTTTGATGTGAAAAAAGTAGGCGTTTTTGTGAATGCTGATTACGATGAAATTATGGAGATGGTAGATGATTATGGATTGGATGTAGTACAGCTTCATGGGGATGAAACGCCTGAGCTATGCGAACAATTGTCAGAAGATGTTGAAGTAATAAAAGCATTTTCAATTGGAGAAACGTCAGGTGAGAATGCGATTGATGAAATGGTTGCCGACTATGATGAAGTGTGTGATTATTATCTGTTCGACACCGCATCAAAAGATGGTAAAGCGGGCGGCACAGGTTTACAATTTGATTGGAAGCTGATCAGTAAAAGCAAAATTGAAAAACCATTTTTTTTAAGTGGTGGAATTGGTTTGGATGACGCTGCAAAAGTAAAGTCGTTTAAACACCCCGATTATTTTGGTATTGATGTAAACAGTAAGATTGAGAAAAGCCCGGGTGTAAAGGATATGGCATTGCTGCTGCAATTAAAACAGGCATTGAAAAAATAATAAGTTATCACCATTGTACGGTTGACTTATCTATCCTTAGTAAATTATCGACATTTTGATCCTCATAGATTAAATGTACAAGAGTGCGACGCCACTGAAGATTAATTAAAAAACTTCTGCCTGGTTAATAAAAAAAAATCACTAGTTTATTCCATCTTCTAAATGACACGTGGAATTTTCATTCATCGATTTTAAATCATTATAAATGATGGAAACAGCACAGCGGCAAAAAGATTACACAGGTGTTTGGGGCGTAAATGAGCACGGCTATTATGGAAATTTTGGTGGTGCTTTTATACCTGAGATGTTGTATCCCAACGTAAAGCAATTGCAGGAACAATACCTGGAAATTATGTATGATCCTGCTTTTCAGCAAGAGTTTCGTCAGTTATTGGCAGACTATGTAGGCAGGCCAACTCCCTTGTTTTTAGCAGAACGGTTAAGCAGTAAGTACGGCGTACCTGTTTATTTAAAACGGGAAGACCTTTGCCATACCGGGGCTCACAAAATAAACAATACCATCGGGCAAATTTTGTTGGCTATACGATTGGGTAAAAAAAGGATTATCGCAGAAACCGGTGCAGGCCAACATGGCGTAGCTACAGCTACTGTGTGTGCGTTAAAAGGACTGGAATGCATTGTGTACATGGGCGAAAAAGATATTGAACGCCAGGCACCAAACGTTGCCCGTATGAAGATGCTTGGAGCAACTGTTATACCTGCACTAAGCGGTAGCAAAACATTAAAAGATGCTACCAATGAAGCCATCCGGGACTGGATCAATAACCCGGTTGATACGCATTATATTATAGGAAGTGTAGTTGGTCCACATCCATACCCCGATATGGTTGCAAGATTTCAAAGTGTGATCAGCGAAGAAATAAAAAAACAATTGCTGGAAAAAACAGGCAGCGAATTACCAACGCATGTAATTGCCTGTGTGGGCGGTGGTAGTAATGCAGCAGGTGCTTTTTATCATTTCCTGGAAGATGCAACTGTAAAACTGGTTGCCGTAGAAGCAGCCGGTTGCGGCATCGATAGCGGCATGAGTGCAGCTACTACACAATTGGGAAAGCCCGGTGTTTTACATGGCAGTAAAAGCTTGCTAATGCAAACTGCAGATGGACAGGTAGTTGAACCACACAGCATTTCAGCCGGTCTTGACTATCCGGGTATTGGGCCGCTTCATGCACATTTATACACCAGTGGCCGGGGTATATTTATGAGCGCTACAGATGAAGAAGCGCTGGCATCCGCATTTGAAGTAAGTAAAATGGAAGGAATAATTCCAGCTTTGGAAACTGCACATGCATTTTCAGTATTGGATAAAATGTCATTTAAAAAAGATGATGTGGTAGTTATTTGCCTGAGTGGAAGAGGGGACAAAGACCTTGCAACTTATATGAATCACATGCATTGATCGGTACTACCGATTCGGCATTTGCTGCATGTCCGGATTAGTATAAACATGTTTCAGCAATCAGTTTAACATACCAACAATCATCAATAAAAAGAGGATCAAAAATCCAACAGCCATGAACAGGATAGATCAGTTATTTAAAGAAAAGCAGTCAAAGGTGTTGAATGTGTATTGCACGGCAGGTTATCCGCAGTTGGATAGCACATTGAATGTATTGCAGTCTTTACAACAGTACGGCGCTGATTTAATTGAGATTGGTATGCCTTACAGCGATCCGTTAGCTGATGGTCCGGTGATACAGCAAAGTAATATGGTGGCACTGGAAAATGGCATGAGTATTTCAGTATTATTTGACCAGTTAAAAACACTAAGGCCTGCCATTAAATTACCTGTTATTTTGATGGGTTATATGAACCCGATCATGCAGTTTGGGCTAGAGAAATTTTGTGAAACAGCAGCAAGCGTAGGAGTGGATGGTATCATATTGCCTGATCTGCCTATGTACGAATTTGAAACGGAATACAAACAGCTTTTTGAGAAACACAACCTCCGGTTTATATTTTTAGTTACACCTGAAACAAGTGAAGAGCGTGTGCGTAAAATTGATCAGTTAACGAGCGGTTTTTTATATGCAGTTTCCTCTTCATCCACAACAGGCAACAATAAGGCTATCAGCGACCAATCTGCTTATTTTAAAAAATTGCAGGGTATGAATTTGTCTAATCCCATATTGGTGGGATTTGGAATTAAGGATAAAGCAACATTTGAAGCTGCTTGTGAGTTTACCAATGGGGCCATCATCGGAAGTGCTTATATAAAAGCATTGGATGGCTCAACGGACACGGATACATCTACTAAAGATTTCTTAAATACCATCCTGGTGTAAATCAATTTCCTTAAAAAGGGGTTAAATTGCAGGTTCAATTGAAATAACTATGAAGCAATTTTTTCTCTTATTACTGGCATTTCCGCTATTAACATTTGCCCAAACCAAGCCAAAAGCAAAAACTACAGCCCCAACTAAAACTGTTGCAACTAAAAAGGCAGTAGATGAAAAAGCTGTTGACGGTTTTATCATTAATGGAGTAGTTACAGGCTTTGCGCCTGGCACAAAAGTGGCATTGTTGAATGGTCAAACGGGTGCTCCTGAAATTGAAACTACTATCGCCAACAATGTATTTGTATTTAAAGGCAAAGTAACAACCCCCGAATTTAAAATTATACTTTTCAATAGTCAACCGCCTTATATCACTTTATTTTTAGACAATAGTGTGGTTAAAGTAACCGGTGCAAAAGATGCCATAGAAAAAGCGGTTGTTGAAGGTTCAGGCGCTCACAAAGAATACGAAAGTTTTGTAAATGCACTGGCTCCATATCAAAGCCTGTTTGCAGAAGGAGCAGCTTATGATTCAGTGGCAACTGCAAATGCGTTGGCAATAAATACAGATTTTGTAAAACAACATCCCGGTTCGTTTATTGCGCCACTTGCTATTATACGCTACAGCCAGCTTTCGGACGAAATAGCAACAACAGAAAGCCTGTACGATTTGTTAACTCCCGAAGTGAAAGCTTCACCAATGGGGCTTTACATTACACAGCTTTTAGCGGAGTCTAAGAAAAATGCTATTGGAACTGTGTTGCCTGATTTTAGCCAGGCCGATACCACAGGTAGTATGGTTAAGTTTTCGTCTTACCGTGGCAAATATGTATTGATTGATTTTTGGGCCAGTTGGTGTCGTCCATGCCGCCAGGAGAATCCAAATGTTGTTGCCAATTTCAATAAATTCAAAGACAAAAATTTTACCGTACTAGGTGTATCACTTGATAATAAGAAAGATTCGTGGATAGATGCCATTAAAATGGATGGGCTTGAATGGGGCCATGTAAGCGACCTTCAGGGCTGGACGAATGGGGTGGCACAACAATTTGGGATTACAAGTATCCCTCAGAATTTCCTGATAGATCCGGACGGAAAGATTATCGCAAAAAATCTACGTGGACCAGCTTTGGAAAGAAAACTCGAAATGCTTTTGAAATAAATTACCAGCAATATTTAAACTAGGACACCATCTGAAAAGATGGTGTTTTTAGTTTATACTTCCCGCTGCATCAAAATGTGTTATGAATATTGTTGATTAATGCAGCATTCAATCTGATGGTTCTCCTTTTTGCATTGCCCCGTCCTTTAGAGCGGGGATTAAATTCTAATTTACTTCATGGCTTTAGCCAAATTTTTCTTTGGCTAAAGCCATGAAGAATAGTTCCATTTCCCCGCCCTGAAGGGCAGTGCAATTCAAAATGCAGTGCAATTCAAAAGGCAATACAATAAAAAAAGCTAATGCCATACAGTGTAAAGTATAAATAGGATAGTAGTTATTTTTTTATCATTTTGAAATATGATTGATTGATGGCAATAATGTTCTGGTAAGAAAGCATCCCGAATATTTCCATAATTGATAAAGAGTTTCTATTTTGGGATAAATCAAAACACTTTATTATGAAAAAAACATTGGTTTTTGCATTTACAGCAATGGTTGCATTCTGCATTTCATGCAATAGCGGTACTACTGCTGCTGAAAATTCAGGCCACGAAGCCGAACAAAAGAATATTGCAGCTTTTGAAACTGTATCAAAAGCATTTGATACAGGTGAAACAAGTCCGATAGATAGTGTAGTAGCGGATAATTTTGTAGATCATTCAGATCATGGAGATGTTGTTGGAAAGGACAGTCTGAAAGCAATGATTACAATGATGCATGAAAAATTCAAGGACATGAAGACGGAAAGAATTAACACTGCTGCAAGTGGTGATTATGTGTATGCATGGATGCGGTATACAGGTACCAGCGATGGTACAATGGGAATGCCAAGTGGGCCTTATGATATGAAAGGAATTGAGTTGGTAAAATTCAACGATGGAAAAGCAGTAGAGCATTGGGCATTTATGGAAATGCAGGAGATGATGAAGATGATGGGATCCCAACCGGCAATGGGTGCGATGGATTCTACGAAAATGAAATAGGTTAAAGAAATATTGTCAAAAAAGTCCCAACATTGCGTTGGGACTTTTTTGATTTAAAAGATAATTTCAAATTCATTGGTAAACACTTCAACAATACGCTATTTATATTCTCCAAAAACTTTGCGTAACTCATCCGAAATTTCACCAAGTGTGCAATAGTTTTCAACTGCATCCAACACTACCGGCATCAGGTTTTCTGTAGAACGGGCAGTGGCATTTATTGCCTGTAAACAAGCCGTAACTTTGTTGTTATCTCTTTTTTGTTTCAATGCCCTTATCTTTTCAGACTGTATTTGCCGGATATTGTCGTCTATTTTAAATGAAGGCGTAGTATAGGTTTTAGCCGACTGAAATTTATTGACACCTACAATTATTTTTTCACCACTCTCTATTTTGCGCTGGTATTCATAAGCGCTTTTAGCAATTTCATCCTGCATGAATCCTTCTTCAATTGCAGCAACGCTGCCACCCATCGCATCAATTTTTTCGATTAACAGCCAGGCGTTTTTTTCCACCTCAGCGGTCAGGCTTTCTATAAAATAACTGCCTGCCAATGGATCGGCAGTATCCGGTGCGCCACTTTCAAAAGCCACAATCTGTTGTGTTCTTAATGCAATTTGAGCAGCCGCTTCAGTTGGCAGGCTAAGTGCTTCGTCGTATCCGTTGGTATGTAAACTTTGTGTGCCTCCTAAAACCGCACTGAGGGTTTGTATAGCAACACGGGTTACATTATTTAATGGCTGTTGGGCAGTTAAAGTAGCGCCACCTGTTTGTGTATGAAAACGCAACATCATCGCTTTAGCATCTGTTGCTCCCAGCTCTTTCATGATGACCGCCCACATTTTTCTTGCCGCCCTAAACTTAGCGATTTCTTCAAATAAATTATTGTGTGCGTTGAAAAAGAAAGACAGGCGTTTGCCAAATACATTGATGTCCATTCCTTTTTCCATGGCGGCTTTTACGTATGCTTTTCCATTGCTTAGTGTAAATGCAATTTCCTGCACGGCGGTACTGCCGGCTTCCCTGATATGGTATCCAGAAATAGATATAGTATTAAACTTCGGAACTTCTTTGGCACACCATTCAAAAATATCGGTAATGATACGCATGGATGGCTTGGGAGGATAAATATAAGTTCCCCTTGCAGCGTATTCTTTTAAAATATCATTTTGTATGGTGCCGGAAATTTTGCTAAGATCAGCGCCTTGCTTTTTGGCCAACGCTACATAAAATGCCAGCAGTATAAATCCCGTTGCATTAATGGTCATAGAAGTAGTAATGTCTTCCAGTTTAATGCCATCAAACAAGGTCTCCATTTCTTCCAGCGAATCTATCGCTACGCCAACTTTTCCAACCTCGCCTTCAGATAGCGGATGATCGCTGTCGTACCCGATTTGCGTAGGCAAATCAAAGGCAACACTCAATCCACTTACACCTTGCGACAATAAATAATGATACCTTTTATTGCTTTCTTCTGCTGTACTAAAGCCGGCATATTGCCGCATGGTCCATAATTTGCCCCGATACATATCAGGTTGCACACCTCTTGTAAATGGAAACTGACCGGGCAGTTCATCGGGTACCGATGTAACATCATCAGCCGTATATACTTCCTTAATTTCAATTCCTGAATCTGTAAGTTTTTCTTTCATATATAGTGACAAGGGGGTAAATTAGTGAACAGTTTTTTTATGAACCAGGCAGATGTTTTTCAATTAAAGTTCAGTGGCAGCCTGTCCCGATTTTTTATCGGGATCGCACTCTTGTACATTTTATCAATGAGGAGCAAAATGCAATAATTGATATGTGCATTAAACTAACTGATGAAATGTTCAACAGGATTAAACGGTAGTTAAACCAATTTTTTTACTTCATATTGAATAGCATCCAAAACAATTGAATTTAATTCAGCATTTTCTTTAGATGAATATTCAAGGATTTGCTTGCTCAATTCTATGGCCGGAGCATCCTGCGGCAGGTTCATTGCCAATTGATTTACGATATAAATATTTTGATCCTTCATGTTGGAGATTGCTTTCCAAACCTCCGGATTTACATAAACCTGTTGTGTAATATTATGTTCAAATTCCTGGTGGATGGTATCCAGCATCACTACCTGCAAATCGGCCACGGTAAATGCTGCGGCGTGTAAACGAGCCACCAGGTTTTTAAGTGATAGCCTATCTGTAAGTAGCGTTAGCCTTTCATAAGCCTGCAATGGCAACATACTATTGTTGGCACGGTTGGCAGGCTGTACTTTGTTTAAAGCGGCCCTCAGCGAACGCAATTCGGTTAGCAGGTAAAATATAAGTGCAAAGATGATGACTGTTGCCATTCCTTGTATTTCAACAAAACCAACTTCAAATAGTAACATATCTTTTTTGTTACAAAAATAAGATAAAGGTTTGGGGAGAATCCTAAATTTTAAATAGGGGAGTTACCTCGTAAAAGGCAATATCTATATGATTTAACGGATTCATTCTTTTGACATGCGTCAGGTCATACAAGCGACTGTTAATTTTCCTTCATTCGAAAGACGGAGGATAAGTCTATTTTTAAATTATTGATACCTTTGCACAAAGGAAAAAAAATATGACAACTACCATAGCAACACCCATAAGTTTAACAGCCGGGGCAATAGTGGAAATCAATCGCCTGATGCAGGAACCTGATTTTGATAAAAACAATTTATTAAGAGTAGGCGTAAAGGGTGGAGGCTGCAGCGGAATGACCTACGTATTAGGTTTTGATGTGCCTACAGAAAAAGATGATCATTTTGAAATAGAAGGCATACCCTGTATTATGGAAAAATCGCATGGCATTTACCTGATGGGAATGGAAGTGGACTGGCAGGGCGGTTTAAATTCGAGAGGGTTTACTTTCAAAAATCCCAATGCAAGTACTACCTGTGGTTGCGGAACATCTTTTGCAGTTTGATGTTTTTCATAACTAATAAAAAGCGGCTACCAGCGTGTTAGCGGTAATGCTAATACAAGATTATGATCCGAGCAGATTTTACTAATACATTGATTCATCTTACTAGAGACAAAGCTGAACAATCAGCCGCAGATACTTTCCATAAGATTGTGGAGGAAAAAAGTCTTAATGGCAGCACTGAAAATATACGAGGAAAAAGTAAATGTATTTGTTTTAGCGAAACTCCAATTTCAGCCATTGGACAAATCGTCTCTCAAAATCACCAAGGATTTCGTTATGGTGCATTTGGTTTTATGTTCTCAAAAAAGTATTTATTCAATAAAGGAGCAAGACCTGTCATTTATCAACCAGACACTGATTTTAGCATTTTGCCCGAAAGTTTGCAATATAGGCATGTAAGATTTGAAATAGACAAAGTCGACTGGACCTGGGAAAGAGAATGGCGGATGAAAATTGATCTCTTACTTCTAGAACCTGAACATGTAACCCTAATAGTTCCGAATAGAGAAATTGTAGAGCAATTTAAAACGAAAAATAGTAGCCATAATTTAGGGCTTTCAATCGCTCTGCCTGGAGTTCCAGTTCATAGAAAGCTTGAATGGCATTTCATTACACTTGAAGATCTAGGCTATAATTAAGCACTACCGCTCACAAAGCATTGCCAAAAGTCAGGGCTTGACTGGAGCAATGATCATTTTATCGCTCACTATCATTTGTTTGGTGTGACATCTTTCTTTTGATAATTTC
>JBDUEK010000133.1:0-10154 GCA_040002495.1 Ferruginibacter sp.
AACTATCGTAACCGTGAGCTACATTTTTTTAAATATGTCAAAGTAGAATTAATTACTACAAAAACAACCAGGGTAATGAATCTGCATTAATTCGTGTAATTCGGGAATAAAATTCGTGTAATCCAATACTAACTTTTCTTAAACACGATCTGCTCATTCAACATTTCAAAAAGCTTTTTGTAAAACTCCTGGAAATAAGGATATTCTTCAACCGTATAAAAAGGGCGTTTAATTTCCAATTGAATCCTTACCGAAACTTCATTATCGGTTACCTGCATTGCCCTTGAAAACACAACGCTTGTGTCGGGCATTATCATCTTTATATTCTTAGGTAGTTCATCAAACTTATAACCTTCGGGAATTGTAAAGCGGCCAAGCAACAGGTACTTTTGATTGCTTCCAAAAAATACATCAGAGAAGCGGTTATCAGCTATAAAAGGATTGGTTTCAAGGCCCGAGAATAAATTGGTAGAAAAATAATGATAGTCACCTGAAGCATTTGCTTTACTGGTAAAATTTACATGCTGGTTAAGCGGCATTGAATCGATATCTTCATTTTCGATTGAAAGGCTATCTACAGTAAAACCCGTGTTTTTTGATGTTAAAAATTTTTCTATAAACTCCTTTTTACCTTTCTTTAAAACAGGCATTTTTTCCAAACGGCTATAGTCTGACGAGGCTATGTTGGCTTCACCTTTCATAACACCTTTATCATCTATTTCACCCATCAAAATAGTTGTGGTTTTATATAACTTATCCGGGTTCCACAACATTTTCCAGCCCCAGCCGCCGGCAGCAATTTTTTCAATAACCAATCCTTCGGAATAAATCACATCTTCGGGTATCAGGCCAACAGGTGCATATTTATTAGTTGCATCCAACACATATATTTTACTATCAATATCCACATAGGCCATCACTTTATCAAATTGGTCATACCCGGCTGTACCGGTATTTACCATGCCGTTTCCCCTGGTGCTTACCAACACAGGATGTACACTTAATCCGGCGTCTTTTAAAAGATTTACAAGTATGAGGTTAATTTCTCCGGAGGTGCCTTTCTTATCTTTCCAGGCAGATTTTACACCATCAGATGCCCATATACCATAGTACTCGTTCCATAGCATGTTTTTTCGCACATAATCATGAATGATCACCATTTTCTGGTAAGGATCTTTTATTTTGAGCAGCATAGCATCCAGGTCGGATGTACGCGGAATATTTTTATTTAGCTGGGTGCCAAAATCTTCGTCTTCCATCAATTCTTTAATAATACCCGGCCAGGTACGTAATAAACTAACCGTTGGCCTTCCGGGTATGTCAAGCGATCTGTATATTGGAATAACCTGCGTCAGGTAATCTTCATCGCAACTAATATATGGTTCATCCCTTAATGCGGGAATTTCCTTCATCGTATAGGTTTTGATATTGCGGCTACCTTTATCTTCTTCTTTATATACCATTGGCAAAACGCCTTTACTGGTGGCAGTAACAGTTAATTCCGGCGGAAAATTCAATATATACCGGCCAAACTTTACCGGTATCGATTTTTGAAAATACCAGCTACGGATAGCATTCAGATTTTGGGCCTTGTCAACATACTTGTATTCAATAATACTTCCCTTTTTCACTTCAGGAAAAGTGAAGATCACTTCTGAATAACGCTTGTTTTTCTTTTTACGATAAATTAAATTTTTATCAACTTTCGTGTATACTATATTACCCGAAGCGTCTATATTGATAGTTTGGGCCGTTAAGCCAGAAATATCTTCCTGGTTACCTTCAGAATAATAAGGAATTTTGACGTTTGCCCTGTCAAGGCCCTTATCATTTAAAATTTTAATTCTTACATGCCTGGAAAGTTCAGATCTTACAATACTGCCAACCGCAGAATTTAAATTGAAGTCGCAATAAACTTCGCCAACATCAAATAATACCATGGCTTCAGCAGTCTTATCAAATGAACATTCGTTCATTTCAAGATCAGCTTTTTCAATTTTCCCATAAGCGGGAACATCTTTTTGTGCAAAAACATACGCACAGAAGGGCAGCATAAGGAGCGTGAAAAACAACTTTTTCATGTGTGGGTGGGATTAATTTATCTCAAGATATATATTTAAGTTTATTTAACATTAATTTGAAAAAAAAATGATAATTTAAATTAAAGGTCAATAATGAATTTAATAAAAATACTCGGTGCCATGTGCTTCTTTTGCTCCTGTAATGCGCAAACAAAGGCTGTAAAATTAAAGGTGAATGCGGATGATAATAGCCTGCTATGGGAAGTAACCGGAAAGGGGCTTAAGAACCCATCATACCTGTTTGGCACCTTTCATATTATGTGTAAGGACGATATCAGCTTTAGTACACAACTGAAATCGGCTGTTACAAACGCAGATAAAATTTATATGGAAATGGATATGGATGATCCATCAATAATGTTAAGTGGCCTGATGATGATGAATATGAAAGACGGGAAAAAATTGAAGGATCTTTATACTGAAGAAGAATATGAAAAAGTAGCCGTTTTTTTCAAAGACACTTTACACATGCCAATTGGACTATTACAAAGTACCAAGCCATTTTTTTTAGCAGCCATGTTGTATCCTAAAATGATGCCCTGCAAAACAGTTTCAGGAGTAGAAGAGGAGTTAATGAAATTAGCCAAAGAGCAGAAAAAAGAAATTAAAGGTTTGGAAACTATGGAGTTTCAGTCGTCAGTTTTTGATAGTATTCCTTACCAGGAGCAGGCTAAAGAATTATTAAAGTCTATTGACAGCCTGGCATCTTATCAAAAATATTTCGATACCATGATTACTGTATACAAAACTCAACGGTTAATGGAAATTGAAAAATTATTTAAAGACAGTGAATTTGGCATGGAAGATCACCAGGATATTTTATTAAACGATCGTAACAAAAACTGGGTAAACCAACTAAACACGATTATGAAAAATGAAAGCGTGTTTGTTGCCGTAGGAGCAGGCCATCTTGTAGGAAACGAAGGGTTGATTAATTTACTAAGAAAAGAAGGCTATACGCTTAAACCACTTTTTAACAAGTAGATATTACTGCATACAGGTATGAAGTATGTTTAGCGGTAAACGTATTCAACAAAATACCCTTTAATTTTGTTATCGTTGCATCTCATCTATACAATGAAAATGAAAAAAATTCCTGGCATTCTGTTGATTTTAGTTCTCCTTTCTTCCTGTGAAAAGAACATTGATTTTAATCTGAAAAACGCCAATGATTTATTGGTTGTAGATGCCAATATTGAGAATGGACAGCCTCCGGTGGTGATATTGACAAAAAGCCTCAGTTTTTATAGTACCATCGACCCTGCATTATTACTTAATTCATTTGTGAGAAATGCAACGGTTACTATTTCGAATGGCGTAAAAACACACCAGTTAAAAGAATATCCGACTGTATTGCCAGGCGGCAATATTATTTACACTTACAGCATTGATTCATCTAATCTTGCAACCGCATTTGTGGGTGCATTCAATACAACTTACACTTTGAACATAAGTACAGGTGGAGAAAACTATTCAGCCGTAACTACCATTCCAATTCTTGCAAAAAAAGCAGATTCACTTTGGTGGAAACCGGCCCCATTTAGTGATGATACTACCAAAGTTATATTGATGATAAAGGCAACCGATCCCCCCGGACTGGGAAACTACGTACGCTATTTTACCAAACGAAATAGTGAGCCTTTTTTCCCTGGCGAAAATTCAGTTTTTGATGACCAGGTGATTGACAATACCACGTATGAATTACAGGTAGATCCGGGAGTAAACCGCAATAATCCGATACCATTTGATAGTAATTATTTCCATCGGGGAGATACGGTGACCTTTAAACTCTGCAATATAGACAAAGCAGCTTATACCTTCTGGAGCACCTGGGAATTTGCTTACCAAAGCATTGGCAACCCTTTTGCACAGCCCAATAAAGTGTTGGGAAATATCAGCAATGGCGCACTGGGTGCATTTTATGGCTATGCTGCTGACTACAAAACACTGATAATTCCCCAATAATTTGCATCAATTTCCGGCATCAAATACATGTCAATTTCTTAAAATTCAGCTTAATTTTGAACGTTGCTGCAAATAACAGCAAATGGAACCTTACAACAAATAATTGCCTTAATTTTGCGCAACAAAAAATAATATGGAAAATAGTTCAATAGAAAGAGTGCATTGTTTAATTATAGGTTCGGGGCCGGCAGGATATACGGCTGCAATTTATGCCAGCAGGGCAGGACTAAAACCCGTTTTATACCAGGGCATTCAACCAGGCGGACAATTAACGATAACAACTGAAGTGGAAAACTACCCCGGTTATCCCGATGGTATACAGGGTCCCGATATGATGGTGCATTTTGAAAACCAGGCAAAACGTATGGGAGCCGATATTCGTTACGGGTTGGCAACTAAAGTAGATTTTTCCACTCAACCATATAAAGTAGAAATTGATGAGGAAATGTGGATTGAAGCGGATGCGGTAATCATTTCAACCGGTGCATCTGCAAAATGGCTGGGTTTGGAAAGCGAACAACGCCTGAATGGTTACGGTGTAAGTGCATGTGCCGTTTGTGATGGATTTTTCTTTAAAAATAAGGAAGTGGCCATTATAGGCGCAGGTGATACTGCTGCGGAGGAAGCGCTATACCTGTCAAATATTTGTTCGCAGGTACACATGATTGTAAGAAAAGGTGAAATGCGGGCCAGCAAAATAATGCAGGACAGGGTGATAAAAACACCCAATATTAAAATTTACTGGCACAGCGAAACAGATGAAATACTGGGTGAGAAAAAAGTAGAGGCGGTGAGAATTAAGAACAATGAAACCGGCGAAAAACAAGATATTGCGGTAAGTGCATTCTTTGTGGCAATTGGCCATCATCCCAACAGCGATATTTTTAAAGATTGGATAACTATGGATGAAGCCGGGTACATTATGACAGAACCCGGTACATCCAAAACAAATATTGAAGGCGTTTTTGCATCCGGCGACGTACAGGACAAAATATACAGGCAAGCTGTAACTGCTGCTGGCAGCGGTTGTATGGCAGCCCTGGATGCAGAAAGATACCTGGGTGCCAAAGGCCATTAAAATACTTTTGCAGGAAAATAGTTGATTAACAATTTAAATGCTCATTATTTACTGATGAGCTTTTATCTTTAATGGCACAGGCAATTAATATTTATTGATAATGAATCATTGAGTTTAAATACAGCAAATGCTCACCATACAATTACAAAATTTACAGTTTCACGCCTATCATGGTTTATACGACCTGGAAAAATTTTCCGGCAATACTTTTATCATTGATGTAGATGTTGATGTTGAGATAAACGAACCCATATTGAGGCTGCATCAAACAGTGAACTATGCAACGGTATATGATATTATTAAAATACGTATGCAACAGCCAACCCAGTTATTAGAAACGGTAGCGCAGGAAATAATACAGCTAATCCACAATATTGATGATAGAATCCGCCTTGTAACCATCAGTATCAAAAAATTATCGCCCCCAATTGAGAATTTCCAGGGCACTGTTGGCGTTAAGATATCAACATCGTTTTAATATGCGCATCTTACTCACCTTTTTCATTTCAGTGATTGCTTTTTTTCAATCAAATGCACAAGATGTTGCTGCAATGATGAAAGAAGTGAACCGGTTGGAATTTGTACCAAATGAGAAAGCAGCATTTGCCAAGTGCAAGGAAATTCTTAAAATACAACCACTCAATATTTATGCGCTTAACAAAGCCAGTGAACTTTGCAGCAGAATTGGCAAAAGACAAACGGTTGCCAAACAGTCCGAAGACTATTATGCAGCCGCCAAAACCTATGCAAATATTGCCTTAAAAATTAATCCCAATAATTCGGAGTCTAATTGCGTGATGGCGATAGCGGTAGGCAGAAGTTCATTGAATAAATCCGGTAAAGAAAAAATTATTTCAGCCAAGGAACTTAAGAGGTATGTTGATATTGCCATTAAAAATGATCCCAATAATTTTAAAGCCTGGCATGTGTTGGGCAGATGGCATTACGAAATCAGCACATTGAATGGCTTTGAAAAAGCAGCGGTTAAATTATTATATGGAGGATTACCACCGGCTTCCTTAAATGAATCTATCGCAGCTTTTGAAAAATCTTATAGCCTTACAGACGGTTTTATTTTAAATTATCTTGAAATGGCAAAGGCCTGCGACAGGAATAATCAACGTGAAAGGGCCATTGCTTTATTGAATAAAATGTTAACTAAACCCAACCAAACAGAAGATGATCCCGCCATTAAAGAATTGGGAAGATCGATGTTAAAACAGTGGCGTAGTTTTTAACAGGTGAGAAATACAATTCAGTTGCTTTTGATTTATCTTCGGCCTTCAAAAAAAATTTATATTTATGAAGGCCCTCTTAACCTGGTTTTTTTGTGCATGCTCTTTGTATTCAATTGCACAAACCAAACTCAATGCAGAATCCACTTACGATCCACACGCTTTATTTTCGCCCTTATTTTACCCAACAGGCGAAACCATTACAAGAGCATCTGATGGCGCACCAAATAAAGGGTACTGGCAAAACAGGGCCGATTACAATATAAGCGCTTCACTCAATGATGTAACGCACGAAATAAAAGGAACTGTTACCATTACATATAAAAATAACAGTCCGCACGAACTGCCATTTCTCTGGCTGCAACTTGATCAGAATTTATTTAACAAGGCAAGCCGCGGCCAGGCAAGAATGCCGGTAGAAGGACGCAGTCGCTACGGCGATTCAAAAAGTAATTTCAATGGCGGGTATGATATTACCAGCGTTCAATTAAATAATACAACAATAAAAGACTATGTAATTACTGATACCAGGATGCAGGTTCGCCTGGCAAAACCATTGGCACCGGCTGGTGATGTGGTTAAAATAAAAATTGATTATTCTTTTGTACTGCCCATGTATGGTGCTGATCGCTGTGGTATTTTACCTACTGAAAACGGCGATATCTTTACAGTAGCGCAATGGTATCCACGGATGTGTGTATTTGATGATGTGGAAGGATGGAACACTTTGCCTTACCTGGGGCCAAGTGAATTTTACCTGGAATATGGTGATTTTGATTTTACCATTACTGCACCTGCATCGCACATTGTTGTAGCAAGTGGTGAGTTGCAAAACCCTGCTGAAGTATTAACCGCTACCCAACTTTCAAGAATGGAAGCAGCTAAAAAAAGCGACAAAACGGTGATGATCCGTTCAGCGAAGGAAGTGCTGGATGCCAATTCACGGCCCAAAGCAAATACACTTACCTGGCATTATAAAATAGAAAATGCAAGAGATATTTCCTGGGCTTCTTCAAAAGCATTTATCTGGGATGCGGCGAAAATAAATTTACCCTCCGGGAAAAAATCATTGGCAATGAGTGTTTATCCGGTTGAAAGCAACGGGCAAAAAGCATGGGCCAGGGCAACAGAATATACAAAAGGAAGTATTGAAAATTACAGCAAACGTTGGTTCGAATACCCTTACCCGGCAGCAACCAATGTGGCTTCCAATGTAGGCGGAATGGAATATCCGGGCATTGTATTTTGCGGATCAGGGGCCGAAACAGATGGTTTATTTGGTGTAACAGATCATGAGTTCGGACATACCTGGTTCCCGATGATTGTGGGTAGCAACGAACGTAAATATGGCTGGATGGATGAAGGGTTCAACACATTTATTAATTCATTGGCAGATGATGATTTTAATAAAGGGGAATACAAACAACCAGCAAGTAATATGGAAACCAGGGGCCAGTATATGTTTAGCGCCAGGAGTGAAGCCATCATGAATACACCCGATGCGTTGAAGGAATATAATATTGGTAACGACTTGTATTCAAAGCCGGGCTATGGTTTGGAGTTATTAAGAAATGAAATACTTGGGCCGGAAAGATTTGATTATGCATTCAGATTGTACATAGCCCAATGGGCATATAAACATCCAACACCCTGGGATTTTTTCAAAACGATGGACAATGCATCCGGTGAAAGTTTAAGCTGGTTCTGGAAAGGCTGGTTCCTCGAAAATTATAAACTAGACCAGGCGATCGAATCGGTTACCTACGAAAAAGATGACGCAGCAAACGGCGCATTGGTAACACTCGCAAACCTCGATCAAATGGCCATGCCGGTGAACATTGCATACGAAACCGTAAGTGGTAAAAAAGGCACTTTAAAACTACCAGTTGAAATCTGGAATAACGAGTTTACAAAAACGATCAAATTGCCCACCACTGAAAAATTAGTATCGGTAGTTATTGATCCGGAAAAAGTATTTCCAGATCAGAATTTTAGCAATAATAGCTGGAAGAGTAACTAAGTTTTTTATAAGTTTTTAGAGTGCCATGAATCGGTTGATTTATGGCGCTTTTTTTATTTGTTGTTGGAATTTTTACGGGAGTAAGACTATTAAACGCCGCCGTTGGTCTTATGACCAACGGTCGAAGTTGCAACCAAAGAACTTTTGTATAATGCATTCAATTTTTGATAACAGATAAAAAAGTAGCCAATTTTTTATTAGCGGGCTCATTAAATATTATAGCTTCGGATGTTGGTCATAAGACCAACATCCGCCTCGAGTTTGGTTGTTTTAAAATAAACATTTAAGATAATGACTATTTTCCGCTGAGATAGTCATTTTTTTGTGTAGCTTTGTATCTAGTTAAATAACTAGATATGGGATACAACACAAAAGTGCAGGTTATCAAAAGAGCGAAGAGTGAACAGTTTTATGTAAACTTTCCTGCAGCCGTTGCACAGGCAATTGAGTTTACCGGTGGCGAAGAAGTTGAATGGTTAATTGACGATCATCAAAATCTGGTGTTAAGAAGAAGTGATGCTGCTGTTGCAGCGATTAAAAAAAAACTAAAGAAAAAATCAACTTAAAATCAATTTTTGATGACATTTTTGATCGGTGCGGCAACGCATTCAAACAGGAAAGAACCAGACGCAGGGTTAAAGAGATGGCCCATGGCCTGTTGAGCTGTACTGGCAGGGCTACTATTACCGGGATGCTTATAGCTGTGGGCAGGCAATTTATGGATTGGACCGCTGCATACCAAATATTCTGGGGTAGTAGAATGAATACTGATAAATTATTTGAAGTTGCAACAAAAGTTTGTTTAGAACAATTGAGCCCTGGTCAACTTATAGTTGCTCATATGGATGACACTGTTTTAAGAAAAGTTGGTAAAACTATTTATGGCACCGGTTGGCGCAGAGATCCATTAGGCCCTGCCTTTCACACAAACTTTATTTGGGCCCAACGGTTTATTCAAATTTCTTTATCACTGCATGATCCAACTGATCTCAATAGTCAATCCCGGGCAATTCCTGTAGATTTTCACCATAGTCCGAGTGTAAAAAAAATTGCAAAAAATGCCACTGCCGAAGATAGATCAGCATTTATAGAATCAAGGAAACAACATAATCTTAGCACCCAGGGACTGGACAGGATAAAATTATTAAGAGCGAGGCTCGACGAGCAGGGTGCATCAACAAGACAATTGTTTTTAAGTGTTGACGGAAGTTATACCAATGCAACCATATTGAAGGGCTTACCTGACAAGGTTACGCTGATTGGCAGAGTGAGAAAAGATGCAACATTTAATTATTTACCGGTATCTGAAAAAACAAAAGGCAGGCATAAAAAATATGGTGATCCTGCCCCAACACCCGAACAAATCAGGCAATCTGATGATTTTCCATGGCAGGAAGTTACCGGATGGGCTGCCGGCAAAATGCACATTTTTAATGTAAAGATTATAAAATCTCTCAAATGGAGAACGGCAGGTCAAGGCCACACTTTCCAATTAGTGGTAATTCGCCCATTAGGTTACCGGTTAAAAAACGGCAGCAAATTACTGTACCGAAAACCAGCCTACCTGATTTGTAGTGACAATGATTTGGACATTGAAACGCTCTTACAAGCTTATTTATGGAGATGGGAAATAGAAGTAAACTTTAGAGATGAGAAAAACACCAACGGCTGCGGTGAAGCACAAGTCCGCAACGAAATAGCAGCAGTAAAAGCCCCGCAGTTTGTAGTGGCAATGCATGCCTTTATCCATCTGGCAGATTATATACTTAACAGGT
>JBDUEK010000134.1:0-9996 GCA_040002495.1 Ferruginibacter sp.
CCATTACTCATATCTTTAAAAACTACAAAGCGGTAATTTTTGGGATGCAAATCTTTTTTCATAAATGTAAAATTTGTGCATGGATTTTGCCATGCGTTTTTTTAAGAGTGCAAATGTAAGGCAATTTTATTAATATAAGACGCTCATCACACTAAAATGAAGCTATTTTTAAAGCAAAGAGCACATATTATTGACTTTAGGCCTTTCATTATAGTTACCCAACAGCCAGGCGACTAACCGAGCAATTAACTCTTCATGTTGGTTTGCTGTAATGCAATGCCCAGGTTCCATCCTTTTGCTGCCTGGATTACATCTTGCAGATCGTCAATTTTTTTACCGGTCACTCTAATGATATCATCCATTATTGCTACCTGAACTTTTAACCCACTTTCTTTAATAAGTTTCACTATTTTTTTGGCATCTTCCTGCTTAATGCCATTTCTTACCGGTACTTCCTGCTTTACTATTTTTCCACTTTGAAACGGTTCTTTTGACAAGTCGTAAATTTCTGCAGCAAGCCCTTGTTTCATACTTCTGCTGATCAACACGTCGATGATTTGAGCAATTTTCATATCACTATCCGCTTCAAGATTTACCTTGAAATCCTTTTTATTAAGGTCAATTACTACGTGGCTTCCTTTAAAATCGAAGCGATTGGTAATTTCTTTACTAACGGTATTAATAGCGTTGTCAAGTGTTTGAAGGTCTACTTTACTGGCAAAATCAAATGATGGCATGGTACAATTGTTAAGTGTGAATTACCTGCAAATATAAAAAACACAGCCCAATTGTGAGCTGTGTTTATACATGGAATTATTTATTAAATTAGTTTCCGCCTTTAACCCTATCCTGCTCCGTACCAGCTCCACCGGTTTTTCTTTTTTGTACACCCTTAAATGGCTTACCAAAGCGATAACTGAAACTGATAGTTGCTACCCTTGAATCTCTTAACTGATTGAAAGATGCTTCAGTACTTTGGAAGTTAATATTTCCTTTTGGTTGCATCGTGTTGAATATGTCTCTCACGTTTAATTTTAGTGTTCCTTTATTTTTTAAAATTTGTTTTTGTACACCTGCATTTAGCTGTCCCATTGGCTGGATAATAATTTGACCTTCTATCCCTTTTGTGCGGTAAAAGCCTGATATCTCAGCACTCCAACCCTTTTTAAATTTAAACTGGTTGTTGACGTTAGCCACATAAGTTCCTCCCTTAGCATCAATTTTCTCTGTGCTTACTATGCCATTATACTCTTTGTAATTATATTCGGAATATAAAATAGACGTCCACCATTTAGTAACTTTTACCTGTGCACTCATTGATACACTAAGCGTATTGGCATATCCAAAATTACCCTGCTTAACAACCGTTGCATATCCACGTTGCTCAAATATTTCGTTGAATAAATCTTTGGTATGCGCATAGTTAACAGAGGTAGTTAAAAACTGGTTATAGGTATGGGACATTTCGAAAGTATGTGCATATGATGGCTTTAAGAATGGATTGCCTGAACCATAAGTATATTTATCCAGGAAAAACAAGAATGGATTCAGATCTTCATAATCAGGGCGATTGATACGGCGGCCATATGAAAATGACAATTGATTTTTTTCATTGGCATTATAACTTACAAACAAAGTTGGAAACAAGCCGGTATATCCTTTTTTAAATGCGCTATCCTGCCTTTGAGGATTACCAAACTGGCGGCCATTGTAATTGGTATTCTCCAATCTTAGCCCAGCCTGTAAGCCCCATTTTTTTATTTCACGGCTAGCATTCAGATAGGCAGCATTTATATTTTCTTCATAAATAAAATGATTCGTTTTCTCATAATCGGGAGTTTTGGTTGCGCCTGTAACATTGTAATAGCCTGCTGTATTATCCGTTTTTACAAAACTTGATTTAACGCCGGTTTCAATTTTCACACCATTTTTTAAAGGATGTGTATAGTCAATTTTACCTGTGTATATATTTATTAAGGAAGGCAACTCTCCGGAAAGTATATCTGCATTTTTTACATACCAGTCAGGAGTATACGAAGTATTGGTAAAAAGTTGATCTTTTTGCGCATCATAGGTAAGTACATCTACATCTGCCGTCAATTCCCTGCCGGTTGAATCAAACTGATGACGGAAATTTAAATTTACCGCACCATTTTTCCAGGTTGATTTTTCGTACCGGTCGGCTGAAACTATTGAATCAACTACGCCGACATTACTTTTAAGATAACTTAAGTTGTACCCAACCTGGCTGCCAGGTGTTGTAAAGCCGGTAAAAACCACACCAACTGTTGTATTTTTATTTGCATAAAAATCTATCCCAATTTTGGTGTTGTAATTGTTATTAAACCTTTTTTCATTCGACTTTTGCTCAAAGATGGCGTTTACAGTTTTATCTGAATTTTTATAAATTCTTTTAATGTTCAACTCCTCGAAATTTTCACGGTAATTGGCTCCAAAATTCGTAAATACATTGAATTTTCCGTTCCTATAATTGAGATTCAGGCTGTTATTGGTTTTTGCGAAAACGCCCTGCCCGTAATTCAGGTTCAGGCTGCCGTTAAAACCTCTTTGTTTGTTTTTCTTTGTTTTGATATTAATGATTCCGGAATTTCCGGCTGCATCATATTTAGCTGATGGATTGGTCATAATCTCGATTTGATCAATCGTATTTGAAGGCATAGTACGTAGCAGGTTAGTTAGATCGGCTCCTGTAAGGTAAGATGGCTTGCCATCCAACATAATTAAGACTCCCTGCTTACCTCTTAAGCTAACATTACCATCTTTATCAACCGTAACTCCCGGGCTTTTTTCAAGCACTTCAAGCGCTGTTGAACCTTCATTACTTATAGCAGCATCTACATTAATGATAGTACGATCAATTTTGCGCTCTATAAATTGCTTCCTGGAAGTAACTACCACTTCTTTAAGATTTTTATCAACCGGAACAAGCTGAATTACACCGGCGCTATATGAATTTTGTGTTGCTGATATTAAAAACGGCGCACCATATACTTTACTGTGGCCTATAGATGAAGCTTGTAACAGGTAGCTTCCGTCTTTTACCTGTTCAAAAACAAAATTGCCTTCCTTATCGGTCAATGCAACTTTTACCAGACCACTGTCTTTGGCTTTAAGCAAAGTTATAGTGGCAGCATCAATGATTTTTTGATTTCCTCCATCCTGGATGGAGCCGGTAATTTTTCCGTTATTGCTTTGAGCGAAAGATCCAACACCGGCAATTGTAGCAATTAGTATGATAATTAAATGTTTCATGGCTATACTTTATACTTTGTTTTGAAATGTACATAACAAAAGTAAGTACTTTGCATTGCAAGGAACATGTGTTTACATAGACGGTTTGAATTCAGTGATGATTGGTAAAACGTTAATGGGTCTGAAATGTAACTTTCTGACCCATTGAATTAAAAAATTTATATATTTAAGATTGCCGGTTTGCCCTGATTTGTACAAAAATCATAATCAGAACTCCTGTTAATACCAGGAAAAATGAGATAATTTCAGCCTGAGAAGGATGAATGCCAAGAAAATGATATTGATTATTTACTCTTATTTTTTCTACAAAGAACCTTTCCAGCCCATTTAATATAAAATAGATTCCGGTCATTGTTCCGGCAACAGTAATTCGTTTACGCATTCCCCACATTACCAGGAAAAGCAAACTACAAGCAACAGTTTCGTAAAAAGGAGTTGGAAAAACCGGTTGGGGCAACATTCGGTTATGGTCATCTGTATTTCCCGGAATTACTATTCCATCTTTATTTACATTCTGCGGGTAGTTATAAGCCACCATCCAAACGGGCATAAAAGAAGGGGCTTTTAGGTATCTATGGGGAACTGCGGATAAACTACTGCTTTTACGATCAGTAATATAATTAGCCACATGTGCACCGGAATCAGTAACCTTCCCCTCAAGAAAGTAGGTACTATTTTTTTCCAGATTTTTCTCGAAATCACCCGGATTGGCTTCAACCACTTTTCCTGTAGCATCCAACACATAAGCGCTGTTGTAAACACCCCAGTCGCCGTCACCAGCCACCTGGCAACCAATGCGCCCAACTGCATAAGCAAGCATCATAGCTGGTACAATAGCATCAACCAGGTGTACCAATTTTATATTTTTTTTGCGGGCATATACGCAAATGGCCGTACCAGCAGCAATCAATCCTCCATAGAAAGTTAACCCGCCGGCTGAAAAAATTCTTTCAATCGGGTGCTGTACAAATTCATCCCAATTCTCTAAGTTGTCAAATAATTTAGCGCCTAAAATTCCAAATACAAGCGATATAATTACAATATCACCTACTCTGTCGTGTGGCCAAATCCTTATGGAACGTTGTTCTGGTTCTTTTAATTTTTGCTTATTTTTCTCCCACCATTTTAACCCGGTTATTATAGCAGCCAGTAAAAGCCCACCTGCTATGCTACCTTCTGATGAAAAAATATAAGCCTGAGGTGTGATGTCATCTGGCTTGCTTAGAAACAAACCAAAAAGTTTATACCCAAATGCAAAACCGACTATTAAATTCACCAGCAAATCTGATATGGAAGCTGGCTTCCCCACCATAATAAATTCTTCTCTCGGTAACAACAAACCTTGCTTCTCCTTGCGTTTAAGCTCACTTGTTATAATGATGGCAGCTACAATAAAACCCATTGCCACCATCAAGCCAAAAGTGTTTAAAAAACCCAGTGTTTTCCATTCAACACCAAACCAGTCCTTGAAAACGTAATATAAATTGGGATACATTATTTATTAAGATTAATTTTTTAGTGGTGCAATATATTCAATTATCCCCATTCAAAATTTTAGGACGACATTGTTACTGCTTCAATTCACTCACACTTCAATACTTCAAGATGCCCTAAAGAATATAAAATACTGCAACACATATAAACATAAAAAATCCTGCAGCCTAAACTGCAGGAGATACTCACTAACTAATAAAATCACAAAAAATTATTAAGCTTAGTTACAATGCTGTTCAAATGCACCAATCAGGTTTTGCGCTATCATTTGTGCACTTCGACCTTCAATATTATGCCTTTCAATAAAATGAACCAACTGGCCATTTTTAAATAACGCAATTGATGGTGAAGATGGAGGATAAGGCAATAAATGTTCACGAATTTTTTTTACAGCGTCAACATCAAAACCTGCAAAACTTGTAGTTAATAAATCGGGCTTTTTGCTGCTATTGTGTACGGCCATCAAAACACCTGGCCTTGCTGTACCGGCACTGCAACCACAAACGGAATTTATAACTACAAGGGTAGTTCCTTCCGCGGATAATTTACTTTCAACTTCTGAGGCTGTCAACATTTCGGAAAAGCCATTTTCTGTTAACTCTTCCTTCATTGGTATTACAATTTCTGCTGGATACATATTTATTATTTTATGGACCACAAATTTACATACTTGGTATTAAAATTCATCGAAGATTTTCAATGCATTTTAAATTTTCCGTTAAACATAATATATTGCGCCACTTAGTCACCCGTAAACACATATATACGCCATTAAGTCACAATTAATGCAATAATTTGACAAGATTGGTATAAAAAAGCCAATGGAATAGAATTTGAAAAGCTATATACCGAAACAATTATTTCAAAATAACAAAAAATACAAAACAATGACACTAGTAAAAGTTAACAACCCTGCAACTAAAGCCTTTGACGGCTTAATGAACGATCTGTTTAATGATTTCCCCGCAGCATTTGGTAAATCAATCCGCCAGGATGCTTTTAGCTTTCCCCCGGTAAATATTCTTGAAAAAGGTGATAATTACGAATTGGAGGTCGCTGCTCCTGGTTTAGAAAAATCAGATTTTAACATTAAA
Organism: Ferruginibacter sp.; assembly: GCA_040002495.1. Lineage (GTDB taxonomy): Bacteria > Bacteroidota > Bacteroidia > Chitinophagales > Chitinophagaceae > Ferruginibacter. The sequence continues at coordinate 5,862 of JBDUEK010000134.1, forward strand.
TTAGATGGCAATTTATTAACCATCAGCGCAGCTAAAAAAGAAGAAATAAAAAACGAAACTGATAAAATTATCAGGAGAGAGTTTAGTTCAAAAACATTTAAACGCAGTTTTACCTTAGATGAAAAAATTGATGCTTCTTCCATTGCAGCTAAGTACGAAAATGGAATACTAACCTTGCATTTGCCCAAAAAAGAAGAAGTAAAAGCTACCACTAAAGAAATAAACATCCAATAAATAATTAATGTGGTGAACAGCGTAAGGTGTACTTGAATTGATGACTATGATTATTGCTGATTTTGGTTAATAGGGCCATTCTACAATTGTGGGATGGCTTTTTTTCTTTGTAAATACGTAATTTTAGCACTTAGACTTAACCCAAATTATGATTATAAAGAAAGTAACAGTTACAGCCTGGATATTGATATTAGCATTGACGGGTTTTTCCCAAATAACATCTGACTCATTAAATAATATTTCGAACCTATCCGATACTTCGTTTAATAAAAAAATGGGTGTTAATCCGTTTACCTCTGTTCATTCAGATTCTATTTTAAGAATAAAAAATATTAACCCATATTTTACTTTACATGTTGACTCAACATTAAAGTATTCCTTTGAAATCAATAAGGACCAGTCTCAATACTATTGGTATTTAAAAAACTCACCGGTAGGCTTAAAGATTAATAAAGATAATGGGGTATTAACTTTTAAAGCTGAAAAATCTTACTTCCTTTCAGGAAGGTTAAAATATGATTATGAGTATAAAGTGGATATAGGCTTACAAAACCTGGATGACCCAAAGGATAAAGTGGATACATCTTTTATCCTGCTTTTTTATAATACCGAAATTATTACTTCCAAAATAAAGCCTTCTGTTACCAGTACAATTTATATTGACGAAGGAGATACCATTAGCTTTAAACTTCAGTGCGACAATGGAAGTTTTCCAATAGAAGACATTACCTATTTCAGTAACTACCAGGCAAAATCACTAACGCCGGTAAATAAATGTAATGATGATTTTACCTGGTATGCTCCATTTGATTTTGTAAAGGATACAGACAAAGACAAGCAGAAAATGCTGGAACTGGTTTTTGTAGGTACCAATAAATTCAGCAACAAGGATACTGCCATCATCAAAATATATGTAAGAGAAAATATCAATTATCCTCAGCGGGTACAGGAGTTTGATAAACTAAAGAACGACGTTCAACAATATGTATTGCAACTGAAAAGCAGTTTCAGAATACTGGATCAAAAATTAAAAAAGACAAAAAAGACCAGGACGGGCTTTGACCTTGCTTCGGCTGCAACGGGCTTGGGCGGCACTGTATTTTCTTCCATGTCCAACGCCGATCAGAAAACAGTGGGTAAAATACTTCCAAGCGTAGGAGTAGCATTGGTACCGGTAAAGGAAGCTACTGCGCCAAATAATAGTTCGGATCAGAACACGGCATCATTGGTAAGGAACAGCATTAAGCGACTTGAATACTTACTTGCAGATAACACGCTTGTTGGTGACAGGGATCCTCAGATTCTGGCCAAAACAACCAAGCTTAAAGATGAGTTAAAGCAAATGCAGATTCAGTTAATAGACATTCCAATTGCTGAAGAAAACCTTAGCAGCAAAGAACTGGATGAGTATTTTAATAGTCCAAAAGTGAATAAGAAATATAGGCTTAAAAAATAGTAATTAATTACAACCTTCTTTTCTACGGGTGTCAATAATATATTGGATCTTCCAGGAGTTGGCAATTTTTACCAATTGAAAAGAGTTAACTCCGCAATGACTGAACTTCCCCTTATAATAAAAATGATAAGGCGTCCAAACCGAAGCAAGGTCGCCATCAATATTTATATTTCCAATTTCAATTTGTTCATCCGCATCTCCCGGTGTTAATTTAGCAACCATTGAAATAAAATCTGCAAAGGGTTCATCTTTCACTTGCACTTCTCCGCCATTGTTAACAATCGTTTGAAGTGTTGCGGTACTTGCTAAGGTACTTTTAAGTTTTACCGTATCAGCGTTTTTCATTCCGGCAAAAAAGTTTTGTATTGTAGCAGCAACAGCGTCTTTTTCAGTTTGAGCTTTTACAGACGATATGCCACCCAGGCAAACCATCATTGCAATTAGACTTTTCATGACATTATTAATTGGGTTAATAAAAAATTGAATTACAATTTAGTCATTATAACAAAAAAAGTGGCCAAAGCCACTTCTATAAAAAATTAAAGGATGTAAAGTTTTAGTATCCCAATATCTTCAGCATGCTTTGAGCACTTTGCTCTTTTGCATATACCCAGTCTACAAGTTTACCCGATTTATCGTGCCCAATAATAATGTGTTTTGGCGAAGGAATAAGGCAATGCTTGATTCCACCGTAACCACTAATCTGATCCTGATAAGCACCCGTATGAAAAAACCCAACATATAACGGTTCGCCGTTTGTGAGTTTTGGCAAAAACACTTCCTTTACATGCTCTTCCGAATCATAATAATCATGGCTGTCGCAGGTTATTCCACCTAGCGTTACCCGTTGATACTCCTCTTTCCATTTGTTAATCGGCAGCATTAAAAATTTCTCACCAATACCCCAGGTATCAGGCAGTGTAGTGATGAAAGACGAATCGATCATATACCATATTTCACGGTCATTCTGCATTTTTTCGCCGATCACACTGTAAATGTGCGCCATACTTTCCCCAACTGTATAGCTACCAAATTCAGTAAAAATGTTTGGCATCGGAACTTTATTTCTTTTGCAGGCCACTTTAATATTACGCACAATCTCGTTGATCATGGTTTGATAATCGTAATCGAAACCCAATGAATGTTTGATTGGGAAACCACCACCAATATTGATTGAATCCAATTCAGGACAAATTTTCTTTAACTGGCAATACAGGTTGATCACTTTATTTAATTCACTCCAATAGTAGATATCATCTTTAATTCCTTTATTTAAAAAGATATGCAACATCTTCAATTGAAACTTGTGCTCCATACCCTCAATTTCGTCTACATAAAATTCCAATACATCCTTGGCACGCATCCCTAAACGAGATGTGTAAAACGGAAAATTAGGCTCTTCTTCTGCAGCAACCCTGATACCGACTTTAAAAGGAACTTTCACTGCTTTGTAAGCCTTCAGTTCATCTTTATTGTCCAGTATCGGAATTACGTTTTTAAAGCCGGTATTTAGTAACCTCGAAATACGCTGTGTATAAGGCTTTTGCTTATATCCATTACAGATGATGAAAGTCTCTTTGTTGATTTTACGGCGGGAGTATAATTTATTGATGATATCAATATCGTAGGCGTAAGAAGTTTCGAGGTGAATATCATTCTTAAGCGCTTCTTCTACTATAAATGAAAAGTGTGAACTTTTGGTGCAATAGCAATAGTTGTATTTACCCTCATACTTGTGCTTTTTAATCGCCTTGGCAAACATGTCTTTTGCCTTGTTAATCTGCATCCCAATCTTAGGCAGGTAAGTAAGCTTAAGCGGCGTGCCGTACTTATCAATCAAAGCTTTAATATCCTGTCCGTTATACTGCAAATACTCGTCTTTAACCTGAAAGTCTTCCTGGGGAAAATTAAAGGTTTGATCTACAAGATCGGCGTAAGTATTATTCATATTATTCATGTCCTTGTATGGGTTAAATTTTTAATGGTGCGAAGTTAATTCAATGATTATTGCAATTGATAAAAAAAACCGGATGCAACTGAGTCACATCCGGCTATATATCTTAACTAAAGTAAAATATTTGATTCACTGAAAAGCTTATTTAACCTGGTCAACGAGACTCTTAAAACTTTCCGGCTCATTCATGGCCAGGTCAGCTAATACTTTACGGTTAATATCAATATTCTTTACGGCTAATTTATGAATGAACTCGCTATAAGTAAGTCCTTCTGCCCTTACGGCTGCATTAATACGTGCAATCCATAAGGTACGGTATTCACGCTTTTTTAATTTACGGCCAACGTAGCTATACGTTAAACCTTTTTCCATTACGTTTTTAGCGACGGTATAAACGTTTTTACGTTTACCGTAATACCCTTTGGCTGCTTTTAATACTCTTTTTCTTCTGGCCCTTGATGCTACTGCATTTTTTGAACGTGGCATATCTT
>JBDUEK010000135.1:0-9611 GCA_040002495.1 Ferruginibacter sp.
CAATACTTTCATATCGATAAACCGGCTATTTCAAAAAAAGATCGGATGGTAGTGAGGCAAAATCATATTATAAATTGACGATCCGTTTTTTATTCTTAATCCGAACAACTTTCCGGTAACTATTTATTTCTCTTGTTATTTATTTTGTCAAGCATTGATTTGATTGCTGCTATTTAGTTGCTAATCTTTTATTTTTGCCCGGTTCAAACCAACTCATCTTTTTATTTTATACAAATGATTGATTTCTCAGAGGTCTCAATAAAGGAGATGGCCATACATTTTGTTGGCAATAAAAGTAAGGACGAAGGAGTTTACCTTTCAAAAAAAACTTTCACATTATTTGAAGAAACCGTTCAGGAAAGCTTTGTCGAATATTTTACAAAACCATTTCAATCAGCGGTTGAGTTTTATAATTTTTTTCATCCAACAGATATCACCCTAAATGAACTAAGTAGTTTTGCTTCAGCATATTTTAAAGCCAACACAGACTTTACGGGTATTGCTGAAAAAATTGCACTCACTTTATATGATAAATCTGAGCATCCAAATATTAACGGAGGAGAATTATTTATAGTAGTTTTTACCGGTATAAATTTGGATGGTGCTCCAACCGATGCTATTGGTATTTATAAATCGGAAGTTAAGGATACATTTATAAAGCTTAATAAATCAACGACTTCATACGATTACCAACTGGATGCCGGCATTAATATTAAAGCCGTCGATAAAGGATGTATCATTTTTAATACCGGACAAGATGAGAAGTTTACCGTTTGCGTAATAGATAATATCAATAAATCTAAAGAAGCAAAATATTGGATGGATGATTTTTTGAGATTAATTAGTTGCCAGGATAGTTTTCATTTTACTAAAGATTACCTGGATGTTGCTAAAAAATTTGTGACTGAAAGAATGCCTGAAGTGTATGACTTATCAAAAGCCGACAAAATAGATTATCTCAATAAATCAATCGGCTACTTTAAGAAGAATGATCATTTTGCAGAAGAAGATTTTTTGCAGGATGTATTTCAACATGGCGATGTAATTGAAAATTTTAACCAGTTCAGACAACAGTACACAGCTGAAAATGAAATAAAACTTGATCATGATTTTGACATATCAAACCAGGCTGTGAAAAAACAAGCAAGGGTATTTAAGAGCATTCTTAAACTGGATAAAAACTTTCACATTTATATTCATGGAAATAAAGAATTGATTGAAAAAGGAACTGATGCTGACGGACGAAAATTTTACAAAATATACTATGATAACGAGGCGTGATTTTATTCTATGCAAGAATTTTCCGTTAGGCTTTTGTTATCAAAACAGGGGCAATTAAATAAAGATATCCACAGACGCTACAATTTAAATATTCCTCAAATATTTACCGCTTAAAAAATCATAAAAACATGATTATTGTCATAGTTTTTAAATAAGATTCCATGCACCTTTATTAAGCAAATCAACAACGTATTGCAACGGATCAAAGCAGGCAATTTGCCACCATGCGAACGGCGAAATTTTTAAAAACGCTCATTCATATTTGTTACAAAAATGTAGTTGATTGCATCAATTAATTTAGGGTGTGACTGTCGGCAATCATTGGTTAATGAAACCAATAAAAATTGCAACTATTAATAGCAGTCATTAATAATTTATTAACAGGTTTAAAACTCCTTGAAACAAGCCATATCATGCCTGGTGAGACGATTCAGGCGATCACAGCTTGTAATCTAAAAAAAGAAAAGCTTCCGGATGGAAGCTTTTTTGTGCTGGTATAATTATGTTTGAAATTGTTAATCACGATAATTCAAAGCTGGTTTAATATCACCCAACAATGGTGCGTATTTGTATTCTCCTTTATCTTTTAAAAATTCCTGTTTTGCTTTTTCCACCAATAAAGGATTTGTGAATAAATCAATTGCCATTAAAGCCATTGTTTTTGCTCCTACCATCATTCCTTTAGTGCCTATTTCGGTACCACCGCAAGCCACTGCCTGCCAACTGTGTGCAGGTGTTCCCGGTATCCAGGTGGCTGCACGCATACCAACGGTAGGAACCGCATAACTTACATCGCCAACATCGGTTGATCCTCCCCCGGAGTCTGCAGTCGTTTTTAAAGGTTGTATGGTTGCTGCCGTTTCAATATTGGGTACAGCAAAATTATAGGTGCTCTGTAATTTTTTTCCGAAAGCTACTTCATCCGGAGTCAATGTAACTCCTCCAACTTTTTCCAGGTCCCGTTGCATTGCTTCAGAAAGGGTGCTGTTTAGTAACAAATCGTGTGTGCCGCCGATCATATCATAACTTACGGTTGTGCCGGTTCCCAATGCGGCGCCTTCAGCTGCTTTTACAACCCGGTCAAATATTTGTATCACCTGATCTTTTTTAGGGTGACGAACATAATAATATACTTCTGCATAATCCGGAACTACATTGGGTGCTTTTCCACCATCGGTTATCACATAATGTATTCTTGTTTCCTGCGGTACGTGTTCACGCATCATATTCACCATGTAGTCCATGGATTCAACACCGTCCAAAGCAGACCTTCCTTTTTCCGGTGCTGAAGCTGCATGAGCAGATAATCCTCTGAAATGAAATTTGGCTGATTTATTCGCAAGTGCGCTGGTCATTGTAATGGCATTATTATCACTTGGGTGCCAATGAATGACAATATCTACATCGTTGAATAATCCAGCCCTTACCATAAACACTTTACCTGATCCACCTTCTTCTGCCGGGCAGCCATACACTCTTACTGTACCGCTTATTTTCTTTTCTTTTATCATTTTTTGTATTTCAATACCTGCTGCAACAGACGCTGTACCAAAAAGATGATGACCACAAGCATGCCCTGCAATTTGTTTTGGTATCTGTTTTCTTTCCGGGGTTGCTTGCTGTGCAAGGCCCGGTAATGCATCAAATTCAGCCAAAATTGCAATTACCGGTTTTCCGCTCCCATATGAGGCAACAAAACCTGTCGGCAAACCTGCTACACCTTTTTCAACTGTAAATCCGTTGTCGGTTAATACTTTTTGAAGCAAGGCTGAACTTTTTTCTTCCTTATATCCAACCTCTGCATAGTTCCATATTTGAAGTGCAGTTTCTTTGTAAAATTCGTATTGTTGGTCCAGCTCCGTGATAGCTTCATTTTTTAAAGCATTGATACGTGCAGGCTTTATTTGTGCATTACCATTTACATTGAACAGTAACATAAAGTAACTGACCCAAATGAAACATTTACAGTTGATCATATTTTCAAATTTATAAAATGTAAGTACCTGTGCCTAAAGATATCAATTGCTGAATTAAGCAGTGTTTAAGATCGGTTTTTTGTAGAAAAAATTCGATACAATCAGATGTAAATAAACTACAATATAGATTTTATATTCTCCTGACATTTGCTTCATAATTGAAACATGCAGCAAAAACTTCTATTCTGAAAAAAAGCTGAAAGTTGCAATTCCTAATTTCCAATTCCTTACATCAAAAATCAATTTTATGAAATCCCTTAACCTTATGTCAGATCATCAACTGGTTAGCCTTTACCTGGCCGGAAATTCTGATGCATTTTCAACAATTGTACTTAGGTACAAAACAAAAATTTACGGTTCAATTTACCTGTTAGTAAAAGATAAATACCTGGCTGAAGATATGTTCCAGGATGTATTTATCAGGGTGATAGATAAATTGAAGAACGGACATTACACAGAGGAAGGAAAATTATTACCATGGATTATGCGCATTGCCCACAACATGTGTCTTGATCATTTTAGAAAAGTAAAACGTACGCCGACCATTAAGAACAATGACGACGTTGATATTTTTGATGTATTGAATTTTTCAGAACCAAGTGCAGAAGATCGTATGATGCAGAAGCAAAGCCACGAAAGAGTAAGAGCGATGTTGGATATGCTTCCTGAAGAGCAGCGTGAGATTATAGTAATGCGTCATTATGCGGATCTTACTTTTAAAGAAATTGCGACATTAAAAGGTATCAGCATCAACACTGCTTTAGGACGTATGCGTTACGGTTTAATTAACTTACGTAAAACAATGGCAGAAAAACAAATTGTATTATAGATTTTTACTTACCTGGATTTCACGCCCCCTTCTATCTGAATCACATATTAAAAAAGCTCCCGTAAAAGGGAGCCTTTTTTATTTATAGATCTTACAATTTTATTAATTGATTTTCACTCTTTTCTTTAAATCATCCAATGGTACAGTAATCATTCTGCCAATGGGCGAATTATCCCGATAAGTGATTACCCGAAGCATAACCGCATCTTTTGGAGGTGTAAGTTGTGCTGTGTATTTGGGATAAAAATTATCAGGAAACGAATTGTCAAAACTGTAATAAATATCAAGGCCGTCAATTTGTGTTGCTAATTCAATACCCAATATACCATTGTTATTTTTAGCAGTAAAGATGGGATCATACATGCTGGGTGAATATTTTATTTCCCTGATATCGAAACGTTTGAACTGTGCCTCCACTCTTGTTACAAAACTATTCCAATTCTTATTTTCCTTAGGTGTCCACACGCTTTCAGAAATTGCAAATGCCCTTGGCCAAACCATGTATTGCAGGTGCCGAACATTCGGCATTTGTTCTGTCCAGATATTTCCTTGTCCACCAATGATGTATTTAGGGTCTACGCCCTTGGGTACAGGCTCAAATGAGTAAGCTTTGTTTAGTAGTAATGTGGCATAAACTTTTGGTTCAATTGCAGCATCACCCTGCATATAATCGAGATAGGCATAAGTGGTTGGACTCATCACAACATCATGTTTTTGTTTTGCAGCTTCAATGCCACCTTTTTCTCCCCGCCAGCTCATCACAGCAGCATTTTGGGCAAGCCCGCCTTCCAGAATTTCATCCCAACCAATCAGTTTTTTGCCTTTTGAATTGATAATTTTACCAACTCTTTTTTCAAAATAGGATTGAACTTCATGCATTGATTTTAAACCTTCTTTTTTCATCAATGCCTTTACAGCAGTACTTTTTTCCCAGAAATTTTTGGCACATTCATCTCCACCTACATGTATGTAATCAAAAGGGAACAACTCGGCAACTTCGGTAAATACTTTATCCAGGAATTCATACACATTTTCATTTGCAGGGCAAAGGCTATTGTCAACAAGTGCAGTAAAAGTTCCGTCACCATGCCAGTCCATAATTTTTTCACCGGATCTAACACGATACTTGTCTGCACCTGCCGTGCATGATAATTCCGGGTAGGCAACAACTGCAGCAAGACTGTGGCCCGGAACATCTACTTCCGGTAAAATATCTACAAATCTTTCTTTTGCATACTGAACTACTTCTTTAATATCTTCCTGTGTATAAAAACCTCCGTAGTTAAGTGGCTCATTCGGGAGTGGAGTTGAAAAATTTCCAAAATAACCGGTTTTATCTACCCGCATTGCACCTTTAGTGGTAAGGTTTGGAAGGCTTTTAATTTCTATTCTCCACCCTTCATCATCTGTCAAATGCCAATGAAACAAATTGAACTTATACCTCGCCATATTATCTATAAAATCTTTTACTTCCTGCTTTGTAAAAAAGTGGCGGGACACATCAAACATCAATCCTCTCCATCCAAGGCGTGGGTAATCGGTGATTGAAACACAAGGAACCTGCCACTGAACAGATTTTACCAATTCATTGCTTTCAATTTCTTTGGGAAACAATTGCATTAATGATTGTACTCCGTAAAAAATACCGGCAGGTGTATTTGCACTGATAGTAATTTGAGCAGGAGATACGTTTAGCTGGTAGCCTTCTTTACCAATTGAATTATCAGGTTGTTTATTTAATAATAATTTAACCTGGGCATTTTCAGCTTTTGTGCTTGAAGAAATTGTATAACCCGTAGGAACTGTAAGGTGTTTTTGAAGAAAATCAATGGTGGTTTTTAATTCAGCAAGATCAGGCGCTTCTAAAATGACATTTTCTGGCAGTGTGAAATTTCCGGCCTGTTGAATAATCTTTACAGGTTCAGGAATAATTGCCGGTCGGCTGTCATGCGTTTGTGCAAGTACAATCAATCCTGATAAAGAAAAAATTAATTGCAATATGATTTTTTTCATAAAATTGAATTGTATTTTAAATATGCATAAATAAACAAGCGCAAATTTATGGATAAATGCTATTTGAAACTGCTTGTAATAAAATTACACAGCCAACAAATTGCTACAATTCAATAAGATATGAATAGTATATATATGGAGACAACGCAGCAGCCGGATTTATTGAAATCAGAAATAGGTATTGAAGCATTGAGGATTGCCTTCAACAATTCTTAACCGGTGAGCAATAAAGGGGTGAGTAGCGCCTCGTAATTTATCTACATTAATCTACCATTAGTACAGGTAGATTAATGTAAATAATCTTAGTAAAAAAAATCAGGAAAGGTCTGATTAACTTATTAGGTTTTAGAAAACGCTCTCGTAATATTCATGTTTAACTAACTGTGATTAGATAGCAATCACACTATTGATACCGCCAAATTCATTAGGTTCCTGGCTATCAGCATCAGGTTCATTAGCCCATTCTGTATCATTCACTTTGTACTTAAACTGATGTTGAGAACCTTTTGGTAAAGAAACTTCGCAAGTAAAACTTCCGTCTTTTTTCTTGCTCATTACTACTGAATTTTCCCAATCACTATTCAACCCTAGAATTTCAATAGTTTCTGCATTTTCCGCATTAACAGTGAATTTTACTTTACAATAGTCTTTGGTCTTATAGTATGTTTTTTGTACCATTTGTTGTTTTTTTTAAAATTATTATCTTTAACGCTTAATACAATAATCATGCAAAGGTAACCCTTGAAGCTATTTTTTGTTATTCGCAATTTTTATAATAACTTATTCTTAATCTAAAAAGTGCAACTTATAGTGTATAATAATTTTCTAAATAGACTTGATTGGGGATATTTTTTAACCCATATTGCAGCAAAAAACCATTCAAAAAATATCCGTCCGTCCATCCATCAGCTGTACAACATCACCACCGATATTGACACTGCTACCCAAGAAGTAAAAAATATTTACTGGCAAAAGAATATGGCAAAAGCTGAAGCAGCTAAAAAAATAAGGTGTTTATTTTTTAAGGAAAAATTTGAAGATACAGATGAGCATTAGAATGAATGATTTACAATGCTATAAAGGAGATAGAATGCACCTTTAAAATATTGAAGACAGATTTAAACCTGCGCTCCATTTATCATAAAAACGGAACAGCAACCATGGCGCACTTAAATTTAGGCTTACTGGCCTATTGGCTTGTAAACACCATAGAGCATTAGCTAAAAAAATCAGGTAAATAATAACGATCGGAAGGAAATAAAAAGTAAAGCATCCACACAAAAAGATGCAAGGATGAACCCCAAACGGGATACTTATCAAAGATGATTGAAAAGTGAAAATTCTGCTTTGATCTTTATTGTCTAATTTTTCTATTTGGCCATTAAAGTTGCAATGAAAAAATAAATGTGCAAGCGTGCGATACCGGGTTCCACTGCGTTCGTCGGGACAAGTGCCACCGCAGAACCACAAAGTTTCACTGCCCGGACAATCATTTACTACAACTCTATACCAATCTTTTTCATTAGGATAGATGCATTTAAGCTACTGCATACTCCTTCCTTTAGTTTGTAATCAAAATACAACTCATCATTGCTAACCTGTACGTCAAAATAATAGTTTAAAATGTTGTCGGGGTAGGTGTTTTTCAGCTTCGCCAGTTCCACATCGTGCGTTGCTATAATGCCAACAGCATGGTGCTTTATCAATTGTCGGATCAACGCTTCAGAGCCTGTATGCCGGTCGAGCGAGTTAGTTCCACGCAATATTTCATCCAGCAAAATAAACACCTTTTCCTTGTTGTTTACCTTTTCAATAACTGTCTTAAGCTTTTTTAATTCGGCATAAAAAGTAGAGGTGTTTTCTTCCAGGTTATCGGCAATTCGCATGCTGGTCATTAACTGTACAGGAGACAATTTAAAGGAAGTGGCACATGCTACGGAGCCCGACATTGCAAGCACGGTGTTAATGCCAATGCTACGCAGGTAGGTACTTTTGCCGGCCATATTGCTTCCTGTTATCAGCATCAGTTCGCCACTTTGATCTATGGCAATCGGATTATTAATTCGTTTAGCGGCACTAATAAGTGGATGCCCGATTTGGGTGCCATCAATAAAAAAATGCTTGTCTTCCAAAACCGGGAAACACCAGTCGGGATGATTGAAATGCAGCGTTGCAAGACTGCTGATAGCTTCCAGTTTACCAACCGCTTCAAACCATTCCATTAAATGAAGTTGGTTGCGTTTTTTCCATTTTTCCAATGCCAGCACCTGTTGCAGATCCCACAGCAAAAAAATATCCAGCGGTATAAAAACTACCGGATTGTAACGCAGATCCATTCTGTCAAGAATCCCTTTTAATTGCTTCAACTGCGTGGATGCTTTTGTGTTCGCCACCTGAAAATATTTTTCCATATCAACCAACAACTGCGATTTAAAGTCGGCATTTTCTATCAGTTGAATACTGTCTGTCATCACACTTATTTCATCCACAATTTTTGAAAGTTGCTGCTGAACCCGCGACACTTTTTTACTGACAAAGTATGCAATTAAACCAAAAATGAGGACCGTGTAATTGAATATCCTGGCGGGTATCACATCAACAATATAGCATGCGGTTATTACCAATATAATTGCTGGTAAAACATAGCGAAGCAGTTGCCATGGCTTAAAAGGTAAAAAAAGATTGGGCTGGTTGATCCATTCTTTCAAACGTTCACGGGTACTTGTTTCTATCTTTTTTTCTTTGCCATATGCTTGAAGCGATTGCCGCCAATCGGTTTTGTCGGCAAGTTCTTTAATGGCAGCCTGTCGTAGATTAATGGTTTCAATGTTGGCCGGGTACAGTAACCAATTGGCCAAAGCGTTGCTACCCATTGCAGAAGTAGTGCGGCTGATATATTGAAACAATGATGCCCGTCCAAACATATCCAGGTCGTTAGCATACAGATGATCATGCGGCGAATGAGTTGCACCATCTTCAAAATGCAGGTAATTACCATTGAGTGCCTTTATTTCGTCCTGGTTAATTTGTACAAGCAATTGGTGATGTTGTATGCCTCGTTTGTTATCAATATCAATAACAACCAACCTCACATAAATAGCCGAAAATAGTAGTGCGGCAATAATCACATACAGCCAGCCGTAGGGGAGTATAAAATAAATGGCCGCAGCAATTGCTACCATGATAAAGAAGCGACTCCAGCCTAATTGCGACTTTTTTTTCAGTAATAATTCAAGCTGCACCTGTAAAGCAGCAATCTGTTTCGTATAAAAATTGATAGGCTCCATGAATGATTTGTTAATTAACCGAGGCGCAAAGCTAAGACACTGAGTTTTAGTTCTGTAACAAAAATAGTTTTCGTACTTTTGCCGACTGTTAAATAGTTTTCATGTGTTTGATTGGAAAACTATTTAACTATAAGACTTATAGTTCCGAAAAAATAAATAAAAAAGATTACCCGGGGCTGACCGGTTTTGACAGCATAGATCTTTGTAAGTGTAAGCATGTAGTGC
>JBDUEK010000136.1:0-9506 GCA_040002495.1 Ferruginibacter sp.
CGATAAGAAATTATCGAAACACTATGTTTCATAACTAAATTGTCAATACACTAGTGTTATGTTAAGAATAAAAGCACGTATCGATTTGGGAATTCTGAATGGCGCTAATGAACCATTGGCCATTCACTATTGCCAATTCACACTTAACTTAACTTAACACTAGTCATGAATTGCGGGAGATTTACTATAGAATATTATTTCACATCATCCGAACATCAAAAGAAAAATCAACCCAGCCATAATCAATACGAAAACAAATGGACATACTTTCAATATTAACCGGACTTGCTGCAGGGTTTGTTTTAGCATATGTTATTTTCAATTTGCTTAACAAGGCGAAGCATGTTTCCAAAACAGAATTTGAAGCATTGGCTTTAAGGTATAATGAGACAAATACACTCCTGAAAGTTTCGGAAGACAGGCTGTCAACCCAGCAACAGGAATATGCAAAACTGAGTTTAAAGTATGAAGCCAGGGAAGCTGAATTTTCGGGGTTACAATCTAAATCTTCATCGCTTGAAACAACTGTTAATAACAATGATGTAAAGATTTTGGAGTTAACAAAATCCTTGTCCGACCAAACCCTTGTAAGCACCACACAGCAGTTTGACATAAATTTACTAAAGCAACAACTTGCAGAAGAAAATGCCAAAAATAATTTACTAACAACACAACTTACAGCTCAAACAGATACTGGGTCAAAACAAGCTGAACTTATCAATCAACTCAATGAAAAGCTGACGGGTATTACATCAGCAAACAGTTCTTTAACTGCAAAACTTTCATCACTTACAGAAACTCATCTTGCATTAAAAGAGGTTAGTGAAAAACAAGCAGTACAAATTGCGACACTTTCCGAGCAACACAATAAGCTGAATACCGACAAGAGTACATTGACCGCTAATAATGCAGCGCTAACGGAAAAGCTTGCAACACAAAAAGAAGAGATTATAGACATACAAAAAACAGCACACCTGCAATTTGAGAAAATTGCCAATCAAATTTTAGAAGAAAAATCAGGCAAGTTTACAGAAGCCAACAAAGCAAATATAGAAGCCATATTGAAACCATTGGGTGAAAATATTGACAACTTTAAAAAGAAGGTAGAGGAAACTTATGATAAAGAATCGAAGCAACGTTTTTCATTGGAGGAAAAAGTTAAGGAGCTGGTAGAACAAACAAATAAAGTAAGTAACGAGGCCAACAATCTTGCCACAGCATTAAAGGGACAGGCAAAGAAACAAGGTAACTGGGGTGAGATGATACTTGAAAGCATTCTGCAAAAATCCGGCCTGGTAAGAGACAGGGAATATTTTTTACAACAAACAATCAAAGATGAAGATGGCCGAAGTTTAAGACCTGATGTGTTGGTGAAATTACCAGACAACAGAATCATCATCATTGATTCAAAAGTTTCTATGGTTGCGTACGATCGTTTTTCATCAGCAGACTCAGCAGATGAACAAACCATTCATTTAACCGCTCATTTAAAATCCATCTACGGGCACATTGACGACTTGCATGGAAAAAAATATGACAACCTTGAAGCCTCATTAGATTTTACCATGATGTTTGTGCCGATTGAACCTGCCTATTTAATTTCCATCCAGGCCGACCAGGACCTTTGGGCCTATGCCTATTCAAAAAGAATTTTATTAATCAGCCCTACCAATTTAATTGCCTGTTTAAAATTAATGGCCGACTTATGGAAAAGAGAAATGCAAAGTAAGAACGCCATGGAGATAGTAAAACGAGGCGAATTATTGTATGAAAAATTTGTAACGTTTGCATCCACATTGGAAGATGTAGGCAAGCACATCAATAAAACACAGCAATCATACACAGCAGCAATTGGCCAGCTCAATAGTGGCAGCGGGCATTTGGTTGGGCAGGCGTTAAAACTAAAAAACCTCGGATTAAAATCGAATAAGGAAGTTCCTGTGTCGCTGCTTCCTGCAGATTTCGAACCGGAAGCAATAAAAGAATCCACACGGTTGGAAGATAAAACCAATGAACCACTGATTTTGGGTTCTGTGCAGGATGAGCAGAAAGACGAAAAATAAAGTTTCCAGATGTAGCAATGAATAAACCCAAACGTCCCAACGAAATAAAAGCAGTAAAATAATCTGCTGCAACATACTCATCAACATTTAAACTGGCCCAGGTACCAGGCATCCAGCTTTATTAACGGTGCATAAATACCGCTATGAAAAGCACAAAGTTTTTTTTAAATTTATAGAACTCATTCACCTAAATCTTTTGTTATGCCAGAAAATAATTCGCCTCAATGGCACATAGAAGTAGAATACATTCAAAGCTGTAATTGCGCCTATGGTTGCCCCTGCAATTTTAATGCTTTACCCACCGATGGAAATTGTGAAGCGCTGGTAGCTTATCATGTGTTAAAAGGAAACTTTGGCGACACTCAACTCAACAATGTTGTTTTTGCGTGGGGATTGTGGTGGCCCGAAGCAATACACATGGGCAACGGCATCGGGCAATTGTATGTAGATAAAAATGCATCTTCCGAACAGGTGAAAGCTATTGAAGAAATTACAAGTGGCAAACATGGTGGTGGAGTTTTTGCCATTTTCCCAACTACATTAAAAGAAGCCAGGACAACTATTACAACGGAAATCAATTTTGAGTATGGTAAATATGACGCAGGGTTTACGGTTGCAGGTGCAGGCAAAGTAAAATCTCAACATATAAAAAATGCAGCAACCAACGAAAACTTTGAAGCAGAAATTGTATTACCCGGTGGCATCGCATTTAAGAAAGGTACCGTTACCAGTGTTGACTGGGATTGGCAGTCAGAAAACATTTCGCTCAAACATGAATTGAAAAACGGGCACATGAGCATTGTTACATTCTCCAATGAAGGTTGTATAGCGTAAACAAGGTTGCTTTGCAAAAACAAAACGCACTTGAAATTGTCATAAAAAAAGACCGGCTGATTATTATCAGTTGCCTGGTTGCAGCGGCTGTTATTTCATGGCTATATATTATTTACCTGTACAGGCAAATGTATCCAATGAATATGGATGCATTTTTATTCGCTATGCCAATGACTGCCCATTGGCATTTTTCAGATTTTTTATTGCTTTTCTTAATGTGGTTTATCATGATGGTGGCGATGATGACAGCTTCTGTGGCACCGCTTATTTTGTTATTCGCTATGATTAACAGGCAAAAGAAACAACAGCAAGCGCCGTATGTACCGGCAATATATATTTTCACCGGGTACTATTTAATTTGGGCCATCTTTAGTTTATTGGCAACTCTGCTACAATGGGCACTTCAGCAATTGAACTGGTTGAGCCCCGACATGATTATAACCCACAAAATAATTGGTGGCAGTATATTAATTTTTGCGGGTATTTTTCAGTTCACCTCTTTAAAACACCGGTGTTTAAACCATTGTAGAAATCCCATTGATTTCATTCACACAAAATGGAAAGAAGGCAAAATGGGCGCCTTTAAGATGGGTGTGCAAAATGGCACTTATTGCCTGGGATGCTGCTGGATATTAATGGCTGTATTATTTGTTGCAGGAATTATGAACCTGCTATGGATAGCATTGATAGGCATATTTGTATTGCTGGAGAAATTGATACCTAACTCAAATTGGATTTCCTATACTGCCGGTTTGGCGTTGTGTTTGTATGGCTTGCTGGTGTTGATAAATTAATATCCAGGTTACCTGCCTAATACATTGCCCCAATGAAAAACAGGAAATAATACCACTCAGTTTAAAAGCCAGCGCCATTTGCTGAATACAAAATTCCGACTAATGACCTGCTAGCGGTGTATTAAAAACACCAACTGCAAGCTCCAGCCATACTAGCAAAAGCACTGTCAGCAGTATTCCACAAATTGCCACCCGGAATTTTATTTTCTTCACATTCCTTATAACAAGTTCGCACATCAATCCTGTCCCCAGCAACAAACCACCTGCAACTATAAAATCTGCAAGGGTCCATTTAACTTCATTGGTAAACTGCATTGCAATCAATGGCACGAGTAACAACAATACCACCGTTAGCACAATAGCAGCCAGTCTTTTGTTTTGCTTATTCATATATTTTTGTTAGTTGTAAAATCATATTGAAAAACAAAGATAATAAAAAGCACTTTGTATTTCAAAGTATATTTTTTAATAATTTTATTCCAATGAAAAATTAAAGCTACAGTCCCTACAATTTTCAACTGGCTTCGTCCGGTTGCCTTTCAAGTAACATATCAAACAAGGTAGTTGCAGAAAGGCAACTGTTTTATTACATTTAGACATCACTAAAATTTCAATTTAATGAAAAAAGTTTTCCCGGCTTTTATTATCACTGGATAAACTGGTAAAGTAAATCAGCTTACAGCTTCAACATATTTTTCTCCACCATATTTTATATCGAAAAAAGGGTCGCCGTGGGCAGCCCTTTTTTATTAGTATCAGCAATAGGTTAAACGCCACAGGTGTTTGTCACAGTCTTTGTCTTAAATACTTTTGGGTTAATTATTTCTTTACCAGTGTAACCCTTTAATTATTTCTAACCCGTGCTTCTTACAATAAACCATTGCAAGGATAGTTCAGGATGGTTCACTGTCTCATCATGCTATATTTACCGCTTCAAACGGTTAAGCTATGCTTCAAAAAACTCTTTCTTTTTATAATAATTTTCTGGTAGTTGATTGCACAAAAAGCGTTCAATCTTACTTATTTACCTGTCAATCAAAATCCAACCTTTTAATAAAGTTCTAATGACAAAACCTTCGCTCCTATTTCTCATTTGGATTGCCTTTTTTACCAATACATCGTTGGCACAAAATACAACAGTACGCACTAAATACAATTTTAACCAGGACTGGAAAGTTTTTGTAGGAGATTTAAAAGAAGCAGCCAGTAAAGGATTTGACGATACCCAATGGAAAAATATTACACTCCCCTATGCCTGGAACGAGGATGATGCTTTTAGTAAAGACATTGCCGATCATACCACCGGCATCGCCTGGTATAGAAAGCATTTCAAATTACCGGCATCTGCCAAAAGCCAAAAAGTATTTTTAGAGTTTGAAGGTATCAGACAAGCAGGTGAATTTTATCTCAACGGTATCAATATCGGGCTGCACGAAAACGGAATAATGGCCTTTGGATTTGATGTTACTAAAGCCGTAAAATTGGATGATGAAGAAAATATACTGGCCATACGCATTGACAACGACTGGAACTATCGGGAAAAAGCAACCAACAGCAAGTTTCAATGGGAAGATAAAAACTTCAATGCCAACTATGCCGGTATCACCAAAAATGTTTACCTGCACATTACACCAAAATTATATCAAACACTACCCTTGTATGCAAACCTTAAAACAACCGGAGTTTACATCTATGCCGATCATTACAATATCAAAACCAAATCAGCAACAGTTCATGCGGAATCGCAAGTAACCAATGAAACTGCATTAACACAACGTGTAAACTATGAAGTTGGCATAACCGACTTAACGGGTAAGCTTGTAAAAACCTTTACAGGAAATACAACAATTATTGCCCCTGGTGAAACAAAATCATTGCAGGCATCATCCATGGTTAACGACCTAAATTTTTGGAGCTGGGGTTACGGATATTTATACAATGTGCAAACTATTTTAAAAGTAAACGGAAAGGCCGTGGATGTAGTGAACACAAAAACCGGGTTTAGAAAAACAGAATTTAAGGATGGCATGATTTATCTCAATGACCGGGTGATAATGGTACACGGTTATGCACAAAGAACCAGTAACGAGTGGCCCGCCATCGGTTTATCTGTACCAGCCTGGTTGAGCGATTACAGTAATGGATTGATGGTAGAAGGCAATGGCAACCTGGTAAGATGGATGCACATTACACCCTGGAAGCAGGACATTGAAAGCTGCGACCGGGTTGGATTAATGCAGGCGATGCAGGCAGGCGATGCAGAGCATGATGTACAGGGTGTTCGTTGGGAACAGCGCAAAGCGGTAATGCGGGACGCCATTATTTACAACCGCAATAACCCCAGTATTATTTTTTATGAAAGTGGTAATGAATCTATCAGTGAGGAACATATGATGGATATGAAAAACATTCGTGACCAGTTCGATCCTCATGGTGGAAGAGCCATTGGCAGTCGTGAAATGCTGGACAGCAAAATTGCTGAGTACGGCGGTGAAATGCTGTACACCAATAAAAGTACACACATTCCCATGTGGGCCATGGAGTATTCAAGAGATGAAGGTTCCAGGAAATACTGGGATGACTTTACGCCGCCCTTTCACAAAGATGGCGATGGCCCGTTGTTGAAAGGACAACCTGCACCTGCATACAACCGAAACATGGAAAGTCATGCCGTCGAAAATGTAAAACGCTGGTTTGAATTCTGGAACGAACGGCCAGGCACCGGAAAGCGTGTAAGCAGTGGCGGTGTAAATATAGTTTGGTCAGAAAGTAATACACATCATCGTGGTGAAGAAAACTATCGCCGCAGTGGTGAAGTAGATGCACTTAGAATTAAAAAACAAAATTTTTATGCCAACCAGATAATGTGGGATGGCTGGGTAAATCCTGAAAAACAAGCGCTCCATATTGTTGGCCATTGGAACTATGAAGCCGGTGTAACAAAAGACATTTATGTAATAGCCACTGCCGAAAAAGTTGAATTAAAAGTAAACGGGCAATCATTAGGTTGGGGAACAAAAACAGATGGCTTTCTTTTTACTTTTAAAAACGTAGCGTGGAAGCCCGGCAACATTAGCGCAGTGGGTTTTGATGCCAGTAACAAACCAGTTTGCTCAGGTGTTATCAGCACGGTTGGTAAACCAGTGGCACTTCGCTTAACAGAAATTAAAAGGCCTACAGCGTTTATTGCCAACGGACAGGATCTGGCATTGGTTGAACTTGAAGTAGTGGATGCAAAAGGCAACCGCTGTCCTACTGCTTCAAACATGATTAACTATTCTTTGGATGGCCCGGCAGAATGGCGTGGCGGCATGGCGATGGGACCAGGTAATTATTTGCTGGCAAAAAGTTTCCCGGTAGAAGGCGGCGTTAACCGTTTTTTAATTCGTTCTACAACATCACCCGGTACAATTACGATCAAAGCAACTGCGGAGGGTTTAAAAGAAGCTTCGATTATTTTAACAACCCAACCATTTGTGGTTACAAATGGCTTGTCTAAAATATTACCATCTGCGGGATTACCATCACGGTTGAACAGAGGGGCAACGCCAACAACAGCATCCTACAAAATTACCCGTACTCCCATCAATATTGTTAGTGCCACAGCAGGCGCAAATACGGACAGTGCATTTGCCAGTTATGACGACAATGAGTTAAGCGATTGGGTAAATGATGGGCAGCTTAACACCGCCTGGATTGAGTATACATTGGAGCGGCCGGCAACCATTAATGAAATCACTATCAAGCTGAATAATTTTCGCAGCAGAACCTACCCATTGCTTATAACAGTTGATGACAAAGAAGTATTCAATGGATCAACACAAACCTCACTTGGTTATTACACCATAAAATGTCGACCACAAAAAGGCACAAAAGTAAAAATACAATTATCAGGTGCGTCTGCAAATAAAGGCAGTAACGATGCCGTAGAAGTAAATGGTAAAAAGCTGGACGATGGCGTAGCAAGAGATGATGCAAAAGCAAAAGGCAGGTTAAGCATTATTGAAATTGAATTGTATGAAGCACTCAATAATAAATAAGTTGGTTGGCTGTATTACGCCATTACTAAATTGCCACGCCAAACCTGAATCGAATATCATAAATGTACTTCGCAAGGGATAAAATAGCGAGTTGGTATTTTGCTCCTCATTGATAAAATGTACAAGGGTGCGACGCCACTGAAGCTTAATTGAAAAACTTATGCCTGGTTCATAAAAAAAATGTTCACTAATTTATCCCTTGTTAACTATAAGCTCTGTGGCTTCAATTATAAACTCCACATTTTTTAATTGACTTTTGCAGGAGCAATAGTTGCTGCCGGTGTTTCCATGGCAACGCCATTTACTACCACATTTTCAAATTTTAATGTGTTGATGTTTCTTAATTCAAGTGCATTGGATTTTAATTGTACGTCTACATTTTTTAAGATAATATCTCCAAACTCTGTATCAGGATTGCCGATAATTTTCCCGATAGAACTATTACCCGTTCCGGTTACATTGGTAACTGTGATATTACGCACTACAGATTTAGGCGGCAATTGCCCTTTCAAATCGAAGTATTGCGACCAGGGTGAAATATTAAAAATAACACCGCCGCCTTCCATGACGATATCTTTTAAGTGAATGTTTTCGTATTGTTGTGGCGTATCGGGGCGAAGCTTTAATCGCAACACGGTCACCCTACGGGTTGTGCAACGTTCTACATTTACATCACGTACAATGGTGGCTTCGCTGCCGCAGGTTACAATACCACCACCTTCTTCAAATATGCAATCCAGGATATGAATACGCTCTACCGGCGGACTGTCTTTATCCTGCATGGCAAACGGTCCCTTTGTACCCTTCAACGCAATGCAATCATCACCCACAGAAAAAAAACATTTGCTGATGGTTATATCCTGTCCGCAATCCACATCAATACCATCCGAGCTGGGTGCATGATCGTTGGGCTTGGCGCCGCCGGGAGCAATAAAGCTGCAATTTTCAATGGTTACAAAGTTGCACCTGTATAAATGCAGATTCCAGAAACCTGAGTTTTTATAATGTACACCACTGATTTTTACATCAGTAGAATTTTGAATAAACGTAAGCCGCGGACGTTCTACATTTAAGTTGGTTGTTTTGTGATCTACATCACGCCTGTGGTAAAAATCTTTCCAGAAAGGTTCACCACTTCCATCCAGCGTGCCCGGCCCTGTTATGCGTAAATGATCTACCCTGTCTCCATTTAATAAAGCGGCAGGCCAGGCTTCAAAATGCCCTTCAATTCTTGTCCTGGATTTTGGATAATCTTTAATATCTGTCGACCCCTTTAATACACCGCCTTCCTGTATCTCCAGGTTAACGCCGGGTTTCAAAAAAATAGAACCACTTAAAAATTCGCCTTTCGGTATTACCACCGTACCGCCTTTTTTTGCACAAATATCTACAACTGCCTGTATGGCTTTAGTGTTTAATGTTTTGCCATCACCCACTGCGCCATGATCAGCAATGTTGTAACGCTTATCGGTATCACCTGCAACAGCATTGTTAATGCCAAATGCTAACAGCATTAATACAAAGAAGATAAATCTGGAAGTAAGAACATTTTTCATAATAGAGAAACACGTTTATTAATACTGCAATATCTGCAATCTATTTTACACTGTCACTAAGTGGGTGCATTTACAATTGTGGCAAGAGGTGTCATCTTTTAACCAAAACTTTAAAGTTTGAAGTGAATTAAAAAAGATGACACCTCTATTTTTAGGCAGCGACAATTTTATACTTTACACTGTATGGGATTGTGTAATAGGCAACAATATTCATAACAC
>JBDUEK010000137.1:0-9504 GCA_040002495.1 Ferruginibacter sp.
AACCATGGCAATGGGAAGTGTTTGGATGATTTGTAAATTATGTTTCGTGAGGACATGAACCATAGCAATGGGAAGTGTCTGGATGATTTGTAAATTATGTTTCGTGAGGACACCGAACCATGGCAATGGGAAGAGTTTGGGTGATTTGAAAATTATGTTTCGTGAAGGACAGGAACCATGGCAATGGTGTGCATTACGTATTTACAGGAAGACCCTGGTAATTTTTTTGAAAAGAATAATGTAATCAATCATTACTTATCCAACACCAGCTTAAGCCCTTCGGCAAAACTTACCGGCGTAAAACCCAATACAGTTTTTGCCTTATCAATAATAAATCCCGTTTTTGCAGGACGATTTGCTGGTTGTGTAAATACAGATGCATCTACTTTTTCTATCAATGATTTGTCGAAATGCATATAATCCGCAGTAGCCATTGCCATATCATAAGGTGTTAACATTTCTTCGCCTGATATATGAAATATACCGGTTGCCTTTTTTTCTGCAATTAATAATATGCCACGTGCCAGGTCCTCAATATAAGTGGGTGTGCGCCATTGATCGCTCACCACTTTAATAGGCTTGCCCTGCTCCAGGTTAGTTTTAACCCAGGTAATAATATTACTCCGTGTTCCTGAAACGGTATCACCGTACACCAGGCAGGTTCTTACAACTGCATTCGATAAGCCACTTTCCAATACCGCTTTTTCTGCTGCCAGTTTACTGCTTCCATAATAGCTTAATGGGTTGGTAGCATCCTCCTCTTTGTATGGACCTTGTAAGCCATCAAAAACAAAATCGGTAGAAAGGGAAATAAAAAATGCATTGCATTTCTTTGCTGCATCAACTAAAAAACGGGTAGCCGTTACGTTTACATCCCAGCATTTTACTTCATTCAATTCACATTCATCGGCCTGTGTAAGTGCGGCACAATGAATTATACAATCGGGTTTTACCTGCTCCATCAAACTATGAACTGCTACTCCGTCGCAAATATCGAGCGGCAAATAAATTAATCGATCGTTTTTAAAGGCAGTCCGTTGCACACCTTTTCCGGTAGCTACAATAATATAGTTGGAAGTTTTCAGCAGTAAATCAATAAGGTGTTGTCCCAGCAAACCATTGGCACCTGTTACTAGTATTTTCATTACAGAGTTGGTTGAACGCCCATATTAAAAAATATAAAAGAATAAATATCAGCCAGAGTTTCAATATTCTTTTTAGTATTGCTTGCACCATGGCCGCTATTGGTGTCAATGCGTATCAGTACAGGGTTTGGCCCCCTATACTTTTCCTGTAAAGTTGCTATATACTTAAAGGAATGTGCAGGTACCACTCTGTCGTCATGATCTGCAGTGGTAACTAAAGTTGCGGGGTAATTAAGCCCTTCTTTAATATTATGCAAAGGTGAAAATGCGTACAGGTTTTTAAAATTCGATTCATCTTTTTCGCTGCTGCCATAATCTGCTATCCAGTTCCAACCGATCGTAAATTTATGAAAGCGTAACATATCCATTACCCCTACCTGTGGAATGGCAACACTAAATAATTCGGGGCGTTGGTTCATTACCGCACCTACCAGCAAGCCGCCATTGCTGCCACCACGCATGGCCATTTTTTTAGAGCTGGTATATTTTTGTGCTACCAGGTATTCTCCCGCTGCAATAAAATCGTCAAATACATTTTGTTTGTTTAACTGCATACCTGCCTTATGCCACTTTTCGCCATACTCGCCACCCCCACGTAAATTGGCTTGTGCATATACAGCACCGGCGTTTAAAAACGGCAATAAAGTAGCGCTGAAACCCGGCTCAAGATTTATATTAAAACCACCATAGCCATACAATAATGTAACATTCTCGCCATTCATTTCAATTCCCTTTTTGCTGATGATAAACATTGGAATTTTAGTACCGTCTTTTGATGGATAAAACACCTGTTTGGTTTCATAGTCATCCGGGTTAAAACTTACTTCAGGCTTTCTGAATAAGGTGCTTTTGCCGCTGGCGATATCATACTTATAAATAGTTGGCGGAACGGTGAAAGAAGTAAATACATAAAACACAAATTTATCATCCCGGTGCCCGCCAAGTCCGCCACCATTGCCGATGGAGGGATAAACCACTTCATTTAGTTTTTTACCTTTAAAATCGTATACATAAGTACGTGTACTTACATCTTTCAGGTAGTCAACAAACAATTTTCCACCCGCTGTATTGGCTCCCTGTAGCGGTTCTTCCTGTTCAGCAATAATGGTTGCCGCTTTGGACAGGTCAGGATTTTTAATATCTACCGCAATTACTTTACTGTTGGGTGCGTTGGCATTGGTTTGTAATAAAAACTGTTTGTCGGTATTTTCTATAACATTGTAATTATCGTTGGTAATATCTTTAATCAATGGCTTAAAGCTGGTATCATTTACCGCATTCAAATCCTGGTAGTAAATAGCATTACCTTCCAAACCCTTACCACGATCGCTGATATATAAATACAAAAAACGTTCATCTTCACTTGTTGCCGTAGTATTGAAACGTTGTACATTTTCCTTGTTTTCATAAATGAGTTTATCCTCAGTTTGCGACGTACCTACCACATGAAAATAAACCTGGTGATTTTCATTTTTTGCACTCAAGCCACTTGCACCATTTTCAGGAGATGGATAACGACTGTAATAAAAACCATTTCCTTTCCATGCAGCCCCACTTACTTTTACCCAGTTCAATTCGTCTTTTAAGTTTTCTCCGGTTTTCATATCTCTTACATAAAAAGTTTGCCAGTCGCTACCTCCTTTGCTTAAACCCACCACCGCATAATTTCCTGATTTATCCAGCTTAAACATTTGTAACCGGGTTGTTCCATCAGGACTTAATTTATTTGGATCAATTACAATTTCCGGCTTTCCCTCCAACCCTTTTTGACGATATAATACACTTTGATTTTGCAGTCCGTCATTTTTAGAAAAATAGAACCATTCACCCTTTCTTGCCGGCGCAGAATATTTTGGGTAATTATAAACTTTTTCTATTGCGGCCTGAAAGGCTTTACGGTAGGGAATCTGCGATAAATATTCCTGTGTTACTTTATTCTCTTCACCTACCCAGGCTTTCGTTTCGTCACTCTTATCGTCTTCCAACCAATGGTATGGGTCTTCCACCTTAGTGCCAAAATATTCGTCTGTATGATTTACTTTTACAGTAACAGGATATTTTAACTGGGCTTGAGCATTACCCACCAGCATTAAAGAGACTGCCAACATAAATCCATTTATTTTTTTTGAATGATGCCTATTTCCCACTTTTTGAACGCGTAAATTACGTTTTTTAAAATTTCACTATAATAAAACAACCAAGTTGTAAGGATTAATTTTAAATGTGTATTTTTGAAATGTTTCAAAAATCTGCGATATTATCACCAAAACTGATAGTTCCTTAAATAAAAATTATTATATAACAGTTTTCCTTAGATATGAAAAAAAAAGTAACTAAGATAGGAGTTTTAACCTCAGGAGGTGATGCACCGGGCATGAACGCCTGTGTAAGGGCCGTTGTGAGAACAGGCATTTATCATGGATTAGATGTGTTCGGTATAATGCGTGGCTATACCGGCATGGTAGAAAATGACATTTTTAAAATGGAAAGCCGCAGCGTTGCCAATATTATTCAGCGTGGAGGCACCATTTTAAAAACATCGCGTTGTAAAGAATTTTTTACTCCTGAAGGAAGAAAGAAAGCTTACGACAATCTAACTGCTTTGGGCATTAACGGCCTTGTAATTATAGGAGGTGATGGAAGTTTTCGTGGTGCCCAAACCTTTAGCAATGAATATGATATCCCATGTATTGGTTTGCCAGGAACTATTGATAAAGATATTGCCGGTACCGATTTTACGATTGGTTTTGATACGGCGGTAAATACTGCTGTGGAAGCCATTGATAAAATAAGGGATACTGCCGATGCGCATGACCGCTTATTCATTATTGAAGTGATGGGACGTGATGCCGGATATATTGCCCTGCATAGTGGAATAGCTACCGGTGCTGAAAACATTTTAATACCTGAGCGCAAAACAGATATTGAAGACATTCTTAAACAACTGGCAGAAAAAGAAAGAAGGGCTAAGCTGGTAAACCTGATTGTAGTTGCAGAAGGTGATGAATTTGGTGGGGCAGATTATCTTGCGAAAGTAATTAAGGAAAGATTGAACATCATGGAAGTGCGGGTATGTATACTAGGACATATTCAACGTGGTGGATCACCGAGTTGTTTCGATCGCTTAATCGCCAGCAGAATGGGATATACTGCTGTGGAATGTTTAATAGAAGGAAAATTCAATGTGTTTGTAGGTATGGTCAACAATCGCATGATGCTTACTCCACTAAATGAAGCTGTAAAAAAGAAGCAACGCATTAGCGAAGAATGGATGAAAATTGTAAGAATTTTGGCAAGTTAGAAGTTGCAAAAATTTTAATTGCATCAATTATTAATAATTAGATTGCTATATTCTGATTCATTTTTTTAAATTGCGGAAATGTTTGGTATCATCAGGTTTGCAATAAGCACAATGATTGCCTGTGGACATATTTCCCAACGTTTGCATTAAAAAAAAATAACCCGATTTAACTATTATGAGTAAAAACATCAGTAAATATCTTCATCCACATATGGATAAAGAAGCTGGCATACAACATTCGATGAAACGTACAAAAATTGTTGCAACAGTAGGCCCGGCCTGCTCTACCTACGATAAATTATTAGAACTGGTAAAGGCTGGTGTTAATGTATTTAGGTTGAATTTTTCTCACGGTGCCTATGAAAACAAATTAGTTATTATAGATTACATCAGGCAAATAAACACCAATGAACCATATAACATTGCCATACTGGGTGATCTTCAGGGGCCAAAACTCAGAGTAGGTGATCTTGAAAATGGTGCTATTGAACTTGTTGACGGAGGTGAATTTATTTTTACTACTGAAAGGATGATTGGCACTTCCGAAAAAATTTATGTATCCTATCCCAATCTTGCAAAAGATGTAAAATTAGGTGAACGTATTTTTTTGGATGATGGAAAAATGGAAGTAAAAGTTGAGAAAATATTGAATGACACGGAAGTAAGGATTTCTGTAACACGCGGTGGAACTCTAACACCGAAAAAAGGTGTTAACCTTCCGGATTCAGCATTAACAATGCCTTCATTAACTGAAAAAGATATTGCCGATCTTGAATTTATCATTGACAATAACCTTGACTGGGTTGCCTTGTCATTTGTAAGAAAAGCCCAAGACATCATTGAACTTAAAGAGCGCATCAAAGCCAGGGATAGTAAAATAAAAGTTATTGCAAAAATTGAAATGCCGGAGGCATTGGAAAATATCAGGGATATTATTGTAGAGAGTGATGGTATTATGATTGCACGTGGCGATCTTGGCGTTGAAGTGCCGGTAGAACAGGTTCCATTGATACAAAAAGAAATCATTCGCAAATGTATGCGCAGGGCAAAGCCGGTTATTGTGGCTACCCAAATGATGGAAAGTATGATGGAGCGTACCAAACCAAACCGTAGTGAGGTTACCGATGTGGCCAATGCCGTGTTGGAAGGTGCCGATGCGGTAATGCTTAGTGGCGAAACTGCCATGGGCCACTACCCTACACTGGTGGTGGAAATGATGACTAAAATTATTAAGGAGGTTGAAAAATCTGCGTACGATTATGATCGTGATGATATATTAACTCCTCAGAAACACTCCCCTTCTTTGTTAAGTGATGCCCTTTGTTACAGTGCCTGTAAAATGGCGCAGGATGTGGAAGCGAATGCACTGATTGGTATGACACAAAGTGGATATACCGGTTTTATTTTAAGTAGCTATCGCCCTAAAGCACCATTGTTTATTTTCAGTAAAGAAAATACATTGATCAATCAATTGAGTTTAAGCTGGGGTGTAAGAGCAATTTTGTATACTGAGGAAGAAAGCCTGGATACCATTTTGCACGACCAGATAAGTATTTTAAAAGAAAGAGGCTTCCTGGTAACTGGCGATGTAGTAGTAAGCACGGGTAGTACACCAATTGATTTACACATACCAACCAATTTAATAAAAATTACAAAAGTAGATTAGGTATAAAAGCTTTAATAGTAAACGGCGATAATTATTTATCGCCGTTTTTTATGTATACAATACTTTTATAAAAGTTGGCCACTACCCGGCTTTTGATGCCATAAATTTCAGTAAGTTTCTTTTAGCCTGGTTTTTTATTTTCCGTTGAAAAAATGAGTTCCATCCAAACAATTCTCCTGTTATTCCCAGTGCCTGTTTGCTCCATTTATGAATACTGAATGCATCGCTGTGTTCAATTATTTTTCCCCCCGAAAAACGCATATTTGCTTTTACTTTATTTACCACCTTTTTACCTGTTTTGCTAAATGTATAAGTGGCTACCCAGTCGCAGGTAACATATTCGTCATCCAGTTCAATGATATTACCATAAGTAAGCGAAAAGTCTTTTGCTGTTTTACACAACATCTCCCACATATTCCTTGCTTCATCTCCCTTTAATAATCCAAACACCGGATCAAAAAAAACGATGTCATCACTATAGCAACGGTTCATTCCCTGGAAATCGAGTTGTTGAAATGCTGTATAAAATTTATCGATCAACTCTGTATTGGTATTCATCTTTTACTGCGTTTGTTTTACTAAATTGGGATTAAAAAACTGAGTATGAAAAAATTTTTTGTGTTCGTTGCCTGTTATTTTATTTGTTGTTCGCTTTTGGCGCAAAAAGAAGACAGTGCCTGGTTTGTAAACAATTATACAAAAACGGAACGACAGATAGTTATGAGAGATGGGGTAAAACTTTTTACTTCC
Organism: Ferruginibacter sp.; assembly: GCA_040002495.1. Lineage (GTDB taxonomy): Bacteria > Bacteroidota > Bacteroidia > Chitinophagales > Chitinophagaceae > Ferruginibacter. Next base: position 6,863 of record JBDUEK010000137.1, read on the forward strand.
ATTTATACCCCAAATGATAAAAGCGAAAAGCATCCTATCCTGATGACCCGTACTCCTTATTCCTGCGCACCTTACGGCGAAGGTAAATACATTCCTTTATGGAACAGTTATAAGATGAATTACTTAAAAGGAAATTACATTTATGTTATCCAGGATGTGCGTGGCCGCTATATGAGTGAGGGAGAATTTATGGATGTTCGCCCGTTTAATAAAAATAAAAAGACAATCAACGATATTGATGAAGCCAGTGATACCTATGATGCCATTGAGTGGCTGGTAAAAAATATTGAAAATAACAATGGCAATGTGGGTGTATTTGGTGTATCCTATCCTGGATTTTACTCAACAGAAGCCGCACTTAGCGGCCACCCTGCGTTAAAGGCAGTAAGCCCACAGGCACCTGTTACCAATTGGTTTATAGGCGACGACTTTCACCACAAGGGTGTTTTATTTCAAATGGATGGCTTTGCATTTTACCCCACTTTTGGTAAGCCACATCCTAAACCAACCATGAGTTATGGAACAGGTTTTTCTACTCCCATAAAAGATAACTACAAATTTTACCTGCAAGCGGGTGCTATTAAAAATCTGTCAAAGTTGATTGGCGACAGTATTAAATTCTGGCATGAATTATATAAACATCCCAATTACGATGCATGGTGGCAGGCAAGGGATGCAAGAAATGGATTGTACAATGTAAAACCTGCAATGCTTTGGGTAGGTGGCTTATTTGATGCGGAAGATTGCTGGGGCGCATGGAATGCTTATAAGGCTTGTGAAACACAAAGTCCGCAAACAAATAGCAAAATTGTAATGGGGCCATGGTATCATGGGCAATGGGGCCGTGAAGGAAGCTTTATGGGTAATGCTCGTTTTGGAAGCAACACCAGTGAATATTATCAGCAAAATATTGAAATACCGTTTTTCAATTATCACCTGAAAGGTATCGGCAACCTGGATAACCTTGCGGAGGCCAACATATTTTTTACAGGAGAAAATACCTGGAAAAAATTTGACCAATGGCCCGCAAAAAATGTATCGTATAAGAAATTATACATTCAACCGGGTGGCGGCCTTTCCTTTGAAAAAACCATGGAAAATACTTCCAAACGGTATGATGAATACATAAGTGATCCTGCTCATCCGGTGCCTTATACTGAAGATGTTCATGACCGCAGAACAAGGGAATACATGACCGATGATCAACGTTTTGCTTCACGCAGACCTGATGTATTAACTTTTCAGACAGCTGTATTAACGGATAACATTACATTGGCAGGACCGGTGATTGCAGATTTGCTAACCAGCATAAGTACTACTGATGCCGACTTTGTGGTTAAACTGATTGATGTTTTTCCGGATGATTTTGAATATGACAAAGCCACCAAAGGCAATAACGAAGATTACCCGATGGGTGGCTACCAAATGCTTGTTAGGGGAGAAATTATGCGGGGGAAATTTAGAAACAGTTTTGAAAAACCGGTGCCTTTCATTCCCGGTAAAATAGCAGAAGTAAAATATGAATTACCAGATGTTGCACATACTTTCAAAAAGGGACATCGGCTGATGATCCAAATTCAAAGTAGCTGGTTTCCGCTGGCTGACAGAAATCCACAAAAATTCATCAATATATATACAGCCAACGATAGTGATTTTCAAAAGGCAATTATCCGCATTTATCATGATGCCTCAAACGCCAGTAATTTTATTTTACCTGTTTTGAAATAAAATACAGTTTTTATTATTTAAATTCATCATGTGAATAGCATGACCAGCTACGACTGTTGTATATGATTTGATTTTGCGAATGCAACGTAGTCGTTCATATCAAAAACTGGCAAATGACTAAAATAATTTTTCGATAATATTCATCGTAAACAACTTCATTTTTAATCAAAATTAGATGACATGAAAATTTTTAAAAAAATATTAATTGCAATTGCTGCCCTGATAGCCATTCTATTGATTGTAGCATTATTTGTTAAGAAAGATTATGCAGTTGAACGTGAAATCACCATTAATAAGCCAAAACAAACGGTTTTTGAATATATTAAATTGCTCAAGAATCAGGACAACTATAGCAAATGGGCAACGATGGATCCTGCCATGAAAAAGACTTATCGCGGAACTGACGGAACAGTTGGTTTTGTTTCTGCATGGGAAAGTCAACAAGATGATGTGGGTACAGGAGAACAGGAAATAACAAAAATAACAGAAGGTGAAAGAATTGATTTTGAGCTTCGGTTTATAAAGCCCTTTGAGGCAACTGAGCCTGCATTTATGACAACTACTGCCACGTCAGCAAATCAGACCAATGTAAAATGGGGATTTAGTGGCCATATGAATTACCCGATGAACCTGATGATGGTATTTATGGATATTGAAAAAATGATTGCGGATGATTTGCAGACAGGATTAAACAATCTAAAAATAGTAATGGAAAAATAGCTGTTAAAAAACAAGTATTTGTCTTATAAGTGATGCAATGTTTTTTAATAACTCCGGAAAATATATAGTTGACAGTAATTATTTTATCTGGAAATGGCTTTTTGAAACAAAAAATCAAGGTTTTCTTTATATAGGTACAAAAAAAAAGGGCCCGAATAGAAATTCAGCCCGTTTTAAAATCCAATATCCTATGA
>JBDUEK010000138.1:0-9262 GCA_040002495.1 Ferruginibacter sp.
CTATTGTAATTTAATTTTCCACTTTTCCACATTTAATAGTTACCGAACTATTGATCATTAAAATTTGCCAAAAGTTTGTTCCACGCTTCCTGTGTGGCATCAAAACTTTGCAAAGTGTCATGCCAGGCTTTTTCTGAAATATCTGCAACAGGTTCAAAAAAATTATGGTCGGGTGATGGAAATACAACTCCCTGCACTCTTTGCAGTACAGCTAACCGCCAGTTGACCAGGTGATTTACAATTTCCCAAATGGAATTGGTTTTTGCTGACATTCTTTTTACAGCCTGTGTTGCGGATATGTTTTTAAGTGTACCTTTTACGGAAACATCAATCCATGGATCACCTGAATACAGGTCATCCAGCAGTTTTGTAATGCGTACTGTTTCTTTCATAAACATTTATTATTCTAATTTTTCTGTCTTACCACAACCGTTTCATTGTTTGCCTTAGTAAATTTCACAAAAAAATATGTCTGTGTAAAAAAATATAAAATTGTGATTACAAAAAAGGAATCCCACTCTTTTTCAATCCCACTTTTTATAAAGAATATTGCCGCAACCAAAACAGGAAGAAGATAAAATGTCAAAGCGCTATACAATTTATTCAGCCGTATTTTGTCGTAAAGATTTAGAAAAATCGTCAATGAAGAAGCTGCCAACACTAATATCCAAAATATACTTCCAAGTGTCGTTATAAATATTCCTTGGCTTCCTTCCAAGCTACCAGCATCTTTTGAAAAGTAAATTTGGATTGCAAAAAATGTCAAAATTGAACTTATAAAAAATGTCAGTAATAAATTTTTAGTAAGTCGCTTTGCAATATACATTCTATTCATTTATATAAATTTCTACTAGCTTTTTTCTATCAACGAAATGTGTCAAACAAAATAGTATAAAAACATTTTCAATTTTGGGAATGTTTCTTTCATAAACATTTATTTTACCTGTTACTTTAATCATTCGTTGAAAGCTACCTGTTCATTGAAGCCATTTATTACTATATCACTTTTACCAGATTATAATTCTTCTTTCCCTTTTGTACCAGCAGGTATTTGCCATTCAATAATGATTCAGTTTTTACCAGTTGCTCTATTCCCTCTACTTTCAATTTGTTGATGCTTACGCCACCGCCTTGTACCATTTTCCTTGCTTCTCCCTTACTTGGAAAAATATTGGTGGCAGCTAAAAAACTTACCACATCAATGCCGACTTCAATCTCCGATTTAGAAAACTCGCCGGATGGAACGCCTTCCATTACCTGTAAAAGTTGTTCCTCATCTAGTTGCTGTAATATTTCTGCAGTGTCGTTGTTAAATAATATCCCCGATGCTTTTACAGCAAAATCATAATCTTCTCTACTATGAACAAAACAGGTAACCTCTTCTGCTAATTTTTTCTGCAACAGGCGTTGGTGTTCATTGCCTTTGTGCTGGGCCAACAACTCATTGATTGTTTCCTCTGGTAAAAACGTAAAAATCTTAATATATTTTTCGGCATCGATATCTGTTGCATTTAGCCAAAACTGGTAAAACTGGTAAGGAGATGTTTTGTTTTTATCTAACCAAATATTGCCTTTCTCAGATTTGCCAAACTTGCCACCATCTGCTTTGGTGATCAATGGACAAGTGAAGGCAAAAGCTTCGCCACCACTTTTACGACGAATGAGTTCTGTGCCGGTAACGATATTCCCCCATTGGTCGCTACCACCCATTTGCAGTTTACAATTTTTGTTTTTGTGTAACCAGTAAAAATCATAGCCCTGTACCAACTGGTAAGTAAATTCGGTAAAGCTCATCCCTGTTTCTCCATCAAGGCGCTTTCGGACGCTGTCTTTACTCATCATATAGTTTACGGTAATGTGCTTGCCGGTATCCCTGATGAATTCTAAAAAACTAATATTTTTAAACCAGTCGTAGTTATTCACCATTTCGGCCGCATTGGGAATATGATCGCTAAAATCCAGGAATTTTTCCAGTTGAGCTTTTACACAGGCCACATTATGATTGAGAATATCTTCACTTAGTAAATTTCTTTCTTCACTTTTTCCACTTGGGTCGCCAACCATTCCTGTTGCACCACCTACCAGTGCCACGGGTTTATGTCCGCATTTCTGTAAATGAATCAATAGCAATATAGGAACAAGGCTGCCTATATGCAAACTGTCAGCCGTAGGATCAAACCCTATATATCCTGTTGTCATTTCCTTTAGCAATTGATCTTCGGTGCCAGGCATTATATCCTGCATCATGCCTCTCCACTTTAATTCTTCTATTAGATTTTTCATTTTAAATGGCCCTTTTTTCAGTGAACTTTTGCAAATGTGGGTAGAAAAAATGGAAAAATTGTTGATGTGGGGTTCTTTTCACTTTTTTAATAAAATCAATTCTTGCATATCCGGAAAAGTTTATCAATATTATCATCAGTTCTTTATACTCCCTCCGTATCAAATTTTGTTATAGATATTATTGATTGATGAAGTACCCAATGTGATGGGTCGCCTGTTTGCCTTGCCCCGTCCTTTAGGGCGGGGTTTAAAATTGTAATTTAATAGAAGGCTTTAGCCAAATTTTTCTTTGGCTAAAGCCATGAGGGGTTTTGTATTATTATCACCGCCCTGAAGGGCAGTGCAATTCAAAGGGCAGTGCAATTCAAAGGGCAGTGTAATTCAAAGGGCAGTGTAATTCAAAAAGCAGTACAATTCAAAGAGCAGTGTTTTACGATTAAGTTCTAAAATTTGCTTTATTAATTTAGCTGTAACATATATGCAGCCTTTTAGTATAAATCGGGTCTTTTATGGGTAGATAATTGTCATTGAATAATTCCCCCGGAACTTTGAGGGTAGAAACTATAAATTTGCAAAGTAACCAGTTGCCCAAGGCGAGTTTATTGCACAATTTACTTTGAGATTGAACGTTTTATCTTTTGGTTATCCAAAAATCGCAATACTAACATCAGGAAAACAAAAATATGAATCCCAAACTGTCTGCCTTACTATTAAGCACGATACTTTTCCCCTTTCTTTCTCATGCTCAATTCAGAAAATATTCGAATGAGTTTTTGAATATTGGTGCCGGAGCCCGGGGCCTGGCAATGGGAAGTGCACAGGTTGCGTCTGTTAAAGACGGCACATCCGGGTATTGGAATCCTGCCGGACTAATTGGTGTGAAAGATCATCCGAATATCAATTTAATGCATGCTGAATATTTTGCCGGAATTGGCAAATATGATTACGGCTCAGTGGCCGTGCCCATCCAGAATAATAAACGTGCTATTGGATTTTCGCTTTTACGTTTTGCTGTTGATGACATTCCCAACACTTTATTTTTGGTTGAACCCGATGGTAGTATCAATTACAACAATGTTCAAACCTTTTCGTCTGCCGACTACGCCTTCCTGTTATCATTCGCACAAAGTGTAAAAGAAACGGAGGACAAAAAAATTAGTTTTGGCGTAAATGCAAAAGTAATTCACCGCAAAGTGGGCAAGTTTGCAAGTGCCTGGGGATTTGGAATTGATGCAGGCGTACAAATGCATGGTAAAAAATGGCATGCCGGTTTAGTTGCCAGGGATCTTACAACCACTTTTAATGCCTGGTCTTTTAAATTTACTGAAAAAGAGAAAGAAGTACTTTATTTAACCAATAACGAAATTCCCGTAAAATCAACCGAGCTAACTGCACCGCGTATAGTATTGGGCGGAGGGTACGATTTTAAAATCAGCAATTCAGTAAACCTGTTAGCCGAAGCCAACCTAAATGTAACTTTTGACGGAAAAAGAAATACCATTATCAGCAGCAACCCAATAAGTGTAGATCCGAGTGTTGGTTTGGAAGCGTCAATAAAGGAAGTATTTTTTGTTAGAGCCGGCATTACAAATTTTCAAAAAGCATTGGCAGATGGTGATACGCTGAACCTGAAAAAGGTATGGATATATCAGCCGAGCCTTGGTGCCGGCGTTAAGATAAAAAATGTAACATTGGATTATGCATTTACTAATCTTGCCAATCAATCAAATCCATTATACACTCATATTATTTCACTGCGTTTCAACCTGGTGAAAAAAGAACAGGAATAACCATTGCGAAATATCAATCATACATGAAAATGAAAAAATTATTACTTCCATTTTTTATATTAATTGCTTTTGCTGCAAAGTCTCAGCTCAATAACAGCTGGATTGATTATAGCAAAACGTATTATAAATTCCAGGTGGGTAAAGATGGAATGTACCGGATTAATCAATCTATGTTGTCTTCATCCGGTTTGGGAAATGTACCGGCAGAGCAATTCCAGTTGTGGAGAAACGGACAACAGGTACGCCTTTACACATCTGTTGCCACTGGTGTATTGGGCAGTTCGGATTTTATAGAATTTTACGGAAAAATGAATGATGGTATTCCGGATAAGCCATTATACAAATTGTCAACAAGCCAGCTTTGCGATAGCTTTAGTTTACATACTGATACTGCAGCTTATTTTTTAACAGTTAATCCGGCTGGTAATAATTTACACTATGCCGATGCTGCAAATAATGTTAGCACCAATACGCTTCCGGCGGAATTGTATTTTATGCGAAGGGTAGAAAAGCCTTATAAGGTGCAATATAACAGGGGTTTTGCAAATATTGTGGGAGAGTATGTTTATTCATCCACTTATGATGTAGGCGAAGGATGGGCAAGTAATGATGTTTCTCCAAGTGGCGATCTTTCTTATACATTTTCAGGGTTAAATGTTTATACAGCAGGCCCGGCAAATAGTGTGTCTGTATACATTTCTGCATTTGGTAATGCTTTGTATACAAGAAATCTCAGGGTTAGATTAGACAATAACGTGGTTGTGGATACGCCCATGAATTATTTCACTACGGTAAAAAAGCAAGTTGATAATTTGCCCTTAACTTATTTGCCAAATTCAAATAATATATTGGTTTCAATGGGAACCACCTCCACTAATACGAACGATAGGATTGTAGTTGGAACGGTTGCCATAACATATCCTTCAAAATTTAATTTCAATAATGTAAGAAACTTTAGTTTTGATTTAGCGGCAGCACCAGCAGGTAATTATGTTGTAATTGATAATTTTAATACTACCGGAGTTGCGCCCATACTTTATAGCGTTAGCGACGGACAACGTTATCTTGGAGATATATCTGTAGCAGGTAAGGTGAGGTTTGCATTGCCTCCATCTGCAATTACCACCAGAAAATTTATTTTAGTAAACCAGGACCCGTCAAACATTAATGCAGTTGCATCAATAACTACCCGAAATTTTATCGATTATAATCTTACTTCTAACCAGGGCGATTATCTGATTATCAGCCATCCTGTTTTATACGATGATGGAAATGGAAATAACTGGGTTGATCAATATCGTTTATACAGATCCACTGTAGCAGGTGGCAATTTCAAGGCTAAAGTAATTTCAATTGATGAGTTAACGGATCAGTTTGCTTTTGGAATAAAAAAGCATCCGGCGGCAATTCGAGATTTTATTATTAATGCCACACAGAAATTCAGCCAAAAGCCAAAATATGTTTTCATTATTGGCAGGGGGATGTCTTCGATAGAATATAAATTCAACGAATCAAATCCTGTTTCTGAAAAAATTGACCTGGTTCAAACATTTGGATGGCCGGCTTCCGACGTACTATTATCCAGTATGCCAGGCGAAGTGGTTCCGTTGGTACCCATTGGCCGACTGTCTGTAGTTAGTGGATCAGAAGTGAAAAGCTACCTCAGCAAAGTGAAGGAGTACGAGCAGGTGCAGGCTTCGACAAGCCAGTCAGTAGCAGACAAAGCCTGGATGAAAAATGTAATTCATGCAGCAGGAGGACGAGATAGTTCAGAGAATCAGTTGTTCTCCTATTACCTGGATATTTATGGTTCTATAGCAAAAGATTCTGCGATGGGCGCTCATGTTGAAGTTTTTCAAAAAGAATCTAATGCAGCTGTTGTGCAGGCAGAAGGAGAAAGAATTGAGCAATTGATAAATGAAGGTGTAAGTGTGATAGGATATTTTGGCCACTCATCTGCCAACACCCTTGCGTTTAATTTAAACACACCTGAAAATTATACTAATGCAGGTAAATACCCATTCTTTAATGTTAGTGGTTGTAGTGCCGGTAATAACTATATTTTTGATCCCACCCGGTTAACAGGAAATACTTCGCTTTCGGAAAAATATGTATTAGCCGATCAACGCGGAAGTATTGGTTTTCTTGCCAGCACGCATCTGGGCATTCCACCATTTTTAAATTTTTACAATACCCATTTGTATACTGCATTTTCCAAGTCGTTGTATGGTAATACCATTGGCAATCAAATAAAACAGGTTATACAGGAGTTGGGTGGCAATTCGCAGACACTTGATTATTACACCCGCATACATCTTGAAGAAATAAATTTGAATGGAGATCCGGCAATAAAAATCAACAGTTTTACTGCCCCGGACTATGCAATTGAAGATCAGCTAATAAAAATAAATCCTTCTATTATATCGGTTGCTGACAATAGTTTTAGCATCAAAGCTAAATTTATCAACCTTGGAAGCGTTTCCAATGATTCTATCAGGGTTACTGTTCAAAGACGATTTGCAAATGATACGGTAAGAATAATTTACAACAAGGTTATCCCCGGAATTAAATATTCAGATTCACTCGATATTACTATACCCATCAATTCCATTACAGACAAAGGATTGAATAAATTCACCTTTACAATTGATGCAGATAATAAAGTGGCTGAATTATCGGAGACAAACAACACATTTACAAAAGATGTGTTCATTTTTGAAGATGAAGTGCGTCCGGTTTCTCCTTATAATTTTTCAATTGTAAATCAACAGAATATTGCATTCTATGCATCCACTGCCAATCCGCTAAATGGCCAAAGGCAATACCTGATGGAGATAGATACAACTGAATTATTTAACTCGGCTTTTAAAAAGCAATACACAAGTAGTGGGATAGGAGGGGTGTTGCAATTCAATCCGGGCAATATTACCTTCCAGGATAGTACTGTATATTATTGGAGAACCTCTATGGTGCCACTGAATAACGGTCAGCAGATATGGAATAATTTTTCATTTATTTATCTGGTAAATGGTGGAACAGGCTTTAATCAATCGCATTTTTTTCAACATCAAAAGAGTAGCTATAGTAATACCATCACGTTGGATGCAGACAGGGTTTTCCGCTTTAGAGAAATTCCAAGAACTATATTAATAAGAACTGGTTTGTACCCGGCTACTTCATACGACAGAATTAATGTAAATCTCGATTTTGATCAACTGGAATATTATGGTTGTAAGTATGGTTCTCTTCAATTCCTGGTGTATGATACTGTAAGTTTACAGCCATGGAAAAACTACAATGTTCAGGGGCAGTCTGGCACTGAAGGCCGTTTTCATAGCTGGCCGGTATGCGATCAATATGCAGATGGAACGAGATATATTTTTGAATTCCCATATACAGATCTGGCCAGCAGGAAAAAAGCAATGGACTTTATTGACAGCATACCAAGTGGAATGTATGTATCAATTACCAATCTTGGATGGACTGCTATACCAACCAATATTGCTTTATGGCAGGCAGATCAGGCTACTTTAGGCACAGGTAATTCACTTTATCACAAACTGAAGGCACTGGGCTTTACTAAAATCGACAGCTTAACCCAAACACTTCCATTCGTTTTTTTTACTAAGAAAAACAGCGCCACATTTGTTCCTCACCAGGCAATGGGTGCAAGGCAAGATGAGCAAATCAGTGAACCAATTCAATTGAATTCGAGATTTAATGCAGGTACCATTGAATCTCCGGCATTTGGCCCGGCAAAAAAATGGAATGCATTACATTGGACCGGCAAAACAATTGATCCATCCGTTGGAGACACTGTTGAGATTGAAGTATATGGTGTAAAAAATAATGGTAATTCTACTTTATTAGCAACAGTTACGCCGGCATTGGATACTTCACTGGCGTTTGTTGATGCAAATATTTATCCATTTGTGAAACTGAAAATGCAAAACCGCGATATAAAATTTGCAACGCCCAATCAATTAAATTATTGGAGAATAAATGCTGACTATGTACCTGAAGGTGCAGTTGCTCCAAACATCATGTTTAGTATGAAGGACACGGTTGAACAGGGAGATAAAATTAATTTCACACTGGCATTTAAAAATATCAGTCCGGTAGCATTCGATAGTCTTAGTATTAAGTTCATTATTACTGATCGCAATAATAATCCAAACGTTATAAGCATACCAAGGAAAAAAGCACTTATTTCCGGTGATACTGTAATTGTTAGCTATTCAATTGATACTAAAAACTATCCCGGTATAAATACACTTTACGTGATGTTTAACCCGGATTATGACCAGCCTGAGCAATACCTTTATAACAACTTCCTGTATAAAGATTTCTTTGTAATAGAAGATAAATTTAATCCATTGCTGGATGTTACATTTGACGGGGTACATATTTTGAACAGGGATATAGTTTCTTCTAAACCACGTATCCTGGTTAAATTAAAAGATGACAGTCATTTCATGTTTCTAAGTGATACTGCATTGCTGAAAGTGCAGGTTCATTTCCCTTCAGACCCGGTTGATGTGTATCGGACTTTCTCCTTTGGAAATGATATGCGTTTCAATCCGGCTACTCCGGGAAGCGGCGACAATACAGCTTCTATTGATTTTTCACCATTCTTTGCTGAAGACGGAGAGTATGAATTGAAAATATCTGGTAAAGATGTGGTTGGAAATAAAGCAGGTAATGTTGAATATAAAATAACATTCAATGTGCTGAACACACCAATGATCAGTAACATGCTCAACTATCCAAATCCGTTTACTACTTCTACTGCATTTGTATTTACTATTACGGGTAGTGAAGTGCCGCAAAATATAAGGATACAGGTACTGACTATCACAGGTAAAATAGTAAGAGAAATTACAAAAGCTGAATTGGGCCCACTTCATATTGGCCGCAACATCACCGAGTTTAAATGGGATGGTAGCGATATGTATGGACAGAAACTGGCCAATGGTGTTTATCTATACAGAGTGATAACGAATTTAAATGGCAAGTCGCTGGATAAGTATAAAGCTGAGGGCGACAAAACAGATAAGTTCTTCAACAAAGGTTACGGTAAAATGTACCTGATGAGATAAAAATAATTTGCTGAATGAAATAAGAAAAGGCCACTATTATTTAGGGCCTGCTCAAAAACTCAGTCGCCATTTTTTTCTGCCAAAAATTCC
>JBDUEK010000139.1:0-9262 GCA_040002495.1 Ferruginibacter sp.
GAACTAAGTCTATGAGACCCATCTATGACAAATACATATCCTGACGGACTTCTCCATAATATTAAGGCTGGAATTAAATCTCCATCCAAAAAGCTTTCAATAAAGTCAGCAATTTTTTTACTGTCCCATTCATTTGTTTCACGTTGAAAATCCGGCTTTCGAATATTTGAGAAGAAAAACGAATCGGTTTTCAAGTCTTCAATTGAAATTGTTTCCTTTTTCTTTCCTGGATTAATAGTATCCTGAACTTCAAAATCTTCTCGCTGAATTAGCGCATCCAAATTAATTTTTGCCATAAAGCTTTATTATCAGTAATGATGTTGTTAAACTCGGGTACTCTTTTAAAATATCGCCCAACATTTGTATTTACGCAATTAGACACAACATACTCGTTAGTTAAATGATTGATTATTAAAAGTAGTTGTCTTTGCTTTTTGTATTGTTGGGTTGCGTCAATGCAGCTACCAATCCAAATTAATGGATTTATTTAATTCGTCCAAAACATTGGGGATGTTTACAAGAATGTGGCTAGAATGAGTTTATTTTTGATTCAAATAATTTTCCTCAAAAAATTTTACAAGAATAATCAAGTAGTAGGTGTGAAGAATGTGTTCGGTGACACAGACCACTGGAGCAAAGAATCTTTTGTTGCCGGACCTGTTCTCCCACTACTGCTTTGGATAAGGAAAAATAGTCCTGGTGATTATTTTTTCCCCAACTGTTTTTGAAGTAACTACCTGGTCTGGTGCTTTTGAGTTTTCTACCCAGTCAACAATCAGCTTAACCCAGTCTACGTCTGAGCAGCCTCTGCCATCTCCGCAATGCAACACTCCCGGAAGCAGAAACAGTCTTGCATACGACAGTGCGTCCTTGTCGCTCTTCAATATTCCTTCATAATGTTCAATCGTTGCAAATGCGGAAAGAGCCGGATCATTCCATCCATGGTAGAAGATAATTTTCCGGTTTAGTCTTTTGAATTCGCTGTAATCTGTACTTGTTGCATCCAAATAGGATGAAGCGTACTGAGTTTGGGCAGCAAAGTTTTTGAAGTTATATTTTGAATAGTCCCAGGTAGAATCGTTGAATACGAGGTATTTAAAAATATTAGTAGCAAACATGTAATGTAAACTGGGGGTATTGGGCATGTAGGGGCTTGTGCCGGTAATCCACACATCCCATGAGTTGGGTTCAGCTTCTCCGCCAAACGGGTAACCCGGGTGAATTTTTTTTCCTGCTACTATTAAAGGTTCGTATATCGCTTTAATCGCCGCAAGCTGTTGTTTTGTAAAGCAGTTTTTTCCTGCTTTGCCATCAGGGCATACAGGTAATTTTGAAAAATCAAACTTGCATTTGCGTGGGTCGCCAATGATACTGTCTGCAGCGCCATCTAACTGGTCACATTGCTTCAGCACTTCGTTCTGCAAAAGTGTGAGATTATCGTTTGTAATAACCGGCTTCAGGTTATTTGGATCAGGGTAATTGTTTTTACTACCCTGGATACCTTTTGCTGCAATAGCTGGCCAGTTGAATGCCGGCGCACCGGCCACGATGCCATCGAAATCTTCGGGATAGTATTGAGCTTCCATCATTGCCTGTCCGCCTCCACGGGAACAACCGACAAAATAAGATTTGGCCGGTGCAGCACAATAATAATTTTGCATAATCAGTTTCGAAACTACGGCGGTACGATGTATGGCGAGCCTTCCGAAATTCAATTGTCGTTCCATATTGTTGTAAGCCCATTTTGCATCGCTGCCTCCTTCGTGTCCTGCATCAGTGCCTGCGTTCGCAAAGCCTGCATTCACCATGTCACGAAAGGAGTTTTGAATGCTGCCAACAAAACCACCACCACCTGACATCAGGAAACGACCGTTACTTTCTTCCGGTAATAAAAGCTCAAAATTTATTTCCCTGCTTATCCTGCCAAGCACACGACAGAAAGGTTTGTTTATTATGATAGTAGGAATCCAGGGTTCATTCGGATTACTGATAGTGTCGAAAGCTTTGGCTTCAGCAACCAAAATAGTAACATCCGGAAGCTGAAGATTTTTTAGCGCTTCACATGGCTTACAAGGTTGTACACTTTGCGCTGAAGCGGTGCTGATAAGAAACATAAGCGTAAAAAAGATACAAACATTTTTCATAATCTGGTTTGTTTAGGTGATGTGCGATTGTTGGTCGTTGCATAATAAACTGCCATTGCACAGTCAGCAGAATACTTTTGCAACGGCTGAGTGTGTCCTAACATGGCAGGTAGTGTATTTGCATTTACGCAGGTGTAGGTTTTGAAAACCGTTTGCCCGGCGGGAATGCTGAAAAGAAATAAGATGATGAAATTAATGAAAAGTCTGCTTCCGTGGTCGGCGTTGCCCTGACCGAACATTACTTCCAGTTGAAATACTTCCCTCAAATTCGTAAGTATTTTAAATGATACTCTTGTTATTTTTAAAAATAGAACAATTGCAATAAAGACAATGCGGCTAGAATGAGTTTATTTTTTGATTCAAATAATTTGCTCCTAAAAATTTATATAAGAATAATCGAGTAGCAGGTTTGAAGGATGTGTTTGGTGAGGATACCGGCCACGGGAGTAAAATACTGCTTACATATTCAGTAATTGAAATTGGTGGAAGAAATGATTGACTGTTCAATATTTCTTAAACCCGTGGTAGTTGTCACCGACCTGGAACAAAATGAATTACCCTTTAGAAGAAGAACCCTAACGTTCTTAAGTTTCTCTCCACTACACTTCTAATAAATAGCCGCATTTCAAATACTGTGTTCGGTGAAGGACACCGGCCACGGAGGGAGAACTACCTTTTTTTCATAGCACCTTAAAATAAGAATTAGCCAATAACCTCTTTTAAGTTATTTCCTCCTGAATTATTCAATATATTAGTGTGCTAAAAATAACCCATTAACATTGAGCTATAAAGCCGGTCATCAGTTTACTTTAATTCATGGTTTAAGATTATTCCATCTGGTATTATTTTTAATTACGTCGCCATCAATCTTTGCACAACAACGACTGTTTACTAATCAACAACATTTTGGTGTAGAGGAAGGGCTGCCACAAAGTTATATTAGTGGTATTATTCAGGATGATGATGGGTTTATATGGTTGGCTACATTCGATGGTTTTAGCCGCTATGATGGCAGGGGATTTAAAACTATCCGCTACAATCCGAGAGATAGTACAGGGCTTGCAGCCAATGCCATCAATAGTCTTGGGAGGCTTTTAAATAATACCATCACTTTATATTATAGTAGTTACAGTAAAACACTGGCTGATGATTTTAACCTGCGCACGTTCAAAGTAAGCCGTAATAACATCCGGGATCAGTTAAACAATATTCCCAACGCAGGTTGGCAAACCTATCATGTGAGTTACAGCACAGCCAACTGGTTCTTTATGATGAAGGATGATAAGGGCATGGGTTGGCTCGACAGTAAAACCGGTAAAATCTATTATGCAAATAAGGCGAATGGCCTGTTACAACAAGATACCATCAGTGCCATCGTGCAATCAACAGAAGGCAAGTTGTATCTCGTGAGCGAAGATGGTGTACAGGTAAGCGATACCAGCCGCAGCAAATTTGAGTGGATACGCTTTACGACTAATGTAAAAAAAGAGAGGAGCAAGGTTGCCACAGATGTATTTGGCGAAAAATTTTCTATTGTTTGTTTGCCCGGTAATCGCCTGGCGATTGCAGATAAGGATACAATCATTCTGCTTGACATTGGTCAAAAAACTAGTAAGATAATTTTGCCGCCTGCCTCTACAATAGCCGGAGCAGTTTCGGGTTATACCGGGTTACAGGTAGATTCCAGGGGGCGGGCTTATTTTGAAAATGCCGGACGGATTTTCAGGCTTACTGAAACTGGTGAAATGAACCTGCTATGGGAAAATACCATCAACACCGCTTTGAGCATCAGTGCCTTTTTTATTGATCGTTCGGATGTGTTGTGGGTAAGTGTAGATGCACAAGGTTTACTTAAGATTGACCTGCAGTCATCGCCATTCGAATCGTACAGGTACAGCACAAATTTCATTTCCGACATTTTGGAGCAGGCTGGTGTTAAGCAGGGTGCGGTTTCAAAGCAGTGGAAAAACACAGAAGCTTCGTATTACTTCAGGCAGGCCTTCGACACAAAAGGGGATTTGTATGTTTGTTCCAACTTGTTAGGCGAACCCAAAATTTACCAATTGCATCAACAAGGCTTTCGCTCATTACCCCATTTTCCGCAGCATACGCTTTATACTGCTATGTTGACAATGCCTGACGATGCTATCTGGGTTTTTGACCAACAGGAATCTGCATGGTACTCCTGGAAAACACCTTCATCTGTGCCTGAAAAGTTATTGCTTGATAAAGAAAGTATGAAGGCTATAGAATTAGCAGATGCTAAATTCATTGGTGGTTTTACCTGGTTATCTACTTATAATCATGGACTATTGCAGTACCAGTGCAACAAGAGGGTTAATAAATTTGCAGGTGCGCTGCCTAACGGTATAATGCCGGAGACACTTACAGAAATTTGTGCGGACCCGGTTGATAAGAATAAGTTTTGGATTGGATCACGTGGCGGTGGTTTAATATTATGGGATGTACAAAAAGGCTTGCAGCGCATTTATTCGGTGGAAGATGGACTGCCCAACAATACCATCTATTGCATATTGCCCGACAAAGCCGGAAAAATATGGTGCAGTACCAACAAAGGCATTTTTAGATTTGATAAAACAACAGGGCAGGTTACTGCATTTGAAAAAACAGATGGTTTGCCAGGCAATGAATTCAACAGGGCGCATAAATTTGCCTTTCCCGATGGGCGCCTGGCTTTTGGTGGTTTAGATGGGTTCACTATTTTCAACCCTGCTGATTTTGAATTCAACAATAGTAAAAAAGGGGATGTGCCGGTGATGCTTACCGGCCTCCAGATAAACAACGAGGTTCAGGATATAACTATAGCCAACAGCATTATAAAAGAACCATTGAGTACAATAGCGCTTGTTGAACTGCCATATGATAAAAATTACCTGCGCTTCGAATTTGCGGCCCTGTTATATAACCAGCCGCAAAAAACAAAATATCGCTATCAATTAAAAGGAGCCGATGCAGGCTGGATAGAAAATGGTACGAATAATGTTGCAGCTTATGCAGCACTAAGACCGGGCAGCTATACTTTTCGTATAAACGCCTCTGACATTAATGGGTTGTGGAGCGATACGATAAAAGAGATCAGGGTGGTTATTCATCCGCCGTTTTGGGCTACCTGGTGGGCCATTCTTATTTACATTTTAATTGCGGTTGGCTTAATAAGATGGTACTTCGTTTTTAGGGAAAAGCGGCTGAAAACCGAACAAAATCTTGTGTACGAAAAAAGAGAAGCTCTCCGTTTAAGAGAGACAGATGAATTGAAGGACCGGTTTTTTAGCAATATTACGCATGAGTTTCGTACGCCGCTTACACTCATCATCACGCCGTTGGAGAAACTTTTGCAGGATCCTTCGCTTTCTGCTCCAGCTATCAGTACCATAAAAACGGTGCAACGAAACTCAAAACAATTGTTACGTTTAATAAACGAGTTTCTTGATTTTTCTAAGCTAAACGATGGTCAGCTCAAACTAAAATTATCTACAGGAGAACTGGATTTGTTTACAGCCGATTGCGTACAATCATTTGAGGCTGGTGCAAAGGTAAAAAATATTGAACTCCGTTTTTCAGCCCAGGGTGTTGCAGGTTTTTATTTGTTTGATGAAGACAAATGGGGAAAAATAATTACTAACCTGTTGAGCAATGCATTAAAATTTACTCCTGATAACGGGATGGTATCGGTTTCGCTTTCATCGTCTGTTAATGACACCATCCACCTGGAAGTAAAAGACAACGGGCCAGGCATACCCGCTGATGAGCAAGGAAAAATATTCAACCGTTTTTACCAGGTGGATGATTCCTCGATCCGCACTTACGGAGGTACGGGCATAGGCCTGTCGTTGGTAAAAGAACTGACTGAATTAATGCAGGGCAATATCGAACTGGATAGTAAACCCGGTGATACCAGCTTTGTAGTTTCGATTCCTTTGGAAAAAGTAAATGGCATAGAAGAATTGCAGTCTACCGACACCATCATGATTGAAAAGCAAACTCCTGCTAACGGTGAGCAGGATGAACCGTTGCTGTTGGTGGTAGAAGATAATGATGAACTTCGGTCATTTTTGGTGGAGACCATGTGTAAACATTACCGCGTTGTAGAAGCGGCAGATGGTCTGCAAGCCTGGGAGATAATTTTACAGGAACTGCCCGATATTGTGATCAGTGATGTAATGATGCCGGGGCAGGATGGCTTTGATCTTTGCAGAATTTGCAAAGCAGATAACCGCACGGCGCATATTGGCTTTATGTTACTCACCTCAAAAGCTGCACACGATGCCCGGTTAAAAGGGCTGGGAACCGGCGCCGATGATTACATCACCAAACCCTTCAACCTGCAGGAACTGGAATTACGAACAGCCAACCTGCTGCAGCTACAAAAAAAACAAAGAACTTGGCTACAGGCACAATTAATTACCACCGCTCCCCAGGATCAATTACCCGTTACTACCGATCCGTTCCTGGTACAGCTTTACCGGGAGATGGACGCTAAACTGGATGATGCCGCATTGGGAGTTGACTATCTCTGTAAAACCATGGCAATGAGCCGGAGTACCCTCAACCGTAAATTAAAATCGCTACTCGATATTTCTACCAACGACCTCATACGCCGGTATCGTTTGCAGAAAGCTGCCAGCCTTATTTCGTCAGGTCTGGATATTTCAACCGCTGCCTACCAGGTGGGATTTAGCAGCCCTTCCTATTTTAGCCAATGTTTTAAAGAACAGTACGGCATTACGCCATCAGACTATGTTTCAAGGCAAAGTTGACGCAAATTTGATAGCCTTTGAACCAATTCTAATAGCCGCCAGGCAGGGTTGAGATATAATTTTATGTCATGTAAAAGCCTTCACCTTTTCAACATTAAAAACAAAAACATGACACATTCTACCAAATCTTTCGCAGCAATTTTTTTACTGGTTATTATATTATCCGTCAATTCTTTTGCACAGGGCACATACGCCAGTGCTTCCGTGGAACCATCCTATACAAATAATACCATCACTGTTGAAGAAAATAATAGTGCGGCAACGGCCGTAGCAACTAACCCGGCGATCAATGCTAAATTCTCTGCTTTATTTCCAAATGCTACCAACCTGAAATGGACAGCCAGCGCTGATAATTTTTGGGTGTCGTTTTTAAATAATGGCCGGAAAGGCAATGCCAGTTTTACTGCAAAAGGAAAAATGAACTATTCAATCACTGATTGTGGAATGGAGCAATTACCCGGAGCGTTCAGCAAAGCAATTAATAAAGAATACCCTTCCTACCATTTGTTCAATGCTATTGAAATAACGGCCCATAATACGGTAGCATACCAGGCAATTTTAGAAAACGCCCAGGGTTACATTACCCTGAAATACACTGCGGACGGCGTTGAAGAAATACAACAGGTAAAAAAAGCTGTCAATTAGAATATCTGTAAACCACATTATTTTGCTTCCGTGGTCGGTGTCCTCACCGAACACTACTGCCAGTTGAAATACTTCACTGAAATTCGTAACTATTTTAAATGACACTATTGTTATTTTAAAGATAGAACGATTGCGATAAAGACAATGCGGCTGGAATAAGTTTATTTTTTGATTCAAATAATTTGCCGCTAAAAATTTATACAAGAATAATCTGCTTCCGTGGTCGGCGTTGCCCTGACCGAACACTACTTCCAGTTGAAATACTTCCCTCAAATTTGTAAGTATTTTAAATGATACTATGGTTATTTTAAAGATAGAACGATTGCAATAAAGACAATGCGGTTAGAATGAGTTTATTTTTTTATTTAAATAATTTGCCCCTAAAAATTTATACAATAGTAATCAAGTAGCAGGTTTTTGCTTCTGTTGGTGTTCCTCTAACGAATTTTAAATTGCCTGTTATCCAAATGCCGTTGCTGGTGTTTTCACCAGCAACCGAAGTTCCAGCCAGTTATATAGTCAAATATGTAAGAAGTGATAGGATGCCCATGAGTCCATATAAATATTGCTGTTAAAGAATAATTCATATCAAAATTGTTCGCTGGTTAACGCTTCGGCCGTTGGTCAATAAGACACAACGGCGGCGTTTGAACTAGGTTGATTTATTTATTGAGATACCAACGGCGGCAAAAAAATAATAAGTTTACACAAAAATGCTACTCAATTCAAACAGCATTCAGGGCACTGATACGGCAACACACAATTAGCTTTGCTGTATATCTGCGCCAGTTGGCGAAACCAGGTGAAAGAAACTAACTATAATTGATTATATTTCATCATGAAAGCTTGCATCAGGTTTATGATGCCGCTATCATGGGAATATGAAAGCATATCTATTTAAAACATACGTTGCAATTTTATTGTTGTTTGCAGCAGGCTGCGCAAAAGAATATAGTTATGAATATAAACCAGCTAACACTTTAAAAGACGCACAGGGCACATGCCTGCCTTCTGTAATTAATGGCAGTTTCTTTAAAAATACAAACCTTAATAACGACACCGCTTATATTGAACTGCAGGTTAACGTAGCAGTTACCGGTTCATATTTTATAAGTACTGATTTGCAAAATGGATTTCAGTTTGCAGGCTCCGGAACTTTTAATGCCACCGGCTTGCAAACCATTCATTTAAAACCCACCGGTAATCCTGTTGATACCGGCTATACAGATTTTACTGTTTGTTACGATACAAGTTGCTGCCCGGTTAGTGTTCATGTTAGTGAAGCACGAGCAAACGAATTGCCCGATAATGCCTGGCAATACACGGATGCTTCCAATGGCAAAACATACACCGGCAGTTTTAATGCTACCTATTATTCCACTACGCCTGTCTCTACATTAGTTTCCTTACGCCAGCAAATAATTACGGCTGCCGATACCAGCTTTGAAATCAGTTTTGTTTTTCCTCCAACTGGTATTAAAACCGGCTCTTTCACAACAGATCAGGGCAATGCATGGTCTTACAGTCATAACGGTGTGTGTGTTAATTGTGCCTGGGAAGTTGCTTATCAGGTATACGGGGCCATTACCAACATTGTGGTTACAGATTATGATTCACTCACTAAAACTATCAAAGGAACTTTCAGTGGCACAACAATAAGCGGGGGCAATAAAGTGGTGCCCATAAAAGATGGGA
>JBDUEK010000140.1:0-9224 GCA_040002495.1 Ferruginibacter sp.
TTTAAAGTTTTGGCTAAAAGATGACACCTCTTGCGACAATTATAAATGCACCCCGCAGTTAGATAGCTGACTTTTTGATTATTATCTTTTCATTAATTAGTTGGCGACGGGTATACTTAAGTACATAAAAAATAAAAGCCCACTTAAAAGTGAGCTTTTGACTATATTGATTTTGATTATTTTGATTCCAATAACTTGTACATTTCATCCAGTTTTGGAGAAAGTATTATTTCTGTTCTGCGATTTTTTGCTCTTCCTTCTGCGGTGGAATTGGATTCAAGCGGGTCATAATAACTGTGACCCGATGCAATGACCCTTACAGGATCTACTTTGTAATTATCTACCAGTATTCTTACAATAGCGTTGGCACGTGCCGTACTCAAATCCCAGTTGTCTTTATATTTTCCGCGGATAGGAATACTATCCGTATGGCCTTCTATATTTACGGCAACATCTGAATCCAGGTTTAATACCGCCGCCAGTTTTGATAATGCATCCACACCCTTGGGATTTACAACCGCACTACCGGAAGGGAAGAGTAAATTTTCAGAAAGGCTCACATAAACCTTCCCGTTTTTTTGAACTACTGAAAGATCATTGGAGTTAAATCCTTTTAATGCTTCAGCCATTTTATTTTTTAACTCATCCGACCTGCTTTTTTGTTGCTCAAGCAATGCCTGCAATTGCTGCAACCTTTGTTGTTGCATTTGTAATTCTTTTTCGGTTTTTGTTAAAGCATTTTGCTGGCTGGCTGTTTGCTGTCCCAATTGCGAGTTTTGATTACTCAGATTTGAATTTTTATTATTCAAAGTTGCTATGTTATCATTTAACCCTGCAATCTTTTCATTTAGTGATGCCATGTTATCTTTTAGCGACGAAATTTCATTGGCAAGGCGGGTGCTATCTTGTCGTAAATTGGCAGTTTGTAACTCGGATTGCGTAAGGAATTTTTTAGCAACACAACTGCTGGACACAATAACAAGCATTAGAAATGCGAGGTAATTTTTCATAATTTTTATTTTTTAATTGCAAGGCCAAAAAATTGTGCCGCATTTTCTTTCAGTTTAGTTTCCGGTAATTTCAAAATCAGTGGGGTGGTAAATACCTTTTTTGTTGATAATAGTACACGGTTTTCCAGTTCGGATAATTTATTTAAAGTTGTTCAGACCGGTAACGGATACCGTAAATTAATTATATGCAATTTTTTTGTCTTAGTTGGAAGAACTGCCATAGGGATTCATAAGAAGTGTTATTCAGGATCATATTCAATAGCTAATTTTTCAAAGAATATTTTTTCGGGTATTTCCAGAATGCATCCGGGAGCCAGGTTGCCAAGTTCAAGCGATTCAATAGAAATCCGGATTAGCCGCTTACACCGATGCCTAACCGCACCAATCATCTTTCTTACCTGGTGATATTTGCCTTCCGTTAGCGTAATAATCAGCCAGGTATGTGGTCCAAATTCAGACAGCGTTACTGCAGTTTTGTATAAATTTTCTGGGTGGGCTACAATCTCTACATCGCAGGGTGGGGTTGTATAATTAACGCCACCTTTTATTTTAATTGAAATACCTGTTTGAAGTAACTGCAAACTTTGCGGACTTAATATATTATTTACCTGAACCAGGTAGGTTCGTTTATGTGGTTGATCACTTGAAAATAATAAGCGGGTTACTTTTTTGTTTGTTGTTAATAAAAGCAATCCTTCAGAATGATTATCTAAACGTCCCACAGCATGTGTGCCTTCGGGAAAGTTGAAATCTAAATCACCCAGCAAATTCACCTTGTCGGGACTAATGAATTGAGAAACCATATCGATAGGTTTATTGAGCATGAAATACCGGTGATTGGTTTTATCCATTTAAACAATTATAATGGCAGCGAATTTAATGTAGAATAATCTCTTGAAAAAATGATAACCGTAAACTGGAAACTGGCTGCATTGAGGAAAAGGATTCAGTGGAAAATTTAGCTAGTTATGCTATGTGCTTATTAGTGTATCTGCTGTGAAGATTCAGGGGAGAAACTGCAGTTTTGTTTTATTATAATATGAATTATCAGAAAAGGCTTTTAAAAACAAATAAAATGATCTAAATTTAAATACTTCCAATAAAGAGTATTCTACTAACCAACACCGTTACATCTGATATTCTGTGAAATTTTCCTCTCTGCAACTTATCGGCCTTTTCCTTTTTTGACATTAATTGCCATTGATCCATTATTCTATTCACTCATACTCTACTGCATATTTATGTGGTAGTCCTTTATTTATATAGATTTTATTTTGCAATCAGATTAAAAAATGAATCATGAAAAAAACTTTACTCGTCTCTGCATTAATAATTATTGGCACTTTTAGCGTGCAGGCACAAATCACACAAATTAACTCAAACAGAAGTTTACAAGCTGATTACCCCCTCAGCAATACCAAGTCAATTTATGTATCGGGTACCGACCAGACTGTATGGGTAACGGACGGTACTTTGGCAGGAACAATTCAACTGTCAACCGTCATTAAATTTATCGATGACCTGGGCAGCATTGTGTTTCTGAATGGCAAATTAATTTTTGCAGGTAACACCGCAGCCGAAGGAAATGAACTGTTTATTACAGATGGTACACCTGCCGGAACAAAGCTGTTAAAAGACATCAATCCAGGAATTGCCAGCTCTTCCCCGGATTATGAATCGGCTTTGCTGAATGGTTATATTTATTTTACTGCAGAAAGGCCGGCAGAAGGCAGGGAGCTTTGGAGAACGGATGGAACTCCCGGCGGAACTACATTGGTTAAAGACATTGTGACCGGGCCAAATAGCAGCAATTATCCCGGCAAATACCATCTTTTTTCAAATGGCTCGTATTTGTTGCTGATGGCAAAAACGCCTTCATTTGGTGTGGAGTTATGGCGTTCAGACGGAACTGATGCGGGTACTTTTTTATTAAAGGATATCAATCCGCATAATGATGATTCCTCCACCGTTCAATTGTTTTACAAATTTAATAACCTGGTTCTTTTTAGGGCGAATACTTTTGCTGAAGGAAACGAAACATGGAAGACAGATGGTACAGCAGGGGGAACAACTATATTAAAAGATATTAATCCCGGAAGTACCGGTAGTTCTTCTCTTTTTAGTTTTCCTTATTATTTTACTTTCAACAACCACGCATATTTTAGTGCCGATGATGGTACAAACGGAAATGAAATATGGTACACCGATGGCACAATGGCCAATACATTTATCTTGAAAAACATAGAGCCGTTGGGAGGTAGTTCCTTTGATATACTTCCGGATGCAGTGATTGTGGGCAATAAATTTATTTTTCCATCAACCGATCTTTTTGGCAGCAGGTACCAGTTGTGGGAATCTGACGGCACCCCCGGCGGAACTCAGTTATTTAAAGATTTTGACGGTACACATGTACCTGTTTTATTTATTGCTTACAACATAAATTCACCCACATTTGCCCAGCAATTGTTCCAGGGAAACAAATTTTTCTTTATGGCCAGCACCGCTACCGAGGGAAATGAATTATGGATTTCGGATGGTGTGGATGGCACCGTAGCCCATACCCATATTGTAAGAGAAATTAACCCGGGTATAGACGATGGTGTAGATCCTTCCAATGGGTCTTATATCTATACAACTGCAGGATTGTATTTTCCTGCAGACAATGGCAGCCAGGGCCTGGAGCTCTGGAAAAGCGATGGCACTTCAGGCGGAACGAGTATTGTTGCCGACCTGGTTACCGGCATGCCGGGATCAAAACCTGATGTAAATTTTTGGCTGGTAAATGGTAAAATATTATTTGAAGCTAATAACGGGGATGATCTTTTTGAAACTGATTTATATGCCGTTGATGGAACATTTACGCCATTACCTATTACGTTAACAGACTTTACAGTTACACAAAAATCAGCCGATGCAATATTGCAATGGCATACGTTACAGGAATTCAACAGCAGGGATTTTGTTATTCAGAGAAGTTTTGACGGCATCCATTTTGAAAATGCCGGTACAGTTGCAGCGGCCGGTACATCTGCTAACAGCCGCGCTTACTCGTTTACAGATGTGGGCGTAATTAATAACAGCATCAATACAATTTATTATCGCCTCTTGTCAACTGATAAAGATGGTAAATCGGCCATTAGTCCTGTCATTGTTTTGAAATTAAAAAATACAGGGGCATGGACAATTAAATTAGCAGCCAATCCCGTACGTGGAAATATCAAAGTAATCCTGGCTGGGGTAAAATCAACTGTTCTGGTTTCTGTGCTGGATGTGACAGGTAAAAGAATTTATTCCAATTCAATACCGGCTGTTAACGGGCAAATAACTTTGCCAGTTGAAAACATTGCGAAAGGAATGTATTTATTGGTAGCGGAAAGCGATGGAGAAAAAAGAACATTGCAATTTGTGAAGTAGTATAGGTTAAGGTATATAAGAAAAGGCAGTTCCATATTGGGGCTGCTTTTTTAATTTTAACCGGTAGCTGTAACCAGGTAATATGCCATATTTTTGAGGAAACAGATAATGGTTTTAAGAAAATGTAACTGAAAATGTATTCTTGTATATGAAGTATTTGAATCAAGTTAAGGGTTGGTCGGTATTGGGAGTGATGGTGTTTTTTGCCTGTAATGGCAACACAAAACATGATAAAGTTGCGGAGTTAAAAGATAGTGCCCATTCCTGTATGGCGATTCCTCCACGTTTTGGATCCGGTGATAGTTCCACGTCAGCAATAATTGCTTCAGGCGATACATCAGTTGCGGGGATGGTGTTAATTAAAGGTGGCACGTTTGATATGGGCGGGGATAATAACCAGGCCAGCCCGGATGAATATCCCAAACACAAAGTAAAGTTGGATGCATTTTATATAGATGAAAATGAAGTGACCAACGCACAGTTTAAAAAATTTGTGGATGCTACCGGGTATATCACAACATCGGAAAGAAAGCCTGATTGGGAGGAACTGAAGCAGTCTGTTCCTCCGGGCACACCAAAGCCTGCTGATAGCCTGCTGGTAGCGGCTTCCCTGGTATTTAAACCCGGCAAAGGACCGGTAGATTTAGCCAATTATGCTCAATGGTGGAGTTGGGTAAAAGGTGCCGACTGGAAACATCCGGAAGGGCCTGCCAGTAACCTTAATGGCAAAGAAAATTATCCCGTGGTACAGGTAAGTTGGGACGATGCGATGGCTTATTGCAAATGGGCAGGTAAGCGATTACCCACAGAAGCTGAATGGGAATTTGCTGCAAGAGGAAGCCTGGTCAATAATATTTATCCCTGGGGAAACGAACATGTAAACGCAGGTAAGCCAAAGGCAAATAGTTGGGAAGGTAAGTTTCCCTATTACAATGAGCAAAAAGATGGGTACGTTACATTGGCTCCTGTACGCAGCTACGCAGCAAACGGATATGGCTTGTATGATATGGCAGGCAATGTATGGGAATGGTGCAACGATTGGTACGATTACAATTATTATAAAACCCTGGAAGGTAAAACCACCATTAATCCAACAGGGCCTGCAAAAAGTTTTGATCCGGATGAAACCTTTACTCCCAAAAGAAGTTTAAGGGGTGGTAGCTTTTTATGCAATGACAGTTATTGCAGCGGTTACCGAGTAGCCCGCCGGATGAAAAGTAGTCCGGATACAGGTTTGGAGCATACCGGTTTTAGGTGTGTTAGATCTGCCGGTTAATTACAAAGTCAATAATTTTTGGCATCAATATTTTTAATGAGAACGGTTGGGTAATATTGAATTACTCAAAGCGAAAATCGGTGTATTGCATTCTTTTTCAGATTGGTAATTTTATCTTTAAGACCGGCCTGAAAATACTGGCCTCATTCCTCAACTATTCATTATGAAAAAAATAGTATCGGTTCTTTTCTTGCTTATTTTATTTAAAAATTATTTGCCAGCTCAATCAATTACTGTGGCAACTTTTAATATGAGGTATAGTATTGAGAACAACCATGTAAAAGATTCTCTAAATGGAGAAAGCTGGCGGCAACGTGGCCCTGTAGTGGCAGCCATGATTCGTTTTCATGAAATGGAAATTATTGGTACACAGGAATGCCTGCTGCACCAGTTAACTGACCTCACTAAATGGTTACCCCAATATCGGTATGCCGGTATTGGCAGGGATGATGGAAAAACAGCCGGTGAGTTTTCTGCTATTCTTTATAATGAAAGCAGGTTTAAAGTGTTGAAGCAGGGAAATTTCTGGCTGTCCGAAACGCCTGATAAGCCGTCACTTGGCTGGGATGCTACCTGCTGCAACCGCATTTGTTCCTGGGTATATTTTGAAGAGCTTAAATCAAACAAAAAGTTTTATGTGTTTAATGCGCACTTCGATCACCAGGGAATGATCGCAAGTAAAGAAAGTGCCCAATTAATTCTTGCGAAAATGAATGTGATAGCTGGTAAAAACCCGGTGATATTTATGGGTGATTTAAATGGCGACCGTAACAGTGAATGGTACAAACAAATTGCAAGTTCTGAAATGCTCAGTGACAGTTATTCCCATGCAAAAGATCCGTATGAGAATAATGGTTCATTTAATGGCTTTGGAAAAGCACCAACAGGCGAAGCGGTCATCGACCATGTTTTTATATCCAGTCAATTTAGCGTAAACAAATGGGGCATACTTACTGATACCTATCATGGAAATTACCCTTCTGATCATTTTCCTGTAATGGTTAAATTGACCATAAAATAAAACTTCAAATTAACCGGCGAAAAAAAATATACCAATGAAAGTATTTATTAAAGTTTTTGTAATTGTCATATTGTTTTTATACACGGATGCTCTATTTGCACAGGGCAATATAAAATGGTCTGCAGATGGAAAGGCTTATTATGCAAATGAAAAAGGTGTTTTGGTAAAGTACACGTTGCCATCTTTTGAAAGAACCGAACTGCTGCAGGCGTCACAGTTAACACCTTCAGGAAAAACTGTTCCGTTGCCAGTGAAGGATTTTTCATTCAGCGATGAGGGCAATAAAATTTTAATTTATACCAACAGTAAAAAAGTATGGAGAAGAGAAACCAGGGGAGATTACTGGATTTTAAATAAGGCAGACTTTGCCTTGCGCCAGGTTGGAAAAAATATGCCGGAATCATCCCTGATGTTTGCAAAAATTTCACCGGATGGAAAACAGGTAGCTTATGTTAGCGGACACAATATTTACACCGAAGATATTGTTACAGGTGCCGCTACTCAATTAACTACAGATGGCACCGATCGTATTATCAATGGCACTTTCGATTGGGCCTACGAAGAAGAATTTGGTTGCCGGGATGGATTCCGTTGGAGCCCCGATAGTAAAAGTATTGCCTACTGGCAGATTGATGCAAGGGATATCCGTAATTTTCTGATGATCAATAATACAGATTCAATTTATTCATTTGTAGTGCCGGTTGAATATCCAAAAGTGGGACAAGATCCTTCGGCTTGTAAAGTTGGTGTAGTGTCTATAGCATCTAAACAAACAACCTGGATGAATGTACCGGGCGATACCAAACAACATTATATTCCAAGGATGGAATGGGCCGATAACAGCAGTGAGATTGTATTGGAACAATTAAACCGTAAGCAAAATGAAGCAGGTGTTTTTATATGCAATGCGCAAACTGGTACAGCCAATTTAATTTATACAGAAACTGATAAAGCATGGATTGATACTAAAGGAAGATGGAGTAATGAACCGGTGGGATGGGAGTGGCTGAACAATGGAAAAGATTTTTTATGGGTGTCGGAAAAAGATGGATGGCGCCATATATTTTTAATAAGCCGTGATGGCAAAAAACAAACACTGTTAACGAATGGCAATTATGATATTACCCGGATAGAAGCGATTGATGAAAACAGTGGTTACATCTATTTTATGGCTTCGCCTGATAATGCAACACAGCTATACCTCTACCGCATTGCATTGAAAGGAAAAGGAAAGTTGGAGTTGATATCGCCATCTGATGAAAAAGGGACACACCGTTATAATATTTCTCCCACCGGGCTGTATGCAAGCCACGATTTTTCGAATCATTTAAATCAGCGTTTATCTGAGTGGGTTAGTTTGCCAAAACATGTTGCTATAAAAACAACTACCGATCAAATGACCGTTCCGCCATTGGCTGCCGGAAGAAACCCGGTAGAGATGTTTCAGCTTACAACTGAAGATGGTGTTACCATGGATGGCTGGATGGTAAAGCCTGTAAATTTTGACAGTTCAAAAAAATATCCCGTGCTGTTTTCTGTGTATTCAGAACCAGCTGCCACAACTGTTAAAGATGTTGCAGGCATTGGTAATAACAGGTTGTATGTAGGTGATATGGCTGCAGATGGTTACATACAGATAAGTGTAGATGGCAGGGGCACACCAGCACCAAAAGGAGCTGCCTGGCGCAAAGCTATTTATCAAAACATTGGCATTATTAATATCCGTGACCAGGCCATGGCTGCAAAAATAGTACGTCAGTGGCCTTATGTAGACAGCAATCGAATTGCAGTGCAGGGGTGGAGTGGTGGCGGTTCTACCACACTTAATTTATTATTTCAATACCCTCAATATTATCAAACAGGCATTGCCATTGCACCGGTTGCCAATCAACTCTTGTATGATAATATTTACCAGGAAAGATACATGGGTTTACCACAGGAAAATCCGGAGCCATTTAAACAAGGCTCGCCCATCACCCATGCAAAAAACCTACAAGGAAATTTATTGGTGATACATGGCACCGGCGATGATAATGTACACTACCAGGGCACGGAACAATTAATCAATGAATTGGTTAAAGACGGCAAACAATTTCAGATGATGAGTTACCCCAACCGTACACATAGCATCAATGAAGGAACAGGTACCTCGGAACACCTGGCGAAATTATTTACAACCTATTTAAATGAACATTGCCCCGGTGGAGGACGATAACAAAGAAAATTTAGTAAATCAATTCGTGTAATACTTTAATTATACTTCCCGCTGCATCAAAATTTGTTATGAATATTGTTGATTAATGCAGCATTCAATCTGATGGTTCTCCTTTTTGCATTGCCCCGTCCTTTAGGTCGGGGATTAATTATAATTTAGTAGAAGGCTTTAGCCAAAACAAAATTTGGCTAAAGCCATGAAGGATAGTTCTATTTACCACCGCCCTGAAGGGCAGTGCAATTCAAAAGGCAATACAATCAAAAAGGCTAATGCAATTAAGGGGGCTTC
>JBDUEK010000141.1:0-9193 GCA_040002495.1 Ferruginibacter sp.
AGCAATACACTTTTAATGTATGGGTCCTGGGTTCGAGTCCCAGCCAGTTCACAAAAGGAATTCAGCAATGGATTCTTTTTGCGTTTGTACCATCCATTTACATTATAGATTCCGAGAGCATCCCGATTTTTTATCGGGAGGGTCCTGGGTTCGAGTCCCAGCCAGTTCACAAAAGGAATACAGCAATGGAATCTTTTTTTTCGTTTATGCCTTTTTTTGCCTCATTTACTGTATAGTTCGTCAACTATTTTTCGTTGGCTTATTTCATAAAACATATCAACTATTCTTCCTTTTGAATAGGATTATTTATTTATAAGGAAAATACCTTCCACTAAAAATGACTCCCGAATTAATGCGGTCGCATTTTACAATATCAATCTTTTTTTTGCGTTAATAGTCAAGTAAAACCTATGTGAATTTTATCCGCCAGAAAATAATTAAATCCGTAACCCTCATTATGTCGATAACGACTTGCTGCAATTTCAATTAATCATATTTTTTAAGGTCGGGATCAGCATTCAATTTCCGAATCTGTAATAATAATGCAGCAGTCAATTGCTCGAATATTTGTTTACGCAATTTTTATGCTTTGGCACAATTTCCGTAACCAATCAAATCAACTACTCAATTATGAAATCACAAAAAAGCAAGAAAATCTTTATCGTAGACGCCGATCCATTTTGGAGAGCTGTATTAAAACAAATTTTGAAGGAGTTGGGGTATACCTATATTATCGAATTTGAAAATGGAAAAGATTGTCTTGAAAATCTTAGTTTAAATCCGCAGATAGTATTTTTAGATGATCAAATGAAAGACATGGATGGACTGACTGTTCTGCGAAAAATCAAAACTTATTTCAGTGGAATGGGAGTCGTTTTTTGTTCAGCACACCAGCATTTGGGGCTAACAGTAACTGCTATGGAATTTGGTTCAATCGACTACCTGCTTAAAGAAAATACTTCAAAAAATGAACTGGCGTCCATGATGGAAAATTTAATAAAAAACGAAGTTGGAGTTGATGAAATCTATTAGATTTACAGGTGCAGCCAGCGACAATTGCCATCAACAATTTTTTTTCTGGGTTAATCATCCCCAGATTGTTATGCTAAAGTTTTTCACTGCTGCACCGGCATAATTATTTTACAGGTATGTATCGCCTTTTACTTGTTTTACCCTGGTTAAATATTCCTTAATCTGCTGCTCGTTTTCTTTCTTGCAAATCAGTATAGCATCCGGAGTATTTACGATAATCAAATCTTCTACACCTCCAACCAACAACAGTTTTTTATCATTGGAATGTACGATGCAACCTTTAGCATCTACCATCAATGTATTGTTACCAGCTATGGCATTTTGAGCAATGTCTTTATCAGAAATTTCCCATGCGCTTGTCCAGGTACCCAAATCGCTCCATTTGAATGATGATGGAATTACAAATACGTTTTGTGCTTTTTCCATAATGGCATAATCAATAGAAACAGATTCACAGTATTTATAAATGTGCTTTATTGCAGCTTGCTCAAGAGGCGTGTTCAGGTCTGGCAATGCGCCTACAAATATGTCAAACATTTCCGGCATATAATTTCTAAAAGCCTGGATGATATTGGTTGCCGTCCAGATAAAAATCCCGGAGTTCCATAAATAATCATCACTTTTAAAAAACTCAGTAGCCTTTTCAAGGTTGGGCTTTTCAGTAAATCTTATAACCGGATAAATGTTTTCTTTGTGTGCGCAGTTTTTGTATTGAATGTAGCCGTATCCTGTATTTGCGTAAGTTGGTTTAATTCCCAATGTTACAAATGCCTGGTTATTTTTTGTGAATTCAAGCGCCTTCATACAAGTGTCTTCAAACAACTGCTGATCGTCAATCAGGTGATCGCTGGGAGCTACAATCATATTAGCATCTGCATTCAATTGCTTTAATTTAAAAGCCATGTAGGCTACGCAAGCGGCCGTGTTTTTACGTTCAGGTTCGCCAAT
This sequence comes from Ferruginibacter sp., assembly GCA_040002495.1. GTDB lineage: Bacteria > Bacteroidota > Bacteroidia > Chitinophagales > Chitinophagaceae > Ferruginibacter. The sequence continues at coordinate 1,981 of JBDUEK010000141.1, forward strand.
AATATTTTCAACCGGCAGGTTCGGCAATTGTTCCTTTACAATAGTTACATATTCTTCAGCCGTAACAATAAAAATATTTTCATTGGGGATAAATGCAAGAAAGCGGTCATAAGTAGATTGCAATAAAGTTTTCCCGGTATTTAAAATATCAAGAAATTGTTTTGGATAACTGCTCCTGCTCATTGGCCAGAAACGGCTGCCGATACCTCCGGCCATAATTGCTACGTAATTGTTTTGTTGCATTGTAAAAATTTAGATGAGTTTCAGATGGTGGTTGTTATGAAGCGATCATTTATCTTTTTTTTTAGAAAAAATAAAATATTGCCGCTTTATTAATGACGGATTGAATGTGGTTTGTTTTCTTTAATATAACAGGGAAACAACCTGTGATATTGCTCAAATACAATTTTGATAAACGTTTGGATAAGAACAAATAATTTTTTAGTTGATTTCATATCGAATGTTTTGAGGATTTATTTATTACATGCATTTCAAAGTTGATGCCGAAATAATTTTATCCTGGAAATCAGTTGGTTAACTAGCTTTTTCTTAGATGGATTTCCAAATGTTGGAATTAGTTTCCAATTATAATAATTGAATTGTTGAGCCAGGTTAAGAATGGCCTGTTGAATGAAAGGTAAGTTTCAAAAAATAATGGCTGACCTTTTAATATTTTGATTGCAGAAGATACCCTCTGGTACAATGAAGCATTTCAAAACCAACTTGGTTTTTATCCGATGATAAAGTTTCATGGGTTGAGGCTGAATCCACTAAATAATTCCAACATAGCTGTTTTTTTCAAGACTCGGTAAAAAGGTCAGAATAGGGAATTAATAACCAGTTTTTGAATGTTTTATTCTCCTGTTCAACATTAATTGAGTTTTTTCTCATTTACTTGTTGCTGGAAACGAACTGAATGAATTTCAGCGTTGCGCTATGAATTTGGGTGTTTTCCCGATGAATGAATTTGCTGCTAATCTAAAAAATACTGCACTTATTACTATGTAATAGCTTGATTTCCGAAATATATTCAAGAATACATACAATTAATTCTCATAAAACTAGTTATAAAATCAACTGTTAACCTGCAATGCGAGCACTACCAGTATTTTTTAAAATATGAAATAAGGGTTAAGTGCAAATATTTTGTAAATCAAATACATAAAATGATTGATTGGTTTATAACGATGAAAAAATGGCGCCAGATTGATTAAGAAGATTATTAACCTATCAATTAAAAATTAAAAGGATGAAGACAACTGTATTTAATTACAAAAACAACCAGTTGGAAAGTCATGTTGCCAGCCAACCTGTAGTAGATGATAATGTACAATTGATAATGTGTTTTGCCAGTAAAGAAATTTTAAAAGCAGGTGAAATTTATCCGATGTTACGATCGAGGTTTAGCAATGCGGCTATTACAATGTGCAGTACTGCCGGCGAAATTTATCATGATACTGTTCATGATAATTCCGCAGTTGTAGTTGCTATGGAACTGGAGAAAACCAGTGTGTTAACAGCCTCCGTCAATATCCAGGATTATGAAAACAGTTATGATGCTGCAATAGCATTGGCTGGATTATTACCACCTGATGACCTTGCCTATATGATGGTATTTTCTGATGGAAGCCTGGTAAATGGCAGCGAATTGGTGAAGGGATTAAGTGAAGTGGCTGGAAAAAAAGTATTGGTAACAGGAGGATTAGCCGGAGATGGTGCCAATTTTGAGTCAACACTGGTTGGGTTAAATGAACAACCTTCATCAGGTAAAGTTGTTGCAATAGGTTTTTATGGAAATCATCTTGTGGTGAAACATGGTTCACAAGGTGGTTGGGACACGTTCGGATTAGAAAAAGAAATAACTAAATCCAAAGACAATGTGCTTTTTGAAATCAATGGAAAAAATGCGCTTGAATTGTATAAAAATTATTTAGGCAGCTATGCACAAAATTTACCGGGTGCGGCCTTGTTGTTTCCACTGGAAGTAACAATCCCGGGAAGTAAAACTGTAATAGTTCGTACCATTCTTTCGATTGATGAAGAGAAGAAAAGCATGACCTTCGCCGGAGACGTACCAACGGGCTCAAAAGTTCGTCTTATGAAGGCTAACTTTGATAGATTAACGGCAGCGGCAGCCACAGCGGCAAGTCATACAGTTTCAAAAATGACCGCAATGCCCGATTTTGCATTGCTGGTAAGTTGTGTGGGACGCAAAATAATTTTAGGTACACGTACTGAGGAAGAAGTTGAAGCTGTTTCCGAATCGTTTAACTATAAAACGCTACTTGCGGGGTTTTATTCCTATGGAGAAATCTCGCCTTTTAACGAAGATTTCAGTTGTCAACTTCATAACCAAACAATGACGATCACTTCATTTTATGAATTATCATAAATTAGTTACAAAGCAAATAAATAAGTACCTGCCCGCAGAATTACAAAGCAATGCTGATATTCAAAATTTTTTATCAGTTATCAGTGATTCCTATAAAGCAAGGGACAAAGATTTAGAACTTTCCGATAGAGCATTTAGTATTAGTGAACAGGAATATATTGAAATAAATGATCAGCTAATTCATGAAGTAGCTGTTAAAAAACTTTCAGTCGAAAAGCTTAAAGAAGCCGTTCGGCATATTTTAGGAGATAGTCAGTTAGTAGAATCAGATGATCTTTTAAGTATAGCCAGGTATCTCAATCAGCAGGTGAGCAAGCGTAAAAGTGCAGAAAAGGTATTTACTTCGCTTATTTCCAACATGCAAAGCGGCATTTTGCTGGAAGACGAAACCCGTCATATTGTATTTGCCAATCAATTGTTTTGCCAGATGTTTAATATTCCGGTTTTACCGGAAGCATTACAGGGTGAAGACTGTAGTAAAAGTGCAGAAGAGAGTAAACATCTTTTTAAGGACCCCGGCTTTTTTATTGAAAACACCAATAAAATTCTGGCCAATAAAAAATTGGTAACAGATGACGAAATGCAACTTAAAGATGGCCGCATTTATCAACGGGATTACATACCAATCTATTCTGAGAATAAGTATCGGGGCCAGCTTTGGAGCTACACAGATGTTACGGAACGCAAGCTTGCTCAAAAAGCACTCGAAGAAAGTGAATTGAAAAACAGGCTCATCATGAATGCGGCCCTCGATGCTATTATTACCACCGATGAAGCAGGCCATATTACTTTTTGGAATCCCCAGGCAACTAAAATTTTTGACTGGGACGAATGCGATGCGCTGGGTAAAGAATTGTCAGAAATTATTATTCCCGAAAGACTAAGGGCAGCTCATAAAGGTGGATTGCAACATTTTTTAAAAATGGGAGTCGACCCGGTTTTAAATAAGCTGATAGAGCTACCGGCAATAAATAAATCCGGCAAAGAGTTTCCGATTGAACTTTCTATAATACCGGTAATTCAAGGGCATAAAAAATTCTTTTGCTCATTTATCAGGGATATTTCCGAACGAAAAATGAATGAAGAAGAATTGGCCCGTTTGGCATTGGTAGCAAGTGCCAACGAGAACGGTGTAGTATATACAAATGCAGCAGGAGTGATCACCTGGTGTAATGATGGTTTTACAAAATTATCAGGTTATTCAAACGAGGAAATTATTGGTAAAACCCCCATTGAATTAATGAAAGGGCCATTGAGCAATCGAACTGTGTTGCGAAAAATGGTTGAAAATGTAAGCAAGGCGCAGTCATTTAATACGGAAGTTATTCATTACCGTAAAGATGGTACCTGGTTTTGGGGAAGATCCAGGGGACAAGCAATTCGCAATGAAATAGGAGAGGTAAGCTACTTTTCCATCACCGAAAATATTTCGACCGAAAAGGAAGTTCAACGAAAATTGAAAGAATATGAAGAACGGCTAAAACTGGCACTTACAAATATTGGTGACAATTACTGGGAACATAATTTTATAACAAACAAAACTTATTTTTCGAACCCTTCCAATAAATTAATGGGGTACGATATCGGCGAATATATCGATGGTGCAACCCTCTGGTGGAGTAATGTACATCCCGACGACAAAAAGATATTAGAATCCAATAATCAAAAATATGTAGACTGTATCATCGATCATCATAACAAGGAGTACAGGATTATTCATAAAGATGGTACCGTTCATTGGGTGCTCGACCGTGGTGTAGTTACTGAAAAAGATGCAGAAGGAAAACCCTTAATTATAATCGGAACCCATATTGATATTACCAAACAAAAAATGTTGGAAGCAGAATTAATACAGGCTAAAAATGCAGCTGAAGCTTCTACCCGTGCAAAAGAAATGTTTTTGGCAAATATGAGTCACGAAATCCGTACGCCCATGAATGCAATATTGGGCATGTCGGAACAGTTGAAAAAAACAAACCTAAATTCAGAGCAGTGTTACTTTCTCAATATTATACATACTGCCGCTGATAATCTATTGATCATTATCAATGATATCCTTGATCTTACCAAAATAGAATCAGGCAAGCTGGCCATTGAAAAAATTGGTTTTGAATCCAAAACTATAGTGGGTAGAGTGATGCAGGTAATGATGCACAGGGCCGAAGAAAAAGGGTTGCAATTTACCCATTCTTATTGCGATGCAAATTTGTCGCCGGTGCTGGTTGGCGATCCTTACAGGCTAAACCAGGTATTATTAAACCTCATCAGCAATGCTATAAAATTCACAAAAAAGGGCAGTATTGATTTACGGTGTAAGGTTATCGAAAACTCCGCAACCTCGCAAAAAGTACAGATAACGGTTGAGGATACGGGTATTGGAATGGACAATCTTTTTTTAGAAAATCTCTTCAATAAATTTTCACAGGAAGATGAATCAACCACCCGTAAATATGGCGGAACAGGACTTGGTATGAGTATCTGTAAGGAATTGGTTGAATTGATGGGAGGCGAAATAGTAGTTACAAGTAAAAAAGGAACCGGCACCACTGTTTCTTTTACAATTACTTTTCAAAAAGGTAAGGTCAATGATTTACTCGAAAAAGAAACAGCGGTTACCAATACCGGTTTATTGGTGGGTAAAAAAATATTAGTAACAGATGATAATGCAATGAACAGGTTGGTAGCTAAAACTGTTTTAAAGAATTATGGAGCAATTATTACAGAAGCAGAAAATGGATTGATGGCCATTGAAAAATTAAAAAATGAGTCATTTGATATAATACTGATGGATGTGCAGATGCCGGTGATGGATGGGCTGCAGGCTGCTGATTTTATTAGGAAAAATATTAGTTCAACCCTTCCAATCATTGCACTTACAGCGTTGGCTATTAAAGGCGACAATTTAAAATGCCTGGATGCAGGTATGAATGATTATTTATCAAAACCATTTAAAGAGAGCGATTTACTGAAGGTAGTAGCTAAATGGTTGGATAAAAGTGTAGTTGCAATAAATGATGTAGCTATTGTCAAAGATTGGATGGAATAGGTATATACCTTTGGAATATTGATTTTTAAACAGCCCGGTAAATTGATGGTGCATATTTTTTATTATAAGTCAAGGAAACAAATGCCTGTAGATTTGTTTGATTCTTACATGAATCAACTTCCTGTTTCAAGCCAAAAAAAAATATTGTTGTATAAACATTGGCAGGATGCGGAACGTTCTTTAGCAGGTAATATCTTATTAAAAAAAGGGCTTGAAATATTAGGCATAAAAGACTACCCCCTGTCAGCAATGAAGTATACAAAATTTGATAAGCCATATTTTGATGGCAACATTCACTTTAATATTTCACATTCGGGTTTATATACAATTTGTGCTATCAGCGAAACACACAAGGTAGGGATTGATGTAGAACAGGTAAATGAAATTCCACTCACCGATTTTAATGATTTCTTTTACCAGGAAGAATGGCAAAACGTGTTAACGGCCAACGACAGGCTGAAGGCTTTTTACACGTTGTGGACGAAAAAAGAAGCTTTTTTAAAAGTGATCGGATCCGGGTTAAATGTGCCTTTAAACCAGGTTGTAATTAAAGATGATACAATTCATTGGGAAAATGCTGACTGGCTTTTGCAGGAAATAAACCTGGAGCCTGCGCACATTTGTTACTTATGCACCAATCCTCCTTTGCCGGCTTTTAGTGTAAAGGAAATGCTGTTGTAAGTAATTATATAAACAGTGGTGTCAGGCTGATGTCTTTTATATTTTGATGAAACTTCAAACCATTTACATTTTTTAATTAACCGTTTAATACATTCCACCTTCCATCCTCCGGGTCAATTTTACCAATATTAATTTTTTTAAGTATTTTGCAGTGTAAATCCTACCAAACAAATTGGGCAAGTATTGGATATTTTTTATCGATCGAAAGATAAAAATTTTGATATGAAACCCGGAGTTCAATAAATTAAAGCGTAACCTCTACAACTATTCAGCTTGTTCTTAAAAGTTTAAATTAGTATCCATAAATTTTATATGTGAATGAAAAAAACAAATCTTTTTTGTTTGCCTTTTGCAGGTGGTAATAAATACTCTTATCGTGAGTATATCGAAAAGGCGCCTGCTTTTTTAAATATTATCCCGCTCGATTATCCCGGTAGAGGATCCCGGATGAGAGAGGCGCTGCCATTGGATATCGATGAACTGGTGAATGATTTATTTAACCAGGTTAGTACGCAGGTTGGCGAACAGGATTATGCCATTTATGGACATAGTCTCGGTGGGTTATTGACCTACCTGTTAACAAAAAAATTACTGGAAAATGGCATAAAGGCTCCGGTTCATCTTTTTATTACCGGCACCACAGGGCCATCTGCATTATCCCGTGGCGAAAAAAAGCGGCACTTACTTAATAAAGAAGATTTCATTGCAGAAGTGAGGGATTTGGATGGAATGCCCGAAGAAATTTTAAATAACGAAGAATTGTTATACTATTTCGAGCCCATTCTTCGTTCCGATTTCAAGATAAGTGAAAGCTATTTACATATTGAATCTGAACCAATGGATATTCCGATGACGGTAATTACCGGAACAGAAGAAGATATGGAGCTGGAAGATATTCAATTGTGGCAAAAGGAAACGAGTCATACGGTAGATTTTAAAAGAATGCCTGGAAAGCACTTTTTTATTTTCCAGCATGCGTTCAAAATCATAGAAATAATTTCTAGAAAATTATACCTTCATAAAACAACCAATTAGTTAGTTATGAGTACAGAAAAGATGTATCTGAAACCCAATGTGGTACTGGAACCTTTGGT
>JBDUEK010000142.1:0-9150 GCA_040002495.1 Ferruginibacter sp.
GGAGAAGTCCGTCAGGATATGTATTTGTCATAGATGGGTCTCATAGACTTAGTTCTCTATATGCTTGGATTAATGATGATTTTGGAGACGGAAAAATCTCCAAGATGTTTTATGATGGAATTATACCCGAAGATCAAATTCATTTAGGTGAAGAAACAAAGAAATTAATTCGAAAGAGAATTGGATCTTACGAAGATTTTAAACTTGCATTAACTAATCCTGAAAAAGTAAAACCTGTAATAATAAAGAGAGCAAAGAATTTAAGTGCCCTTGCTATTCAACTTCAGTGGGTTGAAGGGGATGCAAACAAAGCAGAAAGTTCGTTCTTCAAAATTAATCAACAAGCCGCCCCAATAAATAAAACAGAACTAATTTTACTTGAATCAAGAAAAAAACCAAACTGTATTGCAGCAAGGGCGATTATTAGGAGTGGGAAAGGCCATAAATATTGGTCTGGCTTTACACCAGAAAATCAACTAAAAGTTCAGGAACTAGCTAAAGAAATTAATGCAATTCTTTTTGCACCACCCTTACAAACGCCGATAAAAACTTTAGATATTCCAATCGGAGGTAAGGTTTATTCAGCACAAACTCTCCCGCTAATATTAGACTTTGTAAATATTGTAAATAGTGTTGGATCTGATTTTAAAGAAAGTTTACCTGACGACGCCACGGGTGATATAACAATTAAATATTTAGAAAAATCTAGAAAAGTTGCTTATAGAATTAATAGCAATCACCCTTCGTCACTTGGGCTACATCCGATAGTATATTTCTATTCTCAAGATGGAAGACATAAAGTAGCATCATTTTTTGCAACGGTTGCATTTGTAATGGAAGTGGAAACAAAGAATCTCTATATTGAATTCATTGAGGTCCGTTCTTCATTTGAATACTTTTTATTAAAGTACGATTATATTATACAGCAAATTGTACGGAGATATAGAAGTGCCTTTTCTAGTTATCCATATATTAAGGAATTCTATTTTGCAGTCATTAGTGAACTTCGTAAAGAGGCAAGTACAATTGAAAAAGTAGCAGAAGTCTTGGTGAAGACGGAAAAATATAATTATCTCTCTTTATTGACTGAGAAAGAAATAATAACTTCAAATGAATTTAGTACTGAAAGGAAATCGGCTGTCTATATAAATGAGGCAATTCTTGCTGCACCAAAATGCAAAATTTGTCACGGATATATTCATAGAAATTCTATTTCAATTGACCATATAACAAGAAAGCAAGACGGCGGCTTAGGTTCTGTGGACAACGGACAATTGACACATCCTTATTGTAATACAACATTGAAGAATTAAATAAATTATTACTCTACTCCCGTGGTCGGTGTCCTCACCGAACACATTCTTCACACCTACTATTTAATTATTCTTGCATAGATTTTTTGAGGGGAAATTGTTAGAATCAAAAAGATAATTTCATTCCAGCCACATAGTCTTTATTGTAGTCGTTCTATCTTTGAAATAACAATAGTGTCATTTAAAATACTTACAAAATTTGATTGAAGTATTTCAACTGGAAGTAGTGTTCGGTGAGGACACCGACCACGGAAGCAAACCTTATTCAAATAAAACGGAAATAATAAAAGCCGCTGAATAAGGTAATAAGGTTCAATATATTTTTTTTTCAACTCTTCTACTAAGGTTTAAATACAATTTAGCTTGTCACCGATTTATCCTTTGCGCAGTATAACAAGTATAAAAAATATATCGATTGCCTTTTTATGTTGCGTAAAAGTTGATAGCATTACAATTGCTCAATGGATGCCTGATAGGAGCGGAAAGCGCAGTGCAACGGAGCTTGGAGCGGATAGCAGGAACCAAAGCTGAACAGGGTACTAATGCTTACAGCCCCAACATTTCATTTTATTTACCATACACTTCAAGCATTTTTTTTAAATCATCGAGTGTATTTATTTCGTCTGCTTTTTTATCGTGCCGCCAGCGGCTCATTCTTGGAAACCGCAATGCCACCCCGCTTTTGTGCCGGTTGCTGGCAGCAATGCCTTCGAAAGCAATTTCAAAAACAAGTTCGGGTTTTACAGTTCTTACTGGCCCAAACTTTTCAATGGCATTACGCTTTACAAAATTATCTACCTGTGCAAATTCTTTATTGGTAAGGCCGCTATAGGCTTTTGTAAATGGCACAAGCTTATCGCCATCTCTTACTGCAAAAGTATAATCCGTGTATAAGTTGCTTCTGCGTCCACTCCCCTTTTGCGCATAAATCATAACAGCGTCAATCGTTAGGGGTTCAATTTTCCATTTCCACCAATCGCCGCGTTTTCGTCCTGTTTGATAAATACTGTTTTTTCTTTTCAACATAAAGCCTTCTGCATAATGTTCCCGGCTTTGCTGTCGCAGTATCGCCAGCTCATCCCAATCGGAGCATGTTATTAAAGGCGAAAGCTGCAATTTATCTGAGCCTGCTGATGCTACAATTTGTACCAGCTTTTCTCTCCGTTGTTGCAATGGCATATCTCTGCAATCTAATGCATCACATTCCAATATATCGTAGGCAAAAAAACTCACCGGCGCATCCTGCAATACTTTTTTGCTGACAACTTTTCGGCCGATACGGGTTTGCATTAATGCAAAGGGCAATGGCTTAGCGCCTTCTGCCACAATGATTTCACCATCCAGCACGGTGCCATCAGGAATGGCGTCTTTAAACAGGTTGTATTCAGGAAATCTTTCTGTCATCAATTCCTGTCCGCGGCTCCACACAAAAAGTTCGTTGTTTCTTTTTATAACCTGTCCACGAATACCATCCCATTTCCATTCCACCTGCCAGTCGTTTATATTGCCCAATGTTTCCGCCGCATCTTCCAACGGGTAAGCCAGGTAAAAAGGATAAGGTTTGGAATTGTCTGCCACATTATTTTCATCGCTTAGTAATTCATTAAAACTAATAGTGGCAGGGTTCCACTTACCGCTAATGCGATGGGCAATTAAAGCAGGCGCTGCACCGGTAACTTTTGCCAGGGCATTTACCATCAGTTGTTGCGAAACACCAATGCGAAAAGAACCACTGAGTAATTTATTAAATACAAATTTTTCGGTGGTGGTTTCAAGTTGTGCCCAACACTGCAGCATAAAATTCTTGCGATCTTTCTCCTCCACTTTTTCTAAGGAAATAAATTGCATGATATAATAATGCAAAGGAAGTTCAGCTGTAGTAATTACAGGTGTGCCATGTGCCTCTACCAATAAAGCAATGGTTTCAGATAAATCGCCGGCCGTGTGGTGACATTCTTCCAGCAACCACAAAGGAATATTACAAAATTCGCTGCACCAGTTTTTTAGTAAAGTAGATGATATGGTACGCTTGGGCCTGCGTCCGCTGAACAATGCAATCACCCAAACTTTATCTTTATCATTGGCGATGGAAAAATAATGTTCAAGGGCTGCAATCTTTTCATTGGTTTTGGTAGTGGCACTTAAAGCATCTACCAACTGAGCAAATGCTTTCATATCGTTTCAATTTTATTATCCGAAACAGTCTCATCGTCTTCGGCACCATATTGTGTTTTTACTTCATCCGCAGCAATGCCATTTTCGTTGAGGTATTTGCTAAAGGCAGCCTGGAAACCATGTGTAACAAAAACTTTTTCGGCACCTGTTGCTTTTACCGAACTTAGCAATCCTTCCCAATCGCAATGATCGCTTAATGCAAAACCTTTATCAGCATTTCGCCTGCGTTGATTGCCTCTCACCCGCATCCAGCCACTGCATACACCTACACGATAAGGCGTAAATTTTTTCATCCACGGCGTTCCATCTGCCGACGGAGGTGCAATAACGATGGCATTTTTTAGTTCCTGTTTGGTGGTTTCCGGTGTTACTCTTTTCACATTTACAAAATGAAAACCAAGTGTGTCCATTACCTGTTGCATATTATAAATGGCACCATGAACATATACTGTATCTGTGATATCCTTCAGCGCATCCATTACCCGTTGTGCCTTACCAAGACTGTAAGCAATTAGCACAGATGTTTTTTCTTCCTGCTGATTTTGTAATACCCATTTTTGTATATCACTATAAATTTGTTGTTGTGGTTGCCATTTGTAAATGGGTAAACCAAAAGTTGACTCTGTAATAAAAGTGTTGCACTTAACAGGTTCATAAGCGCCACTTATACCATCATCTTCAGTTTTATAATCGCCGGTAAAAACCCATACATCTCCATTATATTCTACCCTTACCTGCGAGGAACCAATGATATGACCGGCGGGATGTAAAGAAACTTTTACCCCGTTTATAAAATGCGTTTCATACCATTTAGTTGATTGGTAATTGCCCTCCCCCAGCCTCAATTGTAAAATGGGTTTAGTAAGTGTATGGCAGAGATATTTATTACTTCCGGAACGGGCATGATCGCTGTGGCCATGTGTAATAATGGCATTGTCCACAGGCTTCCATGGGTCAATATAAAAATTGCCTTGGGGGCAGTACAAGCCTTTATCTGTAAACTGAATTAATTGTGTCATGAACTTTTGAAAATATAAATACCCCTGCAAATTACAGGGGTATAAATTTATGAATCCTTTAATGCTTAATTAAAATTATCCACCGCCTGCTTGTCGGCTAATAAGCCGGTTTGTTGCGATATTAAAAGCACCCTTGTTTCCATAGTTAAATTGCCGTCATCTTTTAAGGCTTTATCGTACGCTTCCTGCGCAGCTTTTTCTCCACCCTGGCAATCGTTTATAATGCCGTCCCTGTCATGGCCGGTAAATGCCGATTTTACGTCCATCCACCCACGATAGATTTTTCCTAATAAGGTGGTATCTGTTACAGGCTCGCCACCCAACTCGTTTACTTTGGCATTTAATTCCTGGATATTTTTTACACTGTTAGCCTTTAACCTGTTGAATACAGTTTGCAGATCAATGTCGCTATCTTTTAAATTTTCAATAGCGTTGTCATATCCCTCAATACGGTCGTTGTTAATTTGAATTAAATCATTCAACACTTCAATGGCCGGGTCGTTTTTTGTAATCGCTTCGTTTGTCATAATCACTTTTTTTTAATTTTTATTAATGAATGTTTGCATAATACATGTTGTACCAATTACCCTTACCGGCGGTAACAACTATTATTATACTTTTAGTTTACCTTCCAAACCTGCATCATCGCTTTTAGTGCCGGTAACGGCCATAAAACTCATTTTTATAAAGCTGATAATTTTTCCATCTTTAGTATCCCAGTAATCACTGTCCACCGGATCAACAGACACAACGGAAACATTAGGATCATCCTTCCCATCGAACCAGGCGTTGGCAAATGATGTCCAGTATTTTTCAATCGTAGGCTTGTCTGTATGAATTTGTGCATAACTACTTACTACCAAAAATTCATAGGCTCCGTTATTTTGAAAGTAAAGTGTAACCTTGTTATCTTTTTCTATCTCTGCATTTTTATGGCTTTCTGTTGAGCTGATAAACCATAATTTACCTGACTCATCAACTTCCTGCAATGCCATTGGCCTTGCGGTATGTGGAAAGCTGGAAACGTTTGTGGAAAATATACAGTTTCTTGCTTTTTCTGCCAGTTCTTTTAATTTGGCAATAGCCTCGCTATTGGCAAGATCCTCCCTGGGAGATTGTTCGTTTGAGTGCATATCAATTATTTTTTTCGATGATAAATGAATTGTTATGTTTCAATATGTACAAAACATATTCCACCAAAATAGTTGCACTCATTTCATGCAATTGTTAATGAATAATATAGGCAATGGCTAATGAACTATCAACAAAGGCTGATAAAAAACAATATGAAGGTCTCTTTTTGGGTAAAACTTTACGCAGTGGATTTTAGAAAAGACCGTGGAATTAATTTTCATCAACTGACTCATCGAATTTATTAATAGAATGGATTGTCTTAATGACAATACAAAGTGCATAATACAATTTGCCTATAATCAAATGAGTTAAAAATTCAGTGAATTAATTTTATTACATATATTTAAGTGTAAGCGGTAATGCCAACTTCAAATCAAGCACCCAATGTTTCCTTTAATACTTTCTCCAATCGCAGGACTATTACTTTATTTTGGACTTCGAAAGACAAAAAGAACAACTTTAATATATTGTATCATGTTGACGGTTACTTTCGCCCTGACATATCCAATTTTTTTTACTGACTTAAAGTTTTCAAGCACTTTTCTTCGTGATACGATTATCACCATCTTTTTTTCTGTAGCCATTGCTTCTATCATTCAAAAGGGAATGACACAAAGAATTGTTTCAATACTTTTCGTACTGGCTATTTTGTTTAAATGTCCTTTGTTTGACATTTACTTCCCACCGACCTTTGACATTTCTGAAAAAATAGAAATAAAAAAAATTCTCTTTGAGAATTATTCTCTGATACTTGAAAGAACAAAACAACCACCAGACCCAGAAGACGACTTATATCATTGGACAGGAAAAAAATATTATTTAGGCAATATTATTTATGATGGAGTTTCTATTGATGATAGTTCTAACAACAATAACAAGTGCGTTCAGACTCTCTACATAAGCAGGGTTAACAATTACGAAAAAGGCTATACAACATTGGAAAGAGTTGTGAATTATGATACTTGTAAAAATGAAATAATTTCTATTGAGAGGCACTAACCGCTTACATGGGGTTTTGCAATATACTGGCAGACGTGGGGACAATGGGCTACAGTTCGCTATCAACAACAGTTCCAGCGTAACGGAAGTAAATCAGCTTTTGTAGTTATCTTCATCTTTAAATTATAAATCAACGATAGTTCCATCTGACGTTTTTCAAATGCCAGTACATCGCAAAACCCTGTCGTAAGGTGCAAGCCTAAGTTTTGGGCGCTCCTGACGACAGATAAATCCAATAATTTTCTTAAATTTGAATAAACGTTATCACCATGTCAACAATAGAATTGCGAAAGCTCCTAATCGAAAAGATTCAAATAACAAATGATGACAAATTATTAGAAGAAGCATCTAGGCTTCTTGAAGTAGAGATTGAAGAATCTGAAGTTTATATACTTAATGATAAACAGAAGGAAGCCATTGATGAAGGGAGGAAACAAATTGTAAAAGGAGAGTATTTAACTGACGAAGAATCAAACAAAGAAATCGACGAATGGCTAGGCAAATAATTTGGTCTTTAAGAGCACAAAAAGATAAAGGGGAAATTTTCAAGTATTGGTCGCAGCGCAATAAATCAAACCGTTATAGCAAAAAGCTAAATCAACTTTTCAAAGAGGCAGTTCAACTACTCCGTGAATATCCTTACATTGGAAGATCAACTGATGACGATTCGGTTAGAATTAAAATCGTTAAAGAATATCTACTGATTTATGAGTTCACAGAAACTTCAATCAATATTTTATCAATTTGGGATGGACGCCAGGATCCTTCAAAATTGGACAATATTCTAAAATAAACCGGCCAGCCAGCCGATTAGGCGCAGATCTCCGGACCTGTAGCCCAACGTTACTAATCCCTGCATACCATTCACTTTAAAAAATAAATCAAGCAAACTTTTTCTACTGTACTTTCTTCATTTCCAGTGGTAGTAACTAATGGCAGCAGGTCAGGAGAACTGCGCCTATGGGACTTCAATTCAAAAACATAAACCATTCATTTTAAGAACGTAAAAAAAACGATAGTCAGAATTTTAGAGCGACACTCGTAACCTTAAAACTATGACATTTTCCAGCGCTTAAAACATGTGAAATGTGCAATTTTTTTCTCAACTTATGTAAGACTTTCAACTATATGCTACCGATCTTTATGGCATTAATATTGTCAAAGAAATAGCAAAGAAATTATAATTATGAGAGTAAAAGTTATTGCATTTTCGGGTAGTTTACGGAAAGAATCATACACTACTAAACTGATTAAAGCATTTCAAAAAAGTGCTCCGGCTGATATAACTGTTGAACTAATAGACATCAGTAAATTGCCGTTTATTAATGAAGATTTAGAAACTGATTTACCGCAAACCATCAAAGATTTACATTCAAAAATAAAATCAGCAGATGCTATTCTTTTTGCTACCCCTGAATATAACCGTTCTTACTCTCCTGTTTTAAAAAATGCAATTGATTGGGGCTCACGACCAGAAGGAAAGAATATGTGGGACAAAAAGCCAGCAGGAGTAATTGGGTGCTCACCTTATAGTCTGGGTGGTTTTGGGGCAGTAAATCATTTGCGCCAGGTAATGCTGTATGTAAACCTGCAAACAATGCAGCAACCAGAATTCTATCTTGCAGAAATTGCAAATTCAATGGATGACAAAGGAAATATAAATAAAAAGGAAACGCAGGACTTCATTGACACTTTTTGGACAGCATTTGAACAATGGATTAAAAATTTCATTTCCTAAAAAAATAAATCTTAACAATTAAATTAAAAAACATGGCAACAAAAAATGATGTAAAATCCAGCGCAAGTAGTGCAAAGGAAGTGGTACTGACTTTTATAAATGCCTTGAACGAAGAAGATTTTGAAACGGCAAGGAATTGTTTAAATGACGATATGGTTTTTGATGGTGTCCTTGGACATAGAGATGGTGCAGATACTTACATCAAGGACATGAAAAAGATGAAATTTAAATACAAGATTAAAAAGACTTTTGAAAATGGCAATGATGTATGTCTTCTATATAATATTGACATGGGTGGTAAAAAAATATTCACTTGTGGCTGGTATGAAATTAAAGCCAATAAAATAAAATCACTTACCGTTGTTTTTGACCCACGGCCTGTACTTGAAAAATCAGAAAAAAAATAAAATTGCTCCGAAATATAAAATCCCGAAGAAAGAAAAACTACCGCTAGTAGAATAGAAAGGGGAGTTTCATCCCAAGTCCCTCGCTTAACCGTGCGTAAAACTCTGGCTTTACACGGCTAACACAAATCAGTTAGGTTTCTTTTCACTCAGACAACTATGGCCGGGTGATTGCCCAGTGAGCAAATAGTCTTGGCTGCGTTTTATAAACATTTTTCAGCCATCTTATACCGATTATACCGTTATTTAGTCCAATGCGATTTGCAATCGGCATAATACCATCTAAGATTTCAACGTAGTCCTTTGGACTCCTTATTATACTTTACACTGTATGGGATTGTGTAATAGGCAACAATATTCATAACACA
>JBDUEK010000143.1:0-8965 GCA_040002495.1 Ferruginibacter sp.
TGTCACCTCAAAGATAATATGGGCTATTTACTTTTTTGACTTTCGGATGGTAGTGTTTTTCAATATAATAAAAGTGTCTTTGGGAGCCATAGTATAGAAAACGCCAGTATCATTTCTATACTGATATATTCCAGTAGTAAATTGATATACCTCGACTTCATCTTTTTTATTGATATGAACGGCTCCCCCCGAAGTCGGATTTTTCCAACTAAAATATTTTGGCGTGAGGTACAAATTGTAAATTTCATTTTTTCTTTTTCCCGCCTCTTCGTAGCTGAAAGTTCCAGAGTTTGGTCGAGGTAGTTCAACAGGATTAAGTCTAAAAAGGTCAAATTCTGCTATTGCTGTGTCTGTCTTTTGATTGCCAGAGTTTGGTTGAGTAATAATTTGTCCTCTTGTATTAACGACAACCATTAGAAGATTTAAAGCAAAAAATAATTTAATCATTCCGATTGTTTGATATTAAAAGAGTGTCCAACCAAATGCCACCAACACAAATATATATGATACCAGTATATACTATCGAAAAATAAAATCTCCAGATCGTCAGTGACTTGGTGTTGTACATTTTGTATTGTTATTAGAACAATAGGCACTTGCAGACTAATACCCTCCGTCTTGATTTCTGGCACACGAACCATCCCCGTAAGAAAGCTTTTTCAGGCAATCAATGATAAGCAACTTGTTTGAATCATTTTTCAGTAAGCATATTCATTTATGAATAGTCGCTCTTCAAAAATAAATTTCGCCAATGCTTGTCTGCGACTTTCTTTACTACTCAATCCCCAGAAAATTATTTTTACCAATGTGATTAGCATCATAATAACACGGAAAAAATATAAATATTTTGCTGCAAAATTTACACCTTAAATCTATCAATTATGAGCAGGATTTTATTATTTGTCTTTTGTGCCGGTTTCATTTTTACTGGTTGCAATAGCGGTGCCGATCAAAAAAGCGCACCGGCAGGCGAAGCTACCGCTGCTGAAACAGCTACCGGTCAATCAGGCGTTAAAGACGACATGTCGCAAAAAAATGTAGTGCAGGTAGCGGCTGAAAGTAAAGACCATACTACACTGGTAGCGGCCATAAAAGCGGCAGGACTTGTAGATGCACTGAGCAATGCCGGCCCTTTCACCGTATTTGCACCTACCAATGCAGCCTTTGATAAATTACCTACAGGTACAGTAGACAATCTTTTAAAACCCGAAAAGAAGGATGACCTGGTTGACATACTACAATACCACGTTTCTTTAGGTGTATTTAAACTCGAAGCATTTACTGAAGGACAGATCATTGGCCAGGTAAATGGAGGTAATATTACCATTACAAAAAAAGACGGAAAGATTTTGGTAAATGGAACTGCAACTATCATTGCATCTATCCCTGCAACCAATGGAATCATTCATGTTATTGACGGCGTATTGCTGCCGCCTGCGCCAGTTAAATAACGCATTGCGTCGGCCTTTTTAAAATATGATTTCAATGTAATTATTTGATAAATGAAAAGGCATCCGCCTGGATGCTTTTTTAAAATTGCTTTTCTTTAAAACCAGGCAATGGATAAAACAATGATCCGATAGCTAGCGGATTAGATCTTCTGCCGCTTTTGAAAAAAAACCTAGTACAATTTGATTCACTTTAATGAACAAACCTTACTACCTTATTTAAATAAAGCAGTCAAAATAAGGTAATAAGGTCTACTATAATTAATCAACAACGCTACTGAGGTTGAAAGACAAGGCAATATAATAGGCCCTCATTTTAGCAATAGGTGCAGTTTAAAATCACTTTATAGAAGCTGTTAAAGTAAAATGAATGGTTTATCTATTGCGTAATTAAAGTTCAAAAAAGGTATGCAGTACAAGTGAGTGACACAACGAAGATGCCATAAAGCGCAACTGCTGGTATCCCAAAATAAATATAGACAGGCAAAACAGGTTCACCCAGCTTCTTAATAACCGGATTTTTCACTTGTTTGTTTGTTGGTGGGCCAGCAGTTTTTCTTTGATGATATTGGAAATACTAATTGCCCGCTGTTTGGCAAGCTGCGCTCTTTCACCCTCAAATAAACTATCCAGTGTGTCGATAAACAATTTGTTCCAGCGGTCAAAATGGGCTGTTTCCAGGGGAGCTATATCATGCAGATGTTGATGCAGGTTCATTGGGTTGCCTTCGTAATTACCTGTAAACAGAATTATGTTTTCCCAAAAATCATACGTGGTAGCCAGGTGCTTTGGCCAGTTTACTTTTGCTATTTCCTGGAAGATGTTTCCCAATAGATTATCCTCAATTATTTTGGCGTAAAATACATTTACCAGCAACTCAATATCTATCCTTGTTTGAATGTCTTTTTTCATGTGATTACTCATGAGATAATAAAGATTGTTCAATAGCTTTCAACAGGTCTTCATTGCAGGTTTGTTCTATTAATGGAAAAAATTCGCGTTCTTCTTTACGCACATGCACTTCCAGTAATTTGCCCAATTCATCCAGGTGTTCAGCCGATGCTTCCTGCTTTTTAATTGCATTAAAAGATTGATGTAACATCCGGTGCTCCTCAATAATTGTTTGCAATAGTTGATCAACCTTTTCAGAAATTCCTTTCACCAATGCAAAGGCTTTTTCTTCCTGAGCAAAATGTGTTACCAATTCATCGGTATAAAATTTAAAAGCGTATTCGGCCTTTCCGGCCAGGTCGGTTGGTAAGCCTTTGTATGCCGGTGCATTTTTCTGTAAAAGCCTTGCCAGTATCAATGCGCCGTGATGGTCTCTCGACAAATGGGCAAGCGATGGATGTCTTTTCATGTTTATAAATCTTTGGTATTAAATTTACGGGTAGCATACCAAACCGGCAATACGATCCACATCAACAAAATGAAAAATGAAAATGTTAACCCCTGGACAGTACCAAAAAAGTCTTTAAATACAGCCCCGGTATAACCCATCATAGCCGATACATCCAACTGCAATAAAATTAAAATTCTGCTAAGATCAATCGGGTTTAGTGCACTGATGGCAATCATGGGCTTCTCCATCGGGTAATCGGCAAATTGAAAAAGTAAAAACAATACAAGCCCATCAAACAACAATGAAAAATACAACCACAGCATAATAGCAGCGCCAATGCCTTTCGCTTTATCCCTGGTTTTTACAGTAGCCAGCATCGCTATTGCAACAAAAATAATACTCAGCAAAGTGCCAATCAATATCATAGTTAAGCCAATGGCATTGGCCTGGTATATTAAAACCGGGATGCCGGCGCCAATAAAAAATGCAATGGAAAGCGAAGTTGCAAGACCGGTAAAAAGACTTAGCCAGATGCTTTTTCTTTTCAACGGCTGACTTACCAGCAGCTCAATAAACTCTGCACTGTTGTACACATAAATGGTAGAAAAAATAATGCTTACCAACGGCACTACAATGAGGATGATATTTAGCAGGCTCAGTAAACCCTTGCTGTTATTGTCTTCCAGGCTAAACACACTAAAGCTGGTGGCGAGTAAAAACAAGGTGTACACCAGCACAATTTTATTGCGCAGAATATCGGTGATCACATATTTAATAATTTTTTTCATAATGTTTTTTATTCACCGCATTTCAAATTACTGCTGCAATTTCGTTCGGTGGAGACACCGACCGAGGCTGGGCTGAGCCGTGGTGTATGTGATCAAAAATCAGTAAAGCAATTATCTTGTCATTACTCTTGCAATGGCTTTTGAAAGCCGGTCTTCGCCGGTATCTGCCCGCAATGCCTCTATACTTTTGTGAAATAATAAATGGCCGTCCTGCATATAAATAATCTGTGTAACCAGGTCGTCCAGCTCACTTAAAATATGCGATGTAATTAATACCAGTTTACCTTTTTCTTTTTCCGCAATGATCTTTTCTTTCAACATTTCTGAAGCGACAGGGTCAAGGCCCGCCGTTGGCTCATCCAATATTAATACACTCGGATTAAACAGAAAAGCTAATGCAGCACTCACTTTTTGCCGGGTGCCGCCAGACAATGTCCGCATTCTTTTATTGAGTAATCCATCCAATGCAAACGACTTTACAAGGTCTTCATCTAACGCTTCTTTTTTATTGCGAATGTCTTTCATCATATCCAGTACATGGCCAATGGTCATATTATCGGGGTAGCGGCCAATCTGTGGCATGTAACCAATCTCATCCCGGTATTGCCAGTGATGCGCAATATTTTTATCCTTAAAAGTGATAAAGCCACTATCGGGCACCACCATTCCCAATATGCATTTTATCAGTGTAGTTTTACCGCTGCCATTAGGGCCAATCAGCGCAATGCATTCACCTTTGTTGCAGGTGGCAGATACATTGTCCAATGCTTTTAATTTGCCGAATTGTTTGGTAACATTGCTTGCGATAATCATGTTGTAAATATTTTTTGTCCGGGCATTTGTATTTTTATTTAGCTTCAGTGGCGTCGCACTCTTGTACTGCAAATCTTTAATGAGCCCTTTAAAATTGAAGTGTCAGTTCTTTGACAAAGGGTGTATTTAAATTTGTATTTCTTTGAATAAGAGATGTCACCTTTTTACGATCTGCTTTAATTGAAAGGCTTTAAAAAAAGGTGACATCTCTTGTTACAATTTTAAATCCCTCAATTGCCTGGTAACATTGTTTGCAATAATCATTACGATGGTTTATTTTATACTGCTTCGAAAGCACCGGTTATTTTATTTTCTTTGCTTGTCTGTTTCTGCATCAGCCGCTGTCAGTGTCCTGCAAAACCCCGTCAGCGGTTAAAAACCTGACGGCGGTTTAGTAAGTATTCACTTCAACCGCTGACAGGGCTTAGAGCCGCTGTCAGGGTGTTACAGCCAAATATTTCAAAACGCCAACTTCATCAATGGCGAATTATCTTTTAAATTTTCCGGTGTAAGACTCGGTAATATTTTTTCTGTTTTATCAAGCAGGGTTGTCATAAAGCTTCTAAATAAAATCATAGCCGGAGGATATTTTTCTACAATCATTGAATACATACTTACCGGCCGGTATGGGATATCACCAATCTTATCTTTGTTTAAATCGTACCCTTCATATTTATCCCAGTAATTGTTGTTGAATGTATTTTGTACCAATGATCCGTTGGTGCCTACATCAAAAGTATTACCGGTAAAATTGTTGTGTTCCAGCACAACATCCATACAACTTGCCTGAATCTTTAGTGCCCAGCCGTTGTTGATAAAACTATTGTAGCTCATAAAAATCCTGCTGGCACCTTCCATATAAATCCCGCTGGTATTTTTCACAAAATAATTTCCCTGCATGTAGCCATCCGATATTTCCTTTAGCAAAATGCCATGCGATGCATCGCCCCAGTTTTCTTCAAAATAATTGCTGAACATTTTTATGCGCTGGCTAAACATAACCGACACACCCGAACCATTGTTACTAAAAATATTGCTCACGTACGTATCATCGTTGCTAAACATAAAATGCAATCCATAGCGAATATTTTTGATGGAAGTATTGCGCCAGATGATAGAATGTTTTACAAACTCAAAGTAAATTCCATCGCGGTGACCGGTTATATGGTTACCAATTATTCGCATACTATCGCCTTGCCAGCAATGAATACCGTTACCACTCTCCTGCTCCTGGCTGCCGCTGGCACTCAGCTGGTTGTTCTCTACCAGGCAGTTTACACTATGTTGAATATGAATGCCAAAAAATGTATCATCCAGTATATTGTTGCGGATAATTACATTCCTGCTATCTACCACTTTTATTCCACTAATATCATCAACGCTCGAAATGCCTGAATGCACCACCCTGAACCCTTCTATGATTACGCCATCGGCTTTAACATACAATATCTCGTATTTTTTTTCGCCATCTATCACAGGATAGTTAGTGCCTTTTAAAAAAATTGTTTTACTGATAATGATCTTCTTTTCTGCATAATGACCGGCATCTACCAATACTGTGTCGCCAGTCTTTGCTGCAGCAATGGCAGCCGTAATGGTTTTATATACACGATTGGCACCTACATGAATAGTGGCGGCATCCGCATGTGCCAACAGTAACAAGCATACTATGCACAGCAGCCATTTCATTTTTGCATATCCTCCCAGGATATTTGGTTACCATCAATTTGCTGAAAAATTTTTGCCAGGCTATCGGCATGGGCAAAGGCCGCAATGTTGCCGCCCATCGGGCTTTTTAGTGCAGGGCATTGCAAAAACTGTGCATCCGTTACATTTACCAGTTTGCCCGGTATGCTAAAGTCTGCAAAGTAAATACTTGCAATATCAGGCTTGGCAACGGTGCCTTCCCGCAAAAAACGGATGATGCAGTGCTCGTCATCAAACTTATAAATTTTACCTTTTTTGGTGACTATTTCGGCACCAAAGCGACTGTCGCTAACGGTCATTTTGCAAAAATCACAATTGTCTTTTCCTATTGTTAGTGGCTGCGGCGCTGTGCTGCAACTACTAAGTCCCAGTGCTACACAAATGAAGATAAATGCGGGTATGGCGAGTGGCTTTGGTTGAAAGGTTTTAACTCTTCTCCATTCAAAAACTACCAACCCCAACAGTATAGCACCTACGCCTACAAAAATCCAACCTCCAATATCCGGTATTGAATAGGCTCCGAAATTCAGTAATTGTTTAAAGCCAATCAACGGTGGCTGATAAGC
The DNA here is from genome assembly GCA_040002495.1 of Ferruginibacter sp. Taxonomy (GTDB): domain Bacteria; phylum Bacteroidota; class Bacteroidia; order Chitinophagales; family Chitinophagaceae; genus Ferruginibacter. Next base: position 6,665 of record JBDUEK010000143.1, read on the forward strand.
CATGCCCGGCACAATGATAGCAGCCTCCGGATTTAAATTATGTCCGTAAGCATATTCCCATCTCCAAAAATCAATCATAGCAACTACGCCAAAAACTACAAACAGTGCAAACGAAATATGTATCCATCTTCTTTTACCGGCAATGGCAGCCCACAATAAAAGCACACTAAAAAAGACGATGATACCAGGCAATATTTTAAATTCGGGGAAGTCTGCCGCATGCAAGGTTTTCATACCAATGTAATGATTTAACCCATTAATGATGTCGACATTGCCGGCCAGTTTATTGGCATAAATTAACAAGCGTAATCCTTCGGGATATTGAGGTGCAGCCAGGTCTATCCGCCACATCGGGACAAATAATACCGCTACCAAACCAATGCTGCAAAGAATCAGCAATGCTCTTGATATTACAGAAACGTTTTTGTTTTTCATACACGTAAGTTAAAGGAACATAAAGGCTGGCAACCGGTTGAAGATTGAATACACCCTAAGGCTTAAACGCTCAATCTTCAACCAATTAACACTGCCCTATTTGATATCAGTACTGTCATCTTTTGGCATGTTGGTGCCGGTACTAAATGTTAATGGCACGTTGCTTCCGGCAGGCGATACTCTTGCATAACCTTGCATTTCCTGGTGTAATGCGCTACAGAAATCAGTGCAATAAAAAGGTATAATACCAATCTTGTCTGGCACCCATTTCAGTGTAGCAGTTTCACCCGGCACTACCAGCAATTCCGCTGTTGGTGCACCTTTAATGGCAAAGCCATGCGGCACATCCCAGTCCTGTTCTATATTGGTTACATGAAAATATACTTCATCACCCATGCGTATACCTTCAATATTATCGGGTGTAAGATGGCTGCGAATGGCAGTCATATATACATCTACCCGGTTGCCAGTGCGCACTACTTTTGCTGTGGGTTCACCCTTTGATACAAAGGCATTGTTATTTTCTTCAATCTTAAAAAACTTAACTGATTTATCCCTGATTACACTTGCTTCCACCGCCTGTGCATAGTGCGGTTCACCAATGGTTGGATAGTCGAGTATCAGTTGCATTTTATCTCCGCTAATGTCAAACAATTGAGCACTTTGAGCAAGCTCCGGGCCTGTGGGTAAAAAGCGGTCTTTGGTGATTTTATTGTAAGCAACCAGGTATTTGCCGTTTGGATATTTTGTATCGCCACCTGGAATCATTAAGTGGCCGGGTGAATAAAATGTAGGAACCCTGTCTAATACTTTTAAATCTTTAATGCTCCATTTCACCACTTCGCTGCTTACAAACATCGTGGTGTATGCATTGCCTCTTCCATCAAATTCTGTATGCAATGGGCCAAGACCCGGCTTCTTTACTTCGCCGTGCAAAGCAGATTCATATTTAATCACGGGAATGCCGTTGTACTCACCCACAAAATCTTTTGCAGCAATGGCTTTTTGTATTTTAGTAAAACTAAATACAGGTATCAACGCGGCCAGTTTGCCGCTACCAATAATGTATTCACCTGTTGGGTCTACATCGCAGCCATGCGGCGACTTAGGGCAGGGAATAAAATAAACCAGGCCCGGAAATTGGGTCACATCCATTACGGTTACTTCAGTTTTAATGGTAGAAATAGCAGTATGTGTTTTTTCATCGTAGCGGTTGCTGGCATATTTTACAGCTTGCTTGCGGCCTTTACCTTCTTTAATTAACTGTTCTGCCATTTTCCAGTTTACAGCCATCACAAAATCCTTATCTCTTTTAGAAGCATTTACTTCCAGCAAAGTATTGGCCTGTTCGGTATTGTAGCAGCTAAAGAAAAACCAGCCACTCGATACGCCTTTGCCTGAGTGACTAAGATCGAAATTTACGGGAGGGCATTGCAATTGAAATGCAAGATCCATGTTGCCGTTTGTTTTATCTACACTGATAAAACTAATGGTGCCTTTAAAATTCTTTTTGTATGAGTTGATGGCAACATCGGCGGGTTTGTCATCTGGTGGAACACTAAATCTGGTGCCTGCAACCACATACTCTGTATTTTCTGTAATGAAAGGTGAGGAGTGATTACCTGCGCTGTTGGGCAATTCAAGAATTTCTGCAGTATGAAAAGTTGCAAGGTCAACTCTTGCTACACGGGGCGTATTGTTGGCGTTGGCAAATATCCAGCGGCCATCAATTTTACCTTCTGTTTGAGAAAGATCCAGGTGATGCTGATCGTCCCAGGGAATAAAACCATGCGATGTGTTTAACATCGGTTTGGTTTCTTCAGAGTAGCCATATCCATTTTCTGGATTTACTGAAAAGATTGGAAC
>JBDUEK010000144.1:0-8865 GCA_040002495.1 Ferruginibacter sp.
TTTTAAAATTTGAAAACTCTGCGGCGAAAACCCCGCCGATACAGGGTATAATTTTCGCAGGTAAAAGACAACACACAAGAGTTCGCACCAGAATGCATCCACTGTGTGTCGGCGGGGTTTTCGCAGAACACATTAACAAACATAAAACCTGTTACTGCGCAACCCCGACGTGGAATAATCTTCAACCAAAAGGCTGTAAGAGCAACTATATCTCTAAATAATGAAATGGCTTAAAATGCCTTTCAAGTTTTATCTCGTAAAACGACGCACTGCTATGTTCGTACTCAACAAAATCTTTCGCCAACATCCACTTACCACTTACAGGATTGTTGTGGATGTAATTTATCTTTTGAAGTAAAAAACGATGAGTTATGATTGCCTTTGCATCAAATGTCTCTTTAAATACTTTGTGTAATTGCCCCTTCTTCCGCTCCCTTTCTGATACCAGGCTTGTTAATTTTTCGAGTAATAAATGGTTGCCATTTTTTTCTAACCGGTTTATTATTTCGTAAGCCATAAATCTTTTGCCATTGGCTATGATCGTGTTTAGATCAAACCCTTTATTTTGAAAATGAATGATCAAATGCAAATGGTTTGGCATAATAACGAAAGCTACCACATCTGCATTGTGTTCGCTTTTTAATACGTCAAACCATTTATAAACTAAATCATAACTGTCGGTAATATCAAACAGGTTCATCCATTTAACGCAGGTAAATGACACAAAATAAGTAGACCAGGTATCGGAATGTTTTAACTTTATAGCCATGATATGAAGTTATTAAATTAATTGTCCCTTGGGAGTTTAATTGTTGAGGTTCTTTTAAACGTCGGGGTTGCGCAGGTGGCTCTTTTAAAATTTGAAAACTCTGCGGCGAAAACCCCGCCGGTACAGTGTATAATATTAGACGGAATTTACGAAGCCGTCTACACTAAAACATCTTAATTTAAATGAGTCAGAAGCAATGGTATTATATTAAGTCGCTAACACTATAATCTTTTCAAACTTCCATTCCGTGTGTCGGCGGGGTTTTCGCAGAACACACTTACAAGCATAAAACCTGCTACTGCGCAACCCCGACGTGGTGTACGCTACCACCATCATACTGTACAGGTAACTTTATTACGACTGCATCAGCATTACATTAGTTGTGCATTGGAAGTTTACCTGTTGAGGCTCTTTTAAACGTCGGGGTTGCGCAAATCCCACTTTTAAAATTTGAAAACTCTGCGGCGAAAACCCCGCCGATACAGGGTATAATTTACGCAGGTAAAATTGCCCAGTACAGATACACAGTATAAGAGTGCGACGCCACCGAAGCTTAATTGAAATACAATCGCCAGGCTCATAATTTTCTTTTAACCAATCCTGCTAATGTTAAAACTCCAGGTTGCCTTATCGTGCACATCTGCCATGAGGTAAAGTTAGTAAACCGGCTTATTGGTTGTTGAATGCGGTTTCAATCACAGGCACAGCGGCATCATTCGATAAAGGATGCGCTTCCCCTGGCAAAGGATATCCATCTTACGGCAAATGATGGCCATCATACGGTAAAAGATGAGCATCTTACGACAAAGGATGACCATCTTACGACAAAGGATGACCATCTTACGACAAAAGATGATCATCATACGGCAAGGGATGACCATCTTACGACAAAAGATGACCATCTTACGGTAAATGATGACCATCATTCGACAAATGATGAGCATCTTACGGCAAAGGATAGCCATCTTACGGCAAATGATTTCAATACACCTGGGGGTTCAAACGGGGCCAAATTGGTCAAAACAGGTCAAAGTTGGAAAGTGGTATACTATCAATGACCGTGTGCATGTTATACCTGCTGCCCGTACTATTGCGGGTAATTATCTAAACCCTTTTATTATGAAAACTGCAAAAATCAAAATCAGCTTTTCAGCCTACTCGGATGCCAATCTTGAAAACAAAGCGGCCTCCATTCTGCAAAACATGACGGGCAACCCGGCTTTTACCGACCCCATTCCTACCCTTTCGGAATTGCAGGCAGCGCTTACTGCTTACAGTGCGGCATTGCTTAGTGCGGCTAGTCTTGGCCGTGTGAACGTGGCCGAAAAAAACAAGACCCGTAAAACCCTTGAGTTATTGCTGAGCCAACTGGGTATGTATGTAATGTACATTGCCAACGGCGATGAAGTAACTCTTACCAGTAGTGGTTATTCGCTGGCCAAAACGCCGGAACCACAGTATATTACCAACCCCGGTAATGTAACCCTAACCAATGGTATTACCAGCGGCGAACTGGTAGCAGCCGTTAAAGCGGTAAAGGGGGCAGTTAGCTACCTGCACCAGTACACGCCAGATCCGCTAACCGCGGAGAGCGTTTGGGATGGCGTACCAGGCAGCAGGAGCAGCCTTACTTTCAAAAACCTGGAAGTGGGTAAAAAGTATTGGTTTAGGGTGGCGGCAGTTGGCAGTGGCCAGCAAATTGCATACAGCCCTACCAGTACTCAATACGTACAATAAGGCTTGTTGCCAACCATTAAAAAAATGTCGCTGCAAAGTGGCATTTTTTTATGTGCCTGCTTTAATTACTGTCACAAGAAAAACAATATAAAATAAGGAGGCAATAAACCTATGAATTTTAAAACCAGTTTATTATATTCACATCGCAAATGCGGGTAAGTACTTGCAGGGCCTGGTTAATGGCAGTTGTTGTACACCAGGCATCCAATCCCTTACAAACAAAATTAGTACCCATGACTACACATGACTCAACTAGGCCCCAACCTGACGTTATTAACAATGGACCGGTATGGATTGACGGGCAGGAAGTGATGCTGCTGCTAAAAATAAGACCTTCTTCGCTAAAACGGCATCGTAGGAATAAGCTGTTTGAAACTACCCGGCTAACCGAAAAAGGAAAAATTTATTATAATAAAACTGCTATTTTGAAACGGTTGGATGGGGGTGGGTTTTTGTAATGGGCTTGTGTTGGCGGCTTTTTATAAATTTAAAATTGTATGGACTGTGATTTTTTTTATTGGGGTAATTACCATGATTGGTGTACAATAACTGTACACTGTTTTAAAATCTGAATACTGATTGTTTCTGTAGAAATAAGTTTGAGTTACGAAAAGCTTCCCAATAAAAAATTCAACTCATAACAATCATATAAATCAGGAAAATCATAGTTCTGATAAAGCACCCTGCTGCAGGGTTGCCAACCTTTGGAAGGTTGGCAACCCTTTTGTTACATGCCTCAACCCGGACCATAGGCTTAGTAGTCATCCATTTATCCAGGCAACTATTGATTCCTGCTTGTGTGTCGGCGGGGAAGATCATTAAGTTAAGGAGATGACTGTAATAAATTAATTAAACCTTTTGGATAAATAAGGCAATAAGGTTGCTGATTGTTACTTTCAATTTTTCTACAAGGTTTACATTCGCTTTCTTAGTAGAAACCAAATCCAATTGTTGCCCACCTTATTACCTTTACCTTAACTAAATGATATTGCCGTTATAGAATAGAACAAGCTGCATTTACCTTATACCGATTATACCGTTATTTAGTCCAATGCGATTTGCAATCGGTATAATACCATCTAAGATTTCAACGTAGTCCTTTGGACTCTTATTAAATCAAGATGGTATTACACAGGAACATTTGGCGGGTTTCATCCGGAAGGCAATGACTTGTCCGAAAAAATTGCACCGGTCGAATTGAAAAAATCCTAACTTGGCACAAAACAATGGCCATTTAATAGCCCAAATGATGTTGCTGCAACTGTAAAAATACTTTTAAATATTTACCCTAATCTTTTAGTCTGCAACTGTATGAAAAAAAACTTACTCACTATTTTTGCGCTATTGCTATGCGCTATGCAAAGCAGCGGACAAGTATCATTTGTAAAGCTTCTCGGAAAAAATTCAGCAAATACCACTTATGGCGTTGGGCTTTCTGCCTTTTACGATTTCCCGTTAAACCAGAGCAGCAATAGCATGAGGCTTGAGTTGATGAACCTAAATATTTTTCCGCCAAAGGACAAGGATTTGGTATCCGTAGCCGCAAACATTTCGATTAAGCTGGGTTATAGACACTTATTTAGTGAAACAACAACCGGCTTTTATATCGAACCTCAATTGGGCTTTGGAAGAGTTGTTGTAAGCGATCCATCGTTGCCCAACCAAGCCAGGCATGCTGACGGACTGGCAATTGCGATGGAAGGTGGTTATTGTGTTGGAGTTGGTGAGCGGGATAACTTTTTTTATTTCGGATTAAAATACGAAAATGATTTGCCGGGTAATAGTGACTATAATATTAATTCAATGGCATTAAAAGTGGGGTATGCCTTTCACTTGTTTAGACGCAATAGTGATTATTAATTCCACATGTGCCGTACTCCGTCCGGTGTTGCCATGTTACTTAAAAGACAGGGCGTTCTGCCATGCGTTTGCAAAGCCTGTTTTACCATTCAGTTACTGAAAAGCCAGCCGGTTTGCGGATGTTGGATAAAGCTGGTTTTGTTTTGTAGCTGGCTATTGCTGATTTTTTTGGAAGCCGTTGCAGGTATGTAATTGTATTTAAGTAACCATTGTATAAAAAGGGGATAAGTTTAAACGGTGATTTATAAGCACTATCCTATCCATTAGTATTTTGCAGTAAAAAATATAAACAATGGCTGCAAAAGAACATTTTAATTTTACTATAACAGAAGTACCGCAGTTAACCAATACAGATTATACCATAGATGCCCGGGCAAGTATGCTGCTGGATAAAACTTATTTTGAGGTAACGAAAAAAAAGGGCAAAGAAAAAGAACTGCTTCAATATATAGAAGAATATCCTTATTTGCCGGAATTTAAAAACAGGCTTGCTACTTTCTATTCAGTGAAGGGCATGTGGGAAAAAGCAATGGCAATAAACCAGCAAACTATCCGCCAGCACCCTAACTATCTTTTTGCTAAAATAACCCTGGCAATTGATTATTACTATCAAAAGGAATATTCAAAAATACCCGAACTATTGGGCGAAAACCTGCAACTGGACAGCTTATATCCCCACAAAAAAAGTTTTCATGTATCAGAGGTAATGAACTATTATAAAGTTGTGGCGCTTTACCTGAATGCTGTTGATAAAATAAAACAAGCCTGGGAAATAATCGCAAAGATGGAAAATGCCTGCCCCGGACACCCTGAAATAAATGAAACAACCAAAGAAATAATCAGGTATAATTTATCGAATATGCCAGAGCGTTGGAAAAAAGATATAGAATCTGAAATTAAAATTGACGGTAAATTTATACAAAGTGTACCCCAAACAAACACAGCTCCTGTTTTTGAAAATAAACTGGTGGAAGCATTAGGCCAGTTCGATTTTAGATTGCCTGAAACTATTTTGCAACAGCTTCTTTTGCTACCGGATGAAAGTTTAAAAAGAGATATGCAAAAAGCATTGAAAGACGGCATTGCCCGTTATCATTATTTTATGGAGCATCAGGAGCTGGCCAGAGAAAAATCTTTTTTTCTAATACATGCTGTATTTATAATTGCAGAAAAAAAATGGACAGATTTGCTGCCGGACATTTTCCAAGTTTTAAAAAATGGCAAATCTTTTAATGAATTTTATTTTGGTAACTCACTTACATCCCTGCTATGGATTGCGTGGTATAAATTAGGAGATGCCAATCCTCAACCACTTTTTGATTTTTTAAAAGAACGCAATACGGATACATTCGGTAAAACAGGCATTAACCAGGCATTGGTACAACTTTACTGGCAACAGAAAAAACTGCGGCAGCAAATAATAAACGGATATAAAGTACTGGCTGCTTATTTTATTGATAATAAAAATGATAATACTTTAATTGATACCATCGTAATTGGCTCAACAGCCTGTGCTATGAGGGACACATCGCTGACTGATTTGGAAAATGAAATAAAGCAATTGTATGAAAACAAGCTTATTTCCCTGGGCTATGCCGGCGACTTTGAGTCTTTAATTGAGTATGAAAAAACCGAAAGCAAGATAATTGAAAAAGTACCCGGTATGTATGAAATGTATCAGGATGTGTTGGCAACCTGGGCTGATTACCAGGAGGAAGATGATGACGATGATTTGTATGAAGATTGGGATGTGCCAGTGCAAACCATAGTACGCACAGCAGATAAAATTGGCCGCAACGATACCTGCCTCTGTGGCAGCGGTAAAAAGTATAAAAAGTGTTGTTTAAAAGATGCATAGATGCATTTAATATCCGGGGGAAAAATGATTTTTTTGATTACCATGATTAGTGTTCAATAAATGTACACTGTCTTAAAATTTAAATACTTTTTGGTTTTGTAGAAATAAGCTTGATTTTAAAAGGCTTTAAAAAAAATCATAACAATCACGTAAATCAAAAAAATCATTGCTCAGAAAATATAGTGTAGGTGGGGTTGTACAATAAAGATATAATGTACCAGTGTGCCCCGATGCAACACACATATCTTACTTGGGGTCAGTGACGACGCCATCCGATAGATTCGGATGAAGCCAAATTGAAATATTAGCGCCGGCTCATAATTTCACTTTCCCATGCATTGTATTTTTTTTCTTAATCCTTCAGTCTAATTTTATTTTATCAAATGTGCGGTTGACGATGGCAGGTGTGAGGAACAAAAGCGATTCACTTAATTCGGGGATATATTTAAAACCCATGCTGGTATAATAAGCCAGTAGCTTGTAGTTGGATTTTTCTTCATCGGTTTCCAGGTTATCGTACTGCATGTTTTTATTCCATTTTGGTGTGGTTGGGTCGATTTCCAATATCCTGCTTTCCAGTTGCAGGGGAAAACATTTTAAGGCCACTAAGCCACAGCCGCCAATGAAGTTATTATACAGATCTTTGATGGCGTATTTTCCAATGTCGTTACCACGGTACTGTGGCAATATCTCCAGCCGTGACACAATCAACAGATCCATAAACGTAGTGTCGAAGTGCTCATCTGTGGCTTCAGAAAAATCATCTTTTTCAAAATCATAAATTGCTTCTCCAATTTCCATTACTAATGCGTCTGCATCAAACACGGCGGCGCCGGGGTATCCATTTTCGCCTGCCTGGCCCAGCAATAATTTCTCTGCTGTTATTTTTCCTATTTCCACCGACTTTTCCGGTTCATTCATATTGGGTGAATAGTACATTACACCGTTGATCTGTTGTTTATAACGGCTGGCCTGCGCTGGCATAAAAGACGACTCGATGGTGTATTGGATATATACATGCGTGTAATCGATTTTATTTTTTCTGGCTGGCATAATTTAAAACATTTGTTGTGGTAGTTATTTGATTGGTGTAGCTGAAAGCAAAGATAATTGCGGGGGTTTATTTACAGCGCATTTTTTTGAGTGCTTACTACACCATTTAGTGTCGGCGGAGTTGCGCTGGTTCCTCTTTTTAAATTTGAAAATTCTGCGGTGAGAACTGCCATGCATTGTTTGAACCATAGTTAAAAATGATTCGTTTGATTACTATGATAACAGAAAAATAATTTTGAAATACAATTGCATGGTACCTGATTATTTTATATATCGGGCTGGTGGATGCTATGCCGGGATGAGGATTTACCCGAATCCCTCCCATATTTTAGCCTCTGTTTATGCTCATCTGGCGACTTTTATTCCCTGTTCATCGAGACGATTGATTTTTTGATTAGAAACTTCTCCTATATTTAAGCAGGAATTTACCAGCAAAAACAATTTTAAAAAAAACGGTGCGTTGTTAAGATGTAAATCGGCTTACTACATTATAGTGAAGCCGGTTGTCCATTAAGTTTGTTTCGATAAATGTTTGTCATAATGATATAGTCCCTTATTACTCGTATGCTAAAAACCCAGTTTCAACAACCATCCGGCAAAATGCCCTTTTCAATTATAAGAAAAATATTGATTTGCACGATATTGATTTACCTGGGCGGCCAGGCCAAATCACAATCATATATTTTACCCAATGCCTATGCACACAACGACTATTGGCATAAACGACCTTTGTTTGATGCGCTTGACAATGGGTTTACCTACGTGGAGGCTGATGTGTACCTGAGACGTGGAAAATTGATTGTGGCACATATACTTCCTTTTTTAAGTAAAAACAGAACCCTGGAAGATACTTACTTAAAACCCCTGGCTGCTTGTGTGGCAGACACAAGCAGGAACGACGCTGCCGGTACTCACCCACTCACATTGATGATTGACATTAAATCGGGTGGAAACGAAACGTATACTGCGTTGAAAGTGCTGCTTAGTAAATATCAGCACATGTTATCTGCTTATAAAGACGGTAAGTTTATTGCAGGTAGAGTAACCATTGTAATTACGGGCCACAAACCCGCCATACTAAATACAGACAGCAGTGACCGTTTTGTTTTTATGGATGAAAATCTAAAAAAGGCCGACCTTGATTCTACTGCGAATATGTACCGGGTGGCCAGTTGTAAATATTCAAGCTTGCTAAAATGGAAAGGCAAAGGCACTATAAGGCAGCAAGACCTTTCCCGGCTAAAATACTACGTAGCTGAGGCACATAAAAACGGTCGCAAAGTACGCCTTTGGGGATCGCCGGAAAGAAAGATGGTGTGGGCCGAATTGCTTAAATGCAATGTTGACCTCATCAACACAAACAGGCTGGTATCACTTCGTAAATTTCTTGTATCTGATAAACTTGCAGTTGCTAATACTAATTAGGTTAATTAGCCTCTCCCGCCTAAAAATTTCCTGGAAAGTTTTTCGGTTCTTCGTAAAATACTATCCAAAAAATAAAATCTTCATCAGTGGAAACCCGGTATGCGTTGCTATTATACTTTACACTGTATGGGATTGTGTAATAGGCAACAATATTCATAACACA
>JBDUEK010000145.1:0-8594 GCA_040002495.1 Ferruginibacter sp.
TCAGGTTCGTAACTCAATGGTTTTCTTTTTATTATGCCTTAACTTAATGACATTGGCCTTTCAGGAGGTATCACTATTGGAGTACCTATTTATAATGGATCCATTTTTAGAAGGCAACAAAAAGTGGCAGAAATAAATGTGCGCAATGCCGATCTGAATGTACAGGCAATAAAACGGGATTATGAAGCACAGGTTGTAAAATCTTACCAGAGTTATATAACTACATTAAAGCAACTGGAAACTGAAAAAGAGAATTACGAACTGTCTAATCAATTACTGGAACTTGCCCTGAAAAGATTTCAATTCAGGCAGGCCACAATTGTAGAAGTAAAAAATGCACAGCAAAGTTTTGAAGCATCTGGCTATCGCCTGGTTAATTTAAGTTTTGCAGCTAAAACTTCCGAAATAGAATTGAAGCGATTATCAAACCAATTAGGCTTGTAAGTTTTAGTCTCTCGTTGTTACTTTTACGGTTTGCTTTATTCGGTTGGCCTGGTGAATCAATTCTTGTTTTTCCTTACTTAAAATGGTGATATGTCCCATCTTTCGACCAGGCTTGGTTTCCTTTTTGCCGTATATATGTACAAATATATTTTCAAGCTGAAGTATTTCTTTAAGGCCCTCATAATAGGCATTACCCTGGCGATCGGCCACTCCAATTAAATTTACGATTGCTGCAGGTAAAATGTGTTCAGTACTGCCTAATGGGTAGCCAAGTATAATCCTCCACAACATATCAAATTGCGAGGAAAAGTTAGCTTCAATTGTGTGATGACCACTGTTATGTACCCTGGGAGCTGTTTCATTTACCCACACCTGGTTGGCCTCATCAATAAATAATTCAACAGCAAAAATGCCCGCACTTTTTAATGCCTTCACTACTTTCAATGCAATCGCTTCAATTTTCCATATTATTTTTTCATTGAGGTCTGCAGGACTTACCTGGTATTCCAACAGATTGAGTCGTGGGTCAAATACCATATCAACAGGCGGATACAAAGTTGTATCTCCATTATCAGCAACTGCTACAATAACCGCAATTTCTTTTTTTATGTTCACCATCTTTTCCAGCACCGAAGGTTTGTCAAACCCTTTATCAACATCTTCAATTGATTTTAAAATTTGCACGCCACGGCCATCATATCCTCCCATTCCTACTTTATGAACTGCCGGTAGAAAATCGGTATGATTTTTTAAATCGTTTAAGTTATTAGTAATAACAAAATCGCTTGTGGGGATTTCATTGGTCTTATAAAACTGTTTTTGTAAGATCTTGTCTTTTATGATTTTTAATGCAGCAGAAGATGGATAAACTTTCACGCCCTCGCTTTCAAGTTTTAAAAGCGCATCTTCATTCACGCTTTCAATTTCTATTGTGATGGAATCTAAACCCTTTCCAAAATTATATACATCGTCAAAGTTTGTGATGTCGCCTTTTGTAAAATGATGGCAAAGATGTGCCGCAGGGCATTCCGCATCATTTTCCATAACAAAAGTTTCAACAGGATAATTTACAGCTGCCTGTAACAGCATTCTTCCTAATTGGCCCCCACCTAATATTCCGGCTTTTAACTGACAGTTTTTGTTGGTGTTTAGAGTAGTATTTTCCAAAACTTATTTTTTATTTTTAGATTAATTGGCAGCAGTTTTAAATTGCTGATGGTCGCATACACAAGCTCCGCTCATATGAGCGAAAATTTTAAATTCAGAACTTTACTGCTATCATCTTTTTCGAAATGAGGGTTTAAAAAAAATATTTTTCATGAATCGATCAGGGCTGCAAAATAATCCTTTTTCAATTCATTTTCAGTGGAATACAAAGGTGTGGATATAAAGATTATTTAAGGCAAAATAAATTGTTTCCAACTTTTCAAAAAACTAATTTCCAACCACTTACGTATGTGATAGTCGCAGTATATCGATGTGAAATTCTTAATTACATAGATATTTTAATTCAATTATTAATTTTATTTACATTTACTAAAAGTATAAAAACATAAATAATTGCCAGTAGAACTGCTTGAGTACATAGTATATTTCCCATCCTAAACAAAGGGTAAATGTCCTATATGTAATTAATTAAAATGAACGAACTTGCACTATGTAACCTTAGAATCTTATAGTGATTTCCCTCTGATAAAAACCGAAATAATCAATTATGCCAGTAAGTCCGACAAATGTAGAACCCATTAAAGTATTGATTGCCGATGACCACGTTTTGTATAGAGCAGGGGTTAAAACAGCTTTAAGCACTAAAAAAGATATCAAAATAATAGCAGAAGCCGACAATGGAATGCATCTATTGAATATGCTTAAGATGATACAACCCGACGTGATTCTACTTGACATACAGATGCCTGTTATGGATGGTATTGGCGCTCTTCCTGAAATTAAAAAGAATTGGCCCCACATTAAAGTGATCATGCTCACCATGATGGATGATCATAGTATGATTACCAAGTTAATGGAATTGGGTGCCAATAGTTACCTCAGCAAAACAAGTGACAGCGAAATAATATATGAAGCAATCAAAACATGTTTTGAGCAGGAATACTATTTTAATTCACTAACCAATAAAGCACTACTTACAAATCTGAAACAGCGTAACAATGCAATGCCGCAAAAATTTGCACAGCAGGAAGCTCAGTTGAATGATAAAGAAATGCTGATATTAAAATTAATGTGTGAAGAAAAAAGCACAAAGGAAATTGCCGATTTCGTAGAGCTTAGTCCTCGTACAGTTGAAGCTATCAGGGATAAGCTAAAAGTAAAAACCGGTGCTAAAAGTACTGCAGGGCTTATCATGTATGCAGTAAAAAATAACATATTAGACGACGGTATTTAAGTCTTGCTCAAATAAAAATTATTTAAGAGATCCTGCCTGTTTGGTGGGATTTTTTATACCGGCTATTTTTTAGCAACTAACTTTACAAGATGTCATATATAAATTACAACGGAAAAATATCCGTGGAAGGAACAGCATTGGTAAACCCCGACAATCGTGGGTTGAGATACGGCGACGGTCTGTTTGAAACAATCCGGTTAAAGGAAGGTAAAATGATTTTTGAAGCCGCACATTTTGATCGGTTGTGGAATGGAATGAAGGTATTGGAATTTGATCTTCCCAAACATTTTACCCAGGAAATGTTGCAGGAAGAAGTGTTACTGCTGAGTAAAAGAAACGGCCATGAAAGAGATGCAAGAATAAGAATTAATATCATTAGGGCGGATGGCGGATTATATGATGCACAAAACCACCGGCCAAATTATATTATCCAGACATGGGGATTGAAAGAAGATGTTGGCACCTGGAATAGTAATGGCCTGGTAGCTGGAATTTATGACCAGGCTAAAAAAAGTTGTGACATTTTAAGTAATATCAAACACAACAATTACCTGCCTTATGTATTGGCTGCATTGCATGCTAAAAAAGAAAAGTGGAACGATGCCATTCTTTTAAATAGCAATGACCGTGTATGTGATACTACTATTGCCAATGTTTTTATTATTAAAAACGGTACAGTTTTTACGCCTTCATTAAGCGAAGGTTGTGTTGGCGGTATTGTGCGTGCGATGCTAATAAATGAATTAAAAAAGCAAAATATGCCAGTTGAAGAAACAGCCTTGCAGGTTGAAGATATACTTACAGCCGATGAAGTTTTTTTTACCAATAGCATGTATAACATCAGATGGGTGCAGCAAATTGGAGACAAGAATTATGAAAACACGCTTACTCAAAAAATTTACAGTTTATTTATTCCAACCATTTATTAAACTATTTGTTAGATGATTACCTGCATTTAAAATTCAATGTGTAACGCAGGCTTCTTACTAATATGGATAAAGTAAATGTTTTTTGGTTTCGCCGCGATCTTCGCCTTACAGACAATGCAGGCTTATACCATGCGTTAAAATCGGACTTGCCCGTTGTTCCTATATTTATTTTTGATGAAAATATTCTTGACAAGCTTGAGGATAAAAATGACCGAAGGGTAGAGTTCATTCATGCTGCACTGCAGGAAATGCAGAAGAAGCTGCTATCGATGGAATCTTCGCTGGAAGTGTATTATGGAACGCCTTTAGAAATTTTCAAAAAGCTTCTAAAAAAATACCAGGTTCATACCATATTTACAAATCATGACTATGAGCCCTCTGCACAGGAAAGAGATGAGCAGGTAAATGAATTGCTGAAATCACAAAGTGTAATTCTATCAACTTTCAAGGACCAGGTGATTTTAGAAAAAAACGAAGTACTAAAAGATGATGGTAAGCCTTATACGGTATTTACTCCCTACAGCCGAAAGTGGAAATCGGTGTTGACAGATTTTCATTTAAAACCTTATCCAACTGAAAAATATTTCAAGCACTTTTTCAAACAAAAGGAGCATCCAATTCCAACCTTAAAAAAAATAGGTTTTGAAGAAGTAGACAAACCTTTTCCTTCTAAATTATTGGATGAGGAAATTGTTTTGCATTACCAGGAAAGAAGAGATTTTCCCGCAATAAAAGGCACTTCAAAGATGGGTGTCCATTTGCGTTTTGGAACAATAAGTATCCGGCAACTGGCATTACAATCAAAAGAACTTTCCAACACTTATTTGGACGAACTGATATGGCGTGAGTTCTATCACATGATATTGTTTCATTTCCCCAAAGTAGGGATGGGCAAAGCGTTTAAACAGGAGTATGACGGTATAGAATGGAGAAGGGATAATGGGGAGTTTGAAAAATGGTGCAACGGACAAACCGGTTACCCAATTATAGATGCCGGTATGCGTGAATTAAATGAAACCGGTTTTATGCACAACCGGGTACGGATGGTGGTGGCTTCATTCCTATCAAAACATTTATTGCTGGACTGGCGATTGGGAGAAGCTTATTTTGCAGAAAAATTATTGGACTTTGATCTTGCTGCAAATAACGGTGGATGGCAATGGGCAGCAGGCAGCGGTTGCGATGCAGCTCCTTATTTTAGAATTTTTAACCCTTACCTTCAAACCAAAAAATTCGATCCAGATTTAACTTATATAAAAAAATGGGTGCCTGAATTCCAGGAATTTACTTATCCTCCACCAATTGTAATTCATGAAGAAGCAAGAAAGCGTTGCCTGGAAGTTTATGGGAAAGCGTTGAAAAAATAAGTGGTTTCAAGGGGCAGGTTATTTAAAAATTGCAACCTCCTTCCCGGTAGAAAATCTATTGTTCCAGGAAAATATCCGCTGGTATTCGACCTTGACTTCCCGACGTGTTTTCATACACTTTTAATAATTCCTTAATTGCATGTTTTCCTTTTTCTCCCAGGTTGATTGAATAATTATTTACGTATAAATCAATGTGTTTCCTCATCACAGCTTCACTCATTTCCTGTGCATGAAGGCGGATGTAGTCGTTCAATTCGGGGTACTTTGAAAAAGCATAGTCAATGCTTTTTTTTATAAGCGCATCTATTTTTTGTTGAACCGGCAAGTCGATATCCTTGCGAATTACAATGCCTCCCAACGGAATCGGTACGTTCATTTTTTGCTCCCAGTATTCGCCCAAATCAGCAATTTTATTCAGGCCCTTTTCAGCATAGGTAAAACGGTTCTCATGAATGATAACGCCGAGGCCCTTATTTTCCAATACAAAATTTTCTATCTCATCATACTTCAAAAATATTTTTTTTGTAGCATTTGGGTAGGCCAATGAAAATAAGAGATGGGCAGTTGTATGCTTGCCAGGTATAGCTATCAATACATCTTCAACAGCACCTTCAAACCTTACATTGCTGATTAATAATGGGCCTACCCCTTCACCCAATGCGCTGCCACTGTTTAATACCGTGTACTTATCTAATACCAGTGGAAGTACACCATAACTAAGTTTTGTAATGTCAAGTTTCTCTTCAATGGCCCATTGGTTAAGCGTTTGTACATCTTCCAATGCTACATCAAATTCAAAATCACCGGTATCAATTTTTTTATTTACCAGTGCATAAAATATAAAAGTATCATTTGGGCAGGGCGAAAATCCAAGGCTAAATTTCATGTTATCCGTTATTGCTATTGTTCAATTATTTGATGGTGTATTTTTAAGGCTTATAGTTGATTCATCAAAATTGTTTGTATCATTTTAGGTAAGGCTTCATTCAGGTTTTGTATGGATGCTTTCATTTTCCATTTTGATTTATCTCGCTCCCCCACATAATTAGAAATGCTTCTTAATTGCATAAATGGGACATGTTCCTGCAGGCATATATAGTGTAAGGCAGCACCCTCCATACTTTCTATTTGTGCGTTAAAATTATTTACCGACTGTTGTTTTTGTATTGCACTATCACTTACCTTATTCACAGTAATTGCACTAACAATTGGCAGGGAACAAAGTTGTAATAGCGGGTTGTTATTTATGAGCCATCCATCCGTAAATGGAAACTCATTTTTATCCATAAAACCAGATTGGAAAATAGGAGTGAATGATGCGTTATCTTCCATACCAATATCTCCAAATGTATCTTTACCAACTATCACCACATCGCTTAATTCAATTGCAGATGTAAATGCACCTGCAATCCCGGCCTGGATAACAAAATCATATTTGCTCAATCCCAGTTTTTTTTGAATATGATAAAGGGCTGCCGGCATTCCAACGCCTGTTACCAGTATATCAACCCCTTTATTATCAGCTATAAATGGCGTTATTTCCATATTGGTGGCGGCTACTACAAGAATTGACATTTTACAAATTTCGTTCTTACGCTTCATATTTCAGTATTTAGCCATTACCTTTGCGAAAATTTTGAGGTTACGGTATGGTTTACATCACCAGGATAGAACACTTTAACGCAGCGCACAAACTCTTTAATCCAAACTGGAGCAAGGAGAAAAACGAGGAAGTATTTGGCAAATGTGCCAATGAAAACTGGCATGGGCACAACTTTGAATTGTTTGTAACCTTAAAGGGTGAACCGGATCCGGAAACTGGTTTTGTGTTTGATGTAAAAAAGCTAAGTGTTATTGTAAATGAACATGTAATTGAAAAGCTCGATCACAAAAATCTAAATGAAGATGTAGCATTTATGGCTGGTAAAATTTGTTCCAGCGAAAATCTTGTTATCGGCATCTGGCAACAGCTTGTACCACATCTGCCCGAAGGTGTAGCGTTGCATTGCCTTAAATTATATGAGACACCAAAAATATATGTTGAGTATTTTGGTGACTAAATTTTGCGTTTTCAATTATTACAAAGTTTGTGTAAACAAATAGTAACTTTAAGCGTTATTCTATCCGACAGTTGAGGTAAATGAACAGCAGACTTCTGTTATACCCTTCAGCAAAAAACGTTCTGAACTATCTTTCGTAAAGTTTAAATGTTAATGCTATTGTGTTAGCTGTTGCTAATTATAATTTTAATATTACCAGGTATGTTAAATAAAGTAGCTGTTTTTAGGAAAGAGCACTTCAATGCAGCCCACCGTTTAAATAATCCGGCATGGGACGAAGCTACCAATGCAAAGGTGTTTGGTAAATGTAACAATCCAAATTACCATGGCCACAATTATGAGTTAATTGTAAAGCTGGTTGGTGTGCCCGATGAAGCTACCGGTTATGTGTACGACATGAAATTGTTGAGCGACCTGGTAAAGGAAGTGATCATTGAACGTTTCGATCATCGTAATTTAAATCTCGATACTGTTGAGTTTAAAAACCTGAACCCAAGCGCTGAAAATATTGCGGTGGTGATATATAATTTATTAAGAGAAAGAATCGATAAAAAATTGGATCTGCAAATTCGTTTATATGAAACGGAAAGAAATTTTGTGGAGTATCCTGTTAACTAAAACTGAAAAGGAATACGATGGCTTACAAAAAAATTGAACAGTATGATGAAGCAGTGACACAAGGTTTAATGCATAATTATAAAGACACTTTAGGATTGTTGGGCGAGGATGCCGAAAGGGAAGGGCTTCTTAAAACTCCGGAACGTTTGGCTAAGGCTATGCAGTTTTTAACGCAGGGGTATCAGCAAGATGCCAATGCTATTTTAAATTCTGCAAAATTTCACGAAGATGTGAGTGAGATGATTATTGTAAAAGATATTGAATTATACAGTATGTGCGAACATCATATGTTGCCTTTTTACGGAAAGGCGCACGTTGCATATATTCCCAATGGCTGGATAACAGGGCTTAGCAAAATTGCCAGGGTGGTAGATGTTTACAGCCGCCGCTTACAGGTGCAGGAAAGGCTTACAAGCCAGATCCTTGATTCTATTAAAGAAACCCTGAATCCACTGGGGGTAGCGGTGGTTATTGAGGCTTCGCACTTATGTATGATGATGAGAGGCGTACAAAAGCAAAACTCAGTTACTACCACATCAGCGTTTTGGGGTGAGTTCGAAAAGAATGAAACAAGAAGTGAGTTTGTAAAACTAATCAGTTCTAAATTACACTAAGGCAGCTTAGCTTGCGATAAAAAAAATGAATCGAAAAACGATTCATTTTTTTTTGCCCTTGTGGGTCGTTCATGTTTACAATTACTTATTAGACTTCACCCGGTATGGTATGGTATGGTATGGTATGGTATGGTATGGTATGGTATGGTATGGTATGGTAT
>JBDUEK010000146.1:0-8169 GCA_040002495.1 Ferruginibacter sp.
AAGTTTTGGCTAAAAGATGACACCTCTTGCGACAATTATAAATGCACCCCTATGCCGTTTACTGAAATCGAATTGCGATGATTGATAAAAAGGAAAGAGGAATAAATAGGTTATTTGAAATTTTTAATTAATTCAGCAACGGGAAGTTTCGGCATTTGGCTAAACAATTTTGAGCGAAACAATCTTACTTACTTCTTCTCAATAGTTTCAAACCGGTCGGTTTTTGGTAATTTATCAAATGCTTCCAGGAACTGTTGTGGTGGTTTTGCAAGTTTACGGAGCTGTGTATCTAACCAGGCGCCGTCAACAGTGATAATTGCAGCAAGCACATCTTCATTTTTCCATATCTCATGTATCATCGTCCAACGGGACATATTGGGAGTTGATTTATCCAGTTTTAAATTGATCATCAATTTATCACCAAACTTTATTTCCTTTTTAAAAACACATTCCTCCCGAAAAAGAATGGGACCAATATTATGCTCCAACATAAATTGTGGCGTAATACCATTTTCATTTAAATATGATATGCGACTAAAGGCTCCATAATCATAATAAACTGAATGCCGCAGGTGAAAATTAGGATCAAGATCGCTCCAGCGTATTTCAGGATTTTTTATATAAGGTTGCATCACAAATAATTTTAAACAAATGTAAAATAAAAAGCACCCGGATGGTCAGATGCTTTTATTAAAATTGGTTGATTAATGCCAGTGCTAACTTAAGTATAAAATGACTTTTTTTATTACACGAATTTTAAAACCAAATTACACGGATTATTTTGCTTTATTAATAAGTTAGTGTAATTCGTAATAATTCGTGTAATAAGTTTACGTCAAACATATCTAACATAGCACCTGTTAAAGATTTAAAATTCTATCCTTTGGATAACGAACACTGTAACTCACCCGCAACTTCTTTACTTCACCCGGTGCCAGTTTTAACGTCCAGGTAAGTACGCCCGTTTCTTCATTGTCTGTTGCGTCGCTTCTTTCCAGCAATTCCACATCAATATCTTTATCCTGGGATATTGGATACTGATCTTTCACCAATATATTGATGTCATCCTTTTTATTATTCCTCACCGTTATCTCGTAAGTAAATGTTTGTTTTTTATTGCTACCTAAAAATTTAATACTGCTATAATCAACCAGTTTTTCCTTTTTAATGATGACTCTTTTATCTCTTCCCATTGTTAGGTTTAACGTATCCTGTGTTGATGACGGATCAATAAATGATTTGCCAATGTAAGTTCCTTCAAAAATAATATTCGCTTCGCCGGGTAACAGGTTGAGCTTTTCCCAGTCTGCAATTTCTGCCAGTAAAAAAACATCTTTGTCGAGTTTAGGTACTCCGTAAAATTTATAGTTTGCTTTTACTTCTTCCTCCTTTAATACTGCAGTTTGTGCTTTTCCGTTAGTGGGTACATCATAAGGCAGATCAATATCGAAAGTTACATTTAATTCTTTGTCGGATACAGTAATATAATCATCAAGGCCATCCTTCAATGTAACTAATATAACACCGTTACCTGCCCTGGAACCATACATTGCAGTTGCAGATTCTTCCTTGATTACGTCCATCCTTTTTATTGCCTGGGTATTTATTTTCGCAAATTCTGTAGCAGACATCTCTGCACCATTTACAATATATAAAGGTTCGCTATTAGTAGAAAGGGAGTTTGCACCCCTTATATCGATTTTTTGTGTAGCATATCCTGTTACCACCACTTCATTTAACGTATTTGAAACGCCGGCTGCTTTATCTTTCAATTCAAGCCGATTGTTATAGTAATTTACCGGGTTGATGTAACTTAAAAACCAGGTACTAAATAAAGGTGCATTGCCGGTTTGGCTGGGTGTTGATGTAGATAAACTTAGCTTTACCTGCTTCCAGTCTATACCCGTAGTTTGGAAAATTTTTGCCCGGTAAACCAACTTCAAAGGGCTCTTAATATTATCAGACCTCAGGTCGTAAAATGGCGTCCAGTAAGCATTTCGGGTTATGTATGAAATGGCAAAATCGTACTTTCCGGAAATTGAACAATTTAATTGTAATACCAGCCTACCTGCAGTTTTTGTATTCTTTTTTTGTTCTTCAATAAGTTGCTGATTTAATTTGGATAACTGCATATTCATTTTATTTTCTTTCAAAGAAAGTCCGGCCAACTCTTCCTGCAACTCCATTGATTTGGTTTTATAATAGTCCATCAACTTCATCAGTTCAGCTACACTTAATCCTGTTTGCGAACCCTTTATTTCTTTGTTGGCTTTTAAAACTGCCAGCAAATCATTCATCACTGCCGCATTGGTTCTTATTTTTTTTAGTGATGCATTTACACTTTCTATCGAATCTTCCAGCGTAAGTATAACCGGAGTTTTAGTTTCCTGTTGCAGGTAGTCTGTACTAAACTCAATTCCCATCACTGTTACATTTCCGTTGCAATTAACCTGTATGCTGTTTGCATCTAAGGTGTTACTGATATTGTCAATTACAAGTTCGTTGTTACCCTTTATAAGATCAGCTTTGGCAACATGATTTAATTCTGCGCCTATTCTAAATACAGTTACGTTGGTTAAACTGGCCTTAACATTGCCGCCACCTTCTTTTGCAAATGACATTGACATGCTGGAGATACTTAACAAAAGGAAAATTATTTTTTTCATATTAGATGTTTTGATAGCAGATGCATTTTTAAAATGGATTACATAAAGCACTAAACATTGTGAGTAAAATATTTTTCATAAACGAAAAATAAAAAGAAAATTAACCGTCGGCTTCGGCGAAATTTTTATAGCATAAAAAATCCTTCTTCATAAAGAAGAAGGATCATTATTCATTTCGAAATTCCTAAATTTTATATTTCATGTGAGCAACAAGTTCCTGGAAAACAGGACTTTCTTTTATCGCCGGATTCCAGGCAAGCCCCATTTCAATCAGGTCTAATTTTTCAGTAATGGTTGCCCCCGGCTTATTTTGTTCATTTGCCATAATGAATACGGTATCTGAAATTGCCAGTGAATTTTCTATATCATGGCTTACAATGATCAAAGTATTTAAATCATGTAATGTTGAAATTTTCATCAATAGATCCACCACCTTATCAATCACCAAAACATCCAGTCCTGAAAACGGCTCATCCAGTAAAATAAATTTATTGCTGGTGAGTGCTTGCTGCAAAATACTTACCCGTTGACGTTGCCCACCTGATAACTGTAATGGATATTTATCCAGGTGTTCTGTAAGATTGAACTTTTCTGCATAATCTGCTATGATGTTTTTCTTATCCGCTTCTGTATATTTTTTATCATTATGCTCCAACGCTATCTCCAGGTTTTTCCGTATGGTTCTGTGATTAAACAAAATATAGTTTTGAGAAACCACGCCTACTTCACCCTCTTCCACTTCATGCATATCTGCACCAATCTTTATTGAGCCGGTTGTTGGCTTTTGCATACCCGCCAGTATTTTAAACAACTGTGTTTTACCAATGCCACTCCGGCCTATCAGCGAAACTACCTGGCCCTGTGCAATGTCTGGCCGTACAATATTGTGCATTGTAAAATCAATGTCACGCAGTATGATTTTGTCGTTATAAGAAAGGCCTACGTTTTCGGCCTTTAATAAAACCTCGTTTATATGATAGGTCATTTTGATCTTAATTGAATTTTGGTGTAAGGAAATAACCAGTAACGCAAAGCGCCCAGGACGTAATCAAAGCATACACCGATTAAAAAAATAATTACCAGAATAGCGAACACGGTTGACAGATCAATGTACTTGTTTGACTTGATCAGCATTGCCCCCAACCCTCCTTCACTCATACTAAGGCCTTCCACCATGGTAATCATCATCCATGCAATGGCAAAGTTTTGCCGCATTACTTCAAACACCTGGTCAAGCCTTCCAACAATGATTACTTCCCACAACATGCGCCATTTATTCATTCCAAGTGTAGCGCACAACTCAAATTCCTGCTTATCTATTCCATCAATAACCGATAAAAAAGAGGTTACAAAAAATGGTACGATACCAAAAAGTAACAGGCTAAGTTTTAACTGGCTGCCATCCGAAGTTAATAGCGTAAATAAAAATATCAACCCTGTTAAAGTAAGGTACCGGCATTTGATTACAAATTTTGCCAACGGCTTAAAGAATGGAATCAATGAAATATAACTGATGATAAGTGCAATGCATAATGCGATGAACATTCCTTTTAGAGTGAGACTTAAACTCATAAAAAAATTATCCCAAAAATCACCCGACTTTACTATTTCCATTATCCTTAAACCAATTTTACCGGGAGAAGGAATTAATCCTCCACCCATCCATTGCCAAACAGTAAGTACCAACACAATCTGTGCAAACACAAGTATCAACATCTTGCTTTTACTTACAATTCCGAATGGTTCAAAAAACGATTTTATCTGTTTCATAATCTGGTTTTAAAAAAGGTGGAAGTATTGGTCTGCTGTGCAAATTGCTCCGCACTACAGAAACTACTTCCACCTTAGTGTATAATATTATTGCCCCAGTACTATTTCTACCCGCCTGTTTTCGGCTTTACCAGCTGTAGTGCTATTGTCGGCAATTGGCTGGGTGCTACCCATACCTTTGCTTTCAATTCTTTCAGTAGTTATGCCTTTGGTTTGCAGATAGCTTTTTACGCTGGCTGCTCTTTGCTCAGACAAGGTTTGATTCGCATTTGCAGAACCAACATTATCTGTGTGACCATACACGCCTATTTTCAAGTTTTCTGCAACCACTGAACTTTTTAAAATTTCGTCCAGCACTGCATAAGACTGAGGCTTAATGGTAGCACTACCTGTTTCAAACTGAACCTGGAAAGATTTGGATGAAACTTTATCAGTAATAGTAGGCGCATAGGTAACACCGATGGTTTTACCTTCCATCAATTCAGGATGGTTTACTATCACAGACTGCATGTAAGATTTATCAATCATTTTTGTATAGTCAGGATAATTGGCCATGTACTCAGGATACATTTTAGACAGTATATCTCCGAATGTTCCGTAAACAATTTTATACCTGTCCAACCCATCTTTACCCAAACCAAACATAGTAGCAGCATCGGGCAGGTTAAATGCCATTGAGCCACCTAATTCCACATCGTTGCCCTGGATATCTTTTTCTGTAACACCATTGTAATACTTCAACCAATAGTCACCACTTTCTTCATTGTATACGGTGGCACTAACGCTTGCAGCAAACGCTTTTGCATCGCTATAACTACGCACCTGGTCGCCACTTTGTGAGAGTGCCATAATCAGGTTTTCCAGGTCGGTACGATGGTCGTTTGCAAACTTCCTGATGGTGATGGTGATGTTGGGCATCTGCATTGAATACTGCCTGGTAGAGGCTATGTTTATTAAGCCTCCTTTTTTTCGGGCAATGTTTACATCACCCGGTGTCCAGGTGGCAACGCCATCAACACCCACGGTGGTATCACTACTCAGCTTTTTACCATTTTCCACGAAGAAGCGCTTTTCCTTGTAACCGGTGATATACTTATTTGCAGCATCCAGGAAATCTCCTGCAGCTACCAGGTTAATTGCAGTCCTGTCGAATGTTGTTTCATCAGGGTTTACTTTCAAACCATTGTCACCAGCCCATTTCAGCAGGATGTTCATATCGCCATCTCTTAAAAAACAACTCACAGTTTTACCTAAGGCACTACGAGGATTTGTTTTCCAGGTTGCAGGGCCCATCAATTTATCTTCACCGTAACTTTTACCCATTGCATAAAAAGCAACAGGTTGATATTCCGGTCCAAGTGGTTCAAGCTCTTTACTTAAAGCACTGAAGAAAGAAGGCATACCGTCACCCATGTACGAAGCAAACACGCCTTCACTGTTTGGATTGTTTTTATAATCCGATGCAAACTTTACTATGTCGGCAATCGACTTATTACAGTCGTCCTGCCTGATGATATTGATTTGCATTTTAGCATGATCGATAAGTGAGCCTTTGGTAGTTAAGGCACCGCCATTTGCATACATCAATGGAAACTGTGAATTCCATGCCATCACCTCCCACTTTACTTTAGTACCGCCATTTGCACTGGGTGTTTCAGAAGGCAATGGTAATTTACTGGCAGCGTTACCTGTTAAAGATGCTTCCGGCGCATCGGGTAAAACTACCTGGCCTATTTCGGTAGACACTTTGGCTTCCTTTGGCCTGGCATCCCACCACATTGTTTTAGCGGCAAACAGGCCACCAAGTAATATTGCAATTCCGAGAACTTTTCCGGATGTTTTAATTTTTACAGACATTTTATTTAGTTTTTAATTGTTAGTTTAATAAATCATTATAATTATCATTACTTACCTTACCAGGTACACGAGGTTCGTTAGACGGCCTCCAGGGCTGCACGGTTAATTTCAATTCAACGTCGGGATCATAGCTTTCAAGCATTTTTAACCCCTGCACTTCAAACGTTGCGTTGTCCAAATCAATGCTCCGCATAAAATCTGTTGAGTAGCTAATGGCCTTTTTCATTCCCGCCAGTTTGCCTGCAATATCATCTTTCAGGTATTCCATACTTTGCTCAACCATTAGCTTTTTTTCAGGATCTCCCTTAAATATTTTCATGGCCGAGTTGAGTGCCTTGTTGCCGCTGCTTACAGATTTATACAAGTCTCTTTTTAGGTCCAGTTCATTGGTAGCATCTTCAATGAGATAGCCACTATTTTTATGAACCTTGCCCAGGTAATCACCAATTTTTGCAAGGTTATCCCTGATGGGTGCCAATTGCTTGAGATACTCATTTATCCTGGCTACCTGCCTGGTTGCATTACCCAATTCCGGCAACATGTTATTTTCTTTTGCCGCTTTGGCCCGGGATAGCATATGGTTCATCTCTTTTTCTTTTTCAGAAAGTTTGAGAACAATTTTTTCCTTTTGCGACTCTACATCCACGCTTTGGATATATAATTTTTCACGTTGCCTTTGCATGTCCATGATGTAGTCTTCGGCAATAATGAAGGGATCTAACTCAATCACAAACCCTACTAATCTTTTCATGATTATTTCGTAGAGATAAAAAAGGCTCATCCTTAATTTTCTGTGCGTAATGCAGTAAAGAAATATCCCAAGACATACCAGGCCAATGCTAAAGTTGAGTGTGTTCCAAACAACAGCGCTCAGTATTGGCATTACATAGTAACCGATCAGGATCAACAAGCCAAGTCCAATAATTAGCCCTGACTTGCCACCCGGGCGGTTCCAGTATGATTTTAATTTGTCCTGCGGTGATGCAGGAAATACATTTGTTTCCATGTTATGTTAGTTTATAAGGTTGATTTAATTTTTTCAATATCATTTGTCAGCTTGATCAACATCGCATCGCATGCTACATTGTAACCATGCAGGTTGTTATCGATTTTTGCTTCTGCATCCGTTATTTCTTTTTTAAGGGCAGTAATCTTTCCCCGGCTTTCATTGATTTCTTTGGTGAGATTTTGAATCACTTCGGCGTTTGTTTTATTACGCTTTTCCAATTCATCGATGGAGGTTTTACGTCCTTCGATTTCACCCGTTACTTTTGTTTTTACCGCCTGTTGAAAGTCCTGTTTATCCTTATCAATTACCTGCCGGTATTTTTCAGCGCTGCTTACCAGCATCTCTTTACTCATCCCCTGAATTTTTAAGGTTGAGTACACGGCAGCCATCCTGATATTTTCGTCAGATACTGCAGATTCCAGGGTTTCCATCATTTTGTAAAACTCATAATAGTCGGGACCCGGTAGATTTGCCTTATCAAACAGTTCATCAAAATGCCTTTCAAATTTTTCGAGATCGCTCTCGTTAATGTTGGCTTGTACAATTTTTTCAGGATGGTGAATCCTGGTAGAAGTTACTTGTAGCGGTAGTGCGTCATTATCATTAAATGAGGCAACTGATTTGGTTTCTTCAGGCCCGAATTCTACAAACAGGCCCAAAGCTTTCCTTAACATATTTGACATAATACGTTTGGTTGTTTTTTGGTGAAAAAAATTGTGGAAAAATCTACGGCATAGGAATACATTTCAGTGCAGTGATCACTGTGCAGTTAAAACAATTCTTAAACTGTAGGGGAAATATTTAGGACACGAAAGGAGGAGGCGTGTTGAAATTATTTAGAATAAAATCACTTAAAAAATATACAAC
>JBDUEK010000147.1:0-8159 GCA_040002495.1 Ferruginibacter sp.
TAAGGCGTATTCGGGACTTGCACCCTATAGCTGATATACATGCCTGACACACTAATAAAAGGCCGTGCTTGTCACGGTCTTTTTACATATTATATCAGTGAGTTCCCGGAGGATTATTTACTAAACTTGAAAATGTTGAAAAGCAATTTTTTTTAGTGTTGTCCGACTAAACTCTTGTATTCCTTGCTACGCCTGAATGACCTCACCCCAACCTCCCGAGAAAAATCGGGACAGGCTCTCTCCAAAGGACAGGGGCTAGAACATTGAACCAGTAAGAGTTGTAGCGATATTGAATATTTTTTGTCGGACAATAATGATAGTTTTTAACAAATACGGGTTGATGACATTTTGTAATAGAAACGATATAATAGTATAAACAACCATAAAATATTTAAAATATGAAACCGATAAACTTCTCAAGGGATAAATAAGGGAGTTGGCATTTTGCTCATCATTGGTGAAATGTACAAGAGTGCGATAAATCAGGGAGTTGGCATTTTGCTCCTCATTGATAAAATGTACAAGAGTGCGACGCCACTGAAGCTTAATTCAAAAACTTCTGCCAGGTTCATAAAAAAAACAGGTCGCTAATTTATCCCTTGTTCAACTTAGTAACGTTCAACAATGTTTCATTAGCTGGCTTCAATTGCGCCTGAAGGTTTTCGGCGCAGGTTAACCTGATTGTTGTCCTGTAGCACAACGTGTTGTGCCTGTTCAAATTGAACACCTTTTTCTTATTTTTACCCTATGTTGGCAAAAAATGAGATCAGTAAGGTATTAGAACAGTTACAAGCGATAAAAAGCAATAACAACCAGCACCTGCAACAATTGTATATCACCAATTTTCCTGCAACGGAAAAATATGTTTTACAAAATGGCGGTACTGTGGAGCAGGCTAAGGATATTTTCCAGGAAGCTTTTATCAGCGTATGGAAAAATATACAACTTGATAAGTTTGTTCCGCAGCATGAGCGTTCATTGGATGCCTATATTTTCCAGGTAAGCAAGTATAAGTGGATAAGCCATTTAAGAACAGTTGCACATAAAAGCACTATACCTATACTTGAAGATTTTGATTATGATATACCAGATCAAAATCCGGCAAGTGAAAATAATTCCATCAGTTGTGTTGCAGAATACTTTAAGCAACTGGGTGATAATTGCAAGGAAGTTTTAAATAGGTTTTATTATGGTAAAGAATCAATGAAGGCCATTGCTGCCTTATTTGGTTGGACAGAAGCAACAGCCAAAAATAATAAATACCGTTGCATTGAAAAATTACGATCCCTTTTGAAAAACAAAACATTAGTATGATGAATAGTATGTTACATATTACTGAAGAAGAACTGGAACTAATAGACCAATATTTAAACGACCGGTTGCCTGTTGCTGATAAAATTGTGTTTGAAGAAAGGCTGGCCGGCAATGCTGAATGGAAACAAAAACTGGAAGAGATAAAACTGATTTCGCTTGGCATTCAGGAAGCGGCATTGAGGGAAATACTGCCCACCTTTAATAACGTAAATAAACAATTGCATACAAGGGTTATATCAATGAACCGCATTAAAAAACTGGCAGCGGCTGCGGCTGTCATTGGCGTAATCTCTGTGATAGGTTTGATGTTGTTTAAAAAGCCGGCCGAAGATAAATTATATGCCAACTATTACCAACCAGACCCCGGCCTGGCAACTGAAATGGGCATTGCAGATAATTATGAATTTAGCCGGGCAATGGTGGATTATAAAACGGCCCATTATACGGAAGCCCTGGACAGATGGGAGAAATTACTAACCGCAAATACAACCAACGACACCCTCAATTATTTTGTTGGTTGCGCCAGCCTTGCAAATAATGATTTATCAAAAGCCATCAGCAGCCTTAACAATGTAACGCAAAACAAGCAGTCTGTTTTTGAAAAAGAAGCTTATTGGTATTTAGGACTGGCACTGCTTAAACAAAAAAATAAAACTGCTGCCATAGCCGCCATCAGTCAGTCAGATCATCCGGGTAAGGATGCATTGCTGGCCAAACTAAAAGGGCGCATTTAAAATTGTAGCTGCTTAAAAATAGAGGTGTCATCTTTTTTAATTCACTTCAAACTTTAAAGTTTTGGCTAAAAGATGACACCTCTTGCGACAATTGTAAATGCACCCAACTAAAATAATGATGAAATATTTTACTCTTTTTTTATTATCGGTCTTATTTTCAACCGGCACATGCTTTTCACAAAAAGATGATACAGTGGCCGATCTTGATCTATTGATCAGTAGTGAAAACTATAGTAAGATTTACTCAATTTCAAAAGAAAGACTGGCTGTTTTTTTTACTACCGGCAATGCAGATACTATTCCCGATTATATAAATTACCTGGGCAAAGCAACGGCCAAATTAAAAGGCGATGCTGTAGCAACAACTGAGTTACTGGCATTGCTAAAAAAAGCAAAAGAAGTTTTTCCCTATCATAAAGCATTGGTGAGTGTTTATTTAGAGGCAGCTTCCTTTTTCAGCAACCAGGGTAATCATGAACTGGCTTACCAGTTAACAAAAGACATTGATCAGTATTTTTTGGGCAAACCAGAAGTTATCAGCGGCGAGCTTACTGCTATCCAATCTAACCTGGGAGATTATGCCATGCGTTTAGGAAAATATGCTATTTCCAGCGGCCATTATTTAAAGTCAATTGAATTTTTAAAACGTAATCCAAAACCGGATGCGCAAAAATTATACTTTGCCAACAATGCTTTGGGCATTGTGATGTGGTACAGTTCAAAAGTAGATAGTGCGGTGTATTTTTTCAGCAAAGCAGTAGATGCTCTAAACACGATGGATAGTACACCGCAGAATCGGTTCTTCCGTGTGGCGCTGGTGCAAAATAATATGGCCTCCTGCTATAATGTGTTGGGTAAAACAACCGAAGCCATCAGCATGTTTGAAAGTGTTATCGCCAACTATAAAAAATTCATTGCTTCCCCGCAACCAAATCCTAAAAAAGATCATGCCCGTATCAGCCAGTTTCAATCGGTAGATAACCTTGCGAAAGTTTTTTTGGAACTGGGTGATTTTACAAAAGCGCACGACCTGTTATATTATTCCTACCGGCAAAAGCTTGCCAACTTTGGCGATAAAAGCCCGGAGATTTATAAGTCGCTTATTTTTTTAGGAACCATTTACAATAACCAGCGCAATTTCAACAAAGCCAAAACATTTCTTGAAGATGGCATAGCCCGTGTAAAGGCTACCGGCGATATCAATAATTCATGGGGTGCAGAAGGTTATTCACAACTTGCCATTGCCAACGATGGCCTTAAAAATAATGTAGCCGCTGCGGCTAATTTTAAAGAAGCCAACCGCATTTACGAACTGGTGTACGATGGGCAGTATGATGATCTTTATTTAAGTTACCTGTACCAGGTGTCGATGTTTTATGCCACGGATAATGAACCTGGCTTGGCAGTTAACAGTATAACCAAAGGCCTTGATTATGTAAGAAAAGCGCAGGGTGAAAATTCATTACAAGTAGCGTTGCAACTGAAAAATTTAGCCGCCGTTAATTTTAAACTTAAAAAATATATTGCAACTGCATCAGCAGCAGTAAGAGGGTTAACCATCGTAAATAAACTTGCGGCTACAAGCAAACAGCCGCTGGACTCTATCAAAATAGCAATGGAAAAACCGGGGTTGATTTTATTACAATCAAAAGCAAACTATGAGCTGCTAACAGTAAAAGATACCCAATCAATCAACGGCATTTTAACCAATCTCTACGAAGCAAAAAATATCCTTGAAAAAAGGAAAACAATTTTTACAGATGAGAAAGATATTAATACACTGAATGCTGATAACAAAGAACTGTTGGATTTTATTAAGCAACTCAATCTTGAATTATATCATCTAACCGGCAAAGCCACCTACCTTGATAAAATAATTGGCTTACAGGAAGCAGGCATGTATGCAAGGATACGTTCACGGATGGATAAACAAAGGGCCATACATTTTTCCAACATACCCGATACTGTTATTAACAGGGAGATAAAACTAAAAGACGATATTAAAATGGCGCTGCAGGGCACCGGCCGTAACGATCAGCAAATAAGTACCTATTTAACCGCATGGACCAACTGGAACGCCTACCAGGATTTACTGAAAAATAAGTACCCTGATTATTACAATATGCGTTATGCAAAAAAAGAGCAAAGCCTTCCTGAACTGTGTAAAGTTATTCCGGCTGAGGTAACAGCGGTCAGGTATTTTTTTGTTGCTGATAGCCTTTATGCATTGGTAGCAGATAAACAGCAGCAGCAATTGTTTTCAATCAGCAGTCAAAATCTGTCAGCCAACATCTTAGTGCTTCATAATTCAAAAGCAACTGCAGAAAAAACTACAGCCACTTGTTTTACACTTTACCAGCAACTATGGCAACCAATTGAAAAAGCAATACGTACACCAGGTGTTATAATTATTCCGGATGGCATTTTATATAATTTGAGTTTTGAAATGCTGACCAGCGTACCTGTAAATAACTATGCAAGCCTTGCCAATAATTGCCTGCTAAACAAATACGCTATCAGTTACCATTACAGTTTACTTGCTATCAATCCTCAAAAAAGAGCGGAGCAAATGAAGGACAATTTTATTGGATTTACGCCCGGGTTTACCGACCAGCAAAAGAAGGAATACAGCGGCATTGCAAAAAATGATTCCCTGCACCTGGATAATACTTACCTCTCTTTATTACCGCTGCCATTTACGGCCAGCCTTGCACAAAAAATCCAGGACAAGCTGGGTGGAGAATTGTTTTTAAACAACCAGTCAACACCAGCGGCCTTTAAGGAGCAGGCGGGTAATCACAGCATCATATATATTGGAACGCACGCAGAATCAAACAATAGTTTTCCTGAATACTCAAGATTGATTTTTGCAAAGGATCTGCAGCATACAACGGCGGACAACTCCCTATACCTTTTTGATATTTACAATTGTAATCTTGCTTCAAACCTTGCAGTATTAACTGCCTGCGAATCCGGTAGCCCCGGTTACCAGGATGGCGAAGGCATGATATCAATGGCACATGCTTTTAACTATGCAGGCAGCGAAAGCATTTTAACCGGCCTCTGGAAAATTGATGAACAAACCAGCACCATCATCACCGATCTTTTTTATAAATTTTTGCAGGAAGGGCTCCGGAAAGATGAAGCATTGCAAAAGGCAAAACTCGAATATCTTAAAACCCACAACGGCCGCTTACTTGGCCCACAATACTGGGCAGGCCTTGTAATCATGGGAGATACCTCCCCGGTAGTATTTAAATCCACGCCGGTAAAGTGGTGGATCATCGCTATCATCGTCGCCCTTTCTTTACTGATTGTTGGCAGCATATATTTTTGGAAAAAAAAGCGGCTAGGTAATGTATAGCTTTGAGTAAGTTATCTACTTCAATTTTTATTTGTGAAAATTTTTATTTTACCGGCAATGGTACTTTCTTCAGCTTTGGTTGTGTCACTCACTTGTACGTTCGGTAATGCTATGCAACAAAGTGCCATACCCTACTGAAGCTGTTTAGAGCATCAAAGAAAATGTTATCGAAAACATACTTCACTTTGGGATTAACTTTATTCATTTTCGATTGCGTATATACAACTATATTTGGGTATTGCCGCAATCAATGATATTGAACTTGCGGTGATACAAACGTTGGTGGCAATAAAAAATGTGCACTCCTACAATTTAAAGAGTTGACAAAACCCTACTAATTTGAGAAAGTATTTTTTCTTTTTCGCTTTATTTTTCTTTTTAGCTTGTAAAAATTCAAATGACAAGACTTTATCAGTGACTAATAAAAGCACTGTTACCATAAACTTACCATTTGAATCTTCAAACTATGAAGACACAAAGAATTTTATACTTTATGACAGTTTAGGTAAAGAGTGTGTTGCCGATTTAGACACAGTAACTAAAGGCGGTGGCACTATTGTTTATAAAGATTTATCAAACGGGACATACCATTATTTAATCAAGACTATCTTTAATGAAGACATCAAAAAACCTTTAAAAATAGACAGTAATATATATGTAGATTTTTACGACCAGTGTTATGATGTTAAGAATGTAATACAGTTCGACACTTTAAGAACGGCTAATAAAATAGACATCCTTATTGAGACAATGAAAGATTTTGACACCAGTAAAACCGATGCCTTTAAGTTTGAGAAAAACGGAAACAAATATCTTTCAAAGTATAACTTTAATGACAGCAAAGGTTATGGTAAACCTTCTCTTATTGACAGCATCAAATTAATCAACGCTTTGACAGAATTTGAAGCGACGATTATAGGACTACAGAAGATGGAAATAATAGAGAAAGATTTTGGATATATGAGAGCCAATTCAGTTTATCTAAAATGTAACAATCAACTTTTGCAAGTTTGGAATATTAAGGAAACTTATCTTAATTCAGCAGTTAGAAAATTGAAAACTGCATTAATAAGGAACTAAGACATATTCGACTCCTTCCCAGCAAGGTCTGTTTCTTCCCAGCAACGTCTCTCAACGAGCCTAAGCAGAGCCGAGGACGTTGCGCATAATGGATCGATATTTTATTTGATAACCGAAATATTTTTCTTTTGACTTTGCAAAACGAAATGAGCCGAAATACTCGAACCATATTTACTTTAGTATCTTTATTTTATGCCGGTAAAACGAACCATACCACATAACTGCGGAATGTTTTTTATAACTTTTACCTGCTACCAATGGCTGCCATTAATTGATAGCGTAAATGGGTATGACATCATTTACAAATGGTTTGATCATTTTAAAAAGCAAAGGTCATTTTATTAATGGCTATGTCATAATGCCCAATCATGTGCATGTGTTAATCAGTTTTATTAATACAACCACAAGCATCAACACGATCATTGGTAATGGTAAAAGATTCATGGTGTATGAAATTATTAGCCGGCTGAAAAAAAATAATGAAAAAAACCAGTTAGAACAATTAGTCGGCGGCGTAGAAGCTACCAGGAAATCAAATAAAAAACAGCACGAAGTTTGGGAACTTTCCTTTGACTGGAAAGATTGCAGAAGCAATGAATTTTTGTTGCAGAAATTAGATTATGTACATAATAACCCATGCTCCGGTAAGTGGCAGCTTGCAACTAACTCAATTGAATATATTCACAGCTCTGCAAAATTTTATTTTAACAGGTGTGCAAGGTATTTATCCTCTTACCAATTTCATGGAAATGGAAGAAGTGGATTTCAATAAAAGCAAAGAGTAAACCTTCTAAACGTTAGCAGTAAGCTTAAAAGACCATGAACAATTTAATAGTGTTTCTTATTTCTATTCTTTTCCCATTTGCTACTAATGGACAAGATTCAGAGCGAGATAAATATAATAAAATTGACAGCAGTTTTATCAACCTTGTTAGTCAGTCCCAAAAATCAAATAAGAAATTATTCGACTTCGAATACAAAAATGGGCCAGAACCTAACGTTGATGTCATCGATACGGATTTTGATTTACTGCTTACCAAATTGGAAAAAAGTCAAATACTTAAATTGGTGAGTTACTTCTCTAATTTCTATAAACAAAGCGAACCAGATAAAACTGGAAAATATCTGTCTAATAAAATGAAATCATTTTTAACGCATGGAATCTATTCGGTAGAATTCAACTATAAATCTATTAACCAAATTACGACAAATATTATCTGCTTAATATATGGCCATGGTAAATACATTTTATTCTCATTAGGTTATTAATTACAAGCAGATAAAGCCAGCAACCGGCCGTCTAGCCGTTTAAATGCCCCCTTGTACCAGCGGTAAAATCTAGCAATAAAGAGGTTGCCCCTCTGGGGCAAATTGCATTTTGTTTTGTTACCTACAAACAGGTTACGCCGCTGGCGTATGTATGTCCGACGTTTATCGCCCATCTCAATCGAGTTCTTCAGACTGCTCTGCAATTTTTGCTCGTTCTTTGCCTGGATGGCAATACTGCTTTACTCCCGTGGTCGGTGTTCTCACCGAACACATCCTTCACACCTGCTACTTGATTATTCTTGTATAAATTTTTTAAAGGGGTTTATTTGAATCAAAAACATACACTTATTCCAGCCGCATTGTCTTTATCGCAATCGTTCTATCTTTAAAATAACAAT
>JBDUEK010000148.1:0-8126 GCA_040002495.1 Ferruginibacter sp.
GAATTTTTGGCAGAAAAAAATGGCGACTGAGTTTTTGAGCAGGCCCTAATTAAAATTACAAAAAATGACTGATCAGATATACCCTTGCTTATGGTTTGATGGTAATGCCAAAGCAGCCGCAGAATTCTATTGCTCCGTTTTTAAAAATTCAAAAATCACTGCCGATACACCAATGGTAGTAACATTTGAAATAAATGGAACAAAGTTTATGGGGCTAAACGGCGGGCCTCAATTCAAATTTGATGAAGCCATTTCTTTCGTAGTAAACTGCGATACCCAGGAAGATATAGACTATTACTGGGAAAAACTTACAGCCGATGGAGGCAAAGAAAGTATGTGTGGCTGGCTAAAAGATAAGTTTGGTGTTTCATGGCAAATCGTTCCTACGGTAATCGGAAAATTAATGAGCGATCCCGAAAGAGCTCAACGGGTAATGCCGGTATTAATGGGCATGAAAAAATTGAATATTCAGCAATTGGAAGAGGCATAAATAATATGCTGCTTTTTAAAAAACTGAATCGGAAACACCCTTGTTGATGCTGTACGAAAAAAAGGTTATCTCTGCCATGCCCTTATTTTTCCGGCTTGCATCAGCAGGTGTTTTATTATTATTGGTGCCATCATCAAAATCAAACGTAACGCCCTTTGGTAATTTGTAATCTTTTGTATTGAAAGTAAAATCTATCTTATCCGGCAAACCATATGCGGCATATTTGCCATACACCATTTCCAGTTGGTAACTACCGTTTTCCCTGGTGGTGGTTTTTGCTTTTTTGATCAACAAATTTGCTTCATCAATGTAAACGGTAGAAAGTACCACATCTGCATTATCATCTTCCGGCAATAATTTCACCACCCGTACAACCAGGTTTCCAATTTTATCGGTACCTGCATCAATCACTGTATAATTGTGGCCATTTAAAATATTACTCAGGTTAATACTTACGGCTCCTTTTGGTACAAATGAAATTCCCTTTTCATTTTTTATTTTCAATTTATCGGGTTTCTTAAAATAAATCTTCACGGTAGATTCGGGCACTTTCAAAAAACTTACATCTGTTTTCATTTTACCGGAGGCTTCATAATTGTTTACCTTATCAATTTTTTCACTCACTTTCTTTATCAATACATTCACTTCCATTTGTGCAGTTGCAGCAAACGCACTTAGGGTACACATTAAAAACAAACAACTTTTTACTAACTGAATCATATTCAAAATTATTTTAGGATAAAATATCTTTTCGTTTAAAAACTACCACCGAAGCTGTTACCAGCACAACGATGTGGCCAATCAAAATCAATAAACTATTTCTCACAGCAGGCCAGTTTTCAATGCTTCCTTTAACCGGTATTCCTTCAGGCGTAGTACCAATATAAAAAAAACCTTTCCACCCTACCAGGTACGATGTAAATAAATAAGGTTTTACATTTCGATCAATGATCGGCACGTTTATATTTGATATAATGGTGCAAACAATTACAATACATACGGTAGCTATTATCGGGCCGATTGAATTTTCTGCAAATACGGAAAGCAATAATGCCAATGCTGCAATTACCGTCAGTGCTACCGTTGCATAAGCAAAAGCTGCCAGGTAGCGCCAGATTACATCATCTTTCGTAATCAATAATATTTGCGACTCCTCTCCCTTTGTTCTGAAAATAAGCATGTCATCTGCTCCAAAAATCCAGATACTAAATAGCAGTGAAGTAACGGCCATCCACAGTAATAACAGGATTGTAAATATGGTGGCGGCTGCAAATTTTACAAGGATCAATTGGGTGCGGCTTACAGGTTTTGACATCAGTAAACGCAGGGTTCCCATATTGGCTTCGCCTGATATAGAATCGGCTGCAATTAACGCAACTAAAATTGGAACCTGTATCAACAATGTGTTAAGAATGATATAACACATAAAATATCCATTGATGGCCCTTACTCTTTCAAATTCGAAGGTATCTTTTACACTTTGCAACATCAGGTTCATATAGCTTTGGCCATCAGCTTTAAAAGCAAACTGAAAAATAAAAACAATGGCCGCAATGGCAATAAAAGCTATATAAGTACGAGGCCGCCTGGAAATTTTAAATAATTCAATTTGCAAAAGATTCAGCATATCCAGGTTGGGTTGTAAGTGATAGAAAATAATTTTCCAGTGAGTGGCTGGAGTTTACGGATAATATTTGTACGTTTTTAGCTACCAGGTCATTGATCAGTTTTGGCACCATTTCTTTATCCATCATTAATTGTAACTGGCTGCCTTTTTGTAAAAAAGTATTCCATTCAGATGACTGAAGGATTTGCCTGGTTGCATCATTGTTGATGGTTTCTATATCAACAACGGTATGTGCCGGATCTAACAGATCTGCGACATTTCCTTCCACAATTTTTTTTCCCTTATGAATAATGATCATCCGGTTAGCAACCAGTTCAATTTCGTTTAACAGATGGGAAGAAATTAAAACAGTTTTTCCCATTTCTTTACTTAAATGTAAAATAAGGTTTCGTATGTCAGCAATGCCCTGCGGATCCAGGCCGTTTGTTGGCTCATCCAACATTACCAATGCAGGATTATGTACAAGTGCAACGGCAATACCTAAACGCTGTTTCATCCCCTGGCTAAATGTTTTTACTTTACTTTCTGCCCTATCTTCCAATCCAACCATTTTCAATTGCTTCATCAGCAGTTGGCGGGTTACTTTAATGCCACTCATTCTTGCAAAAATGGAAAGGTTATCGTATGCAGAAAGATATTTATACAAATCCGGCTTTTCAATTACGGCA
This sequence comes from Ferruginibacter sp., assembly GCA_040002495.1. Classification (GTDB taxonomy): domain Bacteria; phylum Bacteroidota; class Bacteroidia; order Chitinophagales; family Chitinophagaceae; genus Ferruginibacter. The sequence continues at coordinate 2,786 of JBDUEK010000148.1, forward strand.
CCAACCTGCTTTAAAATTTCTGAGCGATGGGTACCTAATTTTTTGCCAAACATGGATATTTCGCCACTTGTAGGTTTTACCAATGTCAGCAGCATTCGTATTGTAGTTGATTTTCCTGCACCGTTCTGGCCAAGAAAACCATACACATCTCCTTCATTAACTGTAAAAGAGAGATCGTTTACTGCCTTAGTTTCTTTAAATTCTTTTGAGAGATTTTGAACCCCGATAATAACTGACATTAAATAATTTATTGGTAAAGGTAAAACGGTTAATGGAATGAATTGTTCAATATATACGAAATGGAAAATGCCAACAAAAAGAAAAAAATATTTGGCAGATTAAAATAAAGTGCTAGTTTTACTCTCGAAAGATGCTTACCACATTTTCTACAAATTACTAAACCACTATAACTTTCTACCCCTTAACCGAAAGTTATCCTCATTCAATCTCCATTAAAAAGCTTCTCCAATTATTTACTGTGTAAAATCAATCTGTTAAACAAGTTTTACCATTTTCTGATTTATATTAATTAACCACACAGTATGAAAAAAATAATCTTAACTGCAATCGTATTTGCATCCGTTTCAATAATGACCGATGCTGCATTCGCCAATTCAATTTCTATTAAAGCTAATACCGATAAGGTAGCCAATAATAAAGAAAAAGAAATGAGCATTGTACCAGACCGTGCCTCTGGCGAAGCAATGGTTCGTTTTAAATCTGCCAAAGCAGGAACAGCTTCAATAACAGTGCTGGATGAAACCGGCAAAATTGTGTTGCAACAAACCAACCAACTTACCAACGGAATCAATAATCTTCCGGTTGTAAATTCACTTAAATTAAATGAAGGTACTTACACCATTCAGCTGGTAACAAATAATCAAACTTTCAGTTCCAGGTTCATTCTCTGGAAATAATTCTTCTAAACCAGGCACAAATGAAATAGCTCTCCCTTAGTAAGGAGAGCTATCTATTTTATGATCAGGAAGTCAATTGAGTTATAACTGAAATCATTGATTTGCATTTACATTATCCCTATCATTTTTATAAGCCGTTGGTTGGGTTTACATAAGAATGCAACGCATTTACATACTTTTCAAAGGCTTCAATACCAGCCCTGGTAATTTTACAAATGGTTTGCGGATAATTTTCCTTGAACTGTTTTACTACCTCAATGTATCCCGCATCTTTTAATTTGTTGACCTGCACACTCAGGTTACCCGCTGTAGCATTTGTTTTTTCTTTTAAAAACGTAAACTCTGCTTCCTTCACTCCAATAAGTAAACTTATTATGGCTAATCGTAACTGAGAATGTAATATGGGATCTAATTCTTTAAACATTTAACATCTTTCACTTTTAATGGATTTAAATGACCGCTGATTTCTGTTGCCATTAACTTACCTTTTCTCTTGATCTTCTTAATAAATACCCTGGAATGAGGTAACTGGCAAGAATGGCCGCCGCAGTAAATAATATCTGATTTTGATAACTAACATAACAAGCACCTACCGCCAGTATCCAGCACGTTATTCCCCCAATTTGCAAAGGCCTAAATTTCAGAATGCCTCCGCTAATAAAGGTCCCAGTGGCGTAAAGTAGCATATAAAAAGGAAAAGCATAGTTCCAACCTATCTGGCTTAAAATAAACACAAGTGCTACAAAAGTGATACTCATACCACTCCATAAAACGCCCATACTTTCGCCTACATAAGTTTTTACCTGCTGGTGCCGCCTGTGCCGGATGCTATAAACAGTAGAAACTACCACACCAATGATAATTACAAACCATGCATAATAGTGATGCGGATAATGTATTATTACCATCAAAAAATATTGCAACAGGCAACCAACCAAAACCAGCCATCCCCACATTAGAAAATATATGCTGTTATCGCCTAATTGCGTCTTTGTTTTATCAATCATCGATTGAATTAAAAGCAGACTTTGCTGAGCTGAAAGGGTTTCATTTTCCATATTAAAATAATTAATGGTAGTGATATGTTAGATATAATTTGACGTAAACCTTATTACACGAATTATTACGAATTACACTAATTCATCAATAAAGTAAATTAATCCGTGTAATTTGGTTTTAGAATTCGTGTAATAAAACAAGAACTTAACGGCAGTATTCTAATTACTTCGTAACAGTTTATTTACAATCACTGATCAATTTCTCTACCAGTTCCTTTCCCCAATCAGGCGAAATTTCACTCTCCTTTTTAAAGGCATCATATTTTTGAATGGCAGTTTGTAATTCCGGTAATGCAGTTTTACATCCACCACCAAATTGCTCGGGCGTATATTTTAATCCTTGGCCCTTTAAAAAATGTGGACGTGGATTGGAAGGATCCTGTGAAATAGCTGCTGCTAAATTACTGCTGCTCTCCTGGCCATATTGCATCCAGCGATTCATTGGATCTACCAACATGTGACAACTTGCAATCATGCTTTTCATACAGGAGATTTCTGAATTGTTAGGTGCCAGGGAATCTGCTTTTTGAATAAGTGCCGTTGCCTTATCTGCATACCCATCCACTTTAGTTTTGTCTGTTTCCATAAAACCATAGTTCACCTGGCAAAGAGCCGCATAATAAAATGGCAACCATTGATTTTTTTCAGCATTTCCTATACGTTCAAAATTATTTGAGAGGCTTAATAAACTGGCAGGATTTGCCATTGCAGTGTCAATTGAAGCCAGGTTTTTTTTCATAGCTGCGGTGTATCGTTCGCTTTGAGCAAATACAAAAACTGAAAGTAAAAACATAGCTGTTGAAAGGATGATCTTTTTCATTGTTACTATTTTAGTTGTTTAATTTTTATTTGATGTTGTTATTAAATTCTATAGATTATTATTAATTGCATCCTGGGTTCTGTCGGTGCCGAAACTTAAGAAGCAACCTATAAACACAAATCTTTTACTGGGTGGTGTTACTGCATCCTTTCTGCTGCCATCATTGTTATAATTGTAATTGTAAACTTGTTTTTGCCCTAACACATTATTAATGCCCAATACCCACACAGCAAAGGTTTTGGCATCCTGCTTGCCCAAATTTGGCAAGAAATTAATGCTAAAACTCATGCTATTATAATTGATTGTTTTTCCCTGGTCGGTGATAGCAAATTTACTTTGTGTGCTATCATAAGCAATCCTGTAGTATGGCCTTCCTGTTGCAAAATTGTAGCTTAAATTAAAGCCTGTTTTCCATGGCAATACAAAGCGTTTAAACACAACCGATGCAGTATGTTTTGCTGCAAAGGAAGGTACAATTTCACCTGGAAAATTCAGGTAATCTCTCTTGGTATCCAGGAATGAATAGGATACCCAGTAATCAAAATTCTTCCATGTTTTTTTATCCCGCCAAAAAAATTCTATTCCCCTTGCATAGCCATAGCCGCTATTATTTGCAGCCACTTCTTTACCGGTATTATTATAACCTGATTTATACAGATCGTCGTATTTCTTGTAAAAAATCTCTGACCTGAAAATCTGGTCAGTAGTTTGCCGGGTGTACTGAAAAATGTAATGTTTAGCTTTTGAATAGTCAATTCCTGCAACGCCAGGCAACAACTTACGCTCCGGGTTTTGATAAAAAACACCATAAGCAAATGATGCCTGGCTTTTTTCAGCAAGTTTGTATGCGAGTGAAAGTCGTGGTGCAATATTCCATTTGTTAATGATAGCAGAATGTTCCAGGCGTGAACCTAATTTTAATGCCAGACTGTTTGTGATATAGATATCTGTTTCGGCAAATCCCGCATATAAGTTATCAACTACTTTTTCTGTGTATTTTTTGTTGTCGAACGTGGTGTAATCAGTTTTTTCATTGCTGTAAAAATAATCGCCACCAAATCTTATAGCGGTTAGCCCTTTGATTCTTTTTTCTAACACCACTCTTGCCTGGGCATACCTGGCTGTATTAAGCAGTGAAAAATTTTTAAATGAATAAAAACCGGGGTTGGCTATCACTATTTTTTTGTTGCCCGCATCCTGTAATTCATTCTTGATATCATCTTTATTGGTGCTAAAACTGACACCGGTATTTATTTTCCATCCGTTACCAATCCTGTCTTTCCAGTTAATATTTTGATAGGTATTTATATTATCAATCGCAAAAGCGTCTTTTAAAACACTGCTATCTATGTCCGGGTTTCTGTAACCAACACTATTAGTGCTCAGGTAACCATAATATTTTACAAATCCACCATTCTTGGTTTTTATTCTAAAATTAGCATCGCCCTGATGAGCTACCGGCACCTGGTAAAAATCCTGCTTTTGTTTTATTACATTAAAGGCAAGCCATAAGTTGGTATAATTATAAGAAACACCCCAGGATGATTTTTTATCTTTTGCCAAATGTTGAATTCCGCCGCCCACACCAACCACAGATGCTCCGAAATCCGCCTCGGTTCTTTCAGGTAAATCTGTACTTTCCAGTATAAGCGCCGAGGAAAGTGCCTGGCCGTACAAAGCTGAATACCCTCCGGTGCTAAAAACGGTTCCTTTAAAAAGGAATGGATTAAACCGTCCCCTCGTTGCTATGCCTGGTGTGCTGCTGTAAAAGAAATTATTTACCAGGTTTCCATCCATATATATTTTGGTTTCTGTGGCCGTACCACCTCTTACAAACAGCCCTTCACTTTCCCCAACCTGTTGTGTACCAGGCAAAGATTTAAATGCGCTCGTTACATCTCCATTGGCACTGGGAGTGGTAACAATATCTATTGAGCTAAGTACAGCTCCTTTATTTTTGTCGCTGGCTTCAAAAGACCCGGCTGATATCACCACCGCTTTAAGCAACGTAACCTGTTCTTTTAAACTGATATCCTGAACCATATCATCAGCACCTATTACAATATTTTGTACTACGGAATTAAACCCTGAGTAAGTAACTTCCAATTCATGGGCTCCTTTTTCCTCCGTTGTAAAATGATAAGCTCCTAAAGAATCGCTTGTTGCTCCGTCATAAGTGTCTTTTAAGGTTATACTCGCCCCCGTTATAGGCTTATTCTTATTATCTGTAATATGTCCGGCTATTTTAACCTGTGCCTGTATTGACAAACCCAGCAACATTAAAGTGGTGATTATTAACTGTTTCATTGTTTATAAATAAGACACAAACGTAAAGTAGTTTATTTTATAAACCAAATTAAATTATTGTTTTATTTTTATTTTTCACAGCTGAAATAATACCAAAACAAGGAAATATATTATTGCTAACTAATTGATTTTAAATTAAATAAGACTCATTTTAGTAACTGTTGAAAACGTTGTTTTTTAGCAGAAACTTATTAACATCCAAAAAAAAATATTTTTTTATGTGGGTGCAATTTGTAATT
>JBDUEK010000149.1:0-7846 GCA_040002495.1 Ferruginibacter sp.
GCTGCATTAATCAACAATATTCATAACACATTTTGATGCAGCGGGAAGTATAAATAAGTCTTAAAGGGGCATTTAAAATTGTTGCGCAGGGTTGCCAACCTTTTTCATTTGCTTACTTTATTAAAAGTGTTTCATAAAGGTTGGCAACCCTATCAATAGACCACAAAAAAATATTTTACAATTTTTATTTTTTTTGTAAGGCTTTGAAAGTTGTTGCGTCTACATAAACAAATGGTCATTCTGATTTAACCAAAATTTACTGATGGCATATCGTAACATCAATTCTCATAACATAAATTCATAAAAATGAAATTTGTATTCATTGCATTCATCGCAGTTATTTTCTCAACCGCAGGCTCTGCACAAGCCGTTAAATTTTTCAATACAAAAGGTACCGCCATTAAAGGGTACGATCCGGTAGCATATTTTCAACAAAATAAAGCCGTAGAGGGTAACGATCTTTATACGTACGACTGGAGTGGTAGTAAATGGAAATTTGTATCGCAGGCCAACCTGGATAGCTTTAAGCTGGCACCGCAATATTATGCCCCGCAGTATGGTGGATTTTGTGCATACGGTTGCAGCGAGGATCATTTATCACCAACCGACCCCAATGCTTTTACAATTGTAAATAATAAACTTTACCTCAACTACAACCTGGATGTGAGAAAAATGTGGCAGAAAGATACGGATGGCAGAATTAAAGCAGCGGATAAAAACTGGCCTGCACTGAACAAATAACCCGGTTATAAAATACCGGGGGAGAATTGTCCATCTCATTGCGTTGTTTCTCCATTTTATACGGCTGTTATTGTTAGAACTTTGTTTGACTGAGTTTACTACTAACCGCATCGAGAAAACAATTAAATAATTTTTTATGAAAAATATTAATCAAAACAACCTCGTTGTAACTGAACCTGTTCAAACTTCAAAAACCCTTTTGCCGGAAGATAAAGTGGTAATATTTGAGCATTGCAATTTCATGACGGATGAATGCGGCGATACTATGTGGGACGCTGTTCTGGCACAGGAAGAAATTTATAATGACCTTTTAAAGCATGCCAAAAAAACTAATTAGAATTCTGGACAAGCCGGTTTGCCGGTTAAAATTTACTCTAAATGACAACAGCAATCAAATCAACTTATTTGCATAGCCACCCGTTATTTGCAAATGTGAGCGAAGAAAAAATTTCGGCCGTTGCAGATTTAATGAAAGTGAAAACTGTTAGCCGTGGCGAAACCATCAGCTATGGCGATGGTGGTTACAGTAAAATTTACCTGCTCTTTTTTGGTAAAATAAAACTGGCAGCATTTGGTGACGGCGAACACGAACTAATAAAAGACATCATTACTTCTCCCGATGTATTTGGTAACCTTTGCCTTGATGGAAAGCCCTCCAAAGATGAATATGCTTCGGCCTTAACCAATACGGCATTCATAGGGATGTTTACTTACCTTGATTTTAAAGAACTGTTACAACAAAATTCAATGATGGCAATTGCCTATGCAAATATTGTAACTGAAAAACTAAACCGGCTTGAGCACCGGCATTCCGACCTGGTTTTTTGCGATACCAAATCGAGGCTGATCAACTTTATAAAGAAATGGGCACAAAGCGATGGAAGTAAAATTGGCGAAAAAATAATTTTAAATAATTATCTCACACATGCGGATATAGCCAACTCCATTTCATCATCGCGGCAAAGTGTAAATATTATTCTGAATGAATTGAGAGATGCAGGCATGTTGGTGTACAACCGTAAACAAATAGAATTAAACAATGTCTTTTATTTGAATTAAATAAATTGTAATGGAAAATTTTGGATCAATAGCATTTAGTACCGCAGTAAAAGAAATGCAGGAAAAAATGGGCAGCAGGGCTGGTTATGCCAGGATGGAAAAGTCTAACTGGGTAGATGGGCTGACTGAAAATGAAATTCGGTTTATTGAACTTAGAGACAGTTTTTACATGGCGAGCATTGGAGCCAATGGGTTTCCTTACATACAACATCGTGGTGGGCCAAAAGGTTTTTTAAAAGTGCTGAATGCAAAGCAGGTTGCCTTTATTGATTTTAAAGGAAACATGCAATACATTACGGTTGGCAACATGGTCACCAACAATAATGTAGCGCTCATAATGGTAGATTACCCAGCCAAGGCAAGGTTAAAAATTTATGCCACGGCAAGCATTGTTGAGCTAAAAGACGATCCTGCTTTGTTTGAGCAGTTGGATTTAAAGGCGTATAAATTTAGACCGGAAAGGATGATGGTGTTGGATATTGAAGCCTACGACTGGAATTGTACGCAACACATTACACCAAGGTTTACGGTAGCTGAAATTGAAACGGCATTGGCCCCTCAAATAAATCGTGTTGCTGAACTGGAGGCAGAGGTAGCAAGTCTTAAACAGCAACTGGTGTTAAGTACAGAATAAATTTTTTATTACACGAATTTTAGAACCTAATACACGAATTACCAAATTATAAGATTGAATTAGTGTAATTCGTAATGATTTGTGTAATAGTTTTTTTAGTAGAACAGGAAATTCAATAAATCATTTAAATAATTGAATCGCTTGCCAGGCAATCATTAATTTTATGAAGAAATAATATTGTGTTATGCTTAACCAATCGGCTTTTACTTTACTTAATCAACAGAACGGAAATCCGGCGTTTAAACTTTTTTATTTTGAAGACAACAGTTTTTTTGATCAGTTGCAGCGCAATAATTTCTTTACACTCATTTGGGTAACGGAGGGTTCAGGAAAAGTAAATGCAGACTTTGACGGCTATGATTTTGATGCAAATTCTTTATTTACTTTTGCGCCTTATCAACCTTATATATTTTCTACAGAAAAATCTATTAAAGGTGTCGCCATCTATTTTCACTTCGATTTTTTTTGTATTCACAAGCACCAAAAAGAACTGGAGTTAAATGGTGTGTTATATAACAATGTTTATCAACCGCCCTTTGTTAAGGTAGATGAAAAATCTGCCGCCACTTTTAAAATGGTATGTGATAATATTGAGGCAGAAATGCAAAACCCTGCGCTTGCCCAACATGAATTACTGGTTGCATATCTCAAAGTATTTTTAATAACCGCATCACGCTTAAAGTTGGAACAACAGCCTGAACTGGCCGAACAAACAAAACATGGCAAAGAACCTTTTATTCTTCAAAAGTTAAAAGATGCCATTGAAGAAAATTTTAAAACCAAACATACTGCCAGCGAATATGCAGATCTCTTGTATATATCACCCAAGGCTTTAGCTAAGATTACCAAATCACATTTTAATAAAACGCTTTCCAGCCTTATTAACGAACGCATCATTATTGAGGCCAAGCGGGAATTGTATCTTACCAATAAAACCGTTAAGGAAATTGCCTGGGAATTGGGTTATGAAGATGAGTATTATTTCAGCAGGTTTTTTAAAGTAAATGCAGATGTATCGCCACAATTGTACAGGGATACGGTTGGTTTTGGGAAAGGGTTAGCTTAAACACCACTCCAATTAAGTTAAGCTGTGGTAGTATTAGCCAACGGCCTGAATATTTTTTCCATCAAATCAAATAGCTCAGGATGTTTTTCCCGGAACAGTTCTGGGCGTTCAAAGAAATAAGTTGAAACCACTGCGAAAAACTCTGATTCATTGGTGGCACCATACGGGTTGATATCCGATTGCTGATCTTTTATCAAGGCAATTTCCCGTTGCATCAATTGCAGCCATGGAATAATATATTTTTTTGCCAATATCGATTCCGGCACTCCATCAATTGCTCCATCCGTTTTATCAACCAGGTGTACAAACTCATGTATGGCAGTATTGTCTTTCCCGGTTTTATTTAAAAAGTCCTGCCTGAGTTCATGCTGCGATAATATCATTACATGATTCATTGCGCCACTGCCTACCATGCCCAATACGTCCCGTCCCTCACCCACTTGTTGAAACTCTTCATCAAACGAATCGGGGTATAGCAACACCTCATGTAGATTTTTATATTCCCATCCCGGAAAATTAAAAATGGGGATAATTGCGCTTGCAGCAATTAGCACACGATCTGTTTCTTCTACCGTTGTTTTAATACCGGTAATTTTTATCTGCGATAAAAAATGCAAGGCCCTTTCCTCAAAAGAATTTTGTTGAGCCGGTTCCAGTTGTTGGTAAAAAGGTACTTTTTCCAACAGGATCGATTTGAAATTTGGGGGTATTAGTCCCGGCACAATTGTTTTCTTTCTTAGTAGCCATTTCACGGTAAAATATATAACAAGCGCCAATATGATAAGGCTGATAATTTGCATAGGCGTGAAATTAGGCATCATTTCGTCATCTGCAAATTGTTAAGGAATGATAATAAGTTAAAGTGTGCGTTTATCGAAAAAGTTTATATCCTTCTGTGAATTATGATCAGTTTTAACGGAAGCCGTGGTTGTTGATTTCAACGATCAATTTTGCCTTTTGACCGATTGCCTTGTTATAGAAAAACTTATTGATGGTAGTTTTAGTACGAATAAGAATGATCATCATAATTTCTTATGGGTAGTTTTGTCAACAGTCCTACGTTCCCGTAGGACTGATTTTTTAGACCGAAAATTTAGTTGATAAAATCTGTTAATATCAAATTATTGTTGATTTAATACTTACAAAATTCTGCAGGCAATATGCGTTTCAATTTTCATTTTATGAAAGCGGACAGTGTTTATCATTCTTAAGATGCAATATTATTTTGGTATGAGTTATCTTAAAAAATTTCGTGTTGTCTTTTTTAAACCTCGTGTCGTTGGCTTTATTCTGCTTGGCGTCGGTTTTATGTTATTTACTTTTCTTACGCAGGATAATGCTATGGAAATTGCAATTTCTGGAATTGCCTCCATTTTTATCGGAATCGGAGTTAATAATTTCACTTCTATTGAAACAAGACTAAAAGATGAAAAAAGAATCCACGATAAGGTGAAAAATTCATTGTTAATCCTTGAACTTACAAGTTCAAAAATTAATAAGTTGCATAATATGGTTGCAGGCGAAAATGCTTACTACCTGTACAAAGAAGTTAGCGAAATTAAGAAGTATGTTGACCTGTCTGCAAAGCTTGTTAAAGAAGTAGAGTTACTGGATTAGTCCATTAATATATCAGCTTACCTGCACAATTAATTGCTCCATAAAAAATGATAAATTTTTAAGTTTGTTATTCGAACTAGCAGAAAAGTGTTTAAATTAGCTTCACCTTTAAATTACCACTAACTGTTATCGAATGAAACCCAATTTGCAGGAAACCTATCAGACATTTTACGAGAACGAAGAATTTATTGAAACTATCCTACACAATCTTCCTTTTGGCATTGCTGTTAACGACTCCCGTGATGGTAAGACAATATTTATAAATGAAAAATTTCAGGAAATATATGGCTATACGCAGGAAGAACTGGCTAATGTAGACCAGTTTTTTGAGAAAGTGTATCCGGAAGAAGTTTACCGGAATTTCATTAAAGACAAAATAATGGCAGACATTGCCAGCGGCGATCCGGACAGGTTACAATGGAATAATATTACTATTACCACTTCTGCAGGTGAAGAGAAAATAATCAACGCTAAAAATATATTAGTACCAGATCAACATCTGGTAATCTCTATTGTTTTAGATGTAACGCAGTCATCAAAACTTATAGCAGAAAATCAACGAACTAAAATCAATTACGAATCTGTACTGAACGCATCTGATGACCTAATATGGTCGGTAGACAAAAACCTTTGCCTGCTTTCCGCCAATAATGCTTATAAACACCTGATAAAAATGTTGACTGGCAATTTGCCTGCCGAAGGTGATGTAGTGTTGCTGAAAGAATTTGGAGAAGAATGGAACAATAAATGGAAGAGTTATTACGACCAGGTATTTGCCGGCAAACAGGTAACCATTACAGAGCAGCTATACAACCCGGTCAATCATTTACAGGAATACAGGCTTATAACCTTAAGTCCTATTTTTGACGCAGCAAAAATAACTTTTGGAATAGCATGTTATTCAAAAGACGTAACAGGGGAAACCGTCAATCAACTAAAATTAAAAGCAGCCCAGCAGCAGTTGAAGAAGATTATGGATTCATCGCTTGACATTATTTGTGCGGTGGATGAAAACGGTTATTTTATCCAGGTGAGTGCCGCATCGGAAAGAATATGGGGCTATAAGCCGGAAGAATTGGTTGGTAAATATTTGTTGGATTATGTGTGCCCGGAAGATCGTGAAAAGACAGCATCAAGGGCTGCTGGCGTGATGGATGGTGTTATTCTGCCCGATTTTGAAAATCGCTATGTACGCAAAGATGGGTCATTGGTAAATATAGAATGGACTGCAGGGTGGGACGCAAACGACAAAATACGGTACGGTGTTGCCAGGGATGTAACAGAGAAGAAAAAAAGAGACGCCAGTCTGGTTGAATCTGAAAAGAAGTATAAGAACCTGTTTGAAAATAACCCCATGCCTTTGATTATCTGGGATTTTGAAACGGGGGACATCTTAGATTGTAATGAGGCATCGTTACTAAAATATGGTTATTCCAAAGATGAGTTTTTAAGCCTGAATTTAAGAGATATCAGTTTTAAAGAGGACCTGGGCATTTTAGAAGAATTGGTTGAAAAGCAAGTGGCTGGTGGCCGAATTAACAACAGGGTATGGCGGCACAATAAAAAAGATGGAGAATTGATGTATGTTGATATTAGTGGCCACCTGATTGACTATAATGGAAAAAAAGCTTCGTTGGTTATGCTGAATGATATAACGGAAAGAAAGCTTGCAGATGTATTGTTGGATGAAATGCATGAAAATCTTCAGAAGCAGGCAAAGGATCTTGCCATATCTAATGGTGAACTGGAAAAATTTGCATACGTAGCATCGCATGATTTGCAGGAACCACTTAGGATGATCAGCAGTTTTTTAACACAGCTTGAAAAAAATTACAAACCTGTATTGGACGAACGCGGAAAAAAATACATTGAGTTTGCAGTTGATGGCGCTCAAAGAATGAAGCATATCATCAACGACTTGCTTGAGTATTCAAAAGTGGGGAAAACAGGTACAAAGAAAGCGTTAATAGATTTGAATATACTGGTAAAGGAAATTCAGATTTTGTTCAGGCAAAGGATAGAGGAAAAAAATGCAATTGTGTTAGTGGATGATTTGCCTGTGTTGAATGTGTACAAGGCTCCAATGCACCAGGTATTTCAAAACCTGATTGGAAATGCACTAAAATATTCGAAGGAAAATATGCCTGCTCAAATTCATATTGGTGTTAAAGAATTTTCAGATCATTGGCAATTTGCTGTTAAAGACAACGGTATTGGTATCAATGAAAAATACTATCATTCCATCTTTGTTATTTTTCAACGGTTACATAATAATGAAATTTATTCGGGAACGGGGATGGGCCTTGCCTTAACTAAAAAGATTGTTGAAAATATGGGTGGCAATATTTGGGTTGAATCTACAGAAGGTGCCGGCAGTATTTTTTATTTTACAATTGAAAAAGAAAAATAAAAATGGGTACCGTTGTTTCTATTACAAGTTGATAAAAATATTATCACAATAAAATAAACCTGCGCAATTCATCCAGGCCATCAAAGGGGCAACGATGTAACCGTTATCCAGTAATTTATACATTCCGTTGTTTTCAACTTCCACTTCAAATTTGTTTTGCAGTTTTGCCGTTGATGACAACTTCGTTAGTTCCCTAAATTTTACTGCATCTAAAAGTAGTTTCATGTTTGTTATACTTTACACTGTATGGGATTGTGTATTAGACAACAATATTCATAACACATTTTGATACAGCGGGAAGCATAATATATCTGCCACT
>JBDUEK010000150.1:0-7794 GCA_040002495.1 Ferruginibacter sp.
AGCAGCTTGCGGACAAATGCGGCACAAACAAAGCTTATATTTCAAGGGTTGAAAATAATATTAAAGACGTCCGCATTTCGACATTGCAGAAAATTGTTGAACTTGGTTTCGGTGGGCAATTGCAGTTATCAATCAAACTTTAGGAAAATAAAACGGCGGCTTACAGGCGTAATTTTTCAGACCATCTACAAACAAACATAAAACAAGAATGAAAGGTCAATTATTAATTGCTTTTTTAGCATTTATAAATCTTCTAAGTGCCCAGACCTTTGAACAATTGCAGGCATATCTTGAAAAGACAAAACTTAAACCAAAGAACGAAAACACATAGACCGAAGAAGCCTACGCCCAAGATGGAAACAAACTAATACTATTACCTCAGCAACGAATCCAATGTTTGTTGAAATACCGGAAACTTACTCAAGTCATGGTGCGAACCTCCTTCAATGGTTATAAACCTGTCAGCTGGTTTTAGGGATTCTTTTAATTTTACGGCGCAACGATAAGGTATTACACCGTCATCGGTACCATGTAAAATGGTGATGGGCACTTTTACATCCAGCAAATATTCGTACGTTGGAATTCGATAAGTCGCCATTCTCTCAACCGGGTAAATAGGAGCATAACAGCCAAAAAGATCTGGAATGCTATAGTAGGGAGTTTCTAAAATCAATTGTTTACAATCTGTTGCAGAAGCAAGGTAGGCGGCAATTCCGGTGCCAAATGATTTACCAAAAATTACAATACTGTCTTTGCTATATTTTGAAGCAGCCAACCGGTACAACTGCCTTGCCATTTCATATAATTTCTTTTCATTTCTTTCCCCGGTTGATTTCCCAAATCCGGGATAATCAGCCATCCATACTTCATAGTCGTTTCGGGTAAAAGCAGTTGCAAATTTTGAATAACGGCCAATGTTACTTCTATTGCCATGAAAATAAATAACTACTCCTTTTCTAACAGAATCTGTCGGGAAAAATTTAACCAGGTTAATGGTATCCGTTTCATTAACAGGAATATCTACTTCAGCAAAAGGTGTATCAAATTTATACTGATAACTTCTTTCCAACACTACCGGATGAAATAAGAATGTATTCTGTAAATAATATAAAGCAATGCCGATTATACAATAAAGCAACACGAGCACCTTAATCCAGCGTAATAATTTTTTATTCATACCTGCAAGTTACAGATGGATCAATTGAAAGTAATAGCCACTTTGATCTTGAATCATTTTCCTAATAATATTTCATTGATCAATATTTTAAAATATCCCTGATAAAATTATGGTACTCCGGAAAACCGGGCAGGTTATTATGACCACCACCCTCAATACTTATCAGGGTAATTTTCCGGGGATTTAAAGCCTGTAATTTTTCACTGTTACGAATGGGAATTAACCAGTCTTTTGTACCATGCAAAATATAAGTATGGCAATTTACTTTGGGCAACCATTTATCAGTCCGCATGTGATAACGTAATACCAGTTTCACCGGTAAAATCGGCAGGAAACGGTTGACCACTTTTGTAAAGCTGAAATAGGGCGCATCCAATATTAAATACCGTGGTGTGTTTTCGCTGGCCAGGTGCGCCGCAAATCCGCTGCCAAGGCTTCTTCCATACACAATCATATGATTTTCGTGGTAGGTGGTTATCAGCGTATCATATACAAACTGCATATCGGTCAACATATCTTTTTCACTTCGCTTACCAGTGCTTTTTCCAAAGCCACGGTAATCAACCAACACCACGTCATAATTATACCTGAAAAAATCGGCAGCATATTTTGCCCATCCTTTAATGCTCCGGGAATTTCCATGAAAATACAGGATTAGCCCCAAAGGTTTTTCTACGTAAAAATGTAAGCCATTAATGCTTACACCTTCCTCCACTTCAAAAAACAATTCACGAAATGGTGCATCATATTTGTACTGGAAATTTTTTTTTAGCTTCTCAGGTTTAAATATAAATCGTTCCTGAAACACGTACACAAGTGACAGCAATACAACATACCCGATAATTATATAGATGAATGTTTGAGACAAAGGCCGCGTTTAAATTCAGTTAAATGATCCGCAAGAGGAAATATTTGAGAAGTAGAAATTACGGTAAATTACTGAAAGCATTAAAGCGGAAATTGTATTTTCCATGCCTCCATTCCGCCGGCCAAATTTAAGAGGTTGTGAAAAGGAAACTTATCCTGCAGGCGTTGAATAGCAATCTGGCTGCGGACACCCACCCTACAGTAAATTACAACCGGAATCTCCTTTTCGATCAGTTCAATATTTTTTGTTATTTCCATCAAAGGAATGAGTGTGCCGCCGATGTTAAAAACTTCATGTTCGTATGGTTCCCTTACATCTATTAATTGAACCGGGCTTCCGTTGCTTATTAGTGCTGCAAGTTTGATAGAGGTGATACTTTTCATTCCGCTTTAACAATTATTGTAATAGAACAATAGGAATTATGTAAGAAAATGTTTAAAGGAAGTCGACCATAAAATAGCTTTTTGAATGTAGCAACTCAGCAATCACCCTTTGTTTTACCGGGCAAATTCTTTACAAATTAGCTTAGTTATTTTGTATCAAACAGAAATGATCTGGTTTATTCTTCATCTTCATCCATATATACACGCTGTAGTTTCAATTTACTAACAGGTGCAACTACCAATGGGAATTTTTCAACCATTACCTTACTTTGCTCAAGACCAAATCCCTTTTCTTCGCTCAATGAAATTTCTTTTACATAGAAATATAATTTCATAACCATACGCTCAAAGAAAGGAAGATCATTATCTGCCGAAAGAAATTTTTCCATCACCACAAACTGAAAATCACCTACTACATTATTTCGTTGCTGGCTTTCGTAACGGCTTGTAACATTTACTTCCCTGTTTGCAACAAGGTCTTCCACCACTTTTTTGAACATCAGGTTTAGCCGGGGTTCCATTCTAAAACCAAGCCTGAATTCTACCCGAATGATATCATTAGGAATAATATGTTCTACCGAGTAATCGCAGGTGTATGGATCATCCATTGTGTCTACATGTACAAACCAATAAATATCGGCACGCTTGGGTTTACCACTCAATATAGAATAGATGATTTTATGTTCTATTTCTTTTGGGTTATTGGCACTTGTTAAATAAACCAGATGTGTTGCATATTTTGGTACCGACGAATCATTGCTCAATTCCTCCAGCTTAGGAATGTATTCTTCCATACGCACAAATTCCACGTAACGATTTTTGATTTTCCGGGCTCTAAACCAGATGTACATTACGGAGAACATCACAAAACCAATGATCATTGTGATGTAACCACCATGTATAAATTTACTCATTAAGGCTATTAAAAAACTTGATTCTATAATCAGGTAAAATATCAGGAACAAATAAATGAGCCCGGGTTTTACCCTATGCAACACCAGGTAATTTGAAAATAAAATTGTTGTCATTATCATGGTGGTAATGATCGCCAAACCATAAGCAGCTTCCATCCTGGATGACTCCCTGAAATATAGTACTACGCCAACACAACCAACAAATAAAAGCAGGTTAATGCCCGGAATAAATATCTGCCCTCTTGCTTCTGTTGGGTAATTGATTTTGAATTTGGGCCATAAATTCAACCGCATTGCCTCATTAATAAGTGTAAACGACCCGGTTACCATAGCCTGGCTGGCAATAATTGCAGCTGTTGTTGCTATCATTACGCCAGGCACAATAAACCAATTGGGCATCAGGTCGTAAAAAGCATTGATGCCTTCCAGTTGAATGGTGTCGGCATCTAACAGTTTAAGGTTATGATGTTTTAATAAACTGGCACCCTGTCCAAAATAGTTGATAAGCAAACATGATTTTACGAAAATCCAGGACATACGGATATTTCCCCGACCGCAATGGCCGAGGTCGCTATACAATGCTTCGGCACCAGTAGTACAGAGAAAGACTGCACCCAATAACCAGAAACCACTTGGATAGGTTACTAAAAAATGTATGGCGTGATATGGATTGAGCGCTTTAAAGATTGACAGATCATCTGCGATATGTATGAAGCCAAGTACAGCCAGCATGGTAAACCAGAGTGACATAATGGGGCCAAACATTTTCCCTATGCTTGCAGTGCCAAATTGTTGTGTAAAAAAGAAAGCGCTGAGTATACCAATTACAATATAAACGATCGTATTCTGACTGAGTTCACGAAACCGGGGAAGTTCTTTTAAGCCTTCAATAGCCGAGGTAATAGAAATGGGGGGAGTAATAATACCGTCAGAAAGCAGTGCGGCACCACCAATCATTGCAGGAATTACCAACCATTTACGTCGTCGCCTCACCAATGCAAACAATGCAAAAATGCCGCCCTCGCCCCTGTTATCGGCCCTTAATACCATTATTACATACTTGATGGTAGTTAACAAGGTAATGGTCCAGATGATAAGAGAAAGCGAACCCAGGATAAGGGTTTCGTTAATTACACGATCTTTTATGATAGAGTTAAAAACGTATAAGGGAGAGGTACCAATATCGCCATATATAATTCCCAAAGCAACAAGCAATCCTGCCGCCGTTACTTTATTTACCTGCTTTGACACTTGCACTCATTTTTGTTAAAAGATAAACCATTTAAAAAATATGGCACTATGTGTTTACATTCATCATAAGTATTACAAATGTAAACTGAAAACACTTATATAACGGTAAATACGATGGAATATTGGACTTGCCCGATACTTGCTGTAAGTATTGTGTTGGATAGAATATTCAACAAAGCAACGAAAATTTGTTGTGCTTGTCAATAAAAAAAACAATAGTTCTACTTTGACAAATCAAACGTTTTTAATTTTTTGTTGACCAGCAGCCGTTTTTCATGGCGGCATCGTTGTGTCACTCTCTTGTACGGTAGTTTTTTATGGCAACTTTTCCGTTCAATAATTAAGATTATTGTAACCCTGAACTACGTTTTCTGAACATGTCAAAGTAGAAATAGGTTCAACTCATAATATGATTTACAAACCATTTAATGAGTAACCACAATTATAATATAAGGCTTCCAAAGATGATCAGGGTAATTTAAAAGTCTTTAAAAAAGCAAGTGCCCTTATCAAAATTGTAACAATACAATTGCCGATTTGTTGTAGTTTCTACTGGTGAACTAAAAGAAACGATAAACAAGTTGAAGCTGCTTTAAAAACATGCTTGCGCAAATACCTTAAAAACCCGTCTAAATAAAATATTTTATCTTTATAACACAACGATTAGTTGCTAATTAACCCTGCTACCAAAATATTGGAGAAATCATTTAAATCTATACTATGCGAAACATCTTATTATTTTTCGGGCTTGTTATTTTATTTTCATGTAATACCAATAATTCAGATTCGGCTTCTTCGGAAGATGATACCACTTTTTTACCATCTGAAGTTATTGAGCCAACCAATGAGATTCCTGCCGGAGTCAACAAAATGATATGGTCTTCCGGTTATGACTCTGTGCAAAAGAAAGTAGTATTAAAACAATTAAGGCAGGTAAGCCCCGATACACTTACTGCGGATAATATCATAAATGATATTAATTCAAGTTGGGTAGATGTAAAACTTGAATTAGTTAAAGCATCTCATGATACTTTGTATGTATCTATTCCGGAGAGCACTACGCTTACACAAAACATGGGTAGCAGCGGCGCATACAATTATATAGCTTCAGTTACTTATTCGCTTACGGAATTAAAAGGTATTAAATATGTAAACTATGCATTTACCGAAGGCGATCATTTAGCTCCCGGTACTATGACGCGTTCAGATTTTAATAAATAAAAACACAACCCCTTACTTTTCAGTAAGGGGCCACAAACTATAAATAAAAACAGCTGCGTTATGCAGGCTCAAACACAAACACAGGCCATTGCAATACTTTTTACTAAGAAGTATTCAACAGGCCTGGGTTAGTTAATCTGGCTTTTTGCCGTCCAGGAAAGTATTTATTGTGCTGATTTCTGCCTGATTATTTTCATCAGATTTAACTGTGTAGTTACTGTAAAAACTCTCAACGTCGGCAATGGAATTGTGCAACTCCATATTGCGGCGAAGGTAAGCGGGCACCGTTTCAAACTCATTATTCGGATCGGCCGCGTTAATATTGAATGACAAATTACGCAGTTTTGCAATTCGATCCATAGCCCGGCGCCTTAACTCCTCTGTTTCGTCAGGCATTGCCCGATCCTCAACATTGGACATCATGATTGGCTGAGTTTGTTGTACAATTGGCTTCTCCTCCGCCGCCGGATGGGAATCTTTAACCACCATACGCATTTCGGTCTCAGGCTCGTCTTCCTTTGCCGTACTTTGCGTAGGGGTCAGTTTTTCCACAGTGTTGGATTTTGCTGGCAACTGCTCCTCAATATATATTTTTGAGGGCTTTGCCAAATATCCACCTGTTGACGAGACAGGCGTATTGCTAGCTTCTTTATGCTGTTTTGATGATGGTGCTTTAACTTCGGGAGTTGCTGGCTTTTTTTCAGAAGGTATCGGAGTAGTAGGGATATCAAATTCAAAAACAGGAATTTGATCGGATGCCGAAGATATCTCAAAAAAGATCGGTTGCTCATCTATTTTTTCCACAGTATTATTACTTGGTAATTCTACTTTACGCTCACCAGGTTCAAGTTCTGAAAGTGTTGGCATCATCAACTCACTTAATTCTTTCTCAGATGCTGTTACAACTACTTCTTCCGTTTCTACATTAGCAACATTGATTTTACCAGCTTCCGTTTTGGGTTGCTCATTTATTTCAAACTGTAAAGTCGGTTGCTGTAATTTCTTTTCCTCTTTTGCCGGCATATCAAGTGTAAGTACAACCTTGGTTTCCTTTACTTGTTCTTTAGGCGAATTGATTGTTTTAGCAAATGGATCTTTATGTTCAAAGCCGGTAGCAATGATTGTAATGCTGATTCCTGCACCCAATGTATTATCATAACCCAATCCCAGTATTACATCACTTTCATCACCGGCCTGGCTTAATAAATAGTTTTGAATAATCTCTACTTCATCCATTGTAAATTCACTTTCGCCTTCGGCAGAATTGATATTAATAAGGATCCATCTTGCACCCCTGATATCATTATCGTTCAGCAGCGGCGAATTCAATGCGCTTTCAATTGCTACCTGCGCCCTGTTTTCTCCTTCGGCAGTTGCACTACCCAATATTGCCACGCCACCATTACTCATAACAGTACACACATCGGCAAAATCCACATTTATCTGGCCGGTACTATTGATAACATCGGTAATACATTTTGCTGCGGTAGCCAATACATTATCCGCTTTTTCAAAAGCTTCCTTCATTTTTAAATTACCAAACTGGTGGCGTAATTTGTCATTGCTGATAACCAGTAAAGTATCTACATGATCTTTCAACAGGGAAATGCCTTCCTCTGCCTGTGCCAGTCTTTTTCTGCCTTCATAAGCAAAAGGCGTGGTTACAATACCTACAGTAAGTATACCAAGGTCCTTACAAATTTTTGCAAGAATCGGAGCCCCCCCTGTACCGGTACCACCGCCCATACCCGCTGTAATAAATGCCATTTTGGTATTTACTTCCAGTATGCGTTTAATTTCTTCCAGGCTTTCTTCTGTAGCCTGGCGGCCGATAGAAGGATTGGCACCTGCACCCAATCCCTGGGTTAGGTGTGGCCCTAATTGTATTTTATTAGGCACCTTGCTTTGTGCAATGGCCTGTGCATCTGTGTTACAGATGATGAAGTTTACACCTTCAATATTTTGCGAAAACATGTGGTT
>JBDUEK010000151.1:0-7774 GCA_040002495.1 Ferruginibacter sp.
AGCATAATATATCTGCCCCTTAGTTTTGAAGACCCCTTAATTGCATTAGCCTTTTAATTGTATTGCCTTTTGAATTAAACTACCTTTTGAATTGCACTGCCCTTCAGGGCGGTGAAATGGAACTATTCTTCATGGCTTTAGCCAAAGAAAAATTTGGCTAAAGCCATGAAGTAAATTAGAATTTAATCCCCGCCCTAAAGGACGGGGCAATGCAAAAAGGAGAACCATCAGATTGAATGCTGCATTAATCAACAATATTCATAACAAATTTTGATGCAGCGGGAAGTATAATAAAAAATGATACCCTCATACAGGAATCGGCAATTTTTAGAGTGTTAAATAAATATCGTTCACTCTTGCCGCCCAGGAATTATTTACTGGTTAATATTTGGATTCATTGTAATTTTAGAGCGGATTTTTACACAATTTCAAGTACAAATGCCATCAATTTAATTAAAGGAATGATTCTTGTAATGCAGTTTGAAAAATAATTGACATGAAAAAATTACTGGCAAGCATATTATTTATTGTGATATTTATTGGCAATACAAACGCTCAAAAAGTACATTTAACAGTATTCGGTGGAGTAAGTAATTACCAGGGAGATTTGCAATCGAAAAGATTTACATTTCAACAATCTAATCTTGCCTTTGGTATTGGTGGATTATATGAGTTTACCAATAAACTATATCTGCGGGCAAATGTAACCGTTGGAAAAGTTAAGGGAGATGATAAAAATAATACCAGCTATATCAACCGAAACCTTAGTTTTTCTTCACCAATTGTGGATATGCATTTAGGACTGGAGTATGATTTGTTGAATTCATACGAAAACAGTCTTACACCATTTGTATTTACAGGTATTTCAGTTTTTCATTTTAATCCTTCAACCATCGATTCTACAGGTAAAAAAGTATTTCTACAACCATTGGGAACAGAAGGGCAGGGGTTTTATATGGGTAGAACAAAATACAGCCTTACCTCATTGGCATTGCCATTTGGAGCAGGTGTAAAACTGGCGCTTTCTGAAAATATCAAGGTTCGTTTTGAAGTGGGTTTGCGTAAATCATTTACTGATTATTTAGATGATGTAAGTACCACCTATGCCGATGAAAATGAACTATTGATCAACAACGGGCAGCAAGCCGTTGATCTGGCTTTTAGAGCAGATGAAAATAAAGGTGGATTTACTTATCCTCCCGGTGGTACCATCAGGGGTAATCCGAATAGCAAAGATTGGTATTACTTTACAGGATTAGGAATAAGCTTTCGTTTGTCTTCAAACGCTAACAGAATGCCGGGAGGTAAAAATAAAACGGGTTGCCCGGTAAATATTTATTAAGGATATATTTTTTTTCTGTTGATGAATTAAATGGAATTTGTAGCGGCAATACTTTCGTTGTAAGCAATATCGTTTGATCACTAAAACCTATCAGAACTTTAAATTTTCTTTAGGCGCAGGACTCTGTCCTGTGTCTCGTTGTTACTCCTGTTTGACAGACAGAACTCTCCTTATTACTTCACCTTTACAAATCTTTGCCTTCAACCAAATATTTGGACAGCATAAAAATTTGTATCTTTCAATTATGAATTGGCAAGATCATATAATTTCAGACAAACAGGTTCAATTAGGAAAACCTACCATAAAGGGAACAAGGATTTCTGTAGAGCTTCTTTTGGAATTATTTTCGACTGGTTGGACTGAAAAGCAAATTCTCGACGCTTTTCCTTCTTTGTCAATTGAAGCTTTAAGAACAGTCCTTTAGTCTCGCCCTGAAGTAAGTTAACCACCAGAACCTGTGCGACTCAGCCAAAATATGCACGAGACGTTCAATTCCTATTTTGATATAAAATAACTTCTCAACCATTCTGCAATTTTAGTGTTTTACCTTTGCACTGAAATTTAACGCAATGGCCTATCAATCGCTTGAAACCTGTTTATTGGATCTTGAAAAGAACGGAGCACTTGTGCGTATAAAAGAAAGCGTGGATCCATATCTTGAAATGGCAGCCATTCATTTACGGGTACACGAAGCAGGCGGGCCGGCATTGCTATTTGAAAATGTAAAGGGCAGTAAGTTCAGGGCCGCTTCTAATATTTTTGGTACACTTGAGCGAAGTAAATTTATTTTCCGGGACAGTCTTGCATTGGTGCAACAACTCATTGCATTAAAATCAGATCCCCTTCAGGCTTTCAAACATCCTTTTAAAAATTTTAGTGCCGGGCTTGCTGCTTTAAAAGCCTTGCCATTTAAAAATCCCGCAAATAAACCAGTCCTTTTCCAGGAAATAAATATTGGCGATATTCCACAAATACAGCATTGGCCCATGGATGGTGGCGCTTTTGTAACGTTACCGCAAGTATATACCGAAGACATTGATCAGCCCGGAATAATGCACGCCAACCTGGGCATGTACCGCATACAATTATCTGGTAATGATTATGCCTTTAACAAAGAAATTGGATTGCATTATCAATTGCACCGGGGCATCGGCGTTCATCAAAACAAAGCCAATAAAAAAGGCTTGCCGTTAAAAGTAAGTGTATTTGCAGGCGGGCCTCCATCGCATAGTGTGAGTGCTGTTATGCCCTTACCAGAAGGCATAAGCGAAATAACCTTTGCAGGTGTGCTAGGCAACAGGCGTTTTAGGTACAGCTACCAGGATGGATATTGTATAAGCACCGATGCAGATTTTGTAATAACCGGCGAAGTATGGCCTGGTGAAAATAAACCGGAAGGACCCTTTGGTGACCACCTGGGATATTATAGCCTTATACATGATTTTCCTTTAATGAAAGTGCATAAAGTATATGCAAGAAAAAATGCCATCTGGCCATTTACGGTAGTAGGCCGTCCGCCCCAGGAAGATACCAGTTTTGGCCAACTGATTCATGAAATTACAGGCACCGCTTTACAAGAAGAAATACCCGGATTAAAAGAAGTAAATGCAGTAGATGCAGCAGGTGTACACCCGCTGTTGTTAGCAATAGGCAGTGAGCGATACACACCTTATGCGCCAACCAAACAACCTGCCGAAATACTTACCATTGCCAACCATATTTTGGGTACCGGGCAATTGAGCCTGGCAAAATTTTTATTTATAACTGCGGATGATTCGAACCAATTGTCCACTAGTGATATTGGCAGCTATTTTCAATACCTACTGCAGCGGATTGATTTAAAAAGGGATATTCATTTTTATACCAATACAACCATCGACACACTCGATTATTCAGGTACTTCTATCAACGCCGGTAGCAAAGTGGTGTTTGCGGCTTATGGCGAAATAAAACGTTCGTTGGCCACTGATATACCTGGATGTCTTTTGAATTTACACGGTTTTGAAAATCCCAAATTTGTGATGCCAGGCATTGTTGCGTTGCAAACAAAAACTTTCACTAATTATAAATCCGCAGCCACCGAATTTATCGGATTAAATGAACAGCTAAAAAGTAATTTATCGGAATTGCTGGATATTCCTTTCATCATTATTTGCGATGATGCGGACTTTGTTAGTGCCAGTCTGCGCAATTTTTTATGGGTAAGTTTTACCAGGAGCAATCCTGCCAACGATATCCACGGCATTGATGCTTTCCAGGAAAATAAACATTGGGGTTGTAATGGCCCATTGCTGATAGATGCCCGAATAAAGCCACATCATGCACCACCGGTTGAGACTGACCCTGCTACTGAAAAAAAGATCGACCGCCTGTTTGAAAAAGGCGGCAGCCTTTACGGAGTGTTATAGTTTTTTTATCACAATCTTCTCGGTATATTCTCCTGATACTTCGTTAAAGAAAGTACGCATCGAAGCAAATTTTGCAGCCGGAATTTTGTATTCATCCAGTTCAAGTTTTGCAACAGATGTTACAGTTTTTGCAGCCTCATCAAATATATAAGAACTGGTAAAGTTGCCATATTCAAAGGTTAAATGCTTTGCTTTGGGTAATGACTCAATTCCATATCCTTCGGGCAATTTATAAATGGTAGTATCGGTTTTAATGTAGGGATTTTCGAAATAATAATCCTGTGTACGGTTTTCGGTTTTTGGCAAATCTTCGTTCCAGATTTTATAGATCCTGGGGTTTAAAAACATTTTCTTTCCGGCAGTAAATTCAGGCACCTTGCTAATACTCATGGCCATTTTGGTGGCAGCTTTTTTATCGGCCTGATCATAGATGATTTCAAAATCGTCTGGCTGCATGTATCCAATATATCTTACAAGAAATCTTTTTTGATCATCCTTTTTTTTGTTGCTGATATAATGAATAAAGTCTTGCCTGAATTCTCCGTTTGAAAACATTGAAATGCGTGCAATTCCGCTACCGTCTTCAGCAAGATCAATGCTGGTATGTGTTGTCAAAATATTCTCAGACGCTTTACTTTTGGGGGTTGGTACAAGTTTGCCTCCATTTTCTGTTATTAACAAAGCGTTCCTGTTTTCAGTAAAATTTCCCAGTTCACCTGGTTCAGTTGAATTGCTTGTACATTCAAGCCATACCGTGTCTTTCTTAAGCGGCACACACACGATCACATGATTAAAACCATTGTGTGGAAATGTAGGATCAACTGGTTCCTGGTTATAAGAAGCATTGATTAAAGCCTGGTAACTCTTAATGCCAACGGCACCTAAACATGCCTGCGTGTAGTTGCTTAATGCCTTACAGTCCCCATACTTTTTCTTATCAACAAAATCGGCTTCAAACGGCTTAAATCCGCCAATACCTAATTGTATACTTACGTACCTGCAATTGGTTTGAAGATAATTGTAAACGAGTTTAATTTTTTCAAGGTCACTTCCTGCATCTTTTACCATTGACTTAAAAAATTCTTTCCTGTCATCGGTTAAATTGGAAGTTTTCTTTGATAAGTCGCCATACCATTTCCCAAAACTTTCCCAACTACTCATATCACCCGCATAATTATCCAGTTCAAATTTATTGGGTGATAAAATAACATGTGGATACCTGCTACTGCGACTTACGCTTCCAGCCTCATACTCTAATGCAGGAAGATTTTTACTTACCCAGGTATAAGTTTTTACCTTACCATCGGCTGCAATTACAGGCACCAGGTTGGTATTTTTATTTTTGTGCCGCAAATCCAGATCAACGGGTACCATTGCGGTAAACATGGAATTTTCAACTGCCTGTTCAGGAAACTGTACATCATAATCCGGGTAATTCAACAGTCCGGTATAACGTAATTCATAATCCACCATCATGGTAACCGGGTAGCCTGTTGGAGGAAATTGGATAAAGTACACTTTACCATCGGGCACAAGTCCTTCGCCGGAAGTTTGAATAGATAAATCAGATCTTTTGTATTTTTTTATTGAACTTCCTTTGCTGTCAAACAATTGAATATTTACAGTTTCAAGAGAATGAAACTGATCAGAAAATTCATGAAATTCCAGTTCATCTTTTCCATTTTCATCCAGGATTGTTACTACCTGGTGTACTTTGTAACTTGCTTTGTTGATTGATTTTACCTCAAATTCAATTCGCTCTTCCCGCTTTACGGAATGCGCATTTTTCTTTAGATCTTCCGGAATCAATGAAGCATCGAAGTTTTTATTTTGTGCGTAGCTGCCTGCAAATAAAAGAATGGAAAGGGTAGTAGTAATAATCGTTTTCATGGTAAGGGTTTCTTTTTAAAAATTACCTGTTCATTTAATTTGGATAGTAACATTTTATTAAAAGCATAAAAATCGGGGTAGGCTGCGGCAGTATAATAAGGCCGTTTATAATCTACCGACATTCTCACGTTGATAGCATTATTTTCGACATTCACAAAGCGCTTAAATGTAATACTCGTATCCGGCATTATCAGCGAAACCGGTTCAGGTACCGACTCAAATTCAAAATCATCTGGCAAGGTATAACTTCCATGCACCACAAATTCCTGAAGGTAACCAAAGTCAATATCAGTATGTCTTTCCGCAGCCATGAATTGACTTTTTTGCAATTCAGAAAAAAGAGTCAACGAAAAAAAATAATGCTGACCAGATGGATTAATTGGCAAGGTAAAATTTATATGCTGTTCAAATGGAAGGGTGTCCGTTTTAAGATTCTCCACTTGCGTTGTCTCAATTTTTAATCCGCTTTGATCATTGATTAAGTAATCCAGTTTAAACTTTTCCTTGTCAGCCATCCATGCTTCACAATGTGGTTTTCGTGCGTAATCACTGTAACTGATCCACGCATCTCCGCTCATTAAACCGGTAGTATTTATTGTTCCTTTTATTGCTGTTGTAACAGAATATTTATGCACCGAATCTGCCGTACTTAACCAACGACCTTCTGTGCTGTCTACCACAAAACCATTTGTATTTACAATTTCAACAGGCGTTAAATGATAGTCAGTATATTTATTGGTTGCATCCAACACAAAGGATTTTTCATTATCCCCAACAAATGCCATTACGGTATTAAATTGTTTTAAAAATGGCAGGGTAGTACTTACCAGGCCATTATCTCTTGTGCTAAACAACACCGGCAATGCTTTAATACCTGCCTTATTTAATAATGAAATCAATAATAAATTAATATCACCGCTGCTGCCTGTTTTCTGTTGCATCGTTTTTCTTATGCCTTCATAACTATAAATTGAGTTAACTCCGTTCCAGTGCATTTGTTGTGTTACGTAATTATATATGAAAGCCATTCGCTCTTCCGGAAGTTCAATGGAATTGGCTTTTTCCAGGATGGCATTTACTCCAGCCGGAATCTTCAATAACTGCCTGCCGAAATCCTTATCATTTATTAGCTCAGTCACAATATCTTCCCAGTCACTGCGCACATATTGGACATTGCCACTGCCATAATCAATATCGGCAAGTTGAAAACTAACCCGTTGTAAATAATCCTTTGCTGCACCCATATATGGCTCATCATGAACAGCAGTAAGATTTCGCATGATAAAATTTTTCTGCAAAGATGTATTGTATTGCACTCCATTTTTTACCCTTACCTGGTTCGTGTAAATGGTTTCTTTTGTGTCCAGCGAATCTGCCGTAAATGGTTGTATAATATAATTAAACATCAAGGGAATTTTAACCTGGTACTCACTATATGCTACGGGTATATTACTTTGGAAAAACCAATCCTTTATTTCTGTCGCTGAACTTCTTTGTAACGTGTATCTATATTCAATAACGCTTCCAACTTTTACTTCCGGAAAAACAAGCACCATTTCGCTGAGTTGCTTATTGATCTTATTATTATATCCTGACTTCTTGCGAACCACAGTTTTTTTAATAGTTTCATTGGCTTCGAGGTTAAAAGTATAGCCTTCTGCTTTTACCAATTTTTCCTCGTTGTTACCACTATAGTAAGGTATGGTTACATTACCGAATGATAGTGCTGCCTCACTCAGGATTTTGATTCTTACCCTACGTTCAAAAAAAGTTTTAAATGGAGCAAGCGGATCATTTCCCTGGTTGTAATAAGTATTTCCGTAATCTATCAATTTATAAGCGGCTGCTCCCGGATCAAAACGGCATTGATTAATTTTCAAATCCTCCACGTCAATTTTACCAAAAGCTGGTAAGGACTTTTGGGCCATTAAAAAAAGGGAACAAAGTAAAAATATCAACAGGGAACAAGTCAATTTCATATTGCTAAAATACTTTAAATAGCAGCCCGTTGTTGTTCCCTGTTGAATAAACTATTCATTCAAAAATAATCAGATGAATACTGTGATAAATATAAACTGGATTATTAATTCTACTTTGACAAGTCAAACCTTTGTGTTTTTTTGTTGACCAGCAG
>JBDUEK010000152.1:0-7744 GCA_040002495.1 Ferruginibacter sp.
AAATTCTTATATAAATCCAGTGCGTTTACAAGCAACCTGACTGGATTAGAATTATTTCTTAATTGTGTCTGTAGTAACAGTCGTTTTAACTGTAGTATCTGTAACTACCATAGCTGTATCTGCAGCAACTGGAGTAACCACTGTTGTAGTGTCTGAACTTGTTGTTTCAGTTTTAGTTGTTGCGTCGTTACAAGCTACAAAAGATACTGCTACTAATGCGAATGCTAATAATTTTTTCATTTTTTTGTGTTTTAATTTGTTATTTAAGGGTTAATACAGGAAGTTTAAAAAGGTAACCCAACTTTTTTTTAAAATTTTTTTTTCGTTGTTTTGGGTTACTATTACACATAAAATCGTATTAATATCAGACTGGTGAATACTACCGAAAAAGAACAATCATTACTTAAAGGGCTTGCTGAAAACGATAAAACTGCTGTTGAAGCGCTATATCGGGAGAATTATACAGCCATTCAGTCCTTCATATTAAATAACAATGGCTCAGTTGATGAAGCCAGAGATATTTTTCAGGAAGCAATGATTGTACTGTATGAGAAATCCAAATCGCCATCTTTTGAACTGAACTGCCTGATAAAAACGTATTTGTATTCCGTATGCAGACGTTTGTGGCTTAAGCGACTCTTGCAGTTAAATAAATACAGTTCGCAAGTGGAAAGTATGGAGGAAACGATACCGATTGAAGAAGAAATTGAGGATCATGAAAAGAAGAATGAAGATTTTGTGTTGATGGAAAATGCGATGGCAAAAATTGGGGAACCTTGTAAAAGTTTATTGGACGCATATTATATTCAAAAGAAAACAATGCAGGATATAGCAGTAGAATTTGGTTATACTAATTCGGACAATGCTAAAACGCAGAAATATAAATGCCTGATGAGATTGAAAAAATTATTTTTTGCACAATATAAAAACGTATAGGGAATGGACGACATTTTACTTTTAGAGGCTGTTGAGCGCTATATGAACGGAGATATGTCTGCTTCGGAACGGTCATTTTTTGAAGAGCTGCGTAAAAAAGATGCTGAGGTAGATCAGATGGTTGTTGAACACGCATATTTTTTAAATGGACTGGGCAAGTTTGGTGAAACAAAATCTTTTAAGCACACTTTATATGAAGTAGAAAATCAATTGATTGATGAAGGCTTTATTAGTAATGTAGCTTTGAAGGGTAAAGCAAAAGTGGTACATCTTTGGAAAAAATATCAACGTAGTGTAGCTGTTGCAGCATCTATCGCCGGATTTATATCATTACTCACAGCGGGCGTAATGGTTACCTACACTAAAAAGGTAGGTAATGAAAACATTGAGTTTCTTGTAAAAAAACTCAATGAAACCAACCGTGAAATAGATGTCTTAAAATCAAAAGAACTTAATAAAAACAGTGACCATAATATTGCAGTTCCAATTGCACCCAAAGTTGATTACAGGGCTACTGGTTTTTTGATTGATGGAAAAGGTTACCTGGTTACGAATGCACATGTGATCAACAGAATGAAAAATATTTATGTTGAAAATAAAAAAGGTAATTATTATAAGGCAGAAGCGGTTTACACAGATAACACCGTGGATCTTGCAATTCTAAAAATTACTGACACTTCGTTTAAGTCTATCAGCAATCTTCCCTACAGCATTAAGAAAGGAAACTCCGATCTTGGCGAACAATTATTTACGCTTGGATTTCCACGCAATGAAATTGTTTATGGAGAAGGTTATTTGAGTGCCAAGTCTGGTGCCGATGGCGATTCATCTGCCTACCAGCTTACGGTATCAGCTAATCCCGGAAACAGTGGCGGACCGGTTATTAACCGCAATGGTGAGGTAATTGGAATTATCACTGCAAAAGATAATAAAGCGGATGGTGTTGTATATGCAGCCAAATCAAAATTCATCTTTACTTTATTGGAAAAGATGAAGAAAATGGATGATCAATATTCATCGGTAAAAACTCCCGTAAACTCAGACTTGAAAGGGCTTGACAGGGTACAACAAGTGAAGAAAATGGAAGAGTTTGTATTTATGGTAGTAGGAAACTAAAGGATTGTAGCACTGTTTGATAATAGATGCAATACAATATTTTTCTTTCAGAAACCCCTAAGTGAAAATAAAAAAAACGGGCTGCAGATTAATTTCAGCAGCCCGTTTTAATTTATATAATTCTTGTAATTATTAAGCCCAAAGGGAAGCAGGATATTCTTTATCTGCTACCAGTTTATCAACACTGGCTTTTACAACCGGTGCATCTTCTTTATAAGTTACACCAAACCATTGTGAAGAAGTTGGAATTACTTTAATGACTCCTCCCCCGTTTTTTACAAAGTCGTCTCCAATGATTGGAATAAAAAATTCAGATTTAATATTGGTATAATTTTCTTTTACAAAATCCTGAAAAAGCTTTTCAATGATACCAAAAATAGAAGGATCAAAACACCAGAAATTCATTGATACACTTGAGTAAAAAGGCACTTCCAGTTTCTGGTCATTGTCTTCATAAACGATCTTATCACCTTCCCGATAAATTTTTGTTCTTTCATTGATACTTACCAGTTCACCTGAAGCATTTACTTCGCATACGCCCCTGCTTACAGTACCATGTTCGCTTAAGGTTTTAGCCAGTTCATAACCAATAATTGATGCAGTTTTTTCATTGCAGTCATTCTTTAAAAAACCGGCCGCTTTTTCAAAAGAATCTTTACCATAAAAATCATCCGCATTTATTATTGCAAATGGTTCATTTACTACATCTCTTGCACATAATACTGCGTGGCCAGTTCCCCAGG
Organism: Ferruginibacter sp.; assembly: GCA_040002495.1. Lineage (GTDB taxonomy): Bacteria > Bacteroidota > Bacteroidia > Chitinophagales > Chitinophagaceae > Ferruginibacter. The sequence goes on from JBDUEK010000152.1 coordinate 2,796, forward strand.
GTTTTGTACGGTCTGCCGGTACCGGTACATCTGGTACGTACGCATCTTTTTGCTGATATACATATTCAGTAGCAATTTTACCTTTTAACTTAGGTTCAAATATGGCTTTAAAATCTTCAGCAAAATCTTCACGAATGATAAATACAACTTTACCGAAACCAGCACGAATTGCGTCATATATTGAATAATCCATGATCGTTTCGCCTCCCGGACCAAAAGATTGTATTTGTTTCATACTTCCGTAGCGACTAGCCATACCCGCTGCTAAAATTAAAAGAGTTGGTTGCATAATTTTTTAATATATTATTGATGATAAATTGCAATTTCGGGTACGAAAATAATATAATCGTTTAATTAATACCAAAATGCTTTTCCCCACGGACGATATCAGGAACGAAAAACTATCAGATATATTATTTGACAAAATGCAGGTAAGCGTAACCGTATTAAGGTTAGATACGATACATCCGGTTGTTTCCGGCAACAAGCTTTTTAAGCTTCATTATTTTTTAGAAAATGCCATTAAAGGCTCATATGAAGATATTGTTACTTTTGGAGGAGCTTGGTCAAATCATTTAGTTGCCACTGCTTTTGCGGGCAAGCAAATGGAGCTTAATACGATAGGCATTGTAAGAGGTGAGCAACCAAAAAAGCTATCAACCACTTTATCAAACTGTCTCCAATACGGAATGCAACTACATTTCATTCCCAGAGAATTATACGATCAAAAAGATGAACACGGTTTCATAAACTCACTTAATAAAGATTGTCAACATAAATTGGTGATACCAGAAGGAGGGTATCATCCCGCTGGTGCTAACGGAGCTGCACTTATCATGCAATTTGTACCGAATGATGCAACACATATATGTACCGCAGCAGGCACAGCAACCACTCTTGCCGGATTATTAATGGGAGCAAAAAAAGAGCAACAAATTATTGGTATACCTGTACTAAAAGGCATGATGGATTTACCTGAAAGAATAGCCTATTTAACCAATAATAAGTTTGATAAAAACCAGTTAGCGATTATGCCTGATTATCATTTTGGAGGTTATGCAAAAAAGACTCCGGCACTTATTGACTTTATGAATGAATTTTATAAAAAGCATGCAATTCCTACCGACTTTGTTTATACTGCTAAAATGATGTATGGAGTTTTTGACTTAATTGATAAAGGATATTTTAAAAAAGGAAGTAACATCATTTGCATACATACCGGCGGTTTGCAGGGAAATTTATCTTTGCCACCCGGTACGCTGGCATTTAATTGAATTAACATGTTATTATCTTTGCACACACCAGGTTTTATTCAATCCTCCGTTTATTTGCATTATGCTGAAATTTTTCTTTGTCGCTATAATATTTTCACTGGCCTTTTCCGGTAACCTTTTCTCACAGGATACACTTCCCCGCATTTCGGTGAAAAATCAAAGTGGAAAAATAATTATTAGTTGGCAAAATAATTATGGAGCCAGCATCACCAATATAAATATTCAACGTTCTACCGATAGCATTAAAAGATTCTATACCATTGGAACAGTACTAAATCCAATGAACAAAGAAAATGGTTATGTGGATGCGAAATCGCCGCTGGGAAGAATTTTTTACAGGGTATTTGTGGCTTTTGAAGGTGGTGATTATGTTTTTTCAAAATCCTATCGACCAGTACCGGACACTTCTAAACCTGCTGAAACATTGGCGGAAATGGAAATAATTGAAGAAAACACATCCGTAAAACAAGTTGCGCCCACGGGCTTTGTACCCAGCAAATTTGTATTTACAGGGAAGGATAATAATGTTATATTAAATTTACCGGGTGCTGAGGGTAGAAAATTTTCAATCAAATTCTTTGACGAAAATGACAACTCTATTTTTAACCTGAATACTATAAAAGAACCCTATCTGATATTAGATAAAGTAAATTTCCTGCACTCAGGTTGGTTTAAATACCAGCTTTTTGACAATGATATTTTGTTGGAAAAATTCAAGTTCTACATTCCTAAAGATGGAAGAGGTGGACTTAATGGAAAAGATCCCCGAAAGTAATAATGACGTTATTTTAAGCTTTAGCTGATGACGCTTCCAATCAAAAATATAAAATTCATCAATCAGCATTAACCAGCGTTACCTTAAACACTTTTTCAAAATTTCGTTGTATTTTTTCTTTTACTTCCTGTATTTCTATACTACGCTGCAATTCATATTCAATAGAAGTAACTTTCTTATTTTCAATTCCGCAGGGAATAATATTATTGAAATAATTCAAATCGGTATTCACGTTCAAAGCAAAGCCATGCATGGTTATCCAACGACTGCACCTTACGCCCATAGCACAAATTTTTCTTGCTTTCCCTGTTATATCAGGATCAATCCATACACCTGTTTCCCCTTTGCTTCTTTCGCCGGTAATGCCATATTCAGCAAGCGTTAAAATAATTATTTCCTCCAGTTCTCTCAGGTATCTTCCAATATCTGTGTAAAATTTTTCAAGATCAATAATGGGATAGCCTACTATTTGTTGAGGCCCGTGAAAGGTAATATCTCCCCCCCTGTTGGTTTTAAAATATTGGATGCCTTGTCGCTGCATCTCGTCTTCACTTATTAAAATATTTTCTTCGTGACCGCTTTTCCCAAGTGTATACACTGGTGGGTGTTCGCAAAGCAACAAGTAATTGGTAGTAGAAATTGCTTTTTCAGCAGGTAAAAGTCCATTCGAATCAGGGCCAGGGAAATTAGTCTCCAGCCTTTCTAAATTACTATCTAAAATATTGCTGGTAGATGTCAAGCAATTAGCTGCTTCAGTTGTTTCAACAGCTCGTTTAGTATTGAGCGATTTGATTTTTACATTCTCCTGCAGCAACTTTTCCTGGTATTCCCAGGCAGTTTTATAGTCGATGATGCCTAAATCTTTATAGTTTACTAACTGCTTATCCAATGTAATTGGTTTATTTTGCAAAGATAATTGAAATGGCATAAGCAGCGCCAGCGCTAAAAGGAACAGATATCAAACAGGTATTGTTTATTATAGCCAAAAAAGCCGATTAAATAACAGGGCATGACGAATGAAATAACCACCATTGTGGAAGACGAATTACAGGAAAATGAAGAACTGTACGAAAGACTGGTAATTGAAATCAGCAAGGGCCAGGAGCCACTGCGGATCGATAAATTTTTGATGCAGCGCATAGAAGGTGCCACCAGGAATAAAATTCAGCAGGGAATAGAAAATGAAATGGTGCTGGTAAATGACAAGCCGGTAAAAACCAATTATAAAGTACGGCCCTATGATAAGATTGTTGTTTTTGACAATCGTCATCCCGAATCGAATGATATAGTTCCTGAAAATATTCCACTCAATATTGCTTTTGAAGACGACGATGTTTTAATCGTTAATAAACCAGCCGGGTTAGTAGTACATCCGGGAAGCGGCAACCCAAATGGCACGTTGATCAATGGCGTTGCATATTATTTAAAACAACAAAATCCAACAATTGAAGAATCCGGGTTGGCCCGTTTTGGAATGGTACACAGAATTGATAAAAATACCAGCGGCTTATTGGTTTTAGCAAAAACACCTAAGGCCATGACAGATCTTGCCAAGCAGTTTTTTAACCACACGGTGCATCGCAGGTATATCGCATTGGTTTGGGGCGATCTTGAAGCAAATGAAGGAACTATCCGTGGGCATGTGGGCAGGCATCAGCGATTCAGAAAATTATTTACCACTTACCCGGATGGTGAATATGGTAAGGAAGCAATTACACATTATAAAGTATTGGAACGCTTCAATTATGTAACACTGGTTGAGTGCAGGTTGGAAACCGGTCGTACACACCAGATACGGGTACACATGCAATACATTGGCCATCCATTATTCAACGATGATTTTTATGGGGGAGATAAAATTGTAAAGGGCACCATTTTTACCCGTTACAAACAATTTGTAGACAACTGTTTTGCCATCTGCAAACGCCAGGCCTTACACGCAAAAGAACTTGGCTTTATACATCCAACTACCAGGCAGCCTATTCTTTTTGAAAGCAATATGCCCGACGACATAACCGCTGTTATTGAGAAATGGAGGAAGTATAGTGCTGATAAAAATGATATCAACTGATTTAATTTAGAACTAGTTTCATAAATTATTTTTATTCACGACGGTTGTTCCTTGTGGCATCATCGTTGTGTCACTCACTTGTACGACAAACCTTCTTTGAACATTAATTGTGTTATAGAGGAAATATTTTATTTGACTTAAACAGCTTTTTAACAAAAAAAACAATGAAAGAAATACTATCTAATGCTTTATCAAGATTCAGGCTGGTTGCCATTTTGGAAGGCTGCTCCTTTTTGCTGTTTGCAATAACAATGCCACTGAAATATATGATGGGTTATCCCAAACCTAATTTAGTGGTAGGTATGGTACATGGTGTATTATTCATCTCATACATCATGCTATTGATAAACGTGGCTTATGAATACAAATGGTCAGCTAAAAAAATATTACTTGCAGTTATAGCATCCCTGCTTCCATTCGGAACTTTTTATGCAGCTAAAAAAGAATTGTACACACCTGCCATCAGTTGATGGCTTTCATTTTTTTGAAGGCGCTGTTTGCAGCAGTTACTTTTTCAAATTGCTCATCGTAGTCTTTTTGGGTTGTTTTAAATATCCTGTCCCAAAAAGTAAAATACAATCCATAATTCCCCTTAAAATATTGATGGTGCATATTGTGGTTGACTGAAGTATTGAACCATTTCCCCAACCAATGTTTATTAAACTTCGGCGGATAGATTTCAAATCCAAGGTGGCCATATACATTGTACAAAGTCATAAAAACCAGGAAGCTTAAAATGTGTATGATATGTATTGGAAAAGTAAATACAAATACATAATTAGGGTTTGCTCAGAAACTCCTTGATGTACTGATAGCTTATATTTGAGGG
>JBDUEK010000153.1:0-7489 GCA_040002495.1 Ferruginibacter sp.
ATTCATTGTTTTTGATAAAACAACTTTGTGAACTTTGCTATACCACTTTGAATGTTCAATGTCGTGCTTGGTCGCTGTCGGCTTGTCTCCTGCGGTAGGCCAGTAATCTTCCATCATCTGATAAGTTACTCGTCCATATAATGCAGTGTCGCCTTCGCCTATTCGCTTACCCACATAATCAAAAATTTCTTCATCAACTTTAATCCAGTCCATTTCTCCGTTTGGCCCTGCTACAAAACCGTCAAGCGATATGTGCATAAATGAAATTATTTTTCTCATATAGTTCTAATTTTTATTGTTGTGTATGGCTTGTTGCTATTTCTTTACAATTCTGATTAACGTTTATATTTTCCCATAAACAATATTTTCCTTTGCGGAAAAATACACCAAATTTAGTGGCAACTATTGCACAAGTAATTAAGAGTTTCCCTGGTTTGAGTCAACAAACAATAACCAAAAGCCCTCGTTAATAATTTTTAATGCGGGGCTTTATTATTGGAGACTTTCGGCTATTGTTCTTGTACGGTTCGTTGTTCTTTGTTCACCCCAAAATGCTTACATAAAAAACACATTAAACGCATGCCCGTCAGGGTCAGCAAAAACAAAACCGTAATATCCTTCCCCAAACTCTTCCGGCCTGGAAATGATTTTTCCGCCAGCTTTCTCTACTTCTTTCGCCCATTTGTCCACCTGGTCTTTGCTTTCAGCAGAGAGTGTGAACATAACTTCGATTGCGTTTTTTGGGTCGGCCATTTTGATTTTCATGTTGGCTTCAAGTATGCCCTTTAAAAAAAAGTGCAGTACAAAATCGTCATCGCCAACTAAGAAACTTGTCAATTCGTTTGTAACAGAATGTTTGCCGTTAGGTTTAAATCCTAATGCATTATAAAATTCGGTTGTTCGCTTTAAATCGCCAACGCCTAAATTAGCCCATATTTTTTTTGATTTCATAACCTTTAAATTTAAAAAGTACTAAAAATAATCCCGCTTAATGTTTCATTTTTTCACCATGCTGTTTAACCTCTTAGGTAAGCCTAATACAACTCCTTCACCTTACTTAATCGTTTAGTGAATGAATGCCTTGTTCTTTTAATCTTTCAAGATGCTCTTGCATTGCTTTCACTTGCTTATAGGGGTGCCCCTGCCAAATAGTAACTTCTCCTACAACTTTAAACGGATAAGTTGAACGATAAGATTTTGTTGGATTACCTGGGAATTTTCTGTCTGTTAAATCCGGGTCATCTTCAATTGTTCCTGTTGGCTCTGCTAAATAAATTCTTTCACATCCTTCTCCATAGGCGAGTTCTGCTCCCCAAATGGCAGCATCCAAAGTTGCAGTCAGAAAAATATATTTTGCATTTTTCCTTTGTCCATAATTTGAGTTATTCCCAACTTCAATTAAGTCGCCAATTTTAAGGTCTGCTTTCGTACCGTGAAAGTATGCCTGAGCAAATGGGCTTTGGATAGCGTTGTCTTCTATTTTATCTTGTTCCATTGTCGGTGTAATTGATTGTTTATCGTCGATGTTGAAATTGGCGTTACAAATGACCGCAATCGTATGGGGCCCTCTTTTTATCGGCATTGCACTAAGGTAATAATTTAAGGCTTAAGTTTTTTCAGGTTACCCAATGCAGCTTCCGGGTCCCTCTCCCTTTGCACAAACCCATACAGCCGAGACATCGGAAGGGAAAAGTGGGCTACACTCGCAGGCTATGGAGTGAACGAAAGGGGAAGAGTTGTTCCCTTATTTAGGAGCAAGTCTACAACAAACATAACAGTTCCGAGGCGAGTCTCTGCAATGGCTATGTGCGCTGGCTTGCAGGACTCGCCGCTGTTCAGGAGTAGCTGTTTAAATTTATTTCATTCAGCTAATTAAAATTTAATACTATGCATATTCCGTGTTGACTATTTAAATAAAATCCTGAACAGCTATTTGTAACAGGTGGAAGTGATAAAGAAATGACCGCAATCGTATGGCATCTCTCTTTTTATCGCCATTGCGCTAAGGTAATAATTTAAGGCTTAAGTTTTTTCAGGATACGTAATGCAGCTTCCGAGTCCCTCTCCCTTTGCACAAACCCATGCAGCCGAGACACCTGAAAGGAAAAGTGGGACACACTCGCAGCGAATGTAGTGAACGAAAGGGATGAGTTGGTCACTTGCGCTGAAGAAGGAAGAATGGTACACGTGCGCCGGAAAAAGTTTTTCCAATTTCTTCAATCTTGCGTTTGCATATTCAATTGATTAAACCCGGTTTTACCAGGCATTAATTATATGATAGCTTATATTCAAACACCGCTTCCCTTATAAATGCTGCCAACTATTTTGTGGCTGAAAATCTAAGCCCGATTGTAGCGGATACCACGGTGAGGCATGTGCGATGGGGCTGTGCCGGAGTAGCAGCGGAAAGCGGGACCGAAGCTGAATGCGGAAAGCTGGCTGACTTTCAAATTGTAAAAGAAATGTACACTTTTAATAGCAACTGTTTTTTACTAAGGCCTTGTTAACGCTGCCCATTCGCCCTGGCTGATCGACAGTTTTCGGTCTTCTTCTTATCAATTGATTTGGTTGTAATATTGCTGCACTGGCTTTTATTCATGTGCATATCAATTATAAAAAGTGTGCGTTGAAACTACGATCTTTAATGCACTAAATTATAAAGTACCAATTTCAATATAGAAAACAGTTGGATTGGCGGCATTAGTTATTCAATTTTCAAGCACTCTTATTCGCAGGGGCTACCTGCCCGGTCATTAAAACTAAAACATCTGTCATGCATAAATATTTATTGGGAGCCACCTTTTTGTTCACTTGCTTTTTTAGCACCGTACAGGCACAAACACTGGAATTAGTAAAAGAAATTGCCACCGGCTTTTTAAGCTCCAACCCTTACAATTTTACCGCCGCTGCCAACAAGTTATTTTTTGTTGCAAAAGATGATGCCAATCAATTTAAGTTGTATGTAACAGACGGAACAGCTGCTAACACACAATTACTTGGCCCTTCAACCGGGTTGAACGGAACCATCTACAATTTGATAGCCTACAACAATAAATTATTTTTTTCCTGCAACGATGGGGTTAACGGGCAGGAACTGTGGACAAGCGATGGCACGGTTGCAGGCACCGTATTGTTCAAAGATTTATATCCGGGTTCCACCGGTTCTTTTCCTTCTGCCTTTACTGTTGCCAATGGCAAATTATTTTTTATGGGCAATGGGGTTAATGGTGACAGAAGATTGTACGTGAGTGACGGAACGGTTGCAGGTACCATTGTCATCCGCGATAATTACATCGACCTCTTTAATGGCTTCACCGATTTTGCAGTACTAAACAATGAAATTTATTTTAGAGGGGATGGTGCACCGCTATACTCCTATGGTATGTGGAAAAGCGATGGAACTTTAGCTGGTACTGTATTGGTAAAAGCCGGTGGAGGATTTATACCGGGCGTATCAGGCAGCAACTACGCTGTATTGAATAATAAGATGTATTTCAGCGGCTTTGATGATACGAATGGTAGTGAACTTTGGGTAACGGATGGAACCGCACCAGGCACATATATGGTAGTAAACCTGCGTGCGGATGGAGTGGGTATTTTATACAGTGGTTCTCCCATGGCAATGACAGTGTATAACAGTAAAATTTATTTTTCTGCAGCAGATGATACTTACGGGCAGGAATTATTTATGACTGATGGCACGGCAGCAGGTACGGTACTGGTTAAAGATATGTGGCCGGGTATTGATGCCAGTGTGCCTTATGAAATTATTATTCATAACGGGCTTTTGTATATCCTTAATTATTACAACAGGGAAATGTGGAAGAGTGATGGCACCACAGCCGGTACACAATTAGTAGCTATAGCACCGGAATCGGCAAGGTTTGGGGCTGTATGGAACAATAAAATTTATATCATCTCTAACACGAATCAATATCTGTGGCAGAGCGATGGCGTTGCATCAACCATTGGTTATGCCACTGCAACAAACACCAGTGCCCTGATAGGAATTTACTCCACTGACCGGCATCTTACTCCATACAATGGTTCCCTGTACTTTGGCGGCAGTTGCGCTGTTATTTCTGCAGGTACTGAGCCGCTTAAATTTGTAGCTGCATCTGTTATTACTAATTTTTCTTTTACAGGAAATGGTAATTGGAGCAACCCTGCTAACTGGGCCGGGGGCTTGGTTCCACCAGCCAGTTTACCTGCGGGCTATACTGTAGTGATCAATGGTAATTGTGTGCTGGATATTGCTGTTACTGCACAAGCTGGTTCATCTATAACTGTAGCAGCAGGTGCAACTTTAGTGATACCGGCTTCGCTTACGATATTGTAGGAGTAGAGTTGATTTGGTACATACACATTCAACTGAATGGAAGCAGCCATCCGGCTATTAGGTGAACCTTTACAACGAACCGTTTTAATAAATTCACTGCCAAGTGGGTTTTGTAAAAGTTGAATGCGTCTTCGATATTATCCGCAAAATGTGAGTATGGATTGAATGTTGTCCTAATTTTATTTTTAAAAAGTGGGTAACTATTTTTAATGTTTATTACTCCAACTCAGCACAGTCTTAATCATTGCTTTTCAGCAAATTCATTATAGTAGAAACGATATTTTCTTCACTGTCTATTCGCAAAATTTTGTCGCAGTCCTGAAGGTCAAAATTCCATGTTGCTTTTGGCAGAATTTTGTCAATGTGGGGTTTGAGTTTCTTTATCTGCATTTTAGTTTTAACAGATGTTTTAAAAACAAAAATCATTTTTAAGATAAAGTTGGTAGTAAGGTTTCCAGGAAATTTAGCGTCATAGTAAATCCTCCCTGAAAGCCCATTTCAATCTGCTTCTCCATACGTTCAAGGGATTCATTGTAAATAGCAATACTAACTTTTGTTATTCCGTTTTCTTCTGTAAAATTCAAATCCCAATCAGAGCCTGGCAATTCCGGGTTTTCGTCTTTATCGGCAAAAGCATTCACCATTTTGAAATTGGTGATTGGTGTAATGGAAGTAAATCGTTGAAGAGACCAATGTTCTTGCCCTTCGGGGCTTACCATTGCATAAAATCTTTTTCCTCCAACTTCAAAATTCATTTGTTTTGTTTTGGATATCCAGGGTTTTGGTGCCCACCATTGGTCGAGGATTTCTTGTTTGGTAAATGCATCCCAAACCAAATTAAGTTCGGCAGCAAATTCTCTGTTCACAAATACGGTTTTTGTTGATTTGTCAACGGTAAATTCAAATAGCAAATCATTTTTCATTTTTTCTGTTTTTTAATTGTTGATAAAACGGTGTCAAGTTGGTTAAACCGGCTCTCCCAAATTTTTCTAAATTGCTCAAGCCAGTTGTCTATTTCTTTCATTTTATTAGTGTCAAGCTTGTAGTATATTTCCCGTCCTGCTTGTTCTTGATTAACCAGTTGGCATTCTGTCAAAATTTTTATGTGCTTCGAAACAGCTTGCCGTGTCATATCAAATTGTTCTGCCAAAGCATTTGGTGTCATTGCTTGTAGTGCAATTAGGGTAATTATTGCTCTACGCGTTGGGTCTGCAATGGCTTGAAAAATATCTCTTCTCATTTTTATAATTATCTATATGAAACTGATTGGTTGCAAATATATGCGCAACTTTTCGGTTTCGCAAAGTTTTTTTCAATTTATTTTAAAATTGTCGTAAAATTTTTAGTGAATGGAATGTTTGATGAGTGGCGCAATATGATGAAGGCTTACGGCCAGGTATTGCTGCAGGTGGGATATTTTATAATGGTCGAGTAGACCAAAGTATTACAACTTTAGCCGCTCACAGGTCCGTACGTGAAAGTCTCCCTTCATACGGCTCTTGTTATTCAGTCAACGTTTAATTCCCTTCTGCCAGTGAACGAATAAGTCTGTATTTGCAAGTACGTAACTGTCATAGAGTTTTTGTACTGCGTGTTTACTTCTTAGCCGGTACTTTTCTTCAAACCATCTTCTGATTAATTCATTCGTGTACACGAAAACATTCATGGCTTCCCGTAGATTAAATTTGGTTCATTCACATTCAACTCCATTACACCTACCTGATGCCTTACGGCACCTTTTAACCCCAACGCTCAATACCTTATCTTTTGAATAAAGCACCTTGGGGCGGTTTGCATACTCCTGCTGTAAGGCGTATACGGCAGACCTGCTGCCATCATTTATACAATTGCGAAACAAGTGTTATTTCACCTTGTTTCTCGTGACACACCAGCTCTGAACCACAGTTGCCACATTGCTAATGCACAAGTGTCAATGTCCAGCCCTGACTTTTGCCAATGCATTGTTAGCTGAAGTTTTTAATTGTTTTGTTAGCCTGATTTATTTTTAATAATAGAAAAATGAGATACCCGCCCAGAAAACTAATGGCAGTCCACCCAAATTTCCTATCTGGAACCGCCAAGTAACCGTTCATCAAAAGCAGAATAACTATCAATCCAATATGAAAGTAACAGGTTGCCCGATAACTTCTTGCCTGTTCAATGTTAAACGTCAAGTTTTCTTTAAGTTCTTCAATTTTCCCTTCCGTTGTTAAGCTTATAAAGTCAATACCCTTTTTTAAATTGAAATTTTCTATTGCAAACGCTTCGAATTTCGTAAAATTAGCAATTTGAAATTCGGGAATAGTATAGAGGCTGTTATCGGCAGTTTTTAATAATAGAGTTTTGAAGTCACAAATCCTTGTATAAAAGGATGAAAATCTGAATCCAACAACTTGGTTAAATAAATACTCTTTCTTTTTAAATTGAAAAGGATAATTGAAAAGGATAGTCTTATTAGCGTCGTTGATTGTAATTACAAGTGTCTTAGTAACAATTTCATAAAAGAGATAAAATACCAATCCTAAGAATATAAGTCCTACAAAAATGATTAATAGAAATATGCTTGGTTCCTTAAGATAATTTTTATCAAATCTTTCTGATATTTTCAGATAAGCTAAATATGGTGCTATAAAGGCTATGCATACTAGACAAGTAGCGGCAAGTAGAATGTCCAACCTTAACTTACTTTTGATTTTCATAATAATGTAGACTGTAAAATTACCGCTTACGTTTTGCATTGCCGAAGGGCAGGGAATCGATGCTGGTCTCGCCCGGTGGAAATGTTTTTGAGAAAGGAAATTATCAATTAGAACGAAATTATCAAAAGAAAGATGTCACACCAAACAAATGATAGTGAGCAAACCGATGTTCATTGTTCCACTGTCCAGCCCTGACTTTTGGCAATGCATTGTTAGCTGGCGTTTTATTTTCCTTTTGTTAGATAATAAATTTGGACTCTTGGCACCCACAATTCCATCATAAGTTTTTTTATTGCTTTGGATTTCTGTAAACTTATTTCGGAAGTTATTAAAACGCTGGCTGGATTTCCTTCGCCGATACCACCTACATAATAAAGCAAATCTTTTGTGTTTTTCAATCACTACCATCCGATCTTTTTTTGAAATAGCCGGTTTATCGATATGAAAGTAT
>JBDUEK010000154.1:0-7479 GCA_040002495.1 Ferruginibacter sp.
TTTTTCCATAGCCTAATGTATGAAATAATGGGATAACTAAGCGCCTATACCTATAGATTTATTTATAATTCAAACTTATCAAAAAAGTTTTTCAATTCCGCCGCATAAATATATAAATATAAGGTACTTCCATTGGGTCAAACTGTTCATCTTTTTCAAGCTTTGTAAACCTTACCAGGCTAAGTTTTACGTCAGGCAATTCTATTAAATAGTAAAACAACTTTAACGGATGATTCAAATACCGTGTTATTCAATAACAAACCAGGTATAACTTTCCGGTTCAATGGTTACGTTAATCGTTACGCCATAGTTCCTGCTGAGTTGATACGTTTTTTGGCCGAGTCCTTTTTCACTGATTTTTGCAACGGTAGTAAGCCCGGTATAATACAGCGGCACTTCAATTGCCCGGGTAATCTTTTCCTTCAATGGATTGTACAACATCATCAATCCTTTCTCTTTTAAAAAAGGGTTTACATGCAATATACCATCCCAATCTCTGCCATCAGCTCTTCTCAAATGGACGATATCTGCATTTAAAATATTGCGGTATTTTTTGTACCACGATATTACTTTACTCACCGTTTTTTTCGTTACCTCCGTATCATACAAACGTGGGCCACGATAACAGGCCTGCACACCTGCTCCATAATACTGCACCATCAATTGTTCATAATCTTTCAGGTGGTCATTCAAGGGTTCCAGCACGGCATCTTCAGTGCCACCCTGGTATTTTGTAAGGGGCACAAATCCCCAACCCATGGACGGGGTTTTTTCCCAGGTGCCATCATAAATATTTTGCCGGTTTAGAATTTTTTGCTGCTCCCGTGATAAAGAAAAATTCACCTCACGATAGCCAATAGCAATTTTGTGCGTGCCATCTAAAAAATACCAATCAGGCGCATTGATATAAACGCCCCGCTCATTTAACCAATGGTATAATTCTTTCTGTATGGCCATTTGTCGCCACTGGCTATCATCATAATCCTTATGACCCGGATGGGTAGTAGAAGCACAAAGGTCTCCCGGATAAGGCCCATCATTTTCCCAGATATCAAACCCTGTTTGTTCAAAAAAATATTTTATTTTATCCCGGTAAGCCAATCCCCACTTGCTGCCAAAGCAAGGCGCATTGCCAAAAAAAGCGCCGCCGGGTTTACCGGTTTTTATATCAATTACATCATCTTCATCACTAATGCGCCTGCTGCTAAATAATGAATAGCCGCCAATCTTTATATTTTTACTGTGGGCATAAGCGGTCAGGTTTTTCCATTTTTCAATATTGGCCTTAGTGGAATCTTCCATATCGATATGACTGCCAAAACTAAGTATAACAGCCTCGTATCCTGTAGACTCACACTGATCAATAGCCGCTTTTACTTCTTCATCGTTTTTACTTACCAGGTGCATAAAAATTGGGTTCTCCGTTGTCCACGGAGCAATAGTGCGGTACATCTTCCGAATGGCCATACCTCTCCGTTCCCGGTCGTAGCTATCCATCAATAGTTCATGGGTGCGAACCGATTTAAATACCTGCCCGGCAGGCAATGCAACTGCAATTAATTTTTCCGGATAAATCTCCAGTAAACAAGGTGTTTGATAATTATAATTCACCTGCGAAGTATAGACAGAATCGGTTTTCCAATGCGTTGTTTGGTCGCTGATATCATAACGCATGGCATTATTAAAAGCATAATTGGTTTCTACATAAATACCATGTTGCTTTTTCATTTCTTCCGGGGTGCCCACTACTGCACTTTCTTCTTCCACCAACGCAAGCATTTCGTTCACCACGCGGTTTACTTGTACAGTTTCAGTACCCTTATTTTCAATCGACAACCATTTTACAATTAGTGGCAACCCATCATAGAGTTCATAATTTACTGTTACTATAATGTCTTTCACAGCAGCTAATGATGACTGAAAGATAAAAGAAAGCATTGTTCCGGTTGGTTGTTTTTTATTGGTAGCCCAGGTTGATGGCTTCCATTTAACAAAGGGTTCAATTGCATTTATTTCATAGCGCAGCAACTGAAAATCATTTTTATCTGTGGTAAATTGATCAACCCATTCCGGCAACAGATAGGCATTTTCTTTTTGACCTTTTAATCCCCCAATGTTATAAACTTTTCCATTGATGCTAATGCAGGCTTCTGGTTTTACTGCTCTTAACAACTGCTGCCCGTTGCTGACATTGCTGAAATCAACACAGGCTACATTGGGACTAATTCTAAATGATCTTTTAACAAGACCATTGTACAAAATAATCTCTTTTCTATCTGCACTATTATAAGCAACTGCCTTCTCCATTACAGGTTTTACCAGCCAGTCTGTTGGCACTTTGCGTTGCTGAGTGGCTGCTAATATTGGCAGGGATAAATTCTGCTGTGCCAGCAATGAAACGGTTATAAAATTTAAAAAAGTAATACAACAAGTTATTGGAGTTAATTTCATCATCACCTGGTTTATCAATCGTGTTATTTAAATGCCTTAGATTATGGTTGATAAAGATAATTGTTTACCATTCATTTTAAAATATTCAAATCAGGTGCATTTAAAATTGTCGCTGCCTAAAAATAGAGGTGTCATCTTTTTTAGTTCACTTCAAACTTTAAAGTTTTGGCTAAAAGATGACACCTCTTGCGACAATTGTAAATCCACCCTTCAAATGTTTGGCTGAATGGTATTATTACAATCAAGGTCGGCTTGACCAATTTATAGACCGAACCGTATATTGTCCGGTAAGTGATAATGAATGCACCAGGGGAGAGGAACGAATAAAATGAAATGGGAAAGTGATAGAAGAACCAACATAGTATTAACTATTTTCTGCCCGATACAGTAAACGCTTGCCGGCAAATTCTCCTTTATAGCCAGGCAAGTAAGCCAGGCACCTTGCGTCTTTTCAGGTTAATAAAAGTGGTTATCGTCCTTTCTTAATTTAATTAATTTAGTCCTTTTTATTCCGCAGATAAATTAATTGCAAATTGTAAACTTCAACACCTGTAAAATAAATAGTATAAAAGACTTGCATAATTGATGTTTGAGTATTATGTTAGATTATAATTTATGACAAACTAAAAATGTTCTTTATAAAATTTTATCCTCGTGCAGTATCCAATTAAAATATGGATTGTGCTAACAACAATACAAAATGTATAAGATTAAATCGTTCTTTTTAGGTAGTGCTACGTTAAGAATAAAATGGCGGTTGAATTTGTGAATGATGAATTGTCATTGGTGAAATATTGACCATTTACCATTGTCGATTCACGCTTAACTTAACAGTAGTTACAAAATCACCAGGATTTTTTATAGCCTTTATTTATGAGTAAACTGCTATTAATTGAAAATTATGGACTCACTTGAAAAGATTAAACAAATAATTTTTACAGATCACCTCAGAAAGCAGCTAACTATTTTAGACAGATTATTTATACAAATGATATCAACGAAGATTCATTATTAAATATGCCAAACAATATTAGATTTTAGAAGAAATATGCAAGATTCCACATTTCACATTACCTACGAATTTCGGGACTTCTTTAAATTTTTTCTTGACACAATATTCAATATGAACATACATATCCGTTGCATATTTAGCAGGCGTTTTCTTGTTTTGTGAAAAAGGATTTATTTCGATCTCCAAAAAAACTGAATATTATGATCAATCAACACCCACTGATTACATTGGCTGAAGTAAGAGAAGACAAATTGGATATGTTGAAAACAAGATTGGAAGAAATAAGGGTGAGTTTACTGAATAATCAAATGTCGGAACAGCCTGTTGAATTTGGAAAGGTCAGCACCCTGCATTATGGAAGATGGGTGATCCTTAGCAGGGATTCGTTTCGTGATGAACCCGCAATATCGGTGGGTGTCAGGCTGGTGCTTACTACTAATTACGATGGTATTGGAAATGATCATGAGGACTACCATCTGGCTGAACTGGTGGTTAAACTCACTAAATATATTGATGACCTCTACGAATGCTGCGTGGGTTACCCCGAACCGGGAGAAAGAACAGAAGAGAGCAGGAAAAACTTCCTTAAAAAAGGGTTGATCAAAACTTCCGCTTTTTATAATGGTGCCCCTGGCCGTTCCGTCTCACAAATTCACCAGGAAGATACATTACATCAGCACATCTGGAAATTCCTCAAAAATAAAAAATGGGAGGATGATACACCTGCCGTGGAAATTCACAGGGCGATAAGGCAGGAAGTTGATTCGGAACCTGAGTTTGAATGGAGCAAAGAAAAAGCCGGCGTGCAGGGAATAAAATGGCTGCCTTTAATAGCTTACGGGCTCTTGTTTATCGGGTTGCTGCCATTGATCATAGTCTGGATTATTTACCTTTTCTTTTTTCATGAATTGTGGGATAAGAAAGTTACGCTCGCCCAGAGTGAATTGGACGATGCCAAAATAAATGAACTGAAAAAAGTAGAAGATATCTTTCCGCAGAATCAGTTTACCCAGGTTGCTGTGTTGAAACCAGGTTTTGCCCGCAAACTCAACTTCAGGATTTGGATGATGCGTACAAAGGTATTAGCGAGCTACGTGTTTGTAAAAGGAAAACTACTCAATATTCCAACTATTCATTTTGCCCGCTGGGTGTTGATTGACAAGAACAGGCATGTTTTATTCTACAGCAACTTTGATGGCAATTGGGAACAATACCTTGGCGATTTTATCGACCAGTCGGGCTGGGGATTGACCGCCATCTTTTGTAATACTGTAAAGTTTCCAAGAACAAATTTCATGGGCGTGTTGGGTATTATCCCAGGAATGCCGTTGACTTTTCCAGGAACCAAATTTGTGTTAACCGGCGGCGCATACGATGAAGAACATTTTTTAGCCTGGAGCAGAAGTACTCAAGTGCCTACGCAGGTGTGGTATTGCCCATACCGGCATCTCTCGATAAAGAATATCAACAACAATACCCAGATCCGGAATGAGTTGCGACAGAACTTAAATGAAGTGCAGGCAAAATTATTTTTAAAAAGATTTTAAATTTTTTATCATGACGTCATTAGAACTCTCGGAAATTCAGGCTTACCTGCTAAGTGACTACAAGGCAATGGCATCTTCCAGATATTACCTCGTGCAGGTGAACGATGCAGCGGCAGCAAAGCGTTTCCTGGCTTCCATTGTACATGGCATTACGTATGCAAGTGCAACTATCAAAGACACTTGTTTTAATATTGGCTTTACCAGCAATGGGTTAAAACAATTGGGCTACAATGAAACGAATATGCATTCTTTTTCCCGGGAATTCAGGGAGGGCATGGTAACCGAGCATCGCCAGCGTTTACTCGGTGATTTCGGTTGCAGCGACCCTTCAAAATGGCAATGGGGCGGGCCACTTAACGAAAGGATAGACCTTATACTGATGGTGTTTGGAAAAGATGAAGCAACTGCCGAAAATTTTTACCTGGAGCTAAAGGAGAAATTTGAACCTGCGTTATCTGTTGTTCATGTTTTAGCTGGCAAACCCTTACCAAACGACAGGGAGCATTTTGGGTTCAGGGATTCAGTGTCTCAACCAGTGATAAAAGGCAGCGGTGCAAAACCATCTGGCAATAATAATGATATTGACCCCGGCGAATTTGTGCTGGGGTATAAGAATGAATACAATGTTTATCCCGATACAGCTTTACTCAAAGTTGTTCAGGGAAAACCTGAATTACTGGCAGATAATGGCGAAGGTATTGCCGACGAGCAAACGAAAATAAAGTATAAGGATGTAGGACAAAACGGAACCTATTTCGTTTTGCGGCAATTGCAGCAGGATGTTAATGGATTTTGGGAATTCTTAAAAAAGCAAACTACTGAAGCCGATGAAAAAAAACGTAATGAAGAGGCCACGATGCTTGCAGCAAAAATGATGGGGCGTTGGCCGGGTGGGGCACCCTTAGTAAAATATGATAAAGACCCCGGGGTTGAAATTGAAGACAATGATTTCAACTACGCTAAAGAAGATGAATTTGGAGATAAATGCCCGTTCGGTGCCCATACCCGCCGCACCAATCCACGCGATATTTTTGAAGAATCGTCGCCAAAGGTCTCATTGAGCCTCACCAGGCGTCACCGAATTATTAGGCGGGTACGTTCGTATGGCGATAACTTTATTGGTTCGGCAGAAAACCATCAACCAAATGGCGAAGTCGGCTTGTTGTTTGGATGTTTTAATGCAAATATTTCCAAGCAGTTTGAGTTTATTCAATATACATGGGCCAATTCGCCAAAATTCAAAAGGCTTTATGCAGATCCCGATCCATTTATCGGGGTACAGGAAGACCCTGAAAAAAAACTTGAACAGGTGTTTACCATACCACAGGCAACAACAAACCGGGTAATCACAGATCTGCAAAGGTTCGTAAATGTAAAAGGCGGAGCCTATTTCTTTTTTCCGGCGATTACCAGTATAAAATTTCTGGCCACCATTTAAGGCCGGATTTACACAGGGGAACCTTCGCATTTTTTTAAAAACTCCCGGGATTTACCTGTGAATTGGAAAGAAATAATTCTTTTAGTACAAAACATACATTGCTCATGGGAACGATAAATAATTTACCGGATAGTGCAGGATATAGAACTGATTTCTGCTATTCAAAATCTGTGCCTACGCTCTTCAACTGCAATACTGGCGCTGCTTCCGAAATTGCACAATGGGTACTCGATCGCAATAACATACTTTATGCAAATGAAACACATGCTGCATGGAAGACACATTCACTGGCAGAAAAACTGACCACCAAAAAAAGTAAAATAAATTACCCGGTACTTAAAATGACCGATGCATTTATTTACGGCACCGAAAGCATTATCATGTTCTGGGAAAAAAGATGTTTGCCCCAAGACAGGTTGTTACCTGCTGATGGTGAACAACTGGATAAAGTGCTTGAGTTATATTATCAATTCACGGATGATTTTTTTGCGGGGATGGTAGAAAAGTACATGTATAATATGATGCTTACTTCAAAAAAGTTGGCAGGGAAAGTATTAAAGCAAAACATTTCTTTTTCTGAAAAAGGCTTTTTTTCTTTGCGTTTTTCCGGCATCAAAAAAGTGCTCGCCCTTAACTATGAGCTACAGGAAAATGATACCGATGAATGTATGGCTGAAATAAGAAAGGTATTTGACAAGGTAAGTCAATTACTCGCTGATGGCAGAAAATATCTTACCGGCGATCAATTCACTTTGGCTGATCTTGCTTTTGCTGCCATTGCCGCTCCTATGATACTCCCTGAAGAATATGGTGGTGCGCTGCCACGCATTAATGAAGTGCCGGATGCTTACCGTGTACATATAACAGAGTTGAGAGCCACGCCGGCCGGGCAATTTGTTTTTATGCTATACCAGGCTTGCAGGCCATCCATGATACCCCAGTCCGAAATTCCCAAAGAGCCTGGTTTCATAAAAAAAGCAATAGGCAAACTTATTATCAAACTCAAAAAAAAGCAATACAAAACATTTTAT
>JBDUEK010000155.1:0-7450 GCA_040002495.1 Ferruginibacter sp.
GTTCGTAACTCAATGGTTTTCTTTTTATTATGCCTTAACTTAATGACATTGCCCTAAAGGGGAGCAAAATGCATAGTGTGCTTGGATGAAGAGATATTAATAAATGAATAACTTTTAAAAAATAATAAAGACAGTGACAGAAGGAACGAATATGGATGAAAAAGCAAAAGGCTTCCAAAACTCCCCTTTAGGGGCTGGGGGCTTTGGGGGCGAGATTGGGGTTATTATCATCGGCATCAACGCTTATCATGCGGATGCTTCTGCGGCTATATTTGTAAATGGTAAAATGATTGCTGCTATCGAGGAAGAACGTTTCAGAAGAGTGAAGCATTGGGCAGGCTTTCCGTCTTTGGCAATTGAATTTTGCTTAAAGGAAGCAGGAGTTGGATTTGAGGACGTGGATTATTTTGCTATTGGTCGGGATCCCGGTGCTAAGTTTTGGAAGAAGATATTGTTTTTGGCAAAACATCCGTTGGGAAGTTTTGCCGTGGTAAAGAGCCGCATGCAAAACAGTCGCAAAGTGGCTTCTATTGAAAAAGAGCTGGCTGCTATATCCGGTTTTCCGGAATCGATTTTTTCCGGAAAAGTTAAACAGGTAGAACATCATCGCAGTCACCTGGCTTCTGCATTTTTTGCATCGCCGTTTGATAAAGCTGCCTGCGTGTCCATTGATGGTTCGGGAGATTTCTCTACTACCATGGTGGGGATAGGTTCTGGTAATAAAATAGAAGTGATTGACTCAGTTGACTTTCCACATTCTATCGGTATATTTTATACAGCGTTTACCCAACTGTTGGGCTTTCCACATTATGGCGATGAATACAAAGTGATGGGGATGGCACCTTATGGTAAACCGATTTATTTAAGCAAAATGGAGAAGCTGTTTCAGTTAACCAATGACGGATTGTTCAGGCTGAATCTTCCTTATTTCCGCGATGCTACGCAGGGCGTGATCTCTTATGACGATGACAATATTCCGGTGGTGGCACCGATGTATGGCCAGCGAATGATTACTGAATTTGGTAATGCACGGTTAAAGGATGAGCCCCTTACACAATACCATAAGGACCTTGCAGCCTCCGTACAGGCAATGACGGAGAAGGTGATCTTTCATATACTCAATCACCTGCATAAAACTACCGGTTTGGATAATGTTTGTATTGCAGGCGGTGTTGCCCAGAATAGTGTTGCCAACGGAAAAATAACCCGCAATACAGGTTTTAAAAATGTGTATATCCCATCTGCTGGTCATGATGCCGGTATCTCGATGGGAGCGGCTTTATATACCCGGTATCAGTTGCTTGGCAAAGAAAGAATGCCAGCTATTATGAGTGCCTATACGGGTAGTTGTTTCTCTAATGACGACATCACTGCTTTATTAAAAGAAAAAGGCATTGCATATCATTTTTATGAGGATGCCGAACTATTTGATAAAGTCACGGATTGTTTAATCGACGGAGGAGTAGTAGGCTGGTTTAATGGAAGGGCAGAATTTGGTCCACGTGCATTGGGTGGAAGATCCATCATTGCAGATCCCCGTAGAAATGATGCCAAGGGAATTCTCAATCTAAAAATAAAGCGCCGGGAAAGCTTCCGGCCATTTGCTCCATCCATTTTAAAAGAATATGTAAAAGAATTTTTTGAATTGGACGAAGAAGTGCCTTTTATGGAAAAGGTATTTCCTATCATCGCCGCCAGGCAAAAAGATATTCCTGCCGTAACCCATGCTGATGGTACAGGACGATTACAAACAGTAGATAAAAATATTTCTCCCCGCTACTATGCCCTCATTGAGGCATTCAGACAAAAAACAGGCATCCCTATTTTATTAAACACTTCCTTCAACGAAAACGAGCCCATCGTTAACCTGCCTGTTGAAGCCCTTAATTGTTACCTGCGTACCAATATGGATATGCTGGTAATGGAAAACATCCTTGTTTCCAGGACTAAATCTGTCTAAAACTTTTTCCCGTATATAGATTATACTCCCCTCCGCATCAAAATGTGTTATAATTTTTTTGACCCCGGCAAGATTGCTGCTATGAAACATCGTTGCGTCGCACTCTTGTACAATTTTTTCATTATTCAACAATGCACAAATTTATCAGGCGTAAAGTATAATTGCATGTTTATTACATTAAAATAATAGCAATCAAATAATAATGGTGATTCTACGTTCATGTTAGCACACGCACATATCATCTAACCTTACTAAAATGTGACATTAAAATGGAAATTTACCATCTTAAAAAAATTGATTGTTAAAAAGAAATTCTATATTTAGTTAGTGTTTCTAAAACACGGTTGAGATATTTTATATAAAACCGCCTGTCTTTACATCCCCCGATCCAAATGATTTCATAGTTACCTGGTATTTCCAGGTAAATGACAACGCAGCTATATGCATACATTCATAATTTAATTTCCATCTGCCAATGGTTACAAAAGTTTATAGTTACTTTGCGGTTCAACCTAAAATTTCGGCCACAAGCATGAAGGTATCAATCATTACAGTAACTTATAATTCAGCACCTTACCTGCAGGATTGTATCAAGTCTGTAGTGGATCAGCATTACGATAATATTGAACATATTATCATAGATGGCAACTCAACGGATGGCACTGTAGGCATCATAAAAAAATTTGAGGGCCATATCACCAAATGGATTTCTGAACCAGACAATGGCATGTACGATGCTATTAACAAGGGTTTAAAAATGGCAACCGGCGACATTATCGGTATACTAAATAGTGACGACATGTTTGCATCCAGAGATGTGATTAGTTCAATAGTAGATTGCTTTAATGAATACCAGTTAGACGCTGTTTATGGTGACCTTGTTTATGTAAATAAATCCAATACAAAAAAGGTGATTCGTTTGTGGAAAGGATTTACCTACAATCGTTTTCATTTTAATTACGGTTGGATGCCTGCGCATCCCACATTCTATGTACGTCGTGAACTCATTGACGAATTAGGGGATTACGAATCCCATTATTATACGGCTGCCGATTATGAATTTATGGCCCGTTATCTCTACCGCTTTCGCATCAGCGCCCGATATTTACCTAAACTAATTATTAAAATGCGGGTTGGTGGGCAAAGTAATGTTACCCTTAAAAGCCGGTTGCGTGCCAATCGCAGGGACTACCTGGCTATGAAGAAAAACCAGTTACCTTTCCCATTCATTGCTTCCATACTTAAGCCTATCATTAAGCTACACCAGTATTATTATTCTCTTTTCCATAAAATATAATGGGCAGTATTTTTGTATGATTGCACTAAATTCTTTGTGTAACTTGCAAGCCATTACAAATTATGTTTGATTTTTTTAAAAGAAAACCCTCAGGACTGGAAGTGCCCACCGTACTGCCGTTTGAAACGGATATTCATTCGCATGTGCTTGCCGGAATTGATGATGGGTCGCCGGACATTGAAACGTCACTTCAATTATTAAGGGGTATATATGACCTCGGTATTCGCAAAACGGTGGCTACACCGCATATCATTGCGGATATGTATCGGAATACACCCGAAATTATCAACGCAGCATTATTAGATCTTAGAGAAGCATCTAAAGCCGCAGGAATTAATATTGAAATTAATGCGGCCGCAGAGTATATGCTGGACGATTATTTCCTTAAATTATTAATGGATGATAAACCGTTGCTCACTATACATAACAATATTATTTTAACGGAACAATCGTATGCAGCTGCGTCAGGTAATCTCAATGAAATTGCATTTGAGATCATGAAACACGGGTATCGCCCCATAATGGCGCATCCTGAACGATATGGTTTTTATCATGATGATTATTCGGTGTACGCCCATTTAAAAGACATGGGATTTTTGTTGCAGGTAAATATATTATCGCTAACTGGCCATTATGGTAAAGATGTTGCAAAAGCAGCCCGGTATATTTTTGATCATGACCTGGCTGATCTTGTTGGAACTGATATGCATCATTCAAGGCATTTGGCAACCATGCAAAACAAAGACAACCTGGTACTCTTTAAAAAATATCTAAGTAAGAAGACTTTTAATGTATTGGATGATTTTTAAATAGCGTTAGTTTAAGCGTAACCAATGACCAACCCTAAAAGGGTTAAATTTAAATAACCGTGGGTGCAACCCATGGACGGAACCCCACAAATCCACAACCCTGAAAGGGTTGAATTTGAATAACCGTGGGTGCAACCCATGGACGGAACCCCAAAAACCACCAATCAACAACCCTGAAAGGGTTAAATTTGAATAACTGTGGGTGCAACCCATGGACGGAACCCAAAAAACCACAAATGACCAATCCTGAAAGGGTGAAATTTGAATAACCGTGGGTGCAAGGTTGCACCCACATTCCATGCGTTGCATCCACATTCCATGCGTTGCACCCGCCGCCATGGGTTTCACCCACGGCTTTTCAAATTCAACCCCAACGGGGTTGGTAAAATGTACACATCAGGTCAAACAATGACCATTTAACTGGTTCATAAGTTTCGAAATCAGCATTAGCCAACATAACCCATAATTTTAATCTTGCCGCTTATACATTAAAAGTAAAAACTGCCCTTTTTCTTTATTTTTGCAAGGAATGAAACATCTTGCAGCACTCAATCCCTTTTTTTGGAAATACCGTTCCCGCTTATTGTTAGGAATACTTTTTATCACCCTTACCAATTATTTCCGCATACTTGCACCCCAGTTAACAGGTTATGTTGTAAACACCGTGGTACAACAAGCCGACCTGGTAAACAATCCAAATCCTGCACCCATACATAAAAAGCAATATGATTTTTTAGTGCAAAAAATAATTGTATTGCTGTCATCGGCAAGTTTTGGTCAAAAAATATTATGGTGCGGAATAACCTTATTGATGTTGGCATTAATCAGCGGCATCTTTATGTTTTTGATGCGGCAAACTATTATTGTAATGAGCCGCTTAATTGAATACAGTCAAAAGAACCAGGTATTTACGCATTACCAGGAGTTGGATACCAACTTTTACAAAACGCATAGCACCGGAGATTTAATGAGCCGTATTTCAGAGGATATCAGCAGGGTAAGAATGTACACGGGGCCGGCATTGATGTACTTTATAAACCTTGCTGCAGTGATAGGCTTTAGTTTGTATTTTATGATACAGGCAAGTCCTAAGCTAACCATCATTGCACTATCACCCTTACCCATACTTGCAGTTACCATTTATTTTGTAAACACTATCATCAATCGCAAGAGTGAGCGTATACAGGCGCTGTTGAGTGCCCTTACAACAAATGCTCAGGAGTCGTACAGCGGCATACGTGTAATAAAATCTTTTGTGCAGGAAAAAGCAATGCTTGGCTTTTTTGCAGAAAACAGTGAAGCTTATAAAAAGAATGCATTGGGCCTGGCAAAAACAGAAGCCATTTATTTCCCCAGTATTGCATTGCTGATTGGCATTAGCACACTCATCACAATTATGGCTGGTGGCATGGATGTAATAAATGGAGTAAAGGGTGCCAACGTGGGAACCATCGCAGAATTTGTTTTGTATATTCAAATGCTCACCTTCCCGGTAAGTGCCATTGGGTGGACGGCCAGTATGACACAAAGAGCCGCTGCCTCCCAAAAAAGAGTGAATGAATTTTTGCAGACCAGACCTGTTATCAGGCAGGCACCGGATCCCTTAAAGCCATCGCTTAATAGTACGATTGAGTTTATAAACGTAAATTTTACATACCCACATACCGGTATAAAAGCATTGAAAGATTTTTCACTTAAGATAAATACAGGCGAAAAAATAGCAATCGTTGGTAGAACCGGTTCTGGTAAATCTACTATCGCACAATTGATGTTGCGTATGTATGATCCGGGGGAAGGAATGGTATTGTATGATGGCGTTCCTGCAAATAAAATTGAGCTTGAGTACTTACGCAAACAAATAAGTTATGTACCACAGGATGTGTTTTTATTTAGCGAAACCATACAAAACAACATTGCCTTTGGAGTAGAAAAGGGGGAGTTTTCAGAAGTAATAAAAGCGGCCCAACAGGCGGGCATACACGCAGAGATAGAAAGTTTCCCGCTGGGGTATCAAACACTGGTAGGAGAGCGGGGCGTTACCTTGAGTGGCGGTCAGAAACAACGCATTTCTATTGCCCGTGCTCTGGTAAAGGAACCAGACATGGTTATATTTGATGACTGCCTGAGTGCGGTAGATGCCAAAACAGAAAAAGAGATACTAACAAACCTTAATATTTGGCTGAAGGGAATAACAGCCGTAATCATCACACATCGCATATTTTCTTTACTCGAATTTGATAAGGTAATTGTGATGGATGACGGAAGAATTGTGGAGCAGGGAACGCATGCCGAGTTATTGCAGCAAAACGGCTACTACGCTGAAATGTATGCCCGTCAACAAGAGCATGAAAAAGCTTAAGATGATTGACTAATGAACATTTTGAATAAGGTGCCTGTTTGCTAAATATCATGGATTATTTTGCTATTTCAAAAACAGCTATATCTTTGCCCTGATTTTACATATTGTAACCCAAACAATTTAAAAAAAAATTAACTGTGGCGTACGAAAATAATGACAAAAAAATGGAAAGCGTTTATAGCAAACGCATTAGAGCTGGAAAACGTAGAACTTACTTTTTTGACGTAAGAGAAACACGTGGTAGTGACTATTACTTAACAATTACAGAAAGCCGGAAGCGGTTTGATTCTGATGGTTACGACAGACATAAAATTTTCTTGTACAAGGAAGACTTTAATAAATTTATTAAGGGGCTTGGGGAAGCAATTGATTATGTGAAAACAGAATTGATGCCTGATTTTGATTTTGATGCATTCAATCATGATACGCCTTATGAAGGAGAAGACGGACAGCAACAAGCACCGCCTGCAAACTTTGATTCAGCAACTAAACCTGCTGTTGATGAAGTTGCACCATCGGTAAATGAAATTCCTGCGACAGAGAATGATATCCCTGTAGATAATACGCCAGAAGATAATACTCCTCTGGATAATGGCGCAACAGAAGAAGTAGATAAATGGTAATTCAATAAAGTAATTTTAATAGCAAAAAGCTGTCTCCGGAACGAGGCAGCTTTTTGCATGGATGGACATTTCATAAATATACTTTTTGCTAAAATTTCAGTTTTAAATTCAGAAATCCTTACCCATATCAATAAACAAGTATTAGAATGTGATGGCATTCGCAAATTAAAACTACAAGCAAAGCCCGAAGGGGTTGAATTTTAGTAGCCGTGGGTGAAACCCATGGTTACTGGAATATTTCAATAACCCCAACGGGGTTGAATATATGTCAGGTTTAATGATTCAACCCCGTTGGGGTTGCTGAAAACAAAACGTTTTATTCCCCGGGTTTTACCCGGGGCTATTCAAATTTCAGAAAACCTAACCTCATAACTTAAATTAGATTTTTGTTCGCAGAGTAAA
>JBDUEK010000156.1:0-7393 GCA_040002495.1 Ferruginibacter sp.
TATTCAATTCTCTCCATTCTTCTAAACTTTCTGCAGTTGGTTTTTCAAATTTTTCAGGCACCACAAATCCTCCAATGTCCATCGTCCAGTAAGGAAGTCCTGACATAGAGAAATTAATCCCTGCTGTGATCTGGTCTTTCATATCACGCCAGGTGCTTCCAATATCGCCGCTCCAAATGGCTGCGGCATAACGTTGTGAACCGGCAAAACCTGAGCGTGTCAAAAGAAAAACTCTTTTGTCAGGATCGGTTGATCGTTGCCCTTCATAAATTCCTTTTGCATTTTGTAAAGGATATGCATTGAGGTATTCGGCTGCACTACCCAATGCCGTTGGTGACATCTGTAGTTTCCTTTTTTCAGGATCAACGTTGGAAACAATATCCGGCTCGCTGGCATCCATCCACCAGGCATCAATTCCTTTGCTGTATATTTTTTTGTTGATCAGGTTCCAAAAGCCTTTCCTGGCATCTTCATTAAAGGCATCGTAAAAAGTAGACACATAACCCTGGCCTATCCAGTCTCTCTGGCGATCGGCAATATTCTTTTTATAGAGCCACCCCTTTTTATCAAAGTCATTGTATGCTGAAATGCCTTCATAAAATTTTGGCCATACGGAAATCATGATCTGCGTATTGTATTTTTTATGCAGCACATCAATCATGCTGTCAGGAGATGGGAAACGTTTTTCATCAAAATCCTGGCTGCCCCATTCAGCTTCTTTCCAGTAGTTCCAGTCCAGCACGATATTGTCGATAGGGATTTTTCTTTTTCTGAACTCACCAACGGTGGTAAGAATTTCATCCTGGGTTTTGTAGCGCTCCCGGCTTTGCCAAAAACCAAGTGCCCATTTAGGAACGATGGGAGCTTTCCCGGTAAGATCCCTATAGCCGGAAATTACTTCATCCATATCGCCGCCATAAATGAAATAATAATCTATTTGCTTTCCTGCTTCTGAGCTAAAGCTGAATGAGTTTTGTTCTTCCCGTGAAAGTGGTTCCTGCCATTTTAAAGCGAGGTAGGATTCAGCACCTTCGGGTATCCATTCAATACGAACCGGAACTTTTACACCGGCTTTCATATTTAAAGGAATCAGCACTGGTGCAGGGTTCCAGGCTTTACGCCAGTGATCCAGCACCAGCTTTCCATCCAGCCAAACCTTTAACGACCCGCCTAAAATAAACCGGAACTGATGGAGGCCTGAAAGATGGCTTGCAAGGCTGCCTTCCCAGGTTACCACACCCGTGGCAGGGGTAAATTCTTTTGGAAGCTGAATCTTTGATTCTCCCAAAAATTCCATATTGATACTTGTCTCCGCCCTTTCAGTAATTACCTCCTGAGGTTTGTGTTTATCATTTGCATAGGAAGCGGTGAGCCAACCAGCCTCATTGTTTTTTGAAAAAAGCTGCATAGCGGAAAGCTGGTGAAACGGCCTTACGTCTCCGGCTTTGGTGAGGGAGTAATTATCCCAGAGAATACCATAATTTTTACTGGAAAGCAAAAACGGGATGGCTACTTCCGTGTTGTTTTGAAAGAAGGTAACCTGCTGTCCTTTGTAATTCATGATGCCATCCTGGTGCTGACCGAGGCCATACCATGCATCATCATCGGTAGTTTGAAATGTTTGGGTGAGGTGATAATGGCGCCTGCCATCAAAAATGGCGGACTGAAAACTCCGTCCGCCTGTTGGTTTTTCAATCAGTATTTTTTTTCCGCTATTGTCGAGAAAAGAAACCGCACCTGTTTTAAGGTCAACTATAGCGGTTAGCTTTTTGGTTTTTAGTGTAAGGGTTTCTTTGGAAGAAACCACATTCCAGGATAGATCGAATTTCTTAGAATAAATAGTAACCAGGCTTTGAGCGGCTGCTATTTCTCTTCCCGGAGCTGCAATTACCCTTATAATATTATCTGATACCACTTCAAGTTTAACGGCCTTTGAGGTACCGGTAAAAAGCGGATCGGTAAAAACTATTACTCCATCTTTGGTTTGAATATACGATGGCGGAACTGCCAACACGACATTGACAAACAAAAAACAGAAGAAGGTTAGCAGGTGCAATCTTAGTTTCATTAGCAGAATCTTTCGTTTGAATTGATACTGTAAAACTACACTTGTGCTGAATGAGTCAGGAGGACAGAGGGTGCAAATTAGGGGTGTTCAGGATGCAAATATGTGATTTTTAATGTAATCCTGGAAGAAGCAAGAAAGTATTCAAATATTTTAGCCTTTTGCTCAACCGCCTGGTCTAAGGCAGAATTTTGAAAAACATTTAATATTAACATGCGCCATTTTGACAATCCTGGTTCTAAAGCTATACTTCCAACTGCATCAAAATGTGTTATGAATATTGTTGATTAATGCAGCATTCAATCTGATGGTTCTCCTTTTTGCATTGCCCCGTCCTTTAGGGCGGGGATTAAATTCTAATTTACTTCATGGCTTTAGCCAAATTTTTCTTTGGCTAAAGCCATGAAGAATAGTTCCATTTCACCGCCCTGAAGGGCAGTGCAATTCAAAAGGCAATACAATCAAAAAGGCTAATGCAATTAAGGGGCTTCAAAACTAAGTGGCAGATATATTATGCTTCCCGCTGTATCAAAATGTGTTATGAATATTGTTGCCTATTACACAATCCCATACAGTGTAAAGTATAAGTAGCCTTAGCAATGAAAGTTCAAATTGTGCGTCGGATAATTTAAAAAAGCGCACAGGTGTTATTAATGGTTATAAGCTCTTAGTTCTACCAAAGAAACCTTAAACATCGTTTTCCGTTTTACCCGCAACATATTTTGAGGGTAGCACCCCGAATTCTTCTTTAAAAGCTTTAGAAAAGTACTTGGGGTCGGTGAAACCTACTTCGTATGCAATTTCGGCAATCGACATGCCGCTATTCGCCAGCAACTGTGCGCCCCTTTTCAACCGGATCAAACGAATAAAATCGGCGGTTGCCTTGCCGGTCAGCGACACTATTTTCCTATACAAAGTCGCACGGTTCATAAACATTTCACGACTGAAATCCTCCACTGAAAACCCGGCATTATCCATGTTTTTTTCAACAACTTCCAAAGCCTGCTTCAGGAATTTCTCATCAACCGAGTTTATCGTTACCTCCGATGGGTTGACATCAATTTGCTTTTGAAACCTTTTTTGCAATAATTCCTGCTGCAACAGCAAATTCCGGATGCGGGAAGCCAGAATTTCAAAAGTGAATGGCTTCGTGATATAATCGTTCACACCCGCCTTTAATCCTTCTAATTGTTTTTCCTCACTTCCTATTGCCGTAAGCAGAATGACGGGAATATGTGCCGTAAGCGTTTCGGTTTTAATTTTCCGGGCCAGTTCAACTCCATCCATCAAAGGCATCATAATATCGCTCACCACAAGGTCGGGGTTCAGTTGTTTTATTCTTTCCCAGCCTTCTTTTCCGTTTGTTGCCTCTTCTACCTTATATACCCCTTTCAGGTTATCTTTTAAATAAAAACGGATGTCTTCATTGTCTTCCACCACCAATATTGTTTTTTTTCTGCCGCTCTTTTGACTTTCCCCGGGTAGCATTTGCTCCGCATCTTCCTCCACCACCGGGCTGCTTGCAGCACGGGCCTGGGTGTCGTAAATCTTTTTTGCCGGAAGTAAAACTGTAAAACAGGTTCCCTGCTCCGGTTCGCTTTTTACTGTTATAATGCCGTTGTGCAACTTTACAAATTCTTTTGTAATGGCCAGCCCAATACCGGTTCCCTGGTTTACCATGCTTTGAGGAACATCTGTTTGAAAGAACCGTTCAAAAATTCTTTCCTGCATACCTGCGGGAATTCCGATACCCGTATCTTTTACCTCTATTTTCAGCGTTCCATCTTCTTCATTATTTATTGGTGGATTATACCCCATGTGAATGCTCACGATTCCATTGTCATGTGTGTATTTAAAAGCATTGGACAGCAGGTTGAATAAAATCTTTTCAATCTTATCCTTATCAAAAAAAATTTCAAGGTGCTCAATGTCAGCCGAAAATGAAAACCGTATATTCTTCTTTTCGGCTATATCCGAAAAGGAGTTGCTGATATCTTTACTAAAACCGATAATGTCGCCAATTGCAGGATGTAATTTCATTTCCTGCACTTCCAACTTCCTGAAATCGAGCAATTGATTTACCAGGCTTAATAAACGTTTGGCATTGCGCTGAACAAGATTTAACTGCCTTTTTTGTTCTTCATCTCCGGTATGCTTAATGATCTTATCCAATGGAGCAAGAATCAGGCTTAACGGCGTACGGAATTCATGACTTACATTAGTAAAGAACTTTGTCTTTAGCCGTTCCAGCGCATGTGCCTGCTGCACTTCATAGCGCATGTGAATCCTGTCTAATGTAATACGCCGGGCAAGCAAAAACAATCCTGCTAAGGTCAACGCATAAATAATATATGCAATATTGGTTCGCCAAAATGGCGGCTCAATATTGATCTGCAAAGTCTTTTCATCACTCCAAACACGGTTCCGGCTTAAAACCTTTACTTTAAAAGTGTAATGGCCAGGGCCAAGGTTTGTGTAGGTAGCTCTTCTCAGGTTACCATCGGTATACAACCAGTCTGAATTAAACCCCTCCAGCATGTACGCATATTTATCCTGGATGCTATGGCCAAAATCAAGCGAAGCGAACTCAATTGAAAAAACATTTTCCTTATACTTTAATCCAATACTTTGAAGCCTTGATAATGACTGTTGCAGCAGCACACGGTTATTGATCAACTCCCCGGGTACTACGCTTTTACTTAGTATCTGCAAACCAGTGAAAACAATTTTAGGGTGATAAACAGGTTGTAGAATTTTATCAGGATTAATAATATTAAAACCGGAAGGGCCGCCGAAAATCAGTTCGCCTGCCCGTGTTTTGAGGGCTGCATCTTCATTGAATTCGCGGTTCTGCAGATTGTTCGTTTCATCATAACTAATGACAGAAAAAACAAGCCCTGCTTTGCCCTGTTTTGGAATGGCATTACAAAGTCCGTTAGGGGTGGAAATCCAAAGCGTCTGATGGCTATCTTCAAGAATATTCAATATCGTATTATCGGGTAGCCCATCTGATGTAGTAAATGTTTGAAAACCCTTTGTTTTCTCATTAAACAAATTCAAGCCCTCCCGGGTACCCACCCAAATTCTACCTTTACTGTCTTCCAAAAAACAGATAATAACACTATTGCTTAACTGGTTATTAACTTTTGAGTGCTGATAGAAAACCTGGGGGGTTTTCCCCTTTTCAAAGACCACGATACCACCGGTAGCCCCCACCCATATGTTTCCTTCTTTATCCTGCATAATAGCTGAAATATAGTTGAAAGGCGTAAGGTCTGGTACTGCGCCCCTGTACCGGACATGCTCAAAGCAATTCGTTTCCCTGTTTAAAATATCTAATCCGCTTCCTAATGTACCAATCCACAGATGCTGTTCCCTGTCTTCAAATAGTTCCCACACATTATCATTTGCCAAACTCGAAGAATCACTGTCACTATGCCTGTAGTGTGTGAACTTTTTTCCGTCAAAGCTGTTGAGGCCGCCAAAAAATGTTCCTATCCAGAGAACATTCTCATGATCGACACACAAGCTTACAATAACATTATTGCTCAGGCTATTTTTATTGGCTGGATCATGCAGGTACTGTTTAAATGTTTTCAGTTTCCTGTCAAAAAAAATCAACCCCCCGCCATTGGTACCAATCCAGATATTACCGGCCTTATCTTCAACAAACCGGTTCACATCATCATAAGGAAGGCTCTTTACATTTGATTCCATGTGACGATAAAGCGGGAAAAGTACTATGTTACTATTTAGATAACTAATACCCTGTTTGTAAGTACCCATCCAGATAATGCCATCATTATCATTATCCTTATACATTGTACTTAGACTGTTCTGTCCGAGGCTCCGTGGATCTTTGGGATCATTTAGAAGAAAACTGATATTGAAGTTGTTTTTTTTATCGATCAGGTTTACACCCCCATGATCAGTTGCCACCCAAATCAAGCCCTTATTATCCTGAACGACCTGTGTTACCAGGTTTGTATTCAGCCTGGCAGGAACCGAATTTTCATTAAACTGTTTGATGGAATTATGTTGTGGCTGAAAAAGAAAAACTCCGTTATTGACAGCCCACACCCAAACGTCATCATCGTTATCTATAAAAAGATTATAAGTATTGTTCCCTTTGTTGAGGCTTTGCAATGCGGTACTGGAAAAAATGACCTTGTCTGAATTTATATCATATTGCTGTAAAAATCCATTCTGAAACACCAGCCACAATTTTCCATTGTTTGTTTCTTTTATGGACGAAATCCTGCCGGCATCGAAACTGTGCTGTTTCTTGCCGAAAAGTCTTATTTTTTTATCGGTGTCTGAATACAGGTATAGCTCAAGATTGTCGTAAAGAAACCAATATCTACCATTATTCCCTTTTACAACATTCCTAATAGCACCTGAAGGCAAACCAAGAGATTGCAAATAGCCAGAAAAATCAGTATCGAATTTTTCCGTAGCCGAATTATAAATGCAGGTTCCCTCCGTTGTCAAAACCCCCAGCTTTCTATTTGGAAGTTCATAAAGAGATTTGACATAGTTTTCCAGCAGCGAAGAGCTGTCGTTGTAACTTTTACGAAAAATCCTGCAGGAATGTCCATCATAGCGGTTTAGCCCGGACATGGTGCCAAACCATAAAAAACCGTCCTGGTCTTTTAGTATGGCATTCACCTGGTTATTTGAGAGGCCGGTATAAGTATCTAATTTGGAAAAATTATAATGTTCATTTTGAGCAAAAACAGGAAGCGATTGTAACAATAAAACTATCCAAATAGAAAAACGCATCACATCAAGTTTAATTCGGGAAAACTTCGCACCTGGCACCATAGATTCCGCTTCATAAGCCAATAAAATATTAAGTAAAGTTAACAAAAATGAATGTATCATTTTACGCCATTGTTAACTTTGTAGAACTGAAGAAGAACTGCAAGCCTCAGCAAACAAATGATTTAAAACGGTTAAGCCAGGTAACTTTTTACACCTGCAATGGTTGTTTCATTTATAGCAACAGTACTATCAGGTGGATACACTTTGCCTAATGTTTCATAGAATGCCCTGAAGCCGTTAATTTTTTGCATGGTGCTATCAGGGATTGTTTATGCATTTGTAATTGTGTTAGTTAGTTGAATTACCATCAACATCACTACGAATTTGGATATACGTTTCATTTTTTTTGAAATTTAAAATTGTTTATAATTCTACTTTGACAAGTCAAACCTTTGTGTTTTTTTTTTGACAAGCAGATGTTTTTTATGGCGGCATCGTTGTGTCACTCATTTGTACTGTATTTTTTCATGGCATCTTTTTCGTTCCATAATTAAACTATCGTAA
>JBDUEK010000157.1:0-7318 GCA_040002495.1 Ferruginibacter sp.
TGTTGGGCAGCTTGGTTTTTTAGCGCATCCTGAATTAAGTAAGGAAAGTCCAAATCATGTATCGGGAAATTATGGCTTACTTGATATGATTGCCGGGCTTGACTGGATAAAGAAAAATATTGCAGCATTTGGCGGCGACCCCAATAAGGTTACCATTTTTGGAGAGTCTGCCGGAGGCATCGCCGTTAGTATGTTATGCGCTTCGCCGCTGGCTAAAGGATTGTTCCAGGGAGCTATTTCAGAAAGCGGCGGTTCATTCGGGCCAACACGCCCAACCACGTTTCCAGGCGAAAATATGAAAACACTTCAACAGGCGGAAAAGGAAGGACAGGCTTTTGTGCAAACGGCAGGCGTTTCATCTATTGCTGAGCTTCGAAAAATCCCTGCCGACAAAGTGCCCTCCGGTTTTGGAAAGCCGGGCGGCTGGCCAATCGTTGACGGATATGTAATTCCCGGTGACCAGTATACGCTGTACGAGAACAAAAAATATAATGATGTGCCTGTTCTCATCGGATATAATTCAGATGAAGGTGCTAGTTTCTCCCCACCCAAAACACCGGAAGACTATATTACAGGTGTACAAAAACGTTATGGCAAGTTTGCAGATGATCTTATTAAAGCTTATCCCACAGGCACCAGCACTGTTCCTAAAACTGCAAGGGATCTTGCCCGTGATGCTGCGTTTGGCTGGCAAACCTGGAGCTGGGCAACGTTACAGGCAAAAACCGGCAAGTCGAACGTTTATTATTATTATTTTGATCAGCACCCCGATTACCCGGACAGCTCAAAGCGCTTTGGATACGGCTCCGGTCATGGGCAGGAGGTAGAATATGTTTTTCAACATCTTGATTCCGCTAAACCCGAAATCAACAAGACTGACTTTGCAATTGCTGATGCCATGAGTACCTACTGGACAAACTTTGCAAAGTATGGTCATCCAAACAGCAAGGATGTTCCTGCATGGCCCGCCTTTAGTAATGCCAAACCAACTGTAATGTACTTTAGTAAAACACCCTATATTGGGCCTGTACCTAGCGCAGCATCGCTCAAAGTGCTGGATACTTATTTTGAGTGGAGGCGAACACCGGAAGGAAAAGAATGGGCGGAATAAAATATGATTTATAACAAAGCGGTTTCTTAGAAACTGTTTAAATTTAGTTTTAGTGTTTGATTCGAAGGCATTGATGCCATTTTTACCATTGATGAACGGAGCCCCGAAAAAACGGGGTAAACTGTCGCCAATGTCGATGCGATGAAATACATCTGCTGGTTAACAAAAAATTTATTCTTATACAGTTTCTTATACACTAATAATAATTTAAAAATGAAAAAGATTACAGGCAGGCTAAATTTCCAGGTAAACTTCCGGCTCACGTCCATGCTATTGTTTCTTTTGCTCACCTGTTTTACGTCCGGGGCACAGGTTGATAGTGCTTTGCGGCAAACCATGCCAAAGGCGGGCAAAATGTATAACAATAAGCCCAAAGGAAAGGATTGGGTAAACCTGTTGAAATCAGGTTCCGACTGGAATTTCGAACCTGATTTTTGGCAGTTTACAGATACGGGTTTTCATGGCTCAATGGGAAAGGAAAAAGAACATCACTACAGTTATACAAAAAAGACCTACAAAGATTTTGAATTAAATGTAATGATCAGGATGGTGGGAGATGAAAATGCAAATTCGGGGGTATGCATCCGCATAAATCCTACCAATTTCGATAATGCACCAGGTTACCAGGTTGATATGGGCAAAGGTTATTGGGGATCACTTTGGGAAGAACGCCGGGCAGAGATGGTGCAAAAATTTCCTGATACACTTGCACAAAAACTGGTAAAGCAAAACGATTGGAATCACTACTATATTATCGCCAAAGGGCACCATATACAAGCCTGGCTAAATGGTGTAAAAACAATTGACATTATTCACGATGGAGGTTTTACCGAAGGTAATATGGGTTTCCAGCTTTGTCATTACCATAGCCAAACTGTAGTTGATGTAAAGTCTTTATACATCCGGGAAATGAAGTAAAATTTGCCTTCAATCAAGTAATAATAATTTATTGGATGGAGATATAAATAAACCAATGAAATGTAAAAATAATTTTTATCTGTCAATGTTTTTTTAAGTAATGTATCAAACAAAACGATACATAATTTGAGTCGGATTTTATATCGTTGGAAAACTCTCCCTGGATCCGCGGCAATTTTTTTCGCCCTGTTTCTAACCTTCTTTATTGCCACCAGCAATGAATTCCCCAACACCGGCAATGGGCAAACGTCAGTGGCAATACAACTTGAAAAGCTTTAAACATTAATATAAAAATATCATGAAACAAATAATGCTTTTTATTTTTTGCCTGGTAAGTTTATTTATAAATGGGCAAACAACAGACAATACTCAAAGAAAAGACTTTTTGAAGAAAGACAGCATTGTGTCCTCAATGGATGGTGAAACCCAGGTTTTTTATTATAGCAAATCAACTAACCATAAGCCTGAGCCATTAATTGTTCAACTACATTCCTGGAGCTACACTGCAGATTCTTTAAAAACAATTGATTTGGATATTGAAGCCAACACAAAAAACTACAACTACATATTTCCT
Source organism: Ferruginibacter sp. (assembly GCA_040002495.1). GTDB lineage: Bacteria > Bacteroidota > Bacteroidia > Chitinophagales > Chitinophagaceae > Ferruginibacter. The sequence continues at coordinate 2,604 of JBDUEK010000157.1, forward strand.
AATTTCAGAGGAGTAAACAATCACCCGAAAGCTTGTTGCAGTGAATTTGTTATTTCTGATATAGACGAATCAATTGATTGGGCTTTAAAAAATATGAATGTAGACAAAAAACAAATTTTTGTAATTGGATACAGTGGTGGCGGTTTTGCAACGTTTGCAATGTATATGAAATCGCGGCACAATATCCGGTCTTTCTCAGCATGGGCTCCTATTTCAGATCTGGTTGCGTGGTATGGACAATCACGGGAAAGAAGAAACCAATATGCACATCAAGTTATTCAGTGTATCGGCACATCCGCAGTATTTGATACCTTAAGTGCAAAGGAACGCTCCCCATTGTTTTGGACAACGCCTCTTAAAAAACGTAAGAAAAGTACCCTGCAAATTTTTGCCGGCATTCATGATGGATATACAGGTCCTGTTCCCATTTCACAATCAGTTAATTTTTATAATAAGCTTTTGTCTGACTTCAAAGAAACAGACAGTTCTAAATATGTAAACAACGAAGATTTGAAATTCATGCTTGAAACACAAAGTTTTCCTACTTTGGATAGCAATAAAAAAATAGGTGACAGAGCGATTTATTATCAAAAGGCAAGTAAAAATTTTATGCTTACTATTTTTGAGGGAGGCCATGATATGTTAAGCAAACAAGCATTGGAATATATCGGGCAGGTAAAAGACCGTCACTAACAGGTAGGTTTCGTGCGGATGGGGGTTGACGCAACTGCAATCGTCATCAGTATGTCTTGTCATGAAATATATCATAAGCACCAATTAACACTCTTTTTTTTGAGGACAATCATTCGTTCTTTATTCAACTCCTGTTGTGTCAGTTGCCGATTTTATCGGCATCCAGATGTTACACTTAATCAGGCCTTGTATCACATCTTTTTATGGCAACATTTTTATTGCATTTTGTCTGTGTTTTAGTTGGCGCCCAATGTTATATTGTAGCGTTCTGCTGATTTTTACAACCGATTTTAAAATACAAGTTTCCTATTTTATCAATATTCAATTTCTTGTATCAACCATTGAAGTTTGGCAGATTGTATCATTGTCTATAGGTGTATCAACAATGCTTCTCACCCGCTGTTACCAACAGCAACTACAGCAAATGTTCATTTCTATCTATAACATTTTGTTCAAATCTCACCGTAGTTTTATTCAGGTAGTTTTATTGGATTCTACCCATTACTTTAGGAGTCGAATTATACTTAGACGCTTTTGAGTATTTTCAAAATCACAGAAAAGTTGAAGCGTATTTGTATGCTTAAAATGTAATCTGTATTACAAGCAGGCATTTACAAAATCGCTGCCGTAGAGATTTATTTTCAGGTGGATACTTTTTGTGTTAGATAGAATAACTCTCTTGCTGCTTCGATTGTGCTCACTATCGAATTGAGAAATAAATTATACGATTTAAAATACAGTTGCTTGGTCCAAATAGTTTAAAAAATCAGTAAGCCCATTGTCAATTTAAAATGCCCGTTGATTGCTTAGCCTCTAACTTCTTTTAAGGGAAGATAATATACCCACGCCGATAGTTTTTGATTTGAAACAACTTTGCATTGGTTTAATTATAAAATAAACGTGGGTTACAGATAATTTAATTTTTGTAAAAGTTTGAAACTTTTGAAAAGGCTTAAAAGTTAACAATTATTTCTTCACTATAAAATCGCTTGCTTATGTAAACATCTTCAAATCACTAAAGATCGACATCGTTAGTTTAAACCATTTTCACTACTTGATCCTGGTTGCTTGTTTTTTAGCCCAGGTAATTATTACCAAAACGAAAAATTGATATGAAACTAAAAAATTTAGAATTTAGCTTAAAGGCAATGGTTGCAACACCCATTGTAATGCTGCTGTGCTTAACTACTGCTTTTGCACAAACTACCATTAAGGGAAGTGTTGTTGATGCCGCTGGAAAACCACTACCAAGTGTAAGTGTTATTCAACAAGGAAGTAAAAACGGTACGGTAACCGATCCATCCGGAAACTATTCATTGGTGGTAACTAATAATAATTCGGTTATTATTTTTAGTAGCGTAGGCTTTAGGACCAAATCAGAAGCATTAAACGGACGTACTTCAATTAATATTTCTTTAACTGCTTTGGACAATGCAATGAATGAAGTTATTGTAACCGCTTTGGGCATAAAAAAGGAATCAAGAAAATTAGGCTATGCGGCGTCAACTGTAAAAGTTGAAGAAATAACACAAAACCGCACTACAAATGTGATGACCTCGCTGGAAGGCAAAATAGCTGGTTTGGAAATTGCTCCTCCAACGGCGGGTGCGGGTGCAAGTAACCGGATTCGTTTGCGTGGCCAGTCCGGTTTTAATGGTGGAAATAATGCGCCCCTGATGGTTATTAACGGTCTGCCAATGGATCAGGGTGCCCGTAGTGCCGAGGGTGGTAGCCCTGCTACAGATCAGGGCGACAATCTGCAACAGGTAAATCCGGATGATATTGAGTCAATGACCGTGCTGAAAGGTGCAACAGCAGCAGCGCTTTACGGTTCAAGAGCTTCAAATGGCGCCATTATTATCACTACCAAAAGTGGCGCTAAAAATTCGAAATTTGGCGTGGAATATTCTTCAAACTTTGCTGCTTCCCAGGCGTTAGATTATTCAGATTACCAAACCGAATACGGTACCGGCTCTAATGGTGTCCGTCCTTCCACACAGGCTCAGGCGCAATCATTCGGTAACCTGGCATGGGGCGAAAAATATGACGGTGTTCCTACATACCAGTATGATGGAGTACAAAGACCTTATCTCCCTGATCTTAACCGCACGAAGGAATTTTATAACACCGGAGCTTCGTACGTGAATACGTTAGCGCTTTCTGGCGGTAACGCCTCAACAAGCTACCGGGTTTCTTTTTCAAACCAGGATGCTAAAGGTATTTCCCCTGGTAATAGTTATCATAAAAGAATCTTTAACCTGGGACTTAACAGCAAGGTTACTAATAAGCTGACGCTTCAGGTGAATATTAACTATACACACGAGGAAAATAAGAATCCTCCGCTGGTTGGCGCCCAGGGCATCGGCTTTTCCAGCTTCCTTAACCGTATTCCATTAACTGTAGCAATTTCTACATTGAAAACGAGTGTTGAAAATCCTGATGGCACCATATTGTCCACCAACCCCTTTAATAACCTTTTGACTAACCCGTATTATCTTATCGGGCGGATGTTCGATAAAACCAAAAGGGATCGTTTGTTAGGTACAGTTTCCCTTAGGTATGATTTCACTAAATGGTTGTATTTACAGGGTCGTGTAAATGCGGACTTCGGGTACAATAACAATGAAAATAATAATCCTAGTAATTATGCACCTAACGCACCACTCAATAGTGCTACAGGTGGCTGGGCGGGTACTTACGGTGTTTCCACGGGTTTCAACAAAGAAATTAATAGCGACTTTCTTTTAGGAACCAGCCATAAAATTGGCGACTTTACAATAGACGCAAGCGTAGGTGGCAATATGTACACAGTTGACAATAATTTTTCCAACCAAAATGTGACAGACTTTGTAGTTAGAAACGTTTATAGCATACCAAACGGTATTACCAAAACCCAGGATTATACCATTAGCAAAAGACAGGTAAATTCTATATATGCCTTTGCAGATTTCAGCTATAAAAATTTCCTTTACCTGAACGTTACTGATCGTAAAGAATATTTCTCTGTGCTTACGCCACCAAGTTCAATAGTTGCTGATCCTAAAAATTCTTTCAACTATCCATCTGTAAGCGCCAGTTTCATTTTTTCTGAATTGCTACCCAATGCAAAATGGTTAAATTATGGTAAATTAAGAATGGGTTATGCACAAGTAGGTAGCGCTAATGGTGTTAATCCCTACCAGAGCCAGCTTACATACTCAATCGAGTCACAGATTTTCGGCGGCTACTCGATCGCAAACATTGGTGGTAATGGAAACAATCCAAATCCATACATAAAACCTTACAGCGTAAATGAAAAGGAAATAGGCGTGGAACTAAAGACACTCCACAGTCGTTTAAATTTCGATATCGCTGTTTACGATAAAAGAACCAATGATCAGATTTTACCAATTAATTTATCAAACGCCTCAGGTTATACTGGCCAAAGTGTCAACATCGCAAAGTTGAAAAACACAGGTGTAGAGTTTATGGTTGAAGGCACACCGATTAAAAATTCAAACTTTGCCTGGAATATATCGCTAAACGGAGCCTATAATACATCCAAAGTATTGGCGCTAAATCCCGGGCAAACCCGCCAGCAGGTAACTTTTTTTAACGGCACAGGAAACGAGTTCATCGGCTATCTAGTGTACGATGTTGGCAAAGAGTTGAACCAGTTGGTAGACTACACGTATCTGCGCAATGCTAAGGGACAGGTGATGTTAAGTAGCTCTGGAAACCTTCTTCCTTCAAAAACTACAGTAAATTATGGTAGTGCAAACTACAAATTAATCGGGGGGATAACCAACGTATTTAATTACAAGTCATTGAGTTTATTAATTCATGTGGATGGTAAATTTGGCGGCAAAGTGTTTTCGTCAACAGCATTAAACGGATTAAGATCAGGTATAGGCAAGAATTCTTTAGTAGGTCGCGGTGGGGTTACTTTCGATGGTGTGCTACCTGACGGGAGCCCGAATAATAAAATAGTTGCTCCGCAAACATTTTATGCTCAATATCGTTCTCAAAATATAGGAGATCCG
>JBDUEK010000158.1:0-7291 GCA_040002495.1 Ferruginibacter sp.
CTTTTAAACGTCGGGGTTGCGTAGATGCCTCTTTTTTAATTCGAAGACAATACAATGAAAACCCCGCCGGGACAAAAGGCTTTAGTAATACTATATGGCATCGTTGCGTCGCACTCTTGTACTTTTGGGTAATTCTATTCGGCAATGTAATCTTGTGTCGGCGGGGTCTTCGCAGAACAGGCTTACAAATATAAAACCCGCCGCTGCGCAACCCCCGACGTGTAATACTCTTTAACTATGATGGTGGGAAGGTTACTTTATGATAGATGCATCAATATTATATTAGTTGTGCATTGGAAGTTTACTTGTTGTGGTGCTTTTAAACGTCGGGGTTGCGTAGATGCCTCTTTTTTAATTCGAAGACAATACAACGAAAACCCCGCCGGGACAAAGTAAAAATTACGCAGGAGAATCAAGCAAAATAACGAGACAAATGGAAAACGATGCCATAAAAGTACATAAGTACAAGTGAATCATCGCACTCTTGTACTTTTGGGTAATTCTATTCGGCAATGTGAACTTGTGTCGGCGGGGTTTTCGCAGAACTGGCTTACAAATATAAAACCCGCTGCTACGCAACCGATGTGCAATACTCTTTAACTATGATGGTGGGAAGGTTACTTTATGATAGATGCATCAATATTATATTAGTTGTGCATTGGAAGTTTACTTGTTGTGGTGCTTTTAAACGTCGGGGTTGCGTAGATGCCTCTTTTTTAATTCGAAGACAATACAACGAAAACCCCGCCGGGACAAAGTAAAAATTACGCAGGAGAATCAAGCAAAATAACGAGACAAATGGAAAACGATGCCATAAAAGTACATAAGTACAAGTGAGTGACACAACGATGTCGACATGAAAAACCACGGCTGGTCAACAAAAAAACGGATAAAGTAAAATCACTCATCTATCCCTTGCGAAGCATAATAACCGATGAAAGAAAGACTCCCCGTAGTGTTCCACAATTTTTCTGCAGATATCAATTCATCTAATCATTGCTGTAATAAAATATTCTGAATAGAAAGTTTGATATAATTGCTGGAAATGATAGCAAGGATTACCTAAGATCCACCACTTCAACACCAGGATATTTTTTTGAATCAAACACAAACTGTGCATCACTGATTGGTGTAACAGTATTCAATTTAGCAACTGAATAAGTGTATTTATTACCAGCTTTTTCAAACACCTTGGTACTTACAATCGTCTGTGTTTTTTTATCTATATAAATCAATACCTTAAAGAATGGCTTTGATTTGTCGATTGGAGTTAGTTCAATTTCCTGAACCGGTTTACCATTCATTTTCACATCGCCATTTAGCTTGTACAGGAAATCTTTATCGTAAAAATTAGTAAATATTTTTTGAGGCGTAATTGAATTGGCCGTTGGGTCTAACTTAGTAATTGTTAACTCATTGGCTGCCTTATCGTAGGTTGAAATATTAGTTCCGTCTGAGTAGATCTCCTGGCCTGTTACGCTTACCCTGTACTTTGTACCTTTCATGTAAACCATACCAGTTTTAACACCAAGCGTTTTTCCTGCACTATTTTCTATTTTCAAAGAAAAGGTAGTTTGCACTCCTTTAAAGGTTTTAAACTTCGCACTTACGCCATCCAACACTTTTTTAGCTTCAGGGTCATTTTTTCCCATTCCCGCAGGTTGAGCAATACTTGCACTTATAAAAATCAACGATAAGACAAAACCAACTATAATTTTTTTCATTTGATGTTTTTTAATAAAGCAACCTTTTTTAAAAAGAGCCGCAAAGATACGTGAATAGACCCGTTTGAATAAACAGGGTTTAACTATGTTATTTAAAGAACTGTTAATGTAAAATTTGTACAAAATAATTCCCAGCCACAGCCGTTCAATATAAATTGCAAAGTGTATTTTGCAGTACTTCAACCAAGGTAGCTTCAACTCAACTTTTGATCCAATCTGAAATGTAAATCAATTCCTTTTATTATGGATACAAATATCCCTATTTCCCAAAGGGAAAGCTACACACCATCCAAATTTACAGAACTGCTGTGGTGGCTTTCTACTGCTGAAAAAGAATTATTGACCGATGCTGTAGTGGATAGAAATCGCTATAAGATAGTTGGTATGACAGTTTTGGCAACCTGGATGTTTGCCACCCTGTCCTGGACTTATTTCTTTTCAACTGTTACCGGCAGCCCGTGGCTTGCCCTTCCGCTTGGGCTTTTTATGGGGTTTATTATACTCACCATTGACCGGGCACTTATTAAAGGCATTAATAAGTACAATAAAAACAGGTTGCTGCCCTTGTTGTTTCGTGGCTTACTGGCAGTAACCATCGGCGTATTTATGGCTCAGCCTGCTTTGCTGTATATGTTCAAAAAGGAAATCACCCTGCAAACTTCCCTGGATAATGAACATAAAAAGATGATTAAAAAGCAGGAACTGGATTCTTTGTACAAAAACAGAAAAGCAGAACTAACCAATCAAAAAGTACTGATACAAAAAGAGAACAATGATAAATATGCCGATGTAGCCGCGGCAAGAAATAATTTTTTGGCTGAAACAGATGGTAGCGGAGGTACAGGAAAAGTGGGGATCAAGGACATTGCTATTGCCAAAAGAAACGAATACCAAAAGCTGGATGAAGACTATAAAAGCCTGGTTGCACTGAACCAGCCAAAGTTGAATGACATTGAAAACGACTTAAAAAGCATTCAGGAAAACATCAGTAAAGAAGAAGCCGCTTTTACAACCTACTTTAATGATGGCTTTTTAACACAGATAGAAGCGCTTAATAACCTGATAAAAAATAACAGCGCTTTGCAATACCGCTATTATTTACTGGTAATGATTCTATTACTAATTGAATTGATGCCGGTAATTGCAAAAACACTTTTGCCATCCGGCACCTATGATGAAAAAGTGGTATTAAGAGAAGCGATGGAAAAGGAAATAGTTCAGTCAAATATCAGTAAGGAAAAAGAACTAAAGGAATTGTATAATAGCCTGGCAGCACGTTACGACAGCGAAGCAATTACTGCATTTTTTGAGCTGACAAAAGAAGACAGGTCAGAGAAAATGAAGGCATTCAGCAAAAGATGGAAAGAGGAGAATCACCAGACTTTTGACGGGCTATGGGAAACAATGAAGAAAGAAATTTTGACCAAGCAGGAAAACTAAGGTTTCTAACTCAATAGCGGGTAACGGATTTGAATATGTTTATCAAATTCACGATGGGTTTATCTATTATCCATAAATTTTGTAAAAAAGTGCTCAATTAAATTTGCTACAAATGCCTACAAAAAAAGCTACAAAAACAAAACTTCCAAAAGGCTTTACATTGAATTCAAAGCTTGATAAGAAGTATGCTGACCAACCATTGTTTAAAGACAAGGTTGATAGGGCAAACAATATCCTCAAAACGGTAGGGCTTCCCAAAATTTAAATGCCTTTTTACAAATAACTAAGCTTTCGTTTTGCCCAACGGACAAGAAATGAAAGCGATGTTGAACGAAACCTTAAACATGGGGTTTACTAAAAATTTAACTGGACGAAAGTAGAATAAGTTGTTGTGCGCAAATGTATTTTAGTACCTGGCAAAACAAGAAGCAGCAATGCTCATCATAACCCCTTGAGCCAAATAAATTTTATCAGCGGCAGTTGTCGGCACACCTAATTCCAAATCTTCGGTAAGCCCTGATCGCTAGGAAAATGTATATACCCTAAATCATTTCCCCCTGTAATACAGCATTCTTTGTGGTTAACTTTTTATCTGCAAATTCTTTTGCTGCATTTATAAAATTCATAAAAATAGGCTGTGGATTTTCAACGGTACTTTTCAATTCCGGATGATATTGCACGCCAATAAAAAACGGATGCTCCTGCAATTCAATAATCTCTACCAGGTTGGTTGCCGGGTTTTTTCCGCTGGCAATCATGCCCGCCTGTTCAAATCTTTCCAGGTAGGTATTGTTAAACTCCCAACGATGACGATGTCTTTCGCTAATAGGCGAATGACCGTAGATGCTGTATGCCAAAGTGCCTTCCTTAATTTCACAAGGATATGCACCTAAGCGCATTGTTCCACCTTTGGTAGTAACACTTTTCTGTTCTTCCATTAATGCAATAACGGGGTTGGCAGTATCTGCATTCATCTCTGTTGAATGTGCATCTTTTAAATCCAGCACATTCCTTGCAAACTCAATGGCTGCCATTTGCATACCCAAGCAAATACCAAAAAATGGCAATCTATTTTCACGTGCATATTTAACCGCAATAATTTTGCCTTCTACTCCCCTGGTACCAAAACCTGGCGCTACTAATAACCCATCGAGGTTACCTAATTTTTCAGCCACATTTTCATCGGTGATAAATTCGCTGTGTACATTTTGAATCTGCACTTTACATTCGTTCATGGCACCGGCATGTACAAACGACTCAAGGATGGATTTGTAAGCATCCTGTAATTCTATATATTTCCCAATTAAACCAATGGTTACTTTTCCGGATGGATATTTCAGTTTATCTAAAAAACCTTTCCACCTGGTAAGCTCCGGTGCAGAATATCCATTGATATGTAATTTTTTAAGTACAATCACATCCAATCCTTCGTGCAGCATTTTTAAAGGCACTTCATAGATGGAGTTTGCATCTATCGCTTCGATAACTGCTTCTGTTTTTACATTACAGAATAATGCAATTTTCTTCTTTAGTTCCAGGCTCAATGAACGCTCGGTTCTACAAACAATGATATCAGGATGCACACCATTTTCGCTCATTAACTTAACACTATGTTGCGTGGGTTTTGTTTTTAATTCTTTAGCTGCTTTCAAATAAGGAATCAATGTTAAATGAACTACCAGGCAATCTTCTTCTTCCATCTCCCATTGTAGCTGACGTACTGCTTCCACAAATGGCAAACTTTCTATATCACCGATTGTACCACCTATTTCAGTAATTACAATATCATATTCGCCGGTGCTGCCAATCAGCAACATTCTGCGTTTAATTTCATCTGTTATATGTGGAATTACCTGAACTGTTTTACCTAGATAAGCGCCTTCACGCTCCTGGTTAATCACCGTTTGGTATATTCTGCCGGTAGTAACATTATTAGCCTGTGAGGTATAAATATTTAAGAACCTTTCGTAATGACCAAGATCCAGATCTGTTTCGGCCCCATCTTCGGTTACAAAACACTCTCCATGCTCGTAAGGGTTAAGTGTGCCGGGATCCACATTGATATATGGGTCAAACTTTTGGATCGTAACTTTCAACCCCCTGGATTGTAAAAGCTTGGCCAGGGATGCTGCAATAATGCCCTTTCCCAATGAGGAAGTAACACCGCCGGTTACAAAAATGTATTTGGTCATCGTATATAATTATTAAGGTTGAGTATCTAATGGAGTTAGAATAAACAAAAAATACCCATACGTTAATCAGCCATTGCTAAAGGCAAAAAAACGAAACAGCATTAATCGGCAAAAATCGGTTTGATATTTATTCTTCCAAAAAAAGACCAGCGGTTTTCAAACTTTGGAACTGATAGAAAAAAATCCGTGAGGTCATGCAAATTTACAGCGAATAATCGGGAGCATGAAATTTAGCGAATGATTTGTGGAAAAAAATTAGTTTGGCCGTATGTTTTTCACATTTCAAAACAAATGTTTCCACAACTTGAAAAACAAACTAAGCGTTTCAGTTGTAAATAGCGACATTGAAACTTTATCCGTTTTATTGTTCTTAAAAAACAAAGTTTTCTTACAAAAACTTTGTTTAACAGTTTGTCTCATCGTAATTTCATGGCTTCTGAAGGACTCGTAATACAAATAATTAATACCAAAACCTGTTAGTTTTATGGATTCACTAAAAAGTAATTTTAAAGCAAAGTCTGAAGTCCTTGGGACTGAGATTAAAGAAATGCTAAAAGAGCATGGAGACAAAAAAATTGGAGAAATAACATTAAAACAAATATATACAGGGATGCGGGGTATGACTGGGCTTGTAACGGAAACTTCGTTGCTTGATCCGGTTGATGGTATTCGTTTTAGAGGTTACTCAATTCCAGAACTTCAGGAAAAATTACCCAAGGCTCCCGATGGGTCCGAACCTTTACCGGAAGGTTTATTTCACCTGATGCTGTTAGGTGAATTACCTAATGAAGCCAATGTGAGTGAAATAACTGCTATACTTCAGCGCAGAAGCCACGTACCAAGTCATGTTTTTGCAACCATTGAAGCTGTTCCTGTTAGCGCTCATCCAATGACTCAATTTGTGATAGGCATAATGGCGTTGCAGACGGAAAGTAGTTTTGCAAAGAGATATGCTGCCGGCATGAATAAAAAGGATTATTGGGAAGCTACTTTCGACGATTCCATGGCGCTACTTGCCCGTATACCACAGGTTGCTGCATATATATATAGAAGAAAATATAAAAAGGGAGATCAAATTCAACCCAACGGATTATTGGATTGGGCAGGCAATTTTGCACATATGATGGGATTTGAAGATGAAAGCTTTAAAGAACTGATGCGTTTATATATGACCATTCATGCCGATCATGAAGGTGGGAATGTATCTGCACATGCTACTCACCTGGTAGGCTCTGCATTGAGTGATCCATACCTGTCTTTTGCTGCAGGTATGAACGGACTTGCCGGACCATTACATGGCCTTGCCAACCAGGAAGTAATAAAATGGATTTATGAAATGCAGGAAAGTATAGGAAGTGATTCCCCATCAAAAGAGCAGATAGCTGCCTATGTGCAGGATACGCTAAAATCGGGTAAGGTTGTACCGGGTTACGGCCATGCTGTTTTACGCAAAACTGACCCACGTTTTACTGCCCAAATGGAATTTGGCAAAAAACATATGCCGGAAGATAAATTGTGTAATACTGTTTGGAATATTTACGAAACAGTGCCGCCGATATTAGACTCTATTGCAAAAATAAAAAACCCATGGCCAAATGTGGATGCACACAGTGGTGCGCTGCTGGTTCATTACGGAATGGTTGAATATGAATTCTACACGGTATTGTTTGGTGTTTCAAGAGCATTGGGTGTATTAGCAAGTTTGTGTTGGGACAGAGCCCTTGGCTTCTCACTGGAAAGACCAAAATCTGTAAGTACAAGGTTAGTAAAAGACTGGATTGCAGGAAAAGAAGAATTATAATCATGAAGAATTTATAAAAGTAACCCCGGAAAAAAATCCGGGGTTTTTTAATGACTTTAAAATTGATTTTGAAGCAAGCGCACATGCCATTATATTTGCAATCCGTTTGGGGAATTAGCTCAGTTGGTAGAGCG
>JBDUEK010000159.1:0-7290 GCA_040002495.1 Ferruginibacter sp.
TTTTCCACTAAGCACAAAGCCGATGATTTCTATAAGTGTACTTTGTATCATTTCTGGAAAAGCCAGGTAGGCAAAAATGCTGAAGCCTGTTACCGAACGGGTAGGAACCGTCAACTTCCATGGATCTATAAGTGGAATTTCTCCACTCGATTGACCCAAATAAATCATACGGCTAAATGGAGCCATAGCTTCCAAAGCCTGTTGGGTAGTTTCACCACCAGCTAATTCCAATACAATATCAACTCCTTTTCCCTCTGTCAATTCCTTTACTTTTTCAGCCCAACCAACCTCAGTATAATCAACCGAAGCATCAGCACCAAGGCTTTCTGCAATTTTTCGTTTTTCCAATGAACTTGCTGCCGCTATTACCTTTCCTGCACCATACAATTTAGCCAACTGCACTGCAAAAGAACCTACTCCGCCGGCAGCCCCTTCTATTAAAATGCTTTCGCCCGGTTGCATTCTTGCTGCATGTTTAATGGAAAGAGCAGCCGTTAATCCTTGTGCCATCAATGTTGTAGCCTGTACTGCACTTAAGCCCGGCGGCACCGGAATAACAAGAAATGCCGGTACAGATACATATTCTGCATATCCACCGGTAGGAGGTGTGGCAATCACCAAAGTTCCAATTTCAAAAGAAGTAACACCTGCTCCAAGTGCGGCTATAGTGCCAACTACTTCTGCACCAATTGTGTAGGGTGCAGGTGTTTGTTCAGGATAATAACTACCTCTTCGCCTGGTAATGTCTGCGAAATTTACACCTGCCGCTTCAACCCGGATCAGTACCTCTGATTCTTTGGGTTCCGGCATTGGCATTTCTTCATAAACAAGTACCTCTGGTCCTCCGGTTTTATGAAATCGTATTGCTTTCATTTTTTTCTTTTTAGTTATTAATTTTTGCAAATGCTTCCTGTATTGCGAGATGGTGTTTTTTGCTATCGCCAACAGGAACTTCAAACTGATTCTTTTCCAAAGCCAACAGCAATTCATCTGCAACTTCTGAGGGAGGTATTCCATTTGCACCACCTATCGCAGCAGAAAATTCTGTGTTTACCAAGGGTGGGAAAACTTCAAAAATTTTTAAGTTTTCACTTCCTTCAAAAGTATCTCGTAAACCTTCGGTATAACTATGCAATGCCACTTTGCTGGCTGCATAAGTTGGCCCATATTTATTTCCTCTAAAAACTGCAATTGAGGTGATATTTATTATTGCTGCATCTTCTTGTCGAAGTAATTGCGGTAGCATTAATTCAGTAAAATCAATAACACTTAAATAATTGGTATTCATTTCCTGGGCTGCTATTTCAGCAGAATTGATAGCATTATCTTTCAAATCATTCAAAAATGCGATACCTGCATTGTTTATGATGATATTAACTTCAGGATGCTTTTCAGTTAGTTCATTAGCAATACGAATTCTATCGGCTTCTACTGATAAATCTCCTTGAATTGCTGTCGCATTATTTAGCTCTGTTAATGCATTGTGCAAACGTTCTTTATTACGTCCGTTAATAATTACTTTATTTCCTGCTGCACTTAATTTTTTAGCGATAGCCAAGCCTATTCCGGCACTACCGCCTGAGATAAAAACTGCATTTCCTGATGTTTTCATTTTTTTTATTTTATTGAATCTTGTTGTTTAAATGAACCTCTTGAATGTCAAGAGGTTCATTTTTTTTTTACAATTAATACTTAGTTTTTCAGAAAAATATTAATGTATTGAGTTGATAATTCTGGATATTGAAACTGCATTCCATGCCCTGAATCAGGTAAAATAATATGCTGAACGGTAGGAGCATTTCTTAAAAGCGGGAACCAGTTTTCAAGGGCAAAAGAAATATCGTGGTCAGACGAAATAACTAATACCGGTGTTTTTAAAGTTTTGTATGCCTCTCTAAAATGGTCAGCGTCAGCCTCTAATTGTGGCACTATGGCAAAATATCTATTGAATACTTCTTGCGTTGCTGGAATTTTGGTAACATCAGCATGAGCAAAAATCCTTTGTGCCGATGCAGCGGCAGCCGCTCTGCTTTTTTCTGATGTAGGCTCATAAAAAATAACAACCGCATCTTCAAAATCATTTACGGGTTTCAAAGCTCTTTCCATAAATGATTGCTCAATAGCCACGGCATTTTTGCCCATTGGGTTGCTGCCAATTACTACTGTTTTAAGCACTCTTTCTGGATTTAAAAAAGTAACATATTGAGCTATTAAACCACCATAAGACCAGCCCCCGGAAACGAATTTGTCAATCTTCAAATAGTCGGCAAGTTTGGTAACTTCGGCGGCTACTTCTTTAAGGTCTGTTGGCAATGCCCCTTCTGAGTAACCAATTCCAGCATAATCAAAAGTGATAACGGTATTGTTTTTTGCCAATAGGTCTAAAAATAAAGGGTCCCAGGTGTCCAAAGTGCCACGGAAACGGTTGGCGAGAATAATAGGTGTGCCACTACCAATTTTTCGATACGCTAATTTTTGTTTGTCGATGATTGCAAATTGCGTTTTTGTTGTTGTTGCTGTTTCTGTCATTTTTTTTGTTTTAGATTGTTGTGAATAAACCTGAAAGTTTGCTAATGCTACCAATAGCATAATGATGAAGCTTCCTTTTCTTAGGAATGATGCAGTTTTAGATTTTTTTACTTTCATTTTTGTTGTTTTTAAATTATAGTAGTAAATTTGCTTGCATAATGCAAGTGCAAAGGTATAGAAGTACTTTCAAATTGCAAGTAATTATTTAAAAAAAATAAAAAATGGAAAAATTAAAAAAAAGGTCAGGCTGCCCTATTAGTTGCTCATTGGATATTTTTGGCGACAAGTGGTCCTTGCTCATTATCAGGGATATGATGTTTTCTCAAAAATCAACTTATGGCGATTTTTTAAAATCGGCAGAAGGAATTGCAACAAATATTTTAGCATCCAGATTACAGGGGCTGGAAGAAAACAAGCTCATTGAGAAATTGGAACATCCCGACAGCAAAGCAAAAGTTTTATATAAACTCACTCAAAAAGGAATAGATTTATTGCCCATTATTTTAGAAATTCATTTTTGGGCAGACAAATATTTAACCATTCCTGCCGACATAAAAGCAATGATAAAAGCAGCAAAAAAAGACAAGGATGCCTTTGTAAAAATGATGACAAAAGAATTGAAAAAGCAACTTGGCAAAGAAAACAGCAACAGCTAATAAGGGTTAAAGCTGCATCCTGTTCAAGATCTATTTGATATAGTGCTCCTGATGTTTTGTAGTCCGGCTACCTTACGGTTCAGGTAATGTATTGTAATATCTTTTTGTTTTAGGTCCCTACTGCTTTTATGTAATGCCGGGCGCTTAACAATACATCGCATATACGGCTAAGTAAATTATTTAATTTAAAAATTTATTTTTAAAAGCGGTGGGTAACATCCCTGTCTCTTTTTTAAACAGCCGTGAGAAGTAAGACATGTTCTCAAAGCCGAGGTCGTATGCTACCTCGGAAATTGTTTTATCATTTTTTCTAAGCCGGTTTTTTGCTTCGTTGATCAGCATAATATGAATAAGTTCCAGGGCAGTTTTGCCGGTCTCTATTTTTAACAGGTCGGTGAGGTAGCGTTGAGAAATATTCAACTTGCCTGCGATATCGCCAACAGTTGGCAAACGGTTATTAATAAGATGGCCGTCATTAAAATATTGCTGTAAGGTTTTACTAAACTCCGTAACGGTTTTTCCTGAAAGTTGTTTTCGGTTGATGAATTGTCTTTTATAAAATCGTTCTGCATATTTCAGCAGGGCGTTGATTCCTGCAAGAATAATCTCCCTGCTAAATTCATCTTCAGTGTTATTGTATTCCTGCTCTATGGTGTGAAAAATATTCCAGACAATTTTTTCTTCTTTCGGCGCCAGGTGAAGCGCTTCGTTGGTTTCGTATTCAAAAAAAGAATACCGCTGAATGTCTTCGTGCAACAAATGTCCATTCAGGAAATCTTCATGAAAAACTAAAATGTAACCGTCTTCTTCAAATTCTAAATTCCGCATTTCAATTATCTGCCGCGGTTTCATAAAGATCATAGAACCGGTTTCATGATCAAACCTGGTTCTGCCATATAGCACATAACCTGCCTTTACTTTTTTAAATCCAATCATGTAAAAATCACCGGTGTAAGCCTCTATATTGTGTATGCCGGTAGCAGCACTAATCCGTAACAGGCCCAGCATTGGGTGTTCCGGTAGTGGCATATTATTGGCCAACGCCAATTCACTGATCGATTTAAAATGTATCATGGTATGTAATTTAAAATAAATGATTGATGAGTATGCGGTAAATTAATAAAGCTTGCATTCCTTAACGTCTAAGCCGCAAATTGTTTTAAATGATAATCAATATTCGTAGTAAATAATCTTCCTCATTCCCAATAATAATGCTTCTTTTAGGTTTTACTTTTTGCGGCATTTTTATCGATGTATTTTGATACACAAATGTAGACCAACCTAATGCCTGCGTAATAACTCAAAAGGAGGAATGTGTAACACAAAATGACGTTTATGCAGGCTGCATGAAAATTCATTTCTAATGAGTGAGTGAATAAAGTACAACGTGAAGTATAATAGCTAATTATTATCCTACGGTTTAATTGCAAGTACTTGATTTTTTTAACTACACTATTTAATTCCGATATACCAGAAACTAAAGTAAGACAAGGTCTTTCGTAAAAATGTATCCTTATTTCCTCCGTTTGTATCATAAGTGTGAGCATGAGACAGGTGACATTTGCATATTAATAAACAATAAAAACATAATAAAATGACAAAGACAATTTTTATAACCGGTGCTTCCCGTGGATTAGGAAGAATTTGGCTGGAAGCTTTTTTAAAACGAGGAGATAATGTTGCGGTAGCAGTAAGGACTCCGGAAAAAATGGATGAATTAGCCAAAGAATACCCTGATAATTTGTTGGTTTTAAAATTGGATGTAACTAATAAGGTTGCAGCAATTAAAGCTGTAAATTCAGCAAAAGCTCATTTTGGTTCTATCGACGTATTGATAAACAATGCAGGTTACGGACTTATGGGAGCTATTGAAGAAGTAACAGAAGATGAAATCAGGGCACAGTTTGAAACGAATGTGTTTGGTTTGCTTTGGGTTACGCAAGCAGTTATACCTATCATGCGTCAACAAAAATCAGGGCACATTATCCAACTCTCAAGTGCACTAGGATTAGCAACGATGCCAACAATGGGACTGTACAGTGCTTCTAAATTTTCAGTTGAAGCAATTGGAGAAACGCTGGCGGCAGAAGTTGCTGGTTTTGGCATTAAAGTTACTATTGTAGAACCTAATGGTTTTGAAACCGATTTTAGTGGATCTTCTTTAACTCAAAGCAAAACTATTGATGTTTATGATGATGTTAGAAAAGCACTTTACGAACAAGCAGGAACACAAGAAAAAGGAGAACCAAATGCTACTGCAACTGCAATCCTTACTTTGATAGATGCTGAAAATCCTCCATTACGTTTAATGTTAGGGAAAGTAATTTATCCATGGATAAAATATGTTTATGATGAGCGTATTAAAACCTGGGAAGATTGGCAAGCTGTTTCAACAGCGGCACAAGGAAATAATTAATGCGTAAATTAGCAGAATTCAATAAATGGATTCTGCTAATTTTTTATAATCATCAATATGAAACATTTTGATAAAATAAGCGATTTTCATAAAATTTTGGGAACCAAATTGCCCGAACATCCTTTGTTTAGCATCATTCACGGCGAAACAAATAAATGTGATGGTAGCACACAACTTGATTTGACTTCGGATTTTTATATCATCGGATTTTGGAAATTAAAATCGGGAAGTGTAGGTTATGGAAAAACAAAATACGACCATCATTGTGGTTCTATGTCTTTTATGAAACCGCAACAAAAAATTAGCTTCAGCAATCTTCAGTTAGATGAAAAGGGATTTATCATCCTTATTCATCAAGATTTTTTACTCGGTTCCACGCTTCATAAACAGATTAAAAATTATGGTTTTTTTGATTATGAAGTCAATGAAGCATTGCATCTTTCGCCCAGTGAAGAAGACATTATTTGGAATTTAGTGGCCAGTATAGAAAAGGAATATTACAACAATACCGATGCTTACAGCAAAGATATTATGCTCACGCAAATTGATGCGATGCTTCAATATGCGCAACGTTTTTACAAAAGGCAATTCATCAATCGAGAGCAATTATCTGGTGCAACATTAACCAGGTTCAATAGCTTGCTTAATACTTATTTTGAAAACAAAGAAGAAGAAAAAAACGGACTTCCAACGGTTACTTATTTAGCAGAAAAATTGCATATTTCTTCAAGATATTTAACGGATTTACTCAAGCAAGAAACAGGAAAAACAGCGTTAGAACTCATTCACCTTTATTTGATTTCGGAGGCTAAAAATTTATTGAAAGAAGGTAAACTGAATATTGCCGAAATCTCTTTCTCGCTGGGGTTTGAAAATGCCAATTATTTTTCCCGGCTGTTTAAAAAAGAAGTGGGCATTGCGCCAAATAAGTTCAAAGACCATATTTTGAATTAGTTAAATGGGAGCCCCAACTTTCTTTAGGTGCACGCAAAATCAATTGATTATTGTACAAGGTCCTGGCACATCGGTTGACAACTTACTTATCGCCAAATATTTTATCTACAAGTTTTTGAACTATAGGACTAATGATTAAAATGACAGGGAGAACAATTAAATATGATATACCCCAGGATTTTAACCATACCCTTAAAAATTTATCTGAGAAACCCATATTCAAATAAATTAAGGAATAGGAGATAATAGCTGTTGTTATGCTGCCCATAATGAGGGCGAATATTATTTTTTGTTTCATTCTAAAGCATTATTTTAATACTGCTAACTGCCAAATTAGATGTTGCCTGCGCAACAAGTTTCTTAGTATTTTCATTAATCACATCCGCCTTAATATTTATAATTGTTTTCCCCTGTTTTATGACTTGCGTTTTTACAATAACGGTTTCGTTTTCTGATGCAGGATTGAAAAACTCAACATACAGATTGATAGTTGGATAGAAATATTCTAAACCTAATATGAAAAAATTAACACCTATGCAATCGTCTATCATACCAGAGATGACACCACCATGTAACATTCCAACAGGGTTAGTCATTTCTTTCCGAACTTTAAATTCGAAAGTAACTGAATTTGCATTTACTGCTACTACTTTTCCTTTTAGCCAGTGAGCAAAAGGAGATGGACTTCCTTCAAATTGTTTCCCAACAAAACTTTGAAGATGTTTTAATCTTTGG
>JBDUEK010000160.1:0-6815 GCA_040002495.1 Ferruginibacter sp.
GATGCCGATAAGAAATTATCGAAACACTATGTTTCATAACTAAATTGTCAATACAATAGGTATACCAAAAGCGCATTTTTAATGAATCGAAACCGTGTTCCATTGAACTTAAACCAGCCATTTCCTCAAGTTTATGCTTCATCCTATCAATAATAATTTCTCCATTTTTATCTTTTGGCAATTCTCTAATGATTGAATCGCTATTGTTAAAAAATGTTTCATCAAGCTTTCTTTTGTTTCTTGAAGCTGTAGATGTACAAAAGCACAAAAATAATATTGCACTCAACATTAATAAGTTAATAAACACTGTCCATTTCATATACTTTTGATTATTTATTATTAGATAATAGTCACCAATTTTATTGATATTTTTACAGGTTAATATTGATATGGTTTTAATGGTTTAATGAAAATTGGCTTGAGCCAAAGAGGAACATAACAGTAGAGTCTTTTCCAAGTACCTACTTTCCATCTGGCGCAGGACTCCGTCCAGTGCCTCTTCGTTACTAATTTTTTATCAGACAATCGGACGAATGACCATAAACAGCAACCAACAATTTGCCGGTTTTTATTAACGACCTGGATATAATATCCTCATTTCTGATGTAGATCATAAGACCAACATCGGCCTCCAGGTCAGGCTAAAATAATTAGATACCAACAGCGGCGAAGAAATACAACTATATTTTTATGGTCAAAACATTTAGCTATATTTTTATAGTTGAATTGTTTTATTTATTTAATTGCCAGTCGTCCTTATATAGAATCTCAGGAAAAAGCATTTTATATTATTTTTATTAATCCTTTTGCCCCTGGTTCTACAAGCAATAGTAAAAAGGTAAAGAATATTTAGATTGAAACATCATAACAATTTATTTTAGCCCATGCCTCTTCCCATTAACATAAACGACCTCATTACCGGCACTACTGTAGAGTGGGAACGCATTGAATTTAAGGAAGGCTGGAACGACCTTGATATTCTCCATACGATTTGTGCATTTGCAAACGACTTTGGCAATCTTGGCGGTGGCTATGTTATTATAGGCATTGAAGAAAAATCTGGCAAACCAATTTTGCCGCCTAAGGGTTTGCAACCGGAGCAAGCAGATAAAATTCAAAAAGTCTTACTTAATCTTTGTAAACAAAGGTTAAGTAAGATTATACACCCATTGTTGAACCGGTTACTTTTCAAAAGAAACTTATTTTAATTATTTGGTGCCCTGGTGGGCAGGAGCGGCCTTATGAGGCGCCGGATAGTTTTGCAAAAGCTGCCCCTGTAACAAAGCACTATTACATACGCAAATTCAGTAATACTGTAAGGCCAAATAAAACAGAGAAGGAAGAGTTGCTTCGCTTTGCTGCCGTTCCCTTTGATGACAGGATAAATCATAGGTATAGCATTAACGATTTATCGCAAGGGCTTGTTCGTTCTTTTTTACAGGAAGTAAAAAGCAAACTCTTTGATGAATTTGATAAACTAACTTTCGAAGATGTATGCCGGCAAATGAATTTAGTAGAAGGCCCACAGGAATATATTAAGCCAAAGAACTTTGCCTTAATGTTTTTCAATCCCAATCCCGAAAAAATATTTACGAAAGCACAGGTTGAAATTGTATCATTTCAAAATAACGAAGCTGATAAAAATTTTACTGAAACAATTTTTGAAGGGCCATTACACCAACAGTTGAAGGATGTTTTACGTTTTTTCAAATCGCAGGTTATAAAAGAAAAAGTACAGAAAGTTAGTTACCAGGCAGAGTCCATACGCAGTTTCAACTTTCCCTATGAGGCATTGGAAGAAGTGTTGGCAAATGCAGTATATCACCGGAATTATGAAATTACAGAACCGATTGAAGTCCGGATTTACCCGAATAAGATTCAGGTGATAAGTTTTCCAGGCCCCGACAATTACATCAAAATGCAGGACATGAAAGCCGGAAAGGTTGTTGCCCGGCGTTACCGAAACCGCCAAATAGGAAACATTCTCAAGGAATTGAAATTGACCGAAGGTAAATGTACCGGCATCCCCACCATACTAAAAGCAATGAGTAAGAACGGCTCACCAGAACCCAATTTTGAAACCGATGATGAACGTAGCTCACTCACTGTTACCCTGCCAGTTCATTCATCTTTCAGAGAGATTAATTTTTCAATCTTAAAACTTACTCCAACCAGTAAACAAGTGCTAAGGGTAACCCGGAATGAAGTTTTATCAACTGCAACTATAGCAATGCTGATAAAAACAAAATCGACCAGCGGAGCATTAAGAAGGGCAATTTCAATTCTTTTGGAACTTGGTTTTTTAGCCTACACCATTCCTGACAAACCCAACAGTCGGTTGCAGAAGTACACCGTAACTCCCAATGGCGAAGCCTACCTGGAGTTTCAGGATACAGAAGAAGAGCTTCCCTTTTAACCTAGTCATCAGGCAAGAGTTAAATTTGTAGAAACTTCATAAATAGCTGAATTTCAATATAAAAATTATATATCCTTTCAGAAAACAGGCAAGAGTGCAGGCAAGAGTTAGCATAGCTAAATCTCCATAAATGTTCCAAAAAACAGGCAAGAGTGCAGGCAAGAGTTATTTTGAGCAAATCACTGGTTTTACTGCACTTTGCCAGAACCATTTCGCCGAAAACATTAGAAAAACAGGCAAGAGTTAAAATATAAATCAGCACAGAATCTGCACTTAAAATATGCTCACTTCGGATATTGGTTACAATACCAATATCAATTCCGTATTCGGTAAAGGTTATTTAATACCCATAGCATCAAAAAAACACTTACTTCAAAAAACCCACCCCCTAATTTATTATTTGTAAATTTCTCAGCATATCATTTCAATCTCAACTTTATTGCCATTGTTTCACTAACTTATTTGCAAACTAATTTAATGCTATGCCGGAAAAAATAAAAACAGAAAAAACAACCGAAAAAGATCAACAGGTTATTGAAGATGAGCTAAAAAAATCTGCCGACCTGGATACGAACTCTTCAAAATCGCACGGGAAAATACTTGCGGAACAATTAACCGAGGCGTTGGATACATACAGCAGGAGTTCTGCCGGTACTTTTTACAGTTCACTGATTGCTGGCCTGGAGATTGGATTTAGTTATCTTTTGTTATGTACAGTTTTTACTTTTTTTTCGCCCCGGTACAGCGAGGAAGTGGTATTTAAATTAATGGCGTTAGTTTACCCGGCAGGTTTTATTTTGGTTGTGCTGGGGCGGTCGTTGCTGTTTACAGAACAAACTTCGCTGCTCAGCTTACCTTTTTTTCATAAAAAAGAATCCATCGGCAGCCTCTTAAAACTTTGGGGTATGGTAATAGCCGGCAACATGATTGGCGGTTTTCTTATTTCACTGGTACTTCTATGGATTGGGCCACAACTCCATATTTTTGATAAAGTAGCCGTAGAAAAAATAGCGGTTCATATTACCGATTATAGCGCCCAGGTAATTTTTGTAAGTGGCATATTTGCGGGATGGCTGATGGGCTTATTATCCTGGCTGCTTACCTCCACAAAAGATACCATCAGCAAAATTGTAATTATTGCACTCATCACTTCCATCATGGCTTTCACAAATCTTCACCACAGCATCATTGGTAATATTGAAGTTTTTTCCGGGCTTATCAGTTCGGCAAAAATCACTTTTAACGACTATACAATATTTCAAGTAATGGCTTTACTTGGAAACGCAGTGGGTGGCTTTGTGTTTGTAGGGCTGTTTAAATATCGCAGTTTTATAGCGGGTGTAGTGCTTAAAAATTAGTTCACATATATTAGGCGAAGAACTCCGCCCTATGCCTATTAGCAACTTGTATCATTTACATTATTCAACAGGTGTTCAGTCAGTAAAAAAACTTTGCGATAACTTCAAACAGCAAACGGGTATATAAAAAGTGGTTTGACTTTTCATATACCCGTCAAAAAAATTTATAATCTTACAAAAATTTCAATACTTCTGCACCCATTGCGTCAGTACCTAAAATTTTATCCTTAGCAGTATTAGCATCTGCAATATCGCCGGTTCGGTAACCTTCTTTTAAAACTTTGTCAACTGCACTAATTACCAGGTCCGATTCTTCCTTCATGCCAAATGAAATATCCAGCAACAAGGCAACAGATAGAATGGAAGCCAGCGGATTTGCAACGCCCTTGCCGGTGATATCATGTGCCGAACCATGGATGGGTTCATAAACACCTGTTCCGTCACCGATGGAAGCTGAAGCAAGCATTCCCATAGAACCTGCAATCTGCGATGCTTCATCTGTAAGAATATCGCCAAACAGGTTGGCAGTAACCACCACATCAAACCTGCACGGATCTTTTATCAACATCATTGCAGTCGAATCTACAAATTGATATTCAACTTCTATATCAGTATATTCAAGAGCCAGTTTCTGAATTTCTTCACGCCATAAACGGCTTGTTTCAAGTACGTTTGCTTTATCAACCGAGCATAATTTTTTGCGCCTGGTACGGGCAGCTTCAAAAGCTTTGCGACCAATTCGCTCTACTTCATAGCGACTGTATTCCGCCACATCATAGGCGGTATTGCCATCGTTCTTCCGGCCTTTTTCTCCAAAATAAATATCACCGGTTAGTTCCCTGAAAAACAAAATATCAGCGCCTTTTAAAATCTCCGGCTTAATGCTGGAAGCGCTTAACAACTCATCAAATAATTTTATTGGGCGAAGGTTGGCGTACAATCCCAATTCTTTCCTCATTTTCAACAAACCCTGCTCAGGACGTACTTTCGCAGATGGATCATTGTCATATTTCGGATGGCCAACGGCACCAAACAAAACAGCATCAGATTGTTTCATTTTCTCCAATGATTCATCAGGTAAAGGAACCCCGGTTGCTTCTATTGCAACATGGCCAATCAGCGCTTCATCATAAATAAATTCATGACCAAATTTTGCTGCTATCTTATCCAATACTTTTTTACCAACTGCGGTTACCTCCTGCCCTATTCCATCTCCGGGAACAATGAGTATGTTTTTTTTTGCCATTTTCTATGATTGATTTTTTATTTGCAAGCCCTTAATAATTCGTGTAATTAGTGTAATTCAAATAATTCGTGTAAGTAATTCGTGTAATTAGTGTAATTCGAAAAATTCGTGTAATCAGTATTAAATGATATTCAGCATCTTTTCCGTAGCCTTTATAGCTGCAACCGTTTGGTCACTATCAAGCCCCCTTGTTTTAAATTCTTTACCATTCAGCAGCCAGGTAATAATTGTTTCGCAAAGTGCATCCGACTTTCCACCGGGTGGTATACGCACGGTATAATCCACCAGCAATGGCAATTCAATTTTCTTTTGCTTAAATATTTTTTTCAACGCATTTACAAAAGCATCGTACTGCCCGTCTCCCTGCGCATGTTCTTCAAACAATTCACCATTGATGCTGATATTTAATGTAACAGAAGGTCGCAGATTTTTTGAATGCGTGAGGACATAATTGTTGATTTGCACTTTTTGTTCAATGCTGTTGCTATCCAAAATATCTGAAATAATATACGGCAAATCTGCCTGCGTTACCATTTCCTTCCTGTCGCCCAGTTCAATAACACGTTGCGTAACTTTCTTCAAATCATCATCCGATAATTTAATACCGAGTTGCTGAAGATTGTTATCAATATTGGCTTTGCCACTGGTTTTCCCCAATGCATATTTACGCTGACGCCCAAAACGTTCCGGCATCAAATCATTGTAGTAGAGATTATTCTTTTTATCGCCATCAGCATGTATGCCTGCAGTTTGAGTAAATACATTTTCGCCTACTACCGGTTTGTTAGCTGATATCCTGAACCCTGAAAAAGTTTCTACCAGCTTACCCACTTTATACAAAGATTTTTCAACTGCCGAAGTTTTTACCGACGGCATAAAATCATTTAACACCGCAATGGCGCTTGCCAGCGGTGCATTGCCGGCCCTTTCGCCCATACCATTTACGGTAAGGTGTAGCCCATGTGCGCCTGCCTTCACAGCTTCCAATACATTGGCTATACTTAAATCATAATCATTGTGCGCATGAAAATCAAAATGTAATTGCGGGTAACGGTTCACCAGTTCTGAAATGTATTCAAATGTTTCTGACGGAATTAAAACACCCAGCGTATCGGGTAGCAGTACACGCTTAATGGGTTGATGCTGCAAAAAGTCGAGGTATTGCAAAACATACTCCTTCGAGTTGCGCATGCCATTGCTCCAGTCTTCAAGATATATATTGCATTGCAATCCTTTTTTATTGGCCAGTTTAATAACGTTGGCAACGTCTGCAAAATGCTCTTCCGGCTTCTTCTTTAACTGGTGCGTCAGGTGATTGAGCGAGCCCTTGGTAAGCAGGTTCATCACCACTGCCCCAGCCTCCTGCATCCATTTTACAGATACATCACCATCCACAAAAGTCAGCACTTCTACTTTCTCAAGCAAGCCATTTTCCCTGGCCCAGTCTGTAATTTTTTTTACTGCCTGAAACTCTCCTTCAGAAACCCTGGCAGAAGCAATTTCAATCCGGTCAACTTTTACCTCCGTTAGCAAAAGCTGTGCAATGGTCAATTTTTCAGAAGCCGAAAATGATACTCCGCTGGTTTGCTCACCATCACGAAGCGTGGTATCCATTATCTCTATGTGTCGTGGTGTATTTTTCAATGGTGAATTGTGAATGGTGAACGATGAATGCTGTATGTTGAATGTTTAATGTTTAATGTTTAATGTTTAATGAAAACAACAACCTTTATTCGTTGATTATCATCTTATTTATCGAACCTAAAAGCTATGCGTTTTAAATCAGACATCAGCC
>JBDUEK010000161.1:0-6716 GCA_040002495.1 Ferruginibacter sp.
TGACTTCCCATGGAGTTATCTTTCACAAATGAATTTTCAACTACCCAGTCGTGAGGTGTATTAACCAGTTGCCAATCTTTGGGATGCAAGACTGTTGCGCTCTTAACATCGGAGTAATCAATTGTTGTGTCTTTGGTATTTACTACTTTAACGTTGGCATCTGTCAGCCCACCCTGGCCGCCAGCTTTTACCGTTACTTTCATGGCAATGTTCCCCTTGTGAAATTGCCAGTTGAAATCGAAATTTTCTTTTACCCTAATGTTGTTACCCTTTTCATTGGCACTTTGTGCGTAAGTATTAGTATGTATTGCAAAACATAAAAATGCAGCCAGGGTAATTTTTGCATTTTTAATTCCTTGATATTGAAATTTAATTTTCCGAAAACTCATATTGTAAATAATTATTCAAGTGTTATTTTAAAAGCTGATCCAATGTCATCCTGGATTTTAATTAATAAAGCATTCTCATGTAAATAAAATATTTCATCTGGCTTTAAGATTTTTCATCGTTGTGTTTTAGTTTAAAAAGAAAAACATATTGTCTCACCGGCTTTTGTAGTTACATCATACTCATATATATATTTAACAACAGTTTTTTCAAGTTTTGCCGGATTGGTGATGATTGGTTTTTTTATAGTTGGTACTTGATAGAATAGGTTTGAGTTTTCAGCATTATTTTTATCAACCAAAATTATTTTTTTATTTGATTGTAACGGCCAATACGATCTTACCCGGCAATTACCTCCTTTATTTGATTTAATTATTAATTTTTCAATCTTACTTTCTTTCCAGTTTAATTCAACTATTTCAAAATCTCCCCTTGCCCTTAACCCTTTTACCTGGCCGCTTTTCCATGCATCGGGCAATGCCGGTAAAATGTGTATAGCACCATCATGGCTTTGCAAAAGCATTTCGGCAATGCCGGCAGTAAAACCAAAATTTCCATCAATCTGAAACGGAGGATGAGCATCAAACAGGTTAGCATAGGTTCCACCCTTACCCCCATAATCAATATTTTCTGTATCGTGATTTTCTACCAGGCTGATCTGATCGGTAATTAATTTCAAGGCATGGTTTCCATCAAGCAATCTTGCCCAGAGATTTATTTTCCAGTTCATTGACCAACCGGTTGATGGATCGCCACGATGAATCAAAGAAGTTCGTGCAGCATCAAATAATTCCGGTGTATGATATGGGGAAACCTGGTTTGAAGGATACAAACCATAAAGATGTGAAACATGGCGGTGATGGTCTTCAGGATTATCCCAATCATTAAGCCACTCCTGCAATTGTCCAAATTTTCCAATTTGCATGGGCGGCAGTTTTGCAATAGCAGTTTTAAGTGAATCAACTAAAGCATTATCAGATTTTAAAATTCCTGCGGCTTCAATCGCTTTTGAAAACAAATCAAAAACAAGCTGATTGTCGAGTGTGGCACCGGCTGTTATTACTTTCCATTGCTGCCTTATCATGTAGGGTGCATTTTCCGGCGATATGGAAGGGCTTACCACAAGCCATTTATGAACAGGTTCTTCAATTAAAAAATCAAGAAAAAAACGACATGCCCCTATTAATATGGGGTAAACTGAGGTAAGATAATTTTTATCGCCATTGAATATATACTTATCCCACAAGTGCTGCGAAAGCCATGCCCCGCCACAAGGCCACAAACCTGTAGCCCCGTCTATTGCTCCGTTAAAACGCCATATATCAGTATTGTGATGTACTACCCATCCATTGGCATTATACATGGTACGGGCAGTTTGCTTACCGGTTTCAGAAAGTTCCTTCACCATATCGATAAGTGGATCGTGCATTTCGCTGAGGTTGGTAACTTCTGCCGGCCAGTAATTCATTTCGGTATTAATATTTATGGTGTACTTACTATCCCAGGCCGGAAAAAGCTGGTGATTCCATAAACCCTGTAACGTGGCCGGCTGACCACCCGGCTGCGAAGAACATATCAGCAAATACCTGCCAAACTGAAAGTATAAGGCAACAAGTTGTGGGTCGTTTGCTTTGGAAAATTCTTTTACTCTTACATCAGTTGTTTTTTTTACCGAATCAGTTGATCCAAGATCAAGTTGTACACGGTCAAAATATTTTTTATAAAAAGCAACGTGTTCCGTTAGCAAGCTGTTGTAATTTTTCTTTGAACCAGCATTTAAATATTTGATTGCTTCCTGGTGTGCATCGCCGGTAAGATCGTTATACTTTTTAAAATTTGTTCCGATTGATAAATAAATAACAACTGCATTTGCCTTTTCAACAGCAAGAGTGGTATCCTTTGACAAAACTTTACCGCCATCTGCAACAATCTTTACAAGTACTTCGAATTTTACCTGGCCCTTTATGCCTTCATGATCAGAACTAATACCTGTCATGCTGAGTATTTTATCTCTACTGATAGTGATTGCAGTTTTTGAAGGCCGGTTAAGGCTGGTTGAGAAATTCAGTGCGTTGGGTTTATCTGCCGTTAGTTTAATTACAATTACCTGGCCGGTGAATGAAGTAAACACGTTGCGCTTGTAGTTAACCTTACCAACACGGTATGAGGTGGAAGCAACAGCACTGTCCAAACTTAGTTGCCGATGGTAATCAGTAAATTTATCGTGACCATTGAGTGTAATAAAAAGATCACCTGCCGTTTGATATGGCATGCCTTGTGCCCCTTTGCTTACCATTGTTCTGCAGGCAAGATTTTCCGCTTCACTAAAACTATCTTTAAAAATCAGCTCACGCAAATGCTGGAGCGATGAAAGCATTTCGGGGTTATCATTGCGATATGGCCCGCCTGCCCAAATAGTATTCTCATTAAGCTGAATATGCTCTATACCCGGATTGCCATAAACCATGGCACCTAACCGTCCGTTACCCAATGGCAGCGCTTCCTCCCAATTTACTGCCGGCTTGGTATACACTAATATGTTGGGTGAATATTTTTTACTGTCGTCAAACGAAGCAGCCATGCTCATAGGTTGGGGAAAAACAGGTACATTTTGGCCATACCTCATACCGTGCAACCCTTCGCTCCACCAGTTGAATTTCTTTATTTCCAAACGGGAAATTGTTTCAGACTCATCACACATCAACTTTGCCTTTTCATTTAATGTTAAACGGGATATTAAATCCTTTGCTCTTAATTGGGAACTGAGCTTTGGATTTTGAAAAGGAAACTGTCCACACAATGCAGTAGTCATTATGAAAAATAAAAATGCAGCCAGACCAATTTTTGCTTTTTGAATTCCTTGATATTGAAATTTAATTTTCCGCAACCTCATATTGTAAATAATTATTCAAGCATTATTTTAAAAACTGCCGCAATGCCATTGGGGATTTTAGTTGGATTTTTAATCATTAAAGCCTTCTCAGTTTGTTTCCACACAGGATGAGGAGAATAAACGAAAACTTTTTTTAAGTAATCCTATTATAAATTACCTGGTAACAGATACTGAATTTTAAAGTAACCCGGGATAAAAATTATGCAACATTCATTGCTACTAATAACAACTACCCGTACCTGCTAAAATATAATCTCCTGTATGGTAATTTGCAAAAAAAACTGTCTAAAACTGATTTTAAGAATTTGTATTGATGGCATTCATATTTAAAGGTAGAAGAAATAATCTTCCCTCTCTTTATCGGGTGTATTTCAAATTGTCGCTTTATTTGTAAGACTGTGGGCGGTGGAGACACCGCCCACGGCTGACTGCCCTGGCTGGTGTCTCCACCAGCCAGCGACAATTTGAAATGCACCCTCTTTATCTATAAAACATCAAATTCCGTATATATCCTAAAATCTAATTTCAGACAGCTTCCTGGAAATATTTGTTATTTTAAAACCCTGCTCCGCTGCGTAAAGAATCTAAAGCCCGTTTATCATCTATTGTTTCGGTTTGCCTGTTAATTACACCAGCCCACAAAAACGCCGAGAGTCCATTGGCACGGGCAGTTCTTACTAAATTTGCAAAGAAATGTGCTCTTGAATTTAAAGACAATATAGAATCTGCAGGATGTCCTACAAGATCATTGTCATGGAATTCTACACCAAATTCGCCAATTAGTATAGGGATGTTTTTATCCACAAAGGATTTTTTTGCCCATTGCATGTTGCGATCCATATAGCCTTCTTCACCATCGGCATTTGAGTTATGTAAGGTGTCGGTAAGTGAATGAAAGTTGGCACCCCAATAACGCCACTCCGGGCCCCAGGTTGCATCTTCACTTAGTATACAAAAATTAGAAGGAGAGTAGTAGTGAAATTCAAGTATCAATTTGTTTGGAACCGGATCTTTGGGCAAACCAGGTATTCCGCCTGGAGCAAAATAATTCATCAAATCAAGCGATGTGCTTGGTGCCTGAAGCACTAAAGTACGATAGGCATTTTTGCCTCCGGTAGAGCGAACTGCATCAATAAATACCTGGTGACAATCATGTAAAACAGTAGCTGATGCTAAATCACTTGCAGCAGGTTCGTTATAACTGGCAAACATTACATGCTCATCAAAATCACGCAATTTAGTAGCTACTTGTTCCCATATAGCTTTTTGGATTGCTTTTGCTGTATCTAAATTTGCACCGGTCAAGTGAAAATCATCATTACCATCATGGTGACGATTTAACACTACATACATCCCATCGTTCACACAATATTGAACCACTTCTTTTATCCTGTTTAACCAAACAGCATCAATTTCGCCAGTTGTTTTATTTGCATGCGAAACCCAATATTGACAGGGAATACGGATGGCATTGAAGCCGGCTTTTTTCAGCGTATCAATCAGCGATTGCGTAATAAGTGGATTGCCCCATCCTGTTTCTCCATAAGGAGTTTCCATGGTGTTCCAAATATTTATCCCCATTTTAATTTTTGCATTTAATTGCATAGCCGTACTGCCCATGCCGGTTGCATCAGGTGCTTTTGCTGAAGTATTATACGATTTAAATATAACTGGTGCCTGAAGTACTGAAACTCGCCTGGCCTGGCCATTTGTAGAATTAAGTTTCAAAAGTACTGTTCGGCTAATGCCGGTGGTATTAGCAGGTGCTGTTAAAGTAATGGTTGCGTCACCACTATTGCCGGATACCTGGCTTAATTTCAACCATCCAAAATTTGTGGTATCAATACTCCATTTACCATTACTAGTAAATGACAGGGATTTGGATCCTCCATCTGCGGGTATCGTATCTGTAATATTTAAAATAGAAAGTTGCGGCGAAACTTCTGTTTTTTTACAACCATTGATTGCTAAAAGGATAATAAAAACCGCTGCTATCCCAAAAATAATTTTCATTTTCATCTGTATATTTTTTATGCTTCTTTTTAAAAAAATTTATAAAAGCCGCAGGGTAGAAACCCTGCTGACGTACTAACTGATTGCTATTTAATCTTTACTACTCTTAAATTATCAAAAGCACCATAAAAGCCTGTAGCTGTTTTCGAAGTGCTGTAGTTATGCATATACACTGTACACCCACTATTTCCTGATGTTCCTAATAAATCGGAAAATTTTGTTAATGAAGCTCCTTTACCATCGCCGAGCTTAGCATCAGTTTTACGAAACTCTGTAAAAGGAATTGTTATAGTTATCCAGCCTTTTGTTTTGTAAGGCGCCGTTGTAGTTGCAGATACTTGCCATGGTTCTCCACGATATATATAAGTATTGTTACCACTTTGAATAACAAGTGAACCGCCATTCCATTGTTGAGGAATATTTATTTCCATTTTAAATGCCCACTCACTAACAGGACTATTAATATTGGCTGCTGGCACCCATTGTGCCCCGTTCATCAGTATAGCATAATTAGAATATGTATTCCCTTCGTCAGGGGACAGAACACTATTTTTTAGCGACATGTAAAGACTTGAATTACCGGGAAAATCAGGATTGTAGGATGGCCATCCGGAGCTGGGATCGCCACTATTCAAGGTGGCACCACCCCACCACTGCCAATTGAAATTACCACTCCATTCCCAATTGGATATTGAACCTAAACCTGCTATATCGTTCACCTTATACACCGTGGTAGCTGTGCCAAATTTTGTTGTAATAGATACCGGTCCAATTTGCGTAATTTTGGGTAATATGAAACCAACAAAACTTCCATCATCTGCTGAAACAAAAGATGTAATACTTGCACCGGCAAAAGTAAATGTTTGAATACTTTTTAGGTATGTACCATATATATAAACAGAATCACCTGAATTCGCATTTTCGTTAGAAACACCGGTAATGGTTGGTGTTGCTACTATTTTAAAAATAGCAGTACCGCTTTTGGTGGTTACTACCACATCTCCGCTTGTAGGAGCAGGGGTTGGCATAACAAAACCAAGGGCAGTTCCATACAAATTTGAATTAGACTTAGCGATGTTAGTTCCCCCGTAAGAAAACTTTTGAACTAAAACCAGGTTTGCTCCATAAATAAAAACAGAGTCGCCCGGGTTAGCAAATACATTGGAAATAGCTACAATTATTGGTGTAGCCGGGGTTAATTTGAAAGAGAACGTTGTTGTACCTGCTGGTGTTGTATACTCAATGGTATTCAGCTTATTCGTATCTATTGTAGAAAACACGATAGCAGGAATTTGCACTACAGCATTATTCTGAGAATATAATGCACTTTTCAAAGTAGCCGGTACACCGTTAAAACTTATTTGAAGTGCATTTTGTAAATTCTGGCCAGTAATAACCACCCATTGCCCATCGGGCACAAGAC
>JBDUEK010000162.1:0-6222 GCA_040002495.1 Ferruginibacter sp.
TATCAAAATGTGTTATGAATATTGTTGCCTATTACACAATCCCATACAGTGTAAACTATAATACAACAACAACCATTAATTATTGTTTAGGATTGCGCCGCATATTGGAGTGAAATGCCGGGTTTTTATTGCTTGGATATTATAGCAGGATTTTTTTAGGCAGGAATTGTCAGGCTTCACCCAGGTATTGATTTGTACTAACAGGGTGAAAATTCCATTCAAATAACGATCATAATTCTACTTTGACATGTTCAGAAAACGTAGTTCAGGGTTACAATAATCTTAATTATTGAACGGAAAAGTTGCCATAAAAAACTACCGTACAAGAGAGTGACACAACGATGCCGCCATGAAAAACGGCTGCTGGTCAACAAAAAATTAAAAACGTTTGATTTGTCAAAGTAGAAATAATTAATGAGGAATTTCTTTCTTTATTGTAAAATAAAAACTGCTGCCTTCGCCTGCCACAGATTCTATCCAAATGTTGCCGCCATGTAACTCTACAATTTTTTTACAATGTGCAAGGCCAATACCGGAGCCTTCATATTCTGAACGTGAATGTAACCGTTGAAAGATAACAAACACTCTTTCCTTATGCTTTGGATCAATTCCAATACCATTATCCTGAAACATAAATTCCCATTCATCCGGGTGTTCCCTGGCAGATATTTTTATGACTGGCTTTACATCCTTTTTTCCGAATTTAATTCCGTTGATAACCAGGTTTTGAAAAAGTTGTTTCAACTCCGTTGTACGGGAATTTACAACCGGCAATACCGAAGATGTGATTTCTGCATCTGCTTCCATGATGGCCACCTTAACATCAGCAATTACACCCCGAAGAATAATATTTGCATCTACTTCCTCAAACTCTTTTTTTCTGCCTATTCGTGAATATTCCAACAGGTCTTTAATCAACGCTTTCATTCGCTCCGAAGACTCTGAAATGAATGAAAAGTATTTATCTGCGTTCTCGTCTAACTTACCAACGTACTGCCGCTTAAGCAAGCCCAGAAAACTGGAAATAGTACGCAGCGGCTCCTGCAAATCATGCGATGCCATATAAGCAAACTGCTCCAATTCTTTATTCTTCAATCCAAGTTCCCTGTTTTTAATTGCAAGGTTGGCTTCAGATTTCTGCAATGTGGCCTGTGCATTTTTAAGGTCAGTAATATCCTGGTTGGCACCAATTATTTTAATGGTGAGTCCGTGGCGATCTTTAACAACAAAAAAACGAACTGCCGTGTAGCCAATTCCACCATCCGCATAAATGATGCGATGCTCTACCTGGCCTCTGAAATCAGGGTCGGTGGTAGTGTTAGCCACTTCTAAAGCATTTTCAATAATCGATTGATCATCCGGATGTACAAAGCGTTTCTGATACTGTTCCGGCGACATATCATAGCCACCGGATTTTTCAGCAGTGGTTTTAAAGATGGAATAAAGCTGATCGCTGAGCGTAAAATTATTTTCCCTTACATCATATTCCCAGTATCCGAGTTTTGCAATTTGTGCCGCAATAGATAGCTGGCCTTCACTTTTCTTTAAAACAATCTCTGCATTTTTTATTTCAGTGATATCTGTAAGGGTTCCTATATGCCCCGTAATTTCACCAAGGTTGTTAAATAATGGAATTGCTCTGCCCGATACCCAGCGAAGATTTCCCTTTTTGTCGATGATGCGATATTCGGATGATGATTCAAGTCCTTTTAAAGACCGCTCATACCAGATTTTAATAAGCAATGCACGGTCATCCGGATGAACTGCTGATAGCCAACCATCACCCATTGCTTCTTCATATTCAAAGCCAGCATATTCCATCCATGTCTCATTTACATAAGTTGTTTTTCCAGAAGCATCTGTTTGAAAAATACCAACGGGTGCATTAATGGTTAAGGTTCTGAAAAGAAGCTCACTGTTTATTAATGCCTCTTCGGCCTTTTTACTTTCCGAAATATCCTGTATAGCTCCGAATGTTTTTGTGGTTCGGCCCAGATCATTTTTTACTACAAAGAAACGGGCAGCCACATAGCCTATTTCTCCATTTTCATATTTCACCCGATGTTCTATTTGATATTGATAGTGATGATCTTTAGATTTGATGGCATCTGATGCCGCTTTGCTTACGATAGCACCATCGTCGGGATATACAAAAAGGCGCATGTACTCTTCAGATGAAATTGAGTAGCCTCCAACTTTTTCTGCGGTGGTTTTAAAAATGGAATAACACTGATCATTTAGTGTAAGCATGTTTTGTGTAACATCAAACTCCCAATATCCCAGTTTAGCAATTTGTGAAGCTATAGTAAGATGGTCTTCATTTGTCTTCAGCACCGTTTCTGCCTTTTTTTGTTGGGTAATATCGCGGAAGCACCAAACCCTTCCTACGCATTTACCATTTATTAAATGTGGCTGAGAATAGCGCTCAAAAATACGTCCATCCTTAAAGTAGAGATAATCGAAACTCGACTTTAATTTATCGGCATAAATTGCCTTTACTTTTGTGAGAAATACATCGGGATCGTTCAACTGATCCAGCACAAATAAAATTGATTGGGTGTCGTCCCTGCTATCCAATATTTCCTTTGGCATTTTCCACAGTTCAAGAAACTTACTATTAAACGTAATTATTTTGGCGTTTAAGTCCGCTACTAAAATTCCATCAACGGTAGCTTCTATAATTGTTTCAAGAATCGCTACCGACTCTTCCAGTTCCTGCTCTGTTTTTTTGCGTTCGGTAATATCATTGGTTACCCCATCAAGCCGCAATAACCGGCCTTGTTCATCCAATGTTGGAATCATTTTATTTTCCAGCCAGCGAATATTTTTATCTTTATTGATGATGCGATACTGATTAACAACTTTTTTTCCTCCGTAAAGCATTTTCATCTGTTCCGATGCGATATGCACATCCTCCGGATGTATCAGTTTGTTTAACAATTCTCCATCTGCAAAAAATTCTTCAGAAGTGTAGCCATAAACTTTTTCACATGCGGCAGACATTTGCAAAAATTTCAAGGAAGTCATATCGATCGTATAAAACACTTCGGCTATTCCTTCAAAAAGTATTTTTAATTCTTTATTTAATTCCTTAAGTTGGTCTTTGTCTTTGCCCAGGTTATCGTTTAATTCTGTCATTTCTATCGAACTAAATTCAATAGGACGTTCCATCGTTTTACGATCTTTCTCATAATGATCGTAGGAGTCACTAATAACTTTAAATAATGCCAGAAGCTCTTCCGGAATATTTCCTAAAGAGCCAAACTGCTTTCGAAGCTGTTGTTGAAGTAGGTTATTATACATAGGTAAATGCTCTGTAGGGGTTGTAATAGTCACTGTTTGATTGTGCAATGCAGATTTTTTAAAGTATATCAAGGTCAAATTTCACCATAAGAATAAAAACTGTATACCTCTTCTTCAACCCGCTGATCCAACACCAATTTTGGGCCCACACGACTAATCAATAAAGAAAGGTCGGGTATTTTATTAATAGTTACAGAGTTTGGGGGCACATACAGAGCGCCGTCTATTATTCTGTGCAAATTTGCTTTCATCAAACTGGCATAAGAACTCTCCTGCATTTGATGTGAACGCTACATCCTATTAAAAATTTGAGGCAAAATGTTGTTTTAGCATCAGGTCTAATTTTCTTGTAGTTAATGGTTTTATTTCAAATCCTGCAACCGTTTTAATTTTTTCCGCTTTCAGCCTGTCATCCGGATTCATAGATGTGGTTAGCATTTCTACAACTATTTTATCTTTAAATGTTTTATCAAATTTTTCATATTGTTCCAGGAATTCCCAGCCATTCATTGCAGGCATGTTAATATCCAGCAAAATGAGTTGAGGGCACTGATTAAAATTATTTACCGGATTTGAATGTTCACATTGAGCAAGATATTTTAGCGCTTCGGCACTACTCTGGATTATCTTAATATTTTCTGCACAATCAAAATCTTCTATAAGAATCCTGCTGATGAAATTTGTAGGTTCATCATCATCAATGATTAAGATGCAGTTTAATTTAATTTTCATTGGTCATTTTTTTTCAGGAATGGTGAAGTAAAAAGCACTTCCCGTTCCAGGCGCCAACTCAATCTATATTTTTTCGCCGTGCAACGCTACATTTTTTTACAATGCAATAATCATATACCTGTTCCTTTGTATTCAGTGCATGTATGAAATAGTTTTGTAAAAGCTACTGACGATATTGGACAGCGGCGATACGGTTAAATACAGCAGTGTTGACATTTACGCGGCCCGTTGTGATTCGGTAATTTTTGTAAATAATGTTACGAGCAACCGGCAACCTTTACCCGGCGCTGAATCTATTTTTACTTTACCGTTAAATAATTCTGCACGGCTGTTTATGTTAGTGATACCAACACCTTTACGTTGTGCAAGCGGATCAAAACCCTTGCCATTATCTTCCACATTGAGTGTAACGATATCGTTATTTGCTTTAATGTTGATTTTTATTGCGGATGCATCTGCATGTTTCAGGATATTATTAACCTGCTCCTGTATAATCCTGTAAAGTGTAAGTTTTAAATTGTCACTTAATTTGCCTTCATCCAATGTGCTAAGGTTGGTTGAAATGTCAATTGACTTGCCTACGAGGATGTTTCTTACCAATGTGTCGATTGATTGTTTTAAGCCCCCATCGGCAAAAGCTGGCGTAATCAATGCTTTTGAAAGCTTTCTTATTTCCTCCATCGCCAACATGATATAATCATTACTCCGGCTAACAAGGTCATAGTCCGGCACCACACCTCTTAATGCAATATTTATAAACATACGGGAGGTAGCAAGAATCTGGTTAATATTATCATGCAATTCTTCGCCAATATTTTTTCTTTCATTTTCCTGCGCACTTAAAACAGCATCTGTTATTTGCTGCTGCTTTAACTTTTGTTGATGGTTCAGTTCTTCCTGAAGCTTCATTTTTTCTGTAACATCATTAATCTGCACTTGCATGGCTGCTACTCCAAAATAATCAATCTCGTACCAGGTTGCTTCTACTAAAATTATGTTACCATTGCTTTTTTTATGCTTCCAAATTTCTACAGGCGATCGTTCATTTTCCTCAGTAGATTCAGCTAATTGAGATTTGTTGTCTTCTAAATAAATATCCTGCACAACAAGGTTTAAAAACTCAGTTCTTTCGTAACCGTATTTTTGTATTGCAGCATCATTTACTTCCAGTATTTTAAATGAATCAATATCATAAATCCAGGTAGGAAAAGGGTTTTTGTAAAACATCTGGCGATACTTTTCTTCAGAGGCCAGTATTTTTTCTTCCGCATTTTTTCTTTCAATACTATACTGAATCGATTTTACAAGAATATCTGTTTCAAACTCTCCTTTTACCAGGTAATCTTTTGCACCTTCCTTAATTGCTTCCAGGGCCATTTCTTTATCTGACAGCCCTGTTAAAATGATTACAGGTATTTTCTTTGTATTACTTTTTATTTTCAAAAATGAATCAAAACCAAAGCTATCAGGCAAGGATAAATCCAATAACACGATGCTCATGTCAAATTGGTTTAATAATTCTATGCCGGCAGAAATACGATCGGCAGTATATATACGCTCAATGTTACGATTTGATAATCGCAACATTTGTTCTATAAGGAAAAGATCGGCGGGGTTATCTTCAATTACAAGAACATTCAGTTGGTCAGATGGTAGAGATTGCATTGCTTATAAAGTGATAATTAGATACAAAGTGTTGATAGGAAAAATATATTTATACCTGGTAGTCTTATTATTTACATGTTAAAATAATTAATTTTATTGATACCTGCAATCCTTTGATTTGCAGCATGACTGAATTTTCAGTGAAATAAGGACAATATGACGAGAGCCGATGTAGTCAATTCGATGTTATTTTGTAAGCCTTACCCTACAGCAGCAACAAATAAATATTTTGAAGCACTTGGTTTCTCAATTAAAAAATGCACAAAATATAAACCTGCAGAATTTTCCTATTTAGGGTAAATAAATAATTTACTGCGTCAAAACACTGGCAAATGACACCCTACAGCATCATCTTGCATTTTAAGAAGACAATGCTTTCCCGATAACTTACCATTGTATAAATGGCAGGGCATCATTATCTTCAAACTTATATTTACTATTAGTTGAAGGATCTGTTGGTGGCACTTGCATAGGGGTGCATTTATAATTGTCGCAAGAGGTGTCATCTTTTAGCCAAAACTT
>JBDUEK010000163.1:0-6131 GCA_040002495.1 Ferruginibacter sp.
CCGTCAACCATTGTTGAATGCGACGGAAAGTATTACACATTCGGCACAGGCGGTGGTGGATTAATATCCGACGACGGTTGGAGGTGGAATGGCGGTGCGGTAAGGCCGGGGGGTGGCGCTGCCCCCGATGCCATCAAAATTGGCGACCGCTATCTGGTAGTGTATGGAGCAACCGGTGGCAGCAGCAACCACAAAGGTGCTATCCTTACCATGTGGAATAAAACGCTTGACCCAACTTCGCCCGATTTCAAATACACAGATGCTGTGGTGGTTGCCACATCCGATGGTTATGAAGAATGTGATGCCATCGATCCCGGTCTCTTGCTGGATCCAACCGATGGAAGATTATGGGTATCATACGGTACTTATTTTGGATTCATTCGCATTGCAGAATTGGATCCCAAAACAGGAAAGCACATAGAGCGTAATAAACCTGTTGATGTAGCCATTACCTGTGAAGCATCAGATTTGGTATATCATAACGGTTGGTACTACCTGCTTGCCACGCACGGCAGTTGTTGCGATGGCGCCAACTCCACCTATAACATCGTTGTTGGCCGTTCTAAAAAAATAACCGGTCCTTACCTGGATAATGTGGGAAGAAGTATGCTGGAAGGTGGCGGCAAAATGGTTCTTGCAACCGAAGGAAGACTTATAGGACCAGGGCATTTTGGACAAATGGCTCTTGGCGATGGCGTTGAAAAAATGTCTTTCCATTACGAAGCAGATTTAGATCAGGGCGGGCGCAGTGTATTGGGCATTCGTCCGTTGCTATGGAAAAATGATTGGCCGGTTGCAGGAGATAATGTTAAAGAAGGGACGTATAAAATTGAATCTGAGAGAAGAGGATATGGACTGGAACTGGCAGTTGATTTTACAAGAATGGCGGGTGGAATGCGGGGGTTTGGCCGCAATAATGACGAACCGGTAAAACCAGTTCCCGCCCAGTCATTGGATTCAGTAAGCAAAAGCTGGCCTGCCGGCAACATTGCGGTAAGAATCGGTGATTACTTATCACGTCCAAATCAAAAATGGACAGTAACCGCTGCTCCCGATACAGCCGGATATTTAGGTGGTCACTATTATAAAATACTACTCGCAGGAACTGACCGTGCACTTGCAGCAACAGCAGATGCTGAAGTAATAACGGTTCCGGCATTTACCGGCGCACCGGAACAATTATGGCGAATAGATCAGTTGACCGATGGAACATACCGGATAATGCCTAAAGTAGTTCCAAATTCAAAAGAGCAATTAGCCCTGGTATCTTCCGGAGACAGCACTCCGGCACTTGCAAGTTTTGATATGAATAGCGACAATTGCAAATGGAATTTTAAGGCTCAATAAATATATGCTGCAAAAAAATAAAACCAGGCCCTGGAAGCCGGGATATTAAAACTGGTGGAACGTAATGATGAATGATGAATGAATACAATTGGCCGTTTTGCAATTCATAATTCATAACTCATCATTCATATTTTTTTTGTACCCAGCTTTAGTATTTCTATTTAACTTCATTGGCGCACTCTTGTACGGTATAACTTTATTAGGCTTTTATTGAAACGTAGATTTATGAGGAAGGTATCAAAAAGCCTTTTCTTATTTTTATAAGCAAAATACATCCATGGCAACAGGCAAAACCATCATGGTAAAAGAAATACCGGTTACTGTTATTGAGGTAAACAGGCAGGATTATATTTCGCTTACCGATATGTTGAAGGCAAAAGACGGAGACTTTTTTATCTCCGACTGGTTGCGTAACCGCAATACGCTTGAATTTCTCGGTATCTGGGAGTCTATCTATAATCCCGGTTTTAATTATGGCGAATTCGCCACAATTAAAAGTCAGGCCGGGTTAAACAGTTTTAAAATAAGCGTTAAGGATTGGGTGCAAAAAACCAATGCCGTTGGCCTGCAGGCAACTGCAGGCAGGTACGGTGGCACTTATGCCCACAAAGACCTGGCATTTGAATTTGGCATGTGGATAAGCCCGGAGTTTAAAATTTACCTCATTAAAGAATTTCAGCGGCTTAAAGATGAGGAGAACAGCCGCCTTAAACTGGAATGGAACCTGCAGCGCACCCTTTCCA
The DNA here is from genome assembly GCA_040002495.1 of Ferruginibacter sp. Lineage (GTDB taxonomy): Bacteria > Bacteroidota > Bacteroidia > Chitinophagales > Chitinophagaceae > Ferruginibacter. The sequence continues at coordinate 2,091 of JBDUEK010000163.1, forward strand.
AAATAAACTACCGCATACATACCGATGCCATAAAGGAAACGTTGATACCACCCGCTATTACCAAAGCACAAAGCAGCATCATTTATGCCAGCGAAGCCGATGTGCTTAATATGGCTTTATTTGGCCTTACCGCAACTGAATGGCGGTTAAAAAATAAAGATAAGCAGGGCAATATGAGAGACAGCGCAACGCTGGAGCAACTGGTAGTATTAACCAACCTGGAAAGTATTAATGCCGTTTTTATAAAACAGCAGGTGCCACAGGCACAACGGTTGATAAAGCTTAACGAAATAGCAATCGGTCAGATGAAATCATTGTTGAATAGCAGTTCTATGAAGAAGCTGAAATGATTACTCAGCCAACCTGTCCCGATTCTTTCAGGAAGGAATCTAAATGCTGAGAAGTGATAATTTTTTTGTACCAAGCTTTAGTATTTCGTATTTAACTTCACTGGCGTCGCACCCTTGTACGAGGTAACTTTATTGGGCTTTTATTGAAGTGGAGTTTGTGGGAGAGCGGTTAATGAATCAAGGTGAAGATTTAGAAATCTTAGGAAAAATACACTCTTATGAAGCATTTGTTAATTGATACGAATTCCTGGATTGAACTATACCTCAATATTGTGGAAGAGAAAAATCTCGAACAACTTTTAAAGTGGGAGAAAGACGGTAAAATTAAATTCCTGCTGCCCGAAACACTTAATAAAGAATTGGTAAGGCAGAAAGGAATACAACTAGACATTCTTGATAAAAAGATTAACGGTTTATCCGATACGACAGATAAAGAAACCATAAGAAAACTGAAAGAAGGATACAGCGTCACTGAAAGTAAGATCAAACAAATTGAAGCACTACTTTTAAGAGCAATAAAAATAAAAAACACCAAAAAGGTGCATGGGATTGTAGGGATCAAATACACGAACAGCCTGCCGCCATTTCATAAACAGAATAGTCACAATGATGCCTATATTTATTTTTCCACTGTTGATTACCTGCAAAGAAATAAGATCGGCACATTTGTGTTTATTACTAAAAATGTGAAAGATTTCGGGGCTCCTGACAATCCCAATATTAACATTCATCCCGGTCTGCGGACTCCGGGTATAGAGATCCAATACTTTTCACCAATCGCTCTGGCCGTGAACAAATTACAAAAAGAGCTTGGTGCCGATGCTAATAATGAAAATAATTCAACTGCCGATTACAATGAAATTTTCTACCTTTTCCCAAACGAAAAGGGTGACAATATAATTGACCAAATTTATCGATCGCTTGATATGTATTATGAACAGCTTCCATTTATTCCAACGAATCTACTTGCACGGATATTCCCGTTTAAAACGGTAAATTTTAGGCATCCCGAAGCTTACCACTCCAGCTTTCAGCTTAACTCAAATAATGATAAACTGATGAATTTCTTTGGTTCATTCAGAATTGGCAGGATGAATTCTATTCACTTTAAAACAGGTGAATATAGAGGCAATGAAAAAAAAGTAAAAGAAAAAATACAAGAGATATTAAAAAAATTGAATAATAATTTAATCAACGACATTAATGGCATTGGTAACAGTTTAAAATCAGATATTCGATTAACACATGGAGATGAATGCAATTGTGTGAAATGTACTTATAATAGATTTGATATTTACGGAGCCTTTGAGCTGCTCGACAATACACTTCAAGAAAAAAATTACCACACGTTGAAACAGGCTTATATGCATTACCAGTTTCAGCAGTATGATGCTGCATTAAAATTATTCTTTATTGTTTATAAAAGCAGCATAGATAAAGGCCAACAGATATTAATGTTTATTTGTCTTACAAATTTAAAAAGGCTCGTCAGGTTGATCTCCAATTACGGCAATTCTACAGATGCGGAAGCAATGAAAATAATTGGGATTATCGGTAAGGTTTCATTAAGACAAACCAGGTTATCGATTCCGATAACAAATCCATTTGTTAACGAAGTGATTGACTGGATTGCTGATGACAATTTTCATAGCCAAGCCCTCGAAAGTATCACAAATACTGTCGAAAAAATCCATGACCATTATAATATACAATTGAGAGGCGGTTCCAGTAGCAATAGCAATCTTGATGTCCTGATAAGCCAGTTTGCAGAACTTGATGTATTCCTTGAATCCAACTTCCTCGTATATAATAATTATCTCGAGTTTGAAAAGGTAGTAGACAAGTTATTGGAAGGACTATTCATAATTTATTCCTTCAACAAACAGCAAAGCACAAGAATTGCATTTATAAATGATTATTTACTAAGCAGGATAATCATGTTTGCAAAAACCGAAAATATTATTAAGTATTATAACCGGTATAATCTAACGAGTCTCAAATACAAAAAAGACCCTTCTACAAATTCCGAGTTGCCAAAAATGGCCAAAACTTTTTTTTCAGGATTAGGTAAACTTTACAAGTCAGAAAATTATAAGAGATCCACGCAATCATTATTTTTTGATAAAAACCGCAGGATATTTAATAATTTTCTTGTCGCACTGACATTGTCAAAAGATATTTACAATTACGATGAAATATTTGAGAGCCTGTTCCCAGTTCTTGAGCTTGAGCAATTAATAATGCGTGATGAGATCAATTCACTGGCTGACTTTGTTTCCATAAAGGGAAAATATATTTCCGACCCTTTACTAAGCAAATTAATAAGAATAGCAATAGAAAATAAACTATTTCACGAATACAAAATTTTTCACGCACTAAGTAAACAAATAACAGAAAATAAAAAAAATATTTTGATTGCTGAACCCGATCTTTTTGAATCGATTAAAAATAACTTTATAGGGATCTGTACATTATGTGACCACGCACACCCTGATATCTTAATGAATTTTATTCCACTGTTAAGTCAAGATTTTAAATCTGAGATCCAGCAATTAATAACACAATCGCTTCATCGGGAATTTAATCCAGATTTCTATTATACATTAGCTATAGCAGGAACCATTGATTACACTACATACCTGGATAAATTTAAAGAATTGTGCACCCGTCCATTAAATAGGAAAGACGGCCCTACACATCCGTTCATGAAGGGAGAAGCTGTTTTGTACCGGCTAAGTGAATTATTGAATATTTATTTTAAAAACGGATTAAGTACTAAAGAAGATTATTTTAAAAAATTCAGGGGTTTCTCAGATTATTATGATTGGGTCCTTGATCCTGATGAATTCAATTATAAAAAATTTAATCCCCTATGGATACTTGAATATCAAACGCATTATTATTTGCACAGAATATTCAGTTCAGCAAATCTTAGAAAGCACCTTATACTATTTTTAAAGACCCAAAAACACGCTGTCTTAAATGATCTTTTTATACAGTACTACTAATAACCACTGGTGCAGATATACGGCTTAGCAATGCAGCGTTGGCATATCCTGTGCACACTATATTGTTACAATAAAACAACCGAACGACTAAAAAAGCACCGCTCATTAAAAAAAATAACTCATAATCAACAATCCCAAACTTATTATATTCACTGTTCAGACTGTTTTGTTTTCGGAGGTCATTTACCAGCTTAATAAATATTGAGACTGAAAAAAATATTTTTTTTCTTAGCCATGCTTGCAAATACCCCACTGGCGCAAGTGTTCCCAACCCCAATGATAAAATTATAAACACAAGTGATGCCATAATCATTTCGTATAAAATTGAACTTTACCAAAGAAAACACTTGCTCCTTTATCCGGGAAAAAGGTTGAAGAGTAAACAACGACCCGCTAACATGACCTGTGGTAAAAGACCAAATGCAGCACAGACGGAAACTTTGTTTCATCCGCCGCTGCGGATTTTCAATATAGCTTCATATCCAGCTTCACAATAAAAATTTACGGGTAGAATATATCATCATCTTTTTATCTTTACCCGTAGCCGGGCGACAAACGGATTAAATTTCAATTACACCATTTTGAAAAAAACAAGAGATGCAAAAAAATTATTCAATTAAGATTGCAACCTTACTGGCCATTGCACTATCAGCAACAATTATTGTTTGGGCATATAATAAAAC
>JBDUEK010000164.1:0-6098 GCA_040002495.1 Ferruginibacter sp.
CAAACTTTTACAAACTATAAAAGAGCTATTTAGCCCTTAACTTAATGACATTGCCTGAAAGGCCATAACTCTGATTCAATAATAACTGCCCGGCCGCTGCCTTGTTGCGATTAAAATTATATGCAGTGTTTGCTCTAATTGACGGATATCTTTGAGCTGAAGTTTCTTTTACAATCAATTCATTGATCCGAACCTGGTCTTGTGCAGCAAGGATGTCTGCATTTTTATTCAGGCTATTTAATATGGCATCTAACGTAACCACATTATCTACAAGAATTGTATCCTGAATGGAGATGACAGAATCGGGTTTTAATGTGAGTAACCGAAGCAATTCTGTCTTGGCCTGGTTGATGATTAATTGCTGCGACTCCAGTGTTTGTTTCAAAGCATTCAAATCAATTTGCGCCTGGAAAAGATCCGCATTATTTGCCAGGCCAACAGACTGCCTTGCTTTTACAATTGTTAATTGCTGATTAGATGCATCAATCGATTTTTCAATGGTTTTCTGGTAACTCTGTTGCCTTACTATTTCGTAATAGCTGGTCATTACCGAACCAATTGTATTTTGAATTTCAGCATTTAACTGAACTTCACTTTGGTTTTGTAATTGCGCTAATCTTGCTTTAGTTGCCACCACTCTATTGCCATTATACAATAAAATATTTGCAGAAACACTTGAGTTTAAATTATTAACGGCTGCTGCATTTCTATTGATTGTAACGCCTGTATTTAGTTTTTGGTTGATGGTAGAAATCTGTTCTGTATTAGTTAAAGATGCAGCAACCAATGGCAAGCCGCCGGCTATGCCATAATTGTTTAAAATGGTATTGACCTCTACATCATTTTTGGCCAGTTGTATATCCAGGCTATTTTTAAGCGCAATATTAATAGCATCTTTTAAAGCAAGTACTTCCTGCGCACTACTTTGTAAATATGCAGTTAATAATAAAAAAAATGCAACCAGTTTTGCCATCCTTCCCAATTTAATTAAATGTATTTGATCCGTTATTTCCGTCATTAACTGTGTGGCCCGAAAATTTATGCTTGCCTGACAAATATGTGTAAATAGCTGGAATGATAAATAATGTAAGTATCAATGAAAAGATAATTCCTCCTACTACTACTATCCCCAGTGGCACACGACTTGTGGCTGAAGCACCGAGCCCCAAGGCAATGGGCAAGGCACCCAAAGATGTAGCAAGGCTTGTCATTAAAATTGGCCGCAACCTTTGTTGAGCAGCTTCCAATACAGCTTGCATTTTATCCATTCCCTGTTCTCTTTTTTTATTAGCAAATTCTACTATCAGAATACCATTTTTTGTTACAAGGCCAATAAGCATAATCATGCCAATTTCTGAAAAGATATTGAGTGTTTGATCAAAAATAAATAAACTGAGTAATGCGCCGGCCATTGCCAAAGGTACCGTTGTGATGATAATAAAAGGATCAATAAAACTCTCAAACTGTGCAGCAAGTACAAGGTATATTAATACCAATGCAAGTGCAAAAGCAAATGCAATATTGGATGAACTTTCTGCAAAATCCCTGGATGAGCCAGTGAGTGAAGTCTGGTAAGATTCATCTAATAATCTTTTACCAATAGCATCCATTGCTTTAACCCCATCACCTACGGTTTTTCCATCTGCCAACGATGCAGAAATGGTGGCAGCTTTATAACGGTTGTAGTGATACAAAGTTGATGGGCTGGTACTCTCACTGAGTTTTATAACTGCACTAATAGGAATATTCTGGCCCTTATTATTACGAACATATAATTTGGAAATATCTTCAGGTTTTGCACGCTCGCTATGTTCTACCTGTGCTATTACCGAATACTGATATCCATTCATAATGAAATATGCAAGCCTGCCACCACTAAATGCAGATTGAAGTGCGGCAACCACATCCTGCGATGATAATCCAAGATCTTTAATTTTAATCCGGTCAAGTGACAACTCCAATTCCGGTTGATTAAATTTTAGATTTACATCCACATTATCGAAGGTTTTATCTTTCCTCGCTTCCTCCAGAAACTTTGGAATCATATCTCTTAACTTGTCAAGATCCTGATTTTGCAAAACGTATTGCACGGGTAAACTTCCCCTTGACCCCGAACCTACTGCAATGGTTTGTTCCTGTATTGCAAATATCCGGGCATCATTGAATCGGGCCATTTTTTTCTGCAGGTCACTGGCAATTTCTGCCTGGCTTCGCTGACGTAAATCGGGAGCTACAAGGGCCAACCTTGGTTGGGTAGTATTAACTGCGCCTGCAGGTGTTCGGGCAAAAACAAAGTCTCTTTCGGGAACGGAATCGTACAGATAATTAGCAACTTCGTCCTGAATTTTTACCATACTGCTATAGCTTGCACCTTCGGGACCGGTAACCGAAAAACGAACGCTGTTTCTATCTTCGAGCGGAGCAATTTCAGTTTGAAGCGTATTCAATATTAAATATATAATTACTCCACAGGCAACTACCGCTACCCAGGAAATCCAGCGTACTTTCAGAAAAGTTTTTAACCAACGCAAATACCCATTTTCCATACCGGCGAAAAAAGGTTCTGTTTTCATATAGAACTTTCCGTGGCCAGCCTTTTTTCTACTGAGCACTACATTTAAAACGGGCGTGATTGTTAGTGATACCAATGCAGATATCAATACGGCGGCGGCCAGGGTTACTCCAAATTCCCGGAAGAGCCTGCCAATAAAACCTTCTAGAAATATTACCGGTAAAAACACAATTGCCAGCGTAATTGAGGTAGAAATTACGGCAAAAAATATTTCCTTACTTCCTTCCAAAGCTGCCTGTTTTATAGGCATTCCTTTTTCAAATTTGCTGAAAATATTTTCTGTAACCACAATACCATCATCTACCACAAGCCCTGTTGCTAACACAATACCCAGCAGCGTTAATATGTTGATGGTAAACCCTGATATGTACATTATAAAAAACGTTGCCACCAATGAAATGGGAATGTCGATTAAAGGACGGATTGCTATCAACCAATCTCTGAAAAAGAAAAAGATAACTAATACAACCAGGGTAAAAGAGATCATCAGCGTGTCTTCCACTTCATGAATTGATCTACGGATGTTGACTGTATTATCAAGCAACACATTCATTTCAATATCCGACCGGTTATTCTTTTTAATTGCCGCTAATTTTTTATTAAAATCATCGGCAATCTGAATATTGTTTGCACCGGGTTGAGGTATAATAACCAGGCCAACTGCATTCACTCCATTGTACTTCCAGCTCTGTTCAAGGTTTTCAGGTCCAATTTCAACGCGGGCCACATTACCTAAACGAATAATTCCTTCATTGTCGGACCGGATGATTAAATCCTGGAAGTCTTTTTCGGATGTAAGCCTTCCAACAGTTTTTATAGTAAGCTCGGTATTGTCGCCATAAATTTTACCAGGCGGCAAATCAATATTTTCGGTATTCAGCGCTGTACGGATATCTGAGAAAGCAACACCCTGTGCAATCATTTTATCCGGATCAAGCCAAATACGCATGGCATATCGCTTTTGCCCAAATATGTTAATTGAACTAACATCTTTAATTGTTTGAAATTGTTGTTGTAGAACATTTTCTGCATAGTCGCTTAACTCAAGTAAACCTTTGCTGCGGCTTTGAACAGCAAGTATCAAAATGAAATCGCTATTGGCGTCCGACTTGGTAACAACGGGAGGTGCATCAATATCCTGGGGCAAACTTCTAAGTGCCTGCCCAACTTTATCTCTCACATCACTTGCAGCAGCTTCCAGGTTAACGCCCAATTCAAATTCAACAGTGATGTTACTATTTCCAAGTGTACTTGAGGAAGTAATTGTTCTTATTCCCGGAATACCATTTATTTGTTTTTCCAAAGGTTCTGTAACCTGGCTTTCCATAATATCCGGATTGGCGCCGGTATAAGAAGTGCGTATGTTGACGATAGCCGGATCAATAGCAGGATAATCCCTTATTGCAAGGAAAGTATATCCAACCACACCAAACAAAATAATCATTAGGTTTAGTACTGTGGCGAAAACAGGACGCTTTAAAGAAAATTCGGAGATATTCATGCAATAAAAACCGGTTCTAATTTTTTAAGATCATCAGTAAACTTTCAACTAAATTCTTCACAATATTATCAAATGCGCTTACTGAAATTGAGCATCCATTTACGATTTACAGCCGCCTATTCTGTAGCACTATCTGTTGTTAATTCACCAATAGTTTTTACACTTCTGACATTAACTTTACTTTTAGGCCTGGCAAATAATACGCCGGTAACTACAACAGAATCGCCCACATTTACACCTTCAACTATCTCCACTGTCTTATCTTCACGAATGCCCGTTTGCACATTTACAAAATTTGCTTTACCATCTTTAACAAGAATAACCTGGTTATTTTTATCATCGGGAATAATACAATTGGTGGGTATTTTTATTGCTGTTTTACCTTTACCGGCATCGATGTAAACTTTTACGAAAGCTCCGGGATTTGTTATTTTACCTTTTAAAACCGCACGTACTTTTAAATTCCTGGTATCGGTATTTGCGCCGGGTTCAGTGGCAATTATTATAGCTTTCTCTCTTTGTTTGGTATTTGCATCCAATTCTACTTCTATAACTGTTCCGTTTTTTATTTCACTGCTATAAGTTTCAGGTAGTGTAAAATCTATCTTAACTGCATCGGTTTTTTGTAATGTAGCAATAATTGTAGCGGGTGTTACATAAGCTCCCGGGCTAACCTGCCTCAAGCCTACCACTCCACCAAAGGGGGCTTTAATAACAGTTTTATCGATTAATGACTGTGTGTAAACAATATCAGCATTTAAAGTATTTACCTGGTTTAAGGCTACATCATAATCAGCCTGATTTATGCCGTTGATATCCAGCAATTGTTTATACCTGTCTACAGTTTTTTTAGCAAGATCTAATTGCACTTTACTTCGTAAAACCTGGGCCCGTAAATCCGCGTCATTTACCCTGGCGATGATTGTTCCTCCAGGGATAAATTTCCCTTCTGATAAATTTAAATAAGTAAGTTTACCGCTCACTTCGGGTCTTAATTCTACATACTCACCAGCTATTACAGTTCCACTTGCTTCAATAACATTGCTGATGGATTGCAATTGTGCAACCATTACATCCACAATAACCGGGGGACTTACTTTAGGCGTGTTAGCCGACTTTTGTTTGCTTTTACAATTCGAAAAAAAAAATACCAGGGTAAAAAGAAGAATGGAGAAATTGATGAATCTTCTAAAAGAATAATGCGTCATGTAACTTGATGATAAAGTAAAATCAAATATAGTAATTTTTGTAGCCGGAGACGCAACTTCCCCATTTCGAGGGACTGGCGGCAATTTCATATATCCATTTACAAGATATATAGTAAGATGGGTTTCTCGAAATTAATAAGGCAACTATAATCACTTAATAAATTATAGCTGGAAGATTTACTAATTTTCCCTTTTCTTTGCCTAAAATTATTAATTATGACACCTCTAGTTGGAATTATAATGGGCAGCGAAAGTGATCTCGAAGTGATGAAAGGTGCGGCCGAAATGCTAAGGCAATTTGAAGTAGAACCCGAGTTTACAATTGTATCTGCTCACCGCACACCGGAACGTTTACGTGAGTATGCGTCCAAAGCAAAAGAAAGAGGTTTAAAAGTTATTATAGCAGGTGCAGGTGGAGCAGCTCATTTACCAGGAATGGTGGCTGCTCATACAATATTACCGGTAATAGGTATACCAGTTAAATCCAGCAATTCAATTGATGGCTGGGATTCTATTTTATCAATTTTACAAATGCCTTATGGGGTTCCTGTAGCCACGGTGGCGCTTAACGGAGCAAAAAATGCGGGTATTTTGGCAGCTCAGATTTTAGCTTTGCATGATCCTTCTATTGCTGGCAAATTGGAAGCTTATAAAGAATACCAGGATGATATCGTAATGGAAAGTGTAAAAAATGTAAAGCGCCTTGGATTTACAAACGAGTTTGACAAATAACGTATAATATTCAATAATAGACTTTGTGTGATCGAGTAGGAAGGTAGCCATTATTTGGCTACCTGTCCTCTCACACCACCGTACG
>JBDUEK010000165.1:0-5908 GCA_040002495.1 Ferruginibacter sp.
GTTTGATAAGGATGGTGCTGATCAATTCACAAAAATCAATGATCGCACTGGAAGATGAATTACAGATGCTGCGTTTGTACCTGGATATGGAAAGATTGCGCTTTAAAAATTCTTTTGATTACAGCATTATCTTTACCAATACCATTGACGAAGGAGCCGTTTTTATTCCGCCTTTACTACTACAACCGTTTTGTGAAAATGCTATTTGGCATGGACTGATGCAAAAAGAAGGACAGGGGCATTTAAATATTGAATTAAGCATGGCCGATAATATTTTACATTGCATCATAGCAGATGATGGTATTGGCAGAGAGAAAGCAGCATCATTAAAAAGTAAATCTGCCGAAAAACAAAAATCAATGGGTTTGCAGATCACCGCGCAGCGGCTTGCATTACTCAATCAAAATAAAAATGTGCAAACATTTTATACGATTGAAGATAACAGGGATGCAGACAATAATATTGCAGGAACAAAAGTGATTTTAAAAATTGCATATGAAGAATTAGCGTCGTGCGACGTGGCAGACTAACTCGTTCAATCAGTTTAAGTTTTATTTTACAAAATTTTAAAGCAAGACTAATGACCAGACATTACTTTGGGTTTTTTATATCAGGGATAACTTTTGTCATTTTCTTTCAACCTCAATTTGCCAAAGCACAGAATGATCTTCTGAAAGTGGCTGAAAGTCTTCAAAAAAGTGAGGGAAAAGTAACTGTATATTATCCTGCAACTGTAGAAAAACAAGCAAAAAGCATCCAAATTTTATTGGAAAAAGCTGTTGATTATTACAACAAGCAACTTGGTATTAATTTCCCTATTTCAGTTGTTCTTTTCGGCCCCGACGAATATGCCCGATATACAAAAGAAAAATTTGGTAACGCTGACCCATACAACGAGTTTTTACCTTTTGTTACATCGGGGCCACCCAAAGTTATGTGTCTGCCTGCAATGGGTGGTAGTGCACTGGATAGTCTGACTCAAATGGCCCTTAAGAAAAGTCCATCGCTTAAAAAGTTGAATTTATCAATTGCTGCAATATCGCAAAGATTTACAGCACTTGTTGGCTTACATGAATTAGGGCATCAATATATAGGAGAACTTGAAATCTGTCAGGCAGTTCACTGGTTCCAGGAAATGATGGCTAATTTTATTGCAGACGCTTTTCTCACAGACGTTTCTCCTTCTGATGCGTTGTTATGGCAAGTAGTAATGGAAGCGTATGAAAGCAACCTTAAACCTGTCAACAGAACATTCAGCGGAATTCATAAAGGCAACCAGGAAAACTATGTTTGGTGGCAGGGAAATATTACCTTAATAGCCCATGAAGTGTATAAGAAATATGGTCTTGATTTTCTCCAAAACCTAAGAAAGCTTAGTAATGTAAAAATCTTTCATGAAGATGATCTTTCATTTATTATAGCACTTGATGAGATTGCTCCAGGTTTTGAACAATGGGCAGAGAAATATGGCCACATTACTAATGATGATAAAATACAGATGGATAGTGTGAGAAGCAAAGTGCGTGAAGAAACCAGAAATGCTATTGCTGAAAATATGCCGAACCTTTATACTGCAAATTATTCAAATGAGTGGGAAAAGGGAGATACTTCTTATAATAAAGTGGTCATGAATTTTTTAAAAGATTTCGAGACCAATAATTTTAAACATGAAGGCTTGCTTTCCGACTATATTGAATTACATTTTCCGGGAGTAAATGATTATTTTGAAAAAACTAAGGCTATTATAAAGCTTAAAGAAAGCAGATCCGGCTTCATCAATATTAAAATAAGGTTGCAGTCTGTAATTCCTTTAAAGAGTATAGACAGTAATGAAGACTGGGTATTTGTTTGCGGAAACATGATAAATACTCAAGAAAATGGAACTCTTGAAAACACGGATTTCTTTCAGCAATTTAGAATTAATAAAGAAGGAAAGATTAATTTGATTAAACAATATGAATTTGTGTCTAAGTAAAGAGTATAAATGGCTGACAGAAGAATCAATATGAATAATAATGCAAATTCTAAAACCTCTTCAGGGGGTATCAAAGCAATAATAGTTGATGATGAAATGGATTGTTGTGAAACGATCGCTGCATTATTGCAAAGTTTTTGCCCCAATGTGGAAGTGATTGGCATGTATCACAACGGTGCCGAAGCATTATCTCCAATTCTTCAGCACCAACCCGATCTTGTTTTTCTCGACGTGGAAATGCCAAAGATGAATGGCTTTGAAATGCTGGAGCAATTGCCTCAAGTGAATTTCGATATCATCTTCACCACCAGCTATGATCAGTATGCTTTAAAAGCCATCCGTTTCAGCGCCATTGATTATTTACTAAAACCTGTTGACCGTGAAGAACTGCAAAAGGCTGTACAGAAAGTAATCCAGCGCTCACAAAGAACCATTGCAAAGCAGGTGGAAATATTAATGCAGAAATTGCATCAGCCCGCAAAATCAATTGGCAAGATTGCATTGCCCACTATGGATGGTTTACAAATGATCCCCGTAGATTCCATCATCAGTTGCGAAGCAGATAGCAACTACACCATTCTTATGCTGAAGAACAAGAAAAAAATAATTGTTTCCACCACTTTAAAAGAGATAGAAGAAATACTGGAAGAGTATTCTTTTGTACGTGTGCACCGTGCCTATGTGGTAAACCTGAACGAAGTGGAGAAATATGTAAAAGGAGAAGGTGGTTATCTTATCATGAGCGATGGCTCTACGGTAGATGTATCAAGAAATAAAAAAGAACAGTTGCTAAAGAAAATATTGCCAAATAAAGAATAAAATATTTTGATACCAGCAGAAGTTTTTTATAGCATCTTCGTTGTGTCACTCACTTGTACAATTAGATATTTATTCAACTTCTCTTTTCCTTTTGGAGAAGGTGCCGAAGGGCGGATGAGGTTCCTTTATTGAGCAAAATACGAAATCAATAATTCATAACTTGCGAAGGATAATTTATATTTTGAGGTGCGGGCAAGGAAACTATTCCTGTTTTCCGATTATATTTATTGTAGAACCCCGAAGGGGTGTAATGATTATAGAAAGAATATGCTGAAAGAATTAAACCCCGGAGGGGTGACAGAAAAACCCCAATGATTAATCATACCACTCAAACAAATATTTTTCATCATAGGACACCTCAAACTTTTTTAAAAATCCGATATACTCTTCCCTGAATGTTTTCTTTTTGTGATGCTGTTCCTGGTTGAGAATATAGTCATACACTTTTCCTATGTGTGAATGTGAATACGAGAATGCACCATAGCCTTCCTGCCATGCGAATTTCCCCTTTACAAATTTGTGGTCATTAATAAAATTTGATGAATTGTTTTTAATATCTCTTGAAATATCAGCTATTGACATAGCCGGACGTAATCCTATAAATGCATGGATATGATCGGACATCCCGTTTACAATAATAGGTTTTTGATCTTTCCCTTTAATAATACCTGCAATGTATTTATGCAATTCAGTCTTCCAGTTATTGTTTATTAAATTCTCTCGTCCTTTCACAGCAAAAAATATCTGAATATAAATTTGGGAAAATGTACCTGGCATAATAACAAATTTAAAACTGTTACAAAATAACACCCCTTCGGGGTTTTTCAATCCCAATTTACTACTTTACTATAATAATTTCAGCCCTTCGGGCTTTGCCCGCACCTTGAAATATTAAGAAGAGGTTACAACAAATAATAGCAATAATCATTCCCCATTCTCACAATCACGCCTGCTATTCAGCAATCCAATCCGTCACTCACATATTCATACTTTCTAATTGTGCTGCGAGGATTTAGTTTTATAAAACCTTATTGCCGTTCTTTTTGTAACTTATCTTATTATTATTAAACTTTAAACCGGCATTAAAGGTATTGACATGAAAAAATATATATTGATAACAGTATTAATTATTGCATCCTGTTTAAAATCATTCAGTCAATATTATACTGAAGAACGCCGAAAAGATAGCATAGACCTGGATGGCCTGAAAAAGACTTTGCCTCTATTAAAAGGAAATGAGAAAGTGAATGCTCTGATTGAGATAAGCGAAAAATTTGGCTCATTTTCCGGCTTTGGAGGTTTTGAGCATAGAACTGATTCCATGAAATTGTATGCTCAGCAAGCAAACGAGCTTGCTAATAAAAAGGGGTATAGATATGGAATAGCAAAGTCTCTGATAGCCCTGGCAAACAGTAAAGCTTTCCAGGGTATAAAAGATAGTGTTTCTAAAAATAATTTAAAACAAGCCATCAGCATCGGTGAAGCAATTAAGAATGACAGTATTTTGGGAAAAGCTTATTATCAATTAGCGGGTTTTGAAGACCAGGTTGGCAATTATAAAAAAGCCATTCACTATTTTGAAAAAGTAGAAGATACGGGATCCATAAGTGAAATATATACTTGGCTTTGTATGCAATATACTTATACCGGTGAGTACGAAACAGCTTTTGAATATGGGCAAAAAAGTTTGGAGCTCTCAAAGAAAAATGCACATACGGCCTGGGGACATGAACTGGTACAGTGGGCACTATATGATATGGCGAATTTATATAAAGCAGCAGGTGATTATGAATCTGCAATGAGCAGTTTGAAAGAAGCCCGTGGGTATGGGCAGCTACGTAATTTAGAATGGGATATGTCTGATGGTATAGGTGACGTGTTTTTATTAATGAACAAACCCGATTCGGCATTGTATTATCTTGAAAATTTTAAGCGAACAGCACCGGGTAATCAATTAGGTGCAGATATTCGCATTGGCGAAACTTATTTAGCTATGAGAGAATATGGGAAGGCGAGGCAATTGTTTTATCATGTTGTAGACAGCATGAGAAAAAACAAAGCCCCTTTCCTTCCATTTATAACGCGAGGATTAATTGATCTTGGAAAAGCTTACGCAGGTGAAAAAAATTACAAGACAGCTTTTAAATATGCAAAAGAAGGTTACGACTCAATTCAAAACTTTACTGACCCGCAATTTGTAATGGATGTATATAAATTACTTTCTGATGTGTATTATCATTTAGGGGAAAGCGATAGCGCTTATTCGTATTTAGATAAATACGTCACATTAAAGGATTCTATCCAGAGCAAGCAATTTTTATTAAGAATTTACAATTATAAAAGAGAAGCAGAAAACCAAAAGGCAAAAGCACAGTTATTGCTTTTAGACAAAGACAACAAGATAAAAGATGCACAACTGCAACAGAACTCTTTGATCAGAAATTTTCTTCTCGGCGGTTTGTTCGTTCTTATCATAGCAGGAATTTTTATTTACAGAACAATTACTTTAAAAAGGAAAAATGAACGACTTAGGTTGGAAAATGAATTAAAAGTGCAACAACTGGAGAATGAAAAAAAACATGCCGAATTTCAGCGACAGACTGCCGAACTGGAAATGCAGGCGTTGCGGGCCCAGATGAACCCGCATTTTATTTTTAACTGCCTTAGTTCCATCAACCGTTTTATTTTAAAAAATGAAAGCAAAACCGCTTCCAATTATCTTACCCGCTTTTCACGGTTGATGCGGATGGTACTGATGAATTCACAAAAACCTTTAATAGCTTTGGAAGACGAATTGGAAATGCTGCGCCTCTACCTCGAAATGGAAAGAATGAGATTTAAAAATTCTTTTGATTATGGAATTACTTTACTAAATGAAATAGACAGCGGTAATATTTTTATTCCACCGCTCCTGCTTCAGCCATTTTGTGAAAACGCCATCTGGCATGGATTGATGCACCTGCCTGCAGTTCAGGCAGGTAAAGAAGGAAATGGACGACTCGATATTGAGCTGAGCATGAAAGAAAATATCTTATATTGTATCATTACAGATAATGGCGTAGGGAGGGAAAAATCAGCCGAACTGAAAAGTAAAACTGCAGAAAAAGAAAAATC
>JBDUEK010000166.1:0-5881 GCA_040002495.1 Ferruginibacter sp.
GAAGGTAGCAAGGGTAGATGGTTGAGCGGTGCGATGTAAGTAACTTGCCATTTTTATGCCCATAACTGAAGGATTGCATACTTAGCAGTTTTTTATCATAGGTAATTAAATCTTTATAAATAGTTTGAATTTTAATGTTCCAATTATTTTACTTTTGCATAGAAACTTTTCTTTAACACATTTAAAACAAACCCACAGAAGGTGGGGAATTTTATATTATGAAATTTTTTATTGATACAGCGAATCTTGCTCAAATTAAAGAAGCAAATGACATGGGAATTTTGGATGGTGTAACTACCAATCCATCCCTGATGGCTAAAGAAGGCATCAAAGGCGAAGAAGCCGTTACTAATCATTACAGAACTATCTGCGAAATGGTAGATGGAGATATCAGTGCTGAAGTAGTAACAACTGAGTTTGAAACGATGGTTGAAGAAGGTAAAAAGCTTGCAGCTATTCATCCGAATATCATCGTGAAAGTTCCAATGATTAAAGAAGGTGTAAAGGCAATCAAATGGTTTACTGACAATGGCATTGCAACCAATTGTACATTGATATTTTCTGCCGGCCAGGCAATCCTTGCTGCAAAAGCAGGTGCTAAATACGTTTCACCTTTTATAGGAAGGTTGGACGATACAGGTTGGGATGGTATGGAACTGATTCACCAGTTGCGCCAGATATTTACAATACAAGGTTATAAAACTGAAATATTGGCTGCGTCCATCAGGAACGTAAATCATATCATTAAATGTGCAGAAGCCGGTGCAGATGTTTGTACTTGCCCTCTTGAATCAATTACAGGATTATTGAAACATCCATTGACAGACAGTGGCCTCGCCAAGTTCCTGGAAGATGCGAAAAAATTTGCTTAATTAATTTGTATAGTTAAATTAAAAAAGGCCAGGCTGAACCGCCTGACCTTTTTTTTATTGAGTTGAATTAAACTAGTTATTCGTAAAATTATCCTGCCCTGCCCGCCTGCTTTTCTTTGATGGGCGTTTCATTTCATTTATCAGTTCATCCACCGTTTTTAATTGTTCGTTGTCTGCTTTCGTTTTGATGTAGATGTCAAACTCTTTGTGCATCGCACTGTTCTTACGGGATGTTACATTGATAGTGACTTTTTGGCCGGTAAAATTGTTATCAATAAATAAACTGTTGCCAAAAAATTTTCCTGCCGAAGACTGGAAAATAATTGTGGTGCTGTCAAGCGGAACATAGCGGCCATTGGCTAAAAGTCCGTCCACATTGATATAATTGTAAGTGCCTTTTTTTAAACTGTCTGTATATAGATTCACAGAAATGCTTTCAATATTTTGTGCTTTGGCGGCACCACAAAATAACAAGGCTGCAAGAAGTAAATGTTTTGTCAATTAATTTGTTTTACGACAATATGAAAATATTATGCCAATGTAAATACAAAAATCTATTACAAATGCTAAAAATTATTGACAATCAGGATTGCCGATTGTTATAAGTCATCGTATTTATTTGGCCCAATTTATTTTACAGGATTCTTAACATATTTCCCTAACCATTCATTCATCTCCTATACCTGTCCTAACCAGCCTTTTTTAGTTAGATATTCCAACTCTATGAGAAATGTATTCATGCTTTTCCATTGCATTCAACATAAATAAAGCAAGGTCGCCGGAATTGATTTTGTTATTATTGGGGATAGGAGGATAATCCGCGTTGGTAACAAACGACCCCGTTGGCGGTGCATCTATAATATCGCCGGGACAAACAAATGTCCACTCAAGGCTCGATGCTTTTAAAAACTGTAAAGCTTTGTAATGCTCTTTACTCACCATAAAAAATTGCGCCGGGTAATCAGGTGTATCTAAAATTAAAGTATCATCTTCTTCACTCACATTTAATGACCCCATACCACCTAAAGCAACTATTCGATTAACACCGGCGGCCTGCATTTGTTTTACAATATTTTTCATACCCAACGATCTTGTAACATCGGTATCATTTTTTGCGCCTCCCAAAACAGATAGTACTGCCTCGCATTCACTAATTGCTTTGTATACCTGCGCCTCATCAAACAGTGCACCCTGTATCAATTCCAGGTTATCATCTTCTGGTAAATCTTCCGTAAAAACATTTCTGCCAAACGCTTTCACGTGATGTCCTTTATACAAAGCCTGCTTTACCAATTGTTTTCCTACCATGCCCGTTGCGCCAAAAATGATGATGTTCATATAATAAGTTTTAATTGAAGTTAATCATTTACGTAAAGTATAAAAATTGAGCCAAACCCCAAATTGGGATGCCGTTTTTTAGACAAGCTTTTAGGCAGGTCATTGTAGATATATTGCGGGGAACTATATTTTATTTTTATCAGCCAAATTAAAAAAAAGTTTTTTATTAATTCAATTACCCACATCTTTGCAGCAGCAAATGAAAATAATTAATTCAAATAACAATAGTTGGTGGTGGCAGTCAATTTTTTGATGTGTCGCATAGCTATTGATTTTTTATAAAAATATTCAGGCCCCGACACATTGTGTTGGGGTTTTTTATTTTAAGTATTTGAAATAATAGATTTACAAACAACTGATTTTCTTAACCGCTTAAAAGCCAGGCTGCGTATGCTAAAATAACCAGTCTGAACATTAAGTTAAAAGCTCCTTTAGGAGATACAGGTGCATATGAAAAAAATACAAATTCAAACAAGTTTTAAAAAGCTATTGGCGGATGTGTATACGCCGGTGGGCATTTATCTCAGGCTTCGGGATCGTTTCAGGGACACTATTTTATTGGAGAGTGCAGATTTTCATGCGGGTGAAAACACTTATTCCTTTATTGGAATCAACGCAATCGCCGGTATTGAAATTACAGACACCGCCACCCTGGAATTTAAACTGCCAGCACAACCTGCAGAAAAAATGGCTATCAAAGATCCGGCACTGGTGCCAGAAATGCTTTGGGATTTTGTACAACGTTTTGAAATAAAAGAAGCATTGCCCGGCCCGATGAATGTAGCACAGGGATTGTTTGGATACAGCACTTATGATGCAGTACAATTTTTTGATACCATCAAATTAGCTGCACCAAAAAATACAGAAGCAACCGCAGAAAAACCAATCATCCCGCTGATGCGTTACCGCTTGTACCAGTATGTAATTGTTATCAATCATTTTAAAGACGAATTGTTTATTTGCGAAAATGGCATCACAAATGTTGATAGCGAAATTGACCTGATTGAAAGTTTAATCAAGAGTAAAGACGTACCCACTTTTCCATTCAAAACAAAAGGTATTGAAACGTCTAACCTAACCGATGCGGATTATGTTGAAATGGTAAAGAAAGGCATAGCAAGTTGTCACCGCGGAGATGTTTTTCAGATTGTATTGAGCAGGCGTTTTCAACAATCATTTACAGGGGATGAGTTCAACGTTTACCGGGCATTGCGTAGCATCAACCCAAGTCCTTACCTGTTTTATTTTGATTATGGCGATTATAAATTAATGGGATCTTCCCCGGAAAGTCAATTGATTGTTGCAAATGGAAAAGCCATCGTTCACCCGATTGCAGGTACATTTAAAAGAACCGGTAATGATGAGACGGACCGTGCGTTGGCCATTCAATTAGAAAACGATGTAAAGGAAAATGCGGAACATGTAATGCTGGTTGACCTTGCAAGAAACGACCTGAGCCGCATGTGTACTGAAGTGGAAGTTACCCAATATAAAAAAGTGAATTATTATTCGCATGTAATACACCTGGTGAGTGAAGTAACCGGCAAAGTTGGTCCCGAAACAAATCCATTCAGGTTATTGGCCGTTAGTTTTCCGGCAGGTACTTTAAGCGGTGCACCAAAGTTTAAAGCCATGCAACTAATCAATGCCAATGAGCCCACGGTACGCAGTTATTATGGCGGCGCTATCGGTTGTATCGGGTTTGACGGCAGTTGCAATCACGCCATTATGATCCGCACTTTTTTAAGCAGAAACAACACACTGGTTTACCAGGCAGGTGCAGGCATAGTAGCTGCAAGCAATCCTGAAAGCGAGTTGCAGGAAGTGAACAATAAATTAAATGCATTAAAACAAGCCATCCTACTGGCACAAAATATCTGAGATGAAAATATTGGTATTTGATAACTATGATTCTTTTACATACAACCTGGTTCACCTGGTAGAAAAAATTACGCACGAAAAAGTGGAAGTATTTCGCAATGATCAGATAGCGCTTGAAAAGGTAAAAGGGTACGATAAAATAATATTATCACCAGGCCCCGGTATTCCGGAAGAAGCAGGGTTATTATTGCCGTTGATAAAGGAGTACGCTGCCACAAAATCAATTTTAGGCGTGTGCCTTGGCCACCAGGCAATTGGTGAGGCATTTGGAGGAACACTCGAAAACCTTAGCACCGTTTACCATGGCATTGCAACACCTATAAAAGTGCTGAATAAAAACGCTAAAATTTTACAGGGACTGGGAGATGAAATTGAGGTAGGCCGTTATCATTCATGGATAGTCAGTGATAATAATTTCCCGGCAGAACTGGAAGTGACAGCCCGTGACGCCAATGGATTTAATATGGCCATGCAGCACAAAACCTATGATGTACAAGGTGTGCAGTTTCACCCGGAAAGTGTGCTTACCCCATCAGGTGAAAAAATGCTAAGGAACTGGTTAAAAAGATAGCAGAAATATTTGGGTGAGTCACCACCAAAATTTGGATCACCTAAAAAAGAAAATATAGTATTAACAAGTGCATTCTTAAATAAACGGAGTCATGAAAAAGATTTTAAATTTTTTGTTTGAACATAAAAGCCTTTCGAGGGAGCAGGCAAGGGAAGTGCTGCTGAATATTTCCCATCAACTGTACAATGAAAGCGAAATTGCTTCCTTCATTACAGTATACCTTATGCGTAGCATAACTATTGAAGAACTGCAGGGGTTCAGAGATGCCTTGTTGGAGTTGTGTATTCCTGTAAACCTTGATGGACAACCGGTGATGGATATTGTTGGTACTGGCGGCGATGGAAAAAACACCTTTAATATTTCAACATTGAGTTGTTTTATAGTGGCGGGTACTGGTAATAAAGTTGCCAAACATGGTAACTACGGCGCATCCTCAATCAGTGGTTCAAGTAATGTAATGGAGCAACTGGGCTATAAATTTAAGAACGACCAAAGCACGCTGAGAACGGAATTGGATGAAGCAAATATTTGTTTTTTACATGCACCTTTATTTCATCCTGCTTTGAAAGTGGTAGGGCCGGTTCGTAAAAATTTAGGCGTTCGTACATTTTTTAATATGCTGGGGCCAATGGTAAATCCTGCGTTTCCAAAACATCAATTGGTTGGGGTGTATAATTTAGAAATGGCAAGAATCTATAATTATCTGTTACAGGAAACAAGTAACAATTTCACCATCATTCACAGTTTGGATGGCTATGATGAAATTTCTTTAACCGGCGATACCAAAGTAATTACCAATGAAGGCGAAAAAATAATGAGCCCGGAATTATTGGGTAAAAGAACGGTACAAGCCAGCGATATTTATGGTGGCGATACCGTGCAGGAAGCGGCCAAAATTTTTAGGTCAATTTTGAATGGTGACGGAAGCTGGGCCCAAAATGCAGTTGTGTTAGCCAACTCTGCCATGGCATTGCAATGTACCGGCAAGTATGGTAGTTATGATGAATGTTACCAGTTGGCCGTTGAAAGCCTTGAAAGTGGAAAAGCATTGGCGGCGCTGAATAAACTTTGCGCCTGATAAGCCGGTATAACTTTTAAAAGTATGTAAATTTGCAACTTCTTTCAAAAGCGTCAATTAAAGGTTGATATGAATTTAGCAGGAACAATTAATTCTACTTTGACATATTTAAAAAAATGTAGCTCACGGTTACGATAGTTT
>JBDUEK010000167.1:0-5848 GCA_040002495.1 Ferruginibacter sp.
AGTAAACCAGGCCCCTGTATCAAATGCAGGATCAGATGTGGTGATAACCTTACCAACCAATAGCGTAAACCTGTCAGGTAGTGGAATAGATTCAGATGGTGTAATAACAACTTATGGCTGGTCTAAAATATCAGGTCCAACCAGTTACAGTATCAGTTCATCTTCATCCGCCAATACCACCATCAGTAATCTTGTGGAAGGTGATTATGTTTTCCAGTTAAAGGTAACAGATGACGATGGCGCCAGTGCATATGACGAGGTACAGGTAACAGTCAACAAGGCTATTGTAGTTGCTCCGCCATCCGGGGTAAACCAGATTCCTGTATCAAATGCAGGGCCTGATGTAACAATTAGCCTTCCAACTAACAGTGTAACATTGGTTGGAAGTGGAACAGATTCCGACGGTTATATAGCCACCTATGTCTGGACGAAGGTATCCGGCGTAAATAATTACGCAATTAAGTCACCGTCTTCTGCCACTACAGTAATCAGTGGCCTTATAGAAGGCAGGTACCTGTTTCAATTAAAGGTGATTGACAACAGCGGAGCCAGTGCATATGATTATGTATATGTTACTGTCACTAAGGCGGCAGCGCCAAGGTCATCAAATACAAATAGCACTGCAAACTCAGGCACCGGTAGCGCTATTTCTCCCCTTAATTTTGTAAATAGTACCAATGAGTTAAAAGTGTATCCGAATCCTGTAAAATCCATAACCAACCTACAGCTTAAAACAATTATTCCTGATACAAAAGCATCAATAACAATAGTAAATGCTTCTGGATTAAAAGTGAAATATAAAGAAATGGTAATACAAGGTGGTAATGCAAATCTCCCGTTAGATATGTCAGGCTTAAGTGATGGAATATATATAATATCGGTAAGACTAGCCGATGGTACCATCCTTAACGGTAAAGTGGTTAAATATGGTGGTTCACGATAGCAACTAATTCAAAAAAATAGAAAAGGGTAGCATTTTACGCTACCCTTTTTTGTTGTAATAAAATTTCAGTTTGAGAATGTGCCACTCGAATAATGTTATTACTGTTATTACAGTGCGCCTTCCGTTAGCGAACAGAAAGCTTTTTTGGTAATTGAATTGAGCTGGGAGTTTATAAAATTAATTAATATTCGATCTATAAATCGAATAAAGGCATCACACGATTCGGCTAATTTTTTATCAATAGATCAAGTCATTTAATTTCCGAAATCATTTCAACAAATTCAAATCGGGTTGAGCGTATTTATATACTTTAAAATAGATGGTAGTTTTGGTTTGATACACACCTTCAATTCCTGAAAGGAGGTTTACAAACTGCACCAGGTGATCATTGTCTCTGCACATTACATCTACCTCAAGATCATAATCTCCGGATGTCATTGCTAAAAAACTTACTTCAGAAAGTTTGGCAATTTTTTGAGCTACTTTTTCTTTAAGCGTAGCAGGCCTCACATAAACAGCAATATGAGCATAAGATCTAAAGCCAACTTTTTCAGGGTCAACCCTTCCAATAATATTAACGGTACCATCCTCAATCAGTTTATTAAAACGAGTTCTGATGGTACCTATGGATACTTTCAATTTTTCCGCAATTACAGTAAATGACATTCTTCCATCCTTTTGTAAAAAGGTTAAAATCGCAAAATCAAGATCGTCTAAAATTACACTGGCTTTATTCATAATAATTTACTACACACAAATATGCAACGTAAAAAATAAAAATAATGCTAAAATTTTGTAATTAACTAAATTATTTTTAATTTACTGCCTCAATTTCTACAAAATTTATAGTCAACTCCAAATATGAAATACACGCCCATTCAAAATTATATCAACGGACAGTTTGTGTCGCCCATTGGAAAAAATACATTAGAGGTGATTTCTCCGCTTGATGGAAATCTTTTGTCAACCGTTCCATTGTCAGTATTACAGGATTTGGATACTGCTGTTGCTGCTGCTAAAAAAGCATTTGCAACCTGGAGCAAAACACCAATCAAGGAACGTGTACAGGTATTTTTTAAATACAAAACATTACTTGAAAATAACCTGCAGGAACTCGCCCAGCTATGCAGCGAGGAAAATGGCAAGACAATTGGTGAGTCTGTTGCAGAAATTGAAAAGTGCATTGAACTTACAGAATTTGCCTGTTCATTACCACAATTGGTAACCGGCGAAGTATTAGAAGTTAGCAGGGGAGTTGAATGTCGCACAGAGCACGTTCCCTTAGGTATAGTGGCATCTATTGTGCCTTTTAATTTTCCCAGCATGGTGCCAAACTGGACCCTGCCAAATGCTATTGCATTGGGCAATTGTATGATCATGAAGCCATCAGAAAAAGTGCCGCTGAGTGTTGGCAGACTGGCTGAATTACTAAAAGAGGCAGGGCTTCCCGATGGCGTATTTAATGTAGTACATGGCGATGTTGAAGTAGTAAATGCTATTTGCGATCATCCGGATATTGAGGCAGTATCTTTTGTTGGATCTACCAAGGTTGCAAAAATTGTTTATCAACGGGCTACCAGTAACTATAAACGCTGCCTTGCGTTGGGTGGTGCCAAAAATCATTTAATGGTTTTGCCCGATGCCATACCTGGCATGACAGCACAAAATGTGGCAGCTAGTATGAGTGGCTGTGCAGGCCAGCGTTGTATGGCTGCAAGTGCTATGATTGGCGTGGGTAATATAGATGCAATCATTGATAAAATTTGTGATGAAGCACGTAAGATAATTCCGGGCGAGAACCTGGGGGCTGTTATAAACAAGGCTTCTCAGCAACGCATTGAAAAATATATTACTGAAGCAGAGGAGCAAGGTGCAACTATTTTAGTTGACGGTAGAAATGCAAACGTGGCTGGTAAAGAGAAGGGAACGTATGTTGGGCCAACTGTTATAGACCATGTGACTCCGGAAATGTCAGTTGCAACAGAAGAAATTTTCGGACCTGTAATTTCCATTATGCGTACCAACACGGTTGACGAAGCGCTTGCAATTGAAAATGCAAATCCTTATGGAAATGCAGCAAGTGTATTTACCCAAAATGGTGCAATGGCACGGTATATTATCGACAGGGCAAGCGCCGGAATGATTGGCGTAAATGTGGGCGTGCCGGTTCCACGGGAGCCATTTTCTTTTGGTGGATGGAACGAAAGTAAGTTTGGCGTTGGTGATATCACCGGAAAAAGCTCAATAGAATTTTGGACTAAATTAAAAAAGAGTACCACCAAATGGAATGCAGAAGCAGGCGTAAACTGGATGAGTTAGTGTTAGTTGATTCAAACTATAGTTACTGAATGTAGATGTTGAATTTGTTGGTACCAGGCAATTGTTTTTCATGGCAGCATCGTTGCGGACTTGTTCTGTCAATATTTTCTTTTTAATAAAAGAAAAATATTGATCACACTTGTACATGGTATCAATGTGCAGCAATTTGAATATCCTTAAGATCAATCTTTGACCTCAGAATTGTTTTAATCTAAAATACTTTACAAATATCTTCTACCCTTTTTGAAAATGGCAAAGTCTAAAAAAGATGTTATTAAGATCATTTCGGATGAAAAAGTGATCCGGAAATTATATGTTATCAGGCAGCAAAAGGTAATACTGGACAGGGATTTGGCAGAATTGTACGAAATAGAGACAAAGGTTCTTAATCAAGCTGTAAAAAGAAACAAAAGCCGGTTTCCCGGAGATTTTATGTTCCAGTTAAACAAGGAAGAATATGACAACTTGAAGTCACAATCTGTGACCTCAAGTTGGGGAGGTGTAAGATATATGCCATTGGCTTTTACAGAACAGGGCGTAGCAATGCTGAGCGGCGTTATTAATTCTCCCAGGGCCATTGAAATGAATATTGCAATTATGAGGGCATTTGTAGAAATGAGAAAGATCGCCATAAGCGATAAAAATATCGTACATCAAATAAAGCAACTGGTTGAAAGAATTGATGAACATGATGTGCAGTTAGGTGCTATTTACGAAACCATAGAAAACCTATTGGATGAAAACATAGAAAAGAAAAAATGGGAAGACAGGGAGAAGATCGGATTTAGAAAATAAAAATTTAAGCTGGTTTTAAAAGTTCCAAAATGGTATGCAGTACAAGTGTGCGACGCAAGGATGCCGCCATGGAAAACTATATTTGACAACACAAAAATTTATACGATGAATACAACAACCATTTCAGAAGCACAGGAAATTATCCAGGATAATATGGATTACACGCTCTTTTCCTGGAGCAAACAAAAAGGCATTTCGCCTATAGCAGTTAAGTACGGTGAGGGTGTTTATTTTTATGATTATGATGATAAACGTTACCTCGATTTTTCAAGCGGTTTAATGAATGTAAATATTGGCCATGGCGATCAGCGGATAACCGCAGCTGTTGTCAAGCAAATGCAGGAAATAAGTTATGTAACGCCCAGTTGTGTAACAAAGGTCCGCGGAGAGTTGGGTAAAAAGCTGGCAGAGATTTGCCCCGGCGATTTAAACAAAGCCTTCTTTACAATATGCGGTGCCACTGCAATTGAAAATGCCATTAAGCTGGCAAGATTGTACACCGGAAAACATAAAATTTTATCCCGCTATCAATCTTATCATGGCTCATCTTATGGTGCGATGGCTGCAAGCGGAGATCCAAGAAAGCTTCCGGTTGATGCGCAGCAGGCACCAAATTTTGTCCACTTCGATTTACCAAATGCATACCGGTATCGCCATGGTGAAGAAAATTTATTACAGGATTCAATCGAGCAACTCGAAAGATTGATTGCTTATGAAGGCCCGGGTAATATTGCAGCAATTATTTTGGAAGGCGAGTCGGGTTCATCCGGGTGTTTAAAATATCCCGAAGGTTACCTGATGGCTGTTAGGGCAATTTGTGACAGGCATGATATTCTTATAATTATGGATGAAGTAATGAGTGGTTTTGGCCGTACGGGAAAATGGTTTGGTTTTCAAAATCATGATATCATTCCTGATATGATTGCAATGGCTAAAGGCCTTACCAGTGGCTATTTGCCGTTCGGTTGCCTTATGGTAACTGATAGAATTGCTGCCAAATTTGATGATACAATGTTGCCTCTCGGTCTTACTTATTCCGCCCATCCTGTTTGCTGCGCTGCTGCTCTGGCAAATCTTGCTATTTATGAAGAAGACAACCTGGTTGAAAATGCCGCCGCAATGGGCAAATACCTTGATGAACAAATCGAATTGATGAAAGAAAAACATCCATCAATTGGCGATTGGCGAAATTCTGGTTTATTGGGATGTTTGGAATTAGTGAAGAACCGGGATACGAAAGAACCGATTGCGCCATTTAATGCAAAGCCTGATCAGTCAACAATCTCCAATAGAGTAGCAGCACGTATAAAAGAATTAGGTATGTACACTTTTGTAAGATGGAGCTATATTTTTATTGCACCGCCTTTATGTGTTACCAAAGAGCAGATTGATGAAGGCCTGGCTATAATAAGTGAAGCATTGAAAATATCAGATGCGGAGGTAAATTAACTAGACTAAATACATTTTTGAATTGAAAATAAATAATTTTGATTCGGAGAAATATTAATTAAAGCATTAAAGATTTTACATTCACTTAAACTATAATAGGAAAATTGTAGCAAAAAATATAAATGAGCAAACGAAATGAGGATTCCGCTTTCATTACGTAAAAACAAATAAACAGCGGGAAGACCAACCATTAAACAATATTGCTTTTTTATGGACGACCAAACAGAAATCCAATCATCATCACTTTACAGTGAAGATCTTGCGCCTATTCCCCTGAGTAAGCGAACATGGAACACCTGGAATTATGCGGCACTTTGGATTAGTATGAGTTTGTGTATTCCC
>JBDUEK010000168.1:0-5790 GCA_040002495.1 Ferruginibacter sp.
TAATAATAGTAAGATCCTATAACAAAAAGACTAATTGCAAATCTAAAGGACGCCAATGAAGCTAAATACTTATTCAAATGCCGGGTCAAAAATAATTATTGAATGTTAAAATTTAAAGGACATGCGCATTTAGAAATATATCTATTTTTTGGAAGGCATCATTGAATACCGCATTCGACCAGGTATCTACATGAGCTGAACCCACATACAAAACATTTTGATTGGCTACCCCGGCGGCCTGTAATTTATCTTTTACAAACATAGCTTGTTGCGGTGTTACCAGGGGATCTACATCGCCATACAATAACAATGTTGGAGGCGAAGTTGCTGTAATAAAATTTACGGGACTTGAATTAAAATATAACTGCGGATCCTGTGCAGGCGACTTGCCAACAATGGAAATCAGCAATGCAGAAATGAGTGGACTTCCACCGGCAGGATTTTGGTACATATCTGTAAGGTCGGATGGCCCCGACAAAGAAACGATTGCTTTAGGTATTACGGGGCTGTTGTATTTATAGCCCTGTAACATTGCGAGGTGGCCGCCGGCACTAACACCAATCAGCGCCCATTTATCTGAGATGAGGTATTCAGTTTTTTTACTGTAGATAAATTCCATTGCAGCCCTTGTGTCATTTTCCTGGGTAGGAAACAAGTTGGCGGGATTGGCTGATAAGCGATAATTGATGTTGAAAATGGCATAGTCAGGAAACCGCTTTTTAAAAGAATCCACCACCTGTACCATATCTGTTTTATCGCCGGATGACCAGGCACCGCCATGGATAAGTACGATCACTTTGGTTGTGGTAACCGCTCTTCCTTCGGGTAAAAACACATCCATGTTTTGTAATGGATCGCTGCCGTAGGCAACGTTTGTGTAGCTGGCTGCGGCTAATTTACTGGTTCCGATAGAATGTTCTTTTCTACAGGAAATATTGATTATTGTTAACGTAATTAGTATTGCCAGGTTGAATGTTTTCATAACCGTTTTCTAAAGTTTCAAATTAGGAAAATATTTTTTGCAAACGTAAATGCGTTTTAATAAGTCGGCAATTTAATAACCATATTTATCTTTCCAAAGCTCTTTTAAATAACGTTGCATTTCCTGTTCTCTTGCATTATTGCCCGGTGTAAAAAATTTCTTTCCGCTTATTTGGTCGGGTAAATATTCCTGCGCCTTAAAATTATTTTCATAATTATGTGAGTATGCATAATTTTTTCCATAATCCATTTGCTTCATCAATTTGGTTGGCGCATTTCTAATGTGTAATGGAACGGGCAGGTCGCCAAATTGTTGTACAGCCGCCATTGCATCGCTGATTGCAACTACTGCCGCATTGCTTTTAGCTGAACTGGCCAGGTAGGTTACGCACTGAGATAAAATGATCCGTGACTCGGGATAACCAATTTTATTAACTGCATCAAATGTGGCATTGGCCAGCAACAATGCATTGGGATTGGCGTTGCCAATATCCTCACTGGCGAGGATCAATAAACGCCTTGCAATAAACTTTACATCTTCTCCACCTTCAATCATTCGGGCCAGCCAGTACAAAGCTGCATTGGGATCGCTGCCGCGGATTGATTTAATAAAGGCAGAAATGATATCATAGTGTTGTTCACCACTTTTATCGTAAATGGCTATACGCTGTTGGGCTACCTCCATCACATTATCATCAGTAATAACAATCGGTTCTGGCAATGCCTCAGTTACCAGCTCCAACAGGTTGAGCAGCTTTCTTGCATCGCCGCCTGATATATTGATGATGGCCTCAGTTTCTTTTAATTCGATTTTTTTAGCTTGTAATATTTCATCGGTATCAATAGCGTGTTGTAGCAAAGCCACCAGTTCATCTTTATCCAATGCTTTTAATACATATACCTGGCACCTGCTTAGCAAGGCGCTGTTTACTTCGAAAGATGGATTTTCAGTGGTGGCACCAATCAGGGTGATAATGCCTTTTTCTACGGCACCTAACAAGGCATCTTGCTGGCCTTTATTAAACCGGTGAATTTCATCAATAAACAGAATTACATTTTGTTGGGTTTTTGCAGCTTCAATTACTTCACGTACATCTTTTACACCGCTGCTGATGGCGCTCAATGTATAAAACGGCACCTGTAATGTTTGCGCAATAATATTTGCAATGGTTGTTTTTCCAACGCCGGGTGGCCCCCAAAGTATCATGCTGGGAACTTTTCCATTTTCAATTGCTGTACGCAGTATGCTGCCCTTTCCGGTAAGGTGTTGCTGACCCGCCAACTCACTTAAAGTATTGGGTCGCAAACGTTCGGCTAACGGGATTTGATTATTGGCCATTGTAATAAGTTAACAAGAAAATTAGAGTATAAAGTTAACCATTAAAAAAGGTGGCTGAAATTATTAGTAGATAAGAAAAATGCAAAATATCAGTTTCTGAAGCGCCGCCATTTTTTTTGTAAATTTGATAAAATAGTTAATATATGTCTCCGAAAGATTTGAAAAAGGAATTGGTTGCGTACATCGAAAATACTGACAATGTAGAATTGCTTTCATTGCTTAAAGAAGATCTTGTTTTTTATGGCAAAGTAAAAGATGCTGATATTGCGGATACTTTAACTGGGGAACAAATAAAGGAATTGCAAGAGCTATACAATGAGGATCAAGACAAAGATATTGATACATTAAAAGCGTTTAAAAAGGCTACTGAGCAATGGCGTACGAAATAGTAGTGAAAAAACGATTTACTAACAAAGTGCAAAAGGTACTTGTTTACCTTGAAAAAGAATGGTCTTACAAAATAGCTACAGAATTCCTTTACTAATTTGACTGGCGTATTGAATTACTTAGAAAGCGACCACTTGTCGGAGCCCTTTCTTCTAAAGTTGAAAATGTAAGGGGTTTATTGGTAACCCGGCATAATAAACTTTACTACACTATAAAAAATGAGAAAGTAATCATCCTGAATATGTATGACACCAGGATAAATCCCAAATCAAATCCTTACTAGCTAAACATATTCACCTGACAGCTAAGAAAAAAAGTGTACCTGCAATCAATCTATATCATTCCCTCCTAAAATATATACCACGGAAATTTCCCCATCGCTACATTTTTGATGCGCTCATCTATAACCGCCATTTCACATTTAGTTACAATCGCTTCCGCAATAAGTTGTAATTGTGAACGGGAATAAAAGGAAGTTTGCCATGAGATATGCTTACCAGAATAAGGGATGACCGACCACTCTAAACTACCACCATGGCCATGAAAATGCCAGCTCAAATTGGATGCCTTTATATCATGCCAAATCAATCTTTTTTCTTTGCCGAAAAATAATTGTTGAGTAATGCCTTCATCATCAATTATCAACTTGTTTTTTGAAAGCATGTAATAAATCAACAAAAACAATAATAACCCCCCGGCAGCAAGTAACGTGGTTAATTCAGTTTGGTTGGCACTTTGATTAACGATGTAAATAAACAATATAAAAACAGCCGCTATAAAATATAGCGGCCCTTTTCTTATCATTATTTCCTGTCTTAAAATGTGCGGCATGTTATTTCAAATTCAGCTTAATTTGTAGTTCTTCAAACTGCTTTTCATCAATGGTAGATGGTGCGTCAATCATTACATCCCGGCCACTGTTATTTTTCGGAAAGGCAATAAAGTCACGGATACTTTCACTACCCCCAAGGATGGCACAAAGCCTGTCGAAACCAAAAGCAAGTCCGCCATGCGGTGGCGCACCATATTCAAAAGCACCAAGCAGAAATCCAAATTTATGTTGTTGTTCTTCGGCATCCATGCCAAGCGCTGCAAACATTTTTTCCTGCAGGTTGCGTTGATAAATACGGATAGATCCACCGCCAATTTCATTGCCATTCAACACCATATCATACGCATTGGCTTTAATGCCGGCATAAGGATGTTCCAGGTATTTGGAAGCATCTTCAATTACCGGGTTATTGTTGATCATAATATCAATATGATCGGGCTTTGGAGAGGTAAACGGATGATGCCTTGCTACCCAACGATTGTCTTCTTCCGCATATTCAAACAAAGGAAAATCGAGCACCCATAATAATTTAAAATGATCTGCCTTGCGCAGGCCAAGGCGTTCGCCCATGTACATACGCAGGTCGCTTGTTGCCTTCCTTGTTTTTTCTTCGGCGCCAGCCAATATTAAAATCAGGTCACCGGCTTTTGCATTGGCGGCATCGGCAATGGCTTTTAATTTATCAGCACTATAAAATTTATCTACACTGCTTTTGAAGGTGCCGTCTGCATTGCATTTAATAAACACAAGCCCTTTCATTCCAATCTGCGGACGCTTTACCCATTCAATTAGTTCGTCGGTTTGCTTACGGGTATATTCGCTGCAACCCGGTACAGCAATAGCCAATACAGTTTCAGCCTCGTTAAAAACTGGGAAATTGCCCCCGGCCCCTAAAGGGGAGTTATTCAAAGTTTCCTCTTTGCTGCCAAAAGCATGTAAAGGGTACTTCAAATTAGCAATCTTTATATCAAACCTTACATCTGGTTTGTCATTACCAAAATTCCACATGGCATCTTCCCAGGTCATACGTTCTATTACATCGGTATAATCAATGTTTTTTACATCTTTAAATATGCGTTTTACCAGGCCTTCAAACATTTTTAAAATATCTTCCTGCTCTACAAAACTCATTTCACAATCT
The DNA here is from genome assembly GCA_040002495.1 of Ferruginibacter sp. Lineage (GTDB taxonomy): Bacteria > Bacteroidota > Bacteroidia > Chitinophagales > Chitinophagaceae > Ferruginibacter. Next base: position 4,681 of record JBDUEK010000168.1, read on the forward strand.
ATCTGTGTAAACTCCGGCTGGCGATCGGCACGTAGGTCTTCATCCCTGAAACATTTTACAATTTGGTAGTAGCGATCGTATCCACTCACCATCAGCAACTGCTTAAAAGTTTGCGGACTTTGTGGTAACGCATAAAACTGTCCGGCATTCATCCGGCTTGGTACCACAAAATCACGGGCACCTTCCGGTGTACTTTTAATTAAAAAAGGTGTTTCAATATCCATGAAATCGTTTTCATGCATATAATTGCGGGTACTTCTGCTAACAGCATAACGCAGTTCCAGGTTCTTTTTTACCATGTTGCGACGCAGATCCAGGAAGCGGTATTTCATGCGCAATTCATCTCCGCCATCCGTATCATCCTGGATGGTAAATGGAGGTACGGCCGATTTATTTAAGATGGTAAAATCAGTAACCGTAATCTCAATTTCGCCGGTTGGAATGTTTTTGTTTTTATTACTGCGTTCGTTCACCACGCCTTTTACCTGTAATACAAATTCCCTGCCCAGCGGATTCGCATCCAGCTTTGCATTCAAGCTTTCAGAAAAAAGCAATTGCGTAATTCCATAACGGTCACGCAGATCCACAAATGTGATACTACCGAATTTGCGAACGGTTTGCACCCAACCACTCAGGGTTACCGTGTTGTTAATATCGGCAATTCTTAATTGGCCGCAGGTGTGAGAACGATACATATTGTTTGATAATTGAATTTGATAATGGTGTTACCGGCATTTGAGCCCTGATTTGGCCGCATTGGCGACGCTCCGTTCAGGTTCAGTAATGCTATTGTGCTTTTATTAAAACGGTTGCAAATATACAGATAGAAAATTAAGGGTGAAAGCGGACAAGGAAAATGCTGAATTTAGAGAATATAAACCTAAAAGCCAATGCTCAAAAGTAAAAAGTAAAAAATCAAAAAGAAATGCATTTACCATGAACTATGAACCATCAACCATTATACAGATAGAAAATTAAGATTAAAAGCAGACAAGGAAAATGCTGAATTTAGAGAATATAAAGCTAAAAGCCAATCCTCAAAAGTAAAAAGTAAAATAGGTATAGGCGCTTAGTTATCCCATTATTTCATACATTAGGCTATGGAAAAAC
>JBDUEK010000169.1:0-5768 GCA_040002495.1 Ferruginibacter sp.
GCAGCCTTGATTTTTTTTGTTTCTTTTTTGCATCAAGGCAAAAAAGAAAATAGAGAGTAACTTATGAATTATACTTTGACTATTATTTCTTCCAAGGAGCGTTCAAATCTGCAAATTCTGCAAAGCAATAAAAAGAATATCCAAACGAATCTACTTCCCCATATCCATCCCCGCCATCGCATCGCCCCCATTCTTAAAAACATATTCGCTGTTGAGTAAATAAGCGCCCCGCATTACCACCACATCCCCATTTTGAATGCCCGACTTTATGGCAATGCGATCTTCGCTTTCCATACCGGTTGCTACCATCCGCATTTTAAAACTATTTTTTGCAGATTGCACCCATACCACATTCATCTTTCCATCCCGCAGGACTGCATCTAAAGGCAAACTCAATGTATTGACCGCTTTACTTCTAATTTTTACATACGCAGGCATACCTGGCTTTAACTGCCCATTGGTATTCGAAACTGATACCCGTACCAGGTTAATCCTTGAATCGGATGTAATCTCAGGATTGGCGAATTCAATTTTTCCTTTCCACTCTTTTCCCGGCAAATCCGGCACCTCTATATTCACGGTTCCTTTAAAATCAATACCGGAAAGTTGCGAAGTGTACACCTGTGCTTCTGCCCATAAGGACGAAAGATCAGCCAGCTTTACAATGGTGCTTCCTTCCGATACAAACTGGCCTTCCATCACGTCTAACTCTGTAATATATCCTGCTGCATCGCTATAAAAAGAAGTAAGTGGGGATGCCTTTTTTGTTTTGGTTAATTCCTTTACCTGTCCTTCGCTCATGCCCCATAATAATAATTTTGTTTTGGCACTTTGTAACAAACGATTAAAATCAATGATAGAATTATCGAGGGTTTGTTGTTTCTCCACTGCTACTATGTATTCCTGTTTGGCGTTGTTTAGTTCTTCGCTATACAAGTCGTACAGGTGTGTACCTTTTGAAACATAGTCGCCTACATTTTTAAAATACAAATGATCTATACGTCCCATGATACGGGCATTAATGCTGTTTACTTTTGTTTCATCCGTATTTAAGGTGGCTGTTAACACCACATCATCACCAATCATTCCACTGCGGATGGTATCGGTTTGAATATTCCCTAAGCGCACCTGTTCATCGTTTAATATAATTTCATTGGCTGCTGCACTGCCCTTTTTTACCATAATTAAATCCATGTGGCAAATAGGGCAATTGCCCGGCTTATCCTGCATAACCTGTGGATGCATACTGCAAGTATAATATTCATCTGTATGGTTAGCTGCAGTTTGTTTGCCTTTGCAGGAAGCTAATATAACCAGTGCACTTATGATGATGATTAAATATTTTTTCATGTTTGATTATTATAAAGTTTAAGACGAATCAATTTTTAGAACACGAATTTTTAGACAAGAATTATTTTACTCCATTTAATTTGTTTTAATAAAACTCTCACTATCCACCAGGTACTGCGCATTTGCAGCAACGGCTTCATTGTCTTGCAAGCCGCTCAACACCTGGATCAAATGCTTATTGATAATGCCTGTTTCAATTTTTCTTGCCATGAATGATTCACCAGTTCTTACAAAAACTACCTTACTTAATCCAAGTGATAAAACAGCTTCTTCGGGTAGCCAGTTGGCCGACCGGTCGCCGGCAAAAATGGTTGCCTTCACCTGGCTTCCTATTGGAATTTTCATAGCTGCATTATTGAAATAAACTCTTGCTGACAAAGTTTTACTTCCTGCTCTATACACCGGTTCGATATAACTGATGGCAGCCCTGAAATCATTGGCAGGATTGCTTTCCGGTGAAATACGCACCTTATTTCCAACCTTAACCAAAGCTGCCTGGCCAGTAAAAATATTCAGCAAAGCCCAGGCTTTATCAGGGTTATACACAGTAAAAACATTTTGCCCTTTCTGTACATACATGCCTTCTTTAACTGTTAAGGCTTCTGTACTATAAGCATTTGGCGCCATTACTACTTCCTGGTTATTATTCATTCCGGCATTGTTACTCTCATGCACATGGCCACTGTAATTACTAAATATCGAAACTGTTAATGCAGCCTTGCCTGTTCGTATCACATTGTTTAATTGAGTAGCACTCATGCCCAGCAAATACAATTTTTGTTTGGCATTGCTAATAAGCATGTTGTTCTCCGGATCGTTCTTTAACAGGAACAACAGGTTCTGTTGACCGGTCATCAATTCAGGGCTGTAGATATCCATGATGCGTTGTCCTTTGCTGATTTTTTGATAACGGTATTTCACATACAACTTTTCAATGCGACCCGAAAAGTTAGCAGCAATTACACCTGTTTGCCGGGTATCGTAATTAATAAATCCGTAGGATTCCATTTCAATATTTTCTTCTCTTGCCATCAAATGTACCATGGGCACATTTGCAATCACCTGTTGATTGCTGGGTTTCAATAATGCATCCAACGAAACTGCTTTGGGCTCCAGCGGGGATTTAACCTGCTCCAACCGCATGCCACAAATAGGACAGTTGCCAGCCGTATCGCTATGCACCTGCGGATGCATCGGGCAGGTAAAAGCTGTTGAATCATAAGCCATGCTATCAGCCATAGCTCCATCTGTATGTTTATGTACATTATTGAGCAATATCAGGTCCATGCCGCATTTCGGGCATTTACCCGGCTTGTTGCTAAACACACTATCCTGCGGCATCGGGCATGTATATACGGGTTGATTGGTCTGCTGATCTTTACCGCTGTTATTACATGAATAAATAACCAATCCAACAATTATTATCCACAGCCATTTACTAAATTTCATTTTGTATGATTTTAAAATCAATTAAACATCCTTCACTAACACTAAACAGTTCCTGCTTTTGACTCGCTATTTGGTCTCAAGTATCTTCATCAATGTTGCCTGTGCCTGCAATGCATTTTGGAGTTGATCCAGGTAATCCATTTGCGTCATATTCAACGCTTCCCAGGCATCGAATAGTCCGAATAATTCTTCTGTGTTTTGTTCGTATCCCAATTGCATCGTTTGAAAATTTTTCCTCAATGCCGGAATAATTTGCTCTTCATATAAATGCATTTGTTTCTTCTTCAACTCAAGTTCTGTGTAGGTTGTATTTGCCATTCCCGTGGCTTCATTGATTATCATTTGTTGCTGATTCACCAATGCTTCGTTTTGCCAGGCAATGCTTTCTGCTTTTGCCTTGTTCATTTTTGACGACCATTTTGCCAGCGGCAGTTTTACCATTGCCATCACCGAAAACATCACTGGTTGCCGGGCCCAACCTGTCATGTGATTATATTGAAAGCCAAATTCAGGTTTTAGTTTAGCCAACTCTGCAGTGCGTTCCAGCTTATTCACTTCAATGCTTTTATCAATCACTTTTATATCGCTTCGTTGTTTCATTAAAGTGGCAGCATCAAACATAGCTGCGTTGTAATCGACCCAGGTGTAATTGGTATCCACAATAAAATCCTCACCAGTATTCCTGTTCATCACCGTATTTATTGCAATTCTTTTTTGCACTACCTGGTTTCGCAAAACGAGTTGCATGTTTTCAACATTCGCCAACGCCGCTTTTGCTTTATAATATGCACTGATTTTTCCCAAACCATTTTTATATCTTATCTCGGCGCTCTGCATCATAAACTTTAACAGCTTATCATTATCCTCCAGCACTTTCAATTTTTTCTCCAGCACAATCCAGTCGTAATAATTTTTTCTTGCCGTAAATAGTAGTTCATTCACCACCACTTCTTTCTGTTGTATATCAACAGATGATTGTGCGCTCATATAATTAAAACTGGCCTGCTGCTTTTTTTTATTAGGAAACATTTGCTGCGCAGTAATCATAAATGCACCCATACCAGGTTGTCCGTTCATCACCTTCCAGCGGGCCGGGTTGTAAGGTGTTTGATAAAAACCTGCACCCAATTCAGGCGCCATCCAACTAAAGGCACCCTTTGCTTCTTCATCCATGGACCGGGCTTCGGCATCTAACATTTTTAATGCAGGATGATTGTTTTCAATGGCAGACAGGATCGAATCCATCGTGAGTAGCTGTTGTGCATTTGCCAACATTGTTACTACCATCAACGCCATTATTAATTGTAATCTTTTCATGAAAATATTTTTATAAAACATTTTGTTTGTACCTAATTTTTTTTGTTGACCAGCCGATGTTTTTCATGGCGACATTGTTGCGTCGCACTCTTGTACTTTTGTATTTTCATGGCATCGTTTCCCGTTATTCTTTTCAACAATTTTGAATGAAGCAATCCTTTACAAAAAAGGTAGCAATAGTAATTTGCCGAATAGAATTACCCAAAGTACAAGAGTGCGACGCAACTTATGCTACATAGCAGCACTGCAGCCTGGTTCAAAAAAATCCTATTCATTTTTTTACCCCTTGCGTACTACTCTTAACGAATTGAGCCATGTCAACTTTCCTCTACTTTCAACACCTCAATTTTCCCGTGCTTCTTTAATTCATACTCTTTTGCCATTAGAAAAATCAATGGTGTTACCAATAAAATATGCGTTGCAGAAGTTATTACGCCGCCAACCATTGGCAATACAATTGGCTTCATTACATCGCTGCCTACACCATTGCTCCATAAGATGGGTATCAATGCAAATAGCGAAACGCATACCGTCATCAATTTGGGACGAAGCCTTTTTGCTGCTCCTGCAATTACAAATTCACGCAGATCTTCCCTGGTGATGGATTCTTTTGAATTTCCTTTTAATGCTACCAATTGCTGCATGGCATCGTTTAAATAAATGACCATTACAATGCCCGTTTCTACTGCCAGCCCAAACAAAGCGATGAACCCAACAGCCACCGCCACGGATAAATTAACGCCCCAGAAATAAATCATAAACGCTCCGCCGATTAATGCAAACGGAATAGAAACAAGACTTAGCAATGCTTCCCTTGCTGAATGAAATGCGAAGTACATGCACAGGAAAATAATCAATAACACAACCGGCAAAATCATTATCAATGTTTTTTCGCTGCGAATAAGATTTTCATATTGGCCACTCCATTCTAAAAAATATCCTTTCGGTAAACGGGTCACCATGTTGTTCAATTTTTGCTGTGCCTCCCCTACCGTGCTTCCCAAATCCCTGTCCCTTACATTGAACAATACCGTACCACGAAGTAGGGCATTTTCTGAATTAATCATTGGCGGGCCTTCTGTAATTTTTATATCCGCCACGGCATCTAAAGGAACGGGCCCATACTGCATTGTCTGCACCTGCAATCTTTTTATGGACTCCAGGTTATTTCTAAAATCCTGGCCAAATCTTGCATTAACTGAAAAGCGCTGGCGCCCTTCAACGGTAGTAGTTAAACGCATACCACCCAGGGCAATTTCAACAACTGTATTTACATCATCCACCGTTAAACCATACCTGCTGATTTCATCCCGCTTAACTGAAATGTCAATGTATTTACCACCGGTAATGGGTTCTACATATAAATCTTTAACGCCATTAATGCCCAGCAATTCCTTTTTTATCTTTTCCGAAAACGAATAGATCGTATCAAGATTTTGTCCATACACTTTTACGCCTACATCTGTGCGGATACCGGTAGAGAGCATATTGATCCGGTTAATGATCGGCTGAGTCCAGCCATTGGTAACACCCGGTATTTGTAGCCTGGCATTGAGTTCATTGATGATATCATTTTTTGACAATCCTGCTCTCCATTCATTTCGTGGCTTTAGTAAAATGATGGTCTCAATCATACTGATGGGAGAATTATC
>JBDUEK010000170.1:0-5647 GCA_040002495.1 Ferruginibacter sp.
AATGCTGCATTAATCAACAATATTCATAACACATTTTGATGCAGCGGGAAGTATACCAACATTAATAGTTGATATAAACACACCGAATCATGATGATATTACAACAGGATGATATTGTTAATTTAGAACAACGTTACAGAACCGCCTTCATCAATTCGCTGGCTGGTTACAGGCAGGCTTTATTGATTGGTACAAAGTCATTGGCAGGCGATACCAACCTGGCTATTTATTCAATACATAACATTGAATGAAAATATTGTAAGCGCCGATGGATTTGTTGATCTTGAAAAGGAAAATGTATTGGTGAGTTGTGGACTGGATGCTTATTTTAAAACACAATCTTTAGGGGGGCTTACCTACCCCAAGCCAGATAAATGGCCCACTTTATTTTAGGTAATTGCTGGTTAGTTTTTAAAAAGTTCAGCCGGCCTTCGCGAATGCAATAGGTTATTGTGTTATACTTTTAGTAATCTCATTATCGGAAATTCAATACATAAAAATGAAGGCGATGTTTAATGTGGTCTATAATGACTGGTTTACATTCAACTGTTGCAGTGTGCGACGCCACCAATGTTCAATAGAGTTATGCGGCCCGGTCAATAATCATCCTCATCTTTTTTAGACTTATAAAAACAGGACTACTTTCTGCATTACTTATAAATTAAAACACCAAATATTTGTTTTAGTTGCAAGTGATACCGTGTATTTAAATATTGGTGGTATCGGTTTTCATTGTGATGATATTTACGCACTGTTTAATCTTCATAAATTTCCGGGTTTACAGGGTAGGGTAAACGCTCACCTTTAAAAGCTGCAATCACATTTAAAGCAGCCAGTCTCGACATGGCACTCCTTGTTTCGAAAGTTGCTGAACCAATATGCGGCAGCACACATACATTGGGCATATCGAGCAATGGATTGTCGGGTAGCATCGGTTCGGGATTGGTCACATCAAGACCAGCGCCCCATATTACTCCATTTTTTACAGCTTCAGTTAAATCGGGCTCATTGTGAACCGGGCCACGGGAAGTATTGATAAAGATGGAAGATGATTTCATTTTTGAAAAAACTGATTTTTCAAAAAGGCCTTTTGTTTCCGGCGTTAAAGCGCAATGTACCGACAGTACATCGCTTTGTTGCAGCAGTTCATCAAAGCTCACTTTTACTGCACCTAATTCCGTTTCAGCCTCTTCGTTTCTGCTACGATTGTGATAAATAATGGGCATACCATAAGCGGCTTTACAACGCCTTGCCATTTCGTATCCTATTTTGCCGAGGCCAAAAATTCCGAGTGTGCGGCCGTTAAGTTCCATACCAAGGTCGGACGTGGGTTCAAAGACGCCCCATTGTGCGGCAGCAATTTTTTTATGATTGTAAAATGCTTTTCGTGAAGTGGCGAGCATTAATAAAAATGCGGTGTCTGCAGTGGCATCACTCAATACACCAGGTGTGTTACCCACCGGTATTTTTAATTGAGTGGCTGTGGCTACATCGGTATTGTCGAAACCCACGGAGTGCAGCGAAACTACTTTTAAATGCTTACAGGCATTTAAAAATTGCGCATTTACATTGTTAAATCCGGCAATGATCACACCATCATAATCCTGGCAAACTGCAATTAATTCTTCCAGTGTTATGTTCCTTTTTTCGGGCCATTGCGTTATTTCAATGTTGGCTGCTTTTAATAAATCAAGTCCTTCCTGCGGAATAATTCTTGTAACAAATACTTTCATCTTATGATAATTTCGATTTAATAAATAGTTTAACTGTATCGGTCATTTCTCCAGGGATAGGCTGTATTGGAATAGCCACGTTCTTCCCAGAAGCCCAATTTATTTTCGCTTAAAAATTCAATTCTGTTGATCCATTTAGATCCTTTCCAGGCGTATAGTTGCGGTGTTATCATTCTTACCGGTCCGCCATGTTCTCCTGGCAATGGTTTTCCTTCTACTTCATGCACCAACAATACGTCGGGTTTTAATGCTTCTTCAATTGAAATATTGGTGGTGTAACCATCGTAGCCATAACACAAAATATGCGTGGCGGTTTTGTTTGGTTGGGCCAATGCAGCCAGGTCAATGATGCTTACACCTTTCCAATTCATGTTTAATTTAGACCAGGTGGTTACACAATGAAAATCGGATGTGTCTTCCGTTTGTGGCAAATCCATAAAGTCCTGCCAATTCAGTTCTAGCGGATTTTCCACTTCTCCATCAATGATGAGTTTCCAATCTTTGAGTTCAATAATGGGTTGCGTGCCAAGGTCAAGCACGGGCCATTTTTTGGTAATGGTTTGCCCGATAGGAACTACCGGCATGCCGTGCCTGTTTGGAATACCCTTGCCCATAGGTTTACCATCTGCCATGGAAGGTGTTGATTTTATCTTTTCTTCAAAGCGGGCTTTTAGTTTCATCCTCGCCTCAACAATGCGTTGCAATTTATCGGGGGTTTCCATGAATGGCATTTATATTAAAATAGGGAAAATATTTTAAATGATGCTGAAATCAGGCCAGTTTGGCCGATAATTAATGGCTGTTTATACTTACCTATTTGTATTTGATGTAAATTTAGGAAGCTCATCATAAAGTTTTTGCAATCTGCCTTTAAAATTTAATGTATTGAGTAATCTGAAAATTGAAGAAAGTACAATTATTTCAATAAGAGTAATACTGTGAAGGGTTATTTTCAGCAGTTTATTTTTTTTAGGTCTTATCAATAAAAATTGAATGAAACATTTATTCCTGGTTTTTGTAATATTTTGTTCCTGCCAAACCAGGGAGGTTAAATTGAATGCACCTGTGCCAGCAAGCTCAGCAGATTCTCTTGCCACTCAGGCACCGCCGCTGATAGAAATAGATAAAATAATTGACACTACAAATACATCAGACGTAAATATCAACGCTGCTGAATCTGCAAAAAAAGAAAATACACCGGAATCAATTGTACAAAAAAACACGGCAGAACTGGCTCACAAAAAAATGATAGATTCTCTTTGCAGAAATAATCCCAAAGGTGGCGCTACGGACGGTGACGGATTTATTCCGTTTATAAAACAGTTTTGATGTGATGGGATTTTAACATCAATCCGTTTCCTTCTTTAAGAATATTTCCCATAGTTAAATTATCATTATCTGGTGCAACTATTTGCATTCACTTTGCGCATTGTATATTTGAGGCACACAACTAAATGCTGGAAATAAATTATGAGAAGAGTGTTGCCGGTAATAGTGATTGCACAATTTTTTTGTACTTCGTTGTGGTTTGCCGGTAATGCCATCATGCCGGAAATTGTCAAAAAATTTCAACTGGCACCGACATTTGTAGCGCATCTTACAAGTGCCGTTCAATTTGGTTTTATAACGGGTACATTGATATTTGCCCTATTTACCATTGCGGATCGTTTTTCACCTTCCCGTATTTTTTTTATCAGTTCAATAGTTGCGGCTGTTTTTAACCTTGGACTTTGTTTGAATGGAATACCTGCCGGAGCGTTGCTGTTGTTGCGTTTCCTGACTGGATTTTTTCTTGCAGGCATTTATCCCATCGGTATGAAGATTGCGGCTGACCATTACCGGGAGGGGCTTGGTAGATCGCTTGGTTTTTTGGTGGGGGCGCTTGTTATTGGAACAGCTTTACCACATTTATTGAAATCAGTTACGGCAAACCTGCCCTGGAGATATGTGATTTATTTTACCAGTTCCTTATCTGTTTTAGGTGGAAGCGTCCTGCTGTTTTTGGTACCGGATGGCCCTTATCGGAAACAAGGTGTGCGGCTTAATATAACAGGTTTTTTACAAAGTTTTAAGGATGCCAGTTTCCGATCTGCTGCCTTTGGATATTTTGGCCACATGTGGGAATTATATGCCTTTTGGACATTTGTTCCCATGATGATTACCGGGTATAATTTATTATACCCTGATGCACAACTCAATGTTTCACTATGGTCATTTATTATTATTGCTTCGGGTGGTGTTGCCTGTGTTTTTAGTGGTATTATTTCAAGTGTTTTCGGGCCTTTTAAAATTGCCTTTATTTCATTGTCGCTTTCCGGCTTATGTTGCCTTGGCTCACCTTTTTTCCTGACGATTGCGCAACCTGCGGTACTTATTTGTGTACTCATTTTTTGGGGGATGACGGTGGTTGCAGATTCGCCCTTGTTTTCAACGCTTGTTGCCCAAAATGCACCGGCAACTGCAAGAGGTACTGCGTTAACAATTGTTAACTGTATTGGGTTTTCAATAACGATTGTTAGTATTCAATTGGTAAACATTTTGTTTCATTACCTGGATAAGCAGTTTATATATTTGTTGCTGGCACCTGGTCCTATTGTGGGATTAGCTGCTATGCTACTTAATCGGAAAAGAGAAACGGATGCCATACCTGCCAGAGATTAATTCTTATATTATTGACCAACTGAACAAATTATGCCTGTTGATAAAGACCATGAATTAAAAACGCTGGTAGTAAAAAAGATTATCCGGGAAACGGCCAATACAAAATCTTTTGTGTTGCAATTGAAAGATGATACGGATGAGCCGTTGACTTACAAAGCCGGGCAGTTCCTTACATTTATTTACCACAATTCAGCCGGTGAGGAAAAGAGAAGAAACTATTCTATATCTTCTGCGCCGCTACCAGGCAATGAATTAGCTATTACAGTTAAACGAATTGACAATGGTGAATTCTCCCGCAGGTTAGTTGATCATACACGGGTAGGAGATGAATTGATTACCCTGGGCGCTTCTGGATTTTTTGTATTGCCTGAAAATATTTCGCCTTTTAATCAGTTGTTTTTTATAGTAGCAGGCAGTGGCATTACGCCGGCTTATTCACTTATTAAAACGATATTGGTTCAATATCCCTTGATGTCAATAGTGTTGATATATAGCAACACAAGTATTGCCACCACTATATTTTATGAGGAGCTTGTTGAACTGGGTAAAGCGCATAGCGACCGGCTAAAAATTGAATTTCTTTTTAGCACCGACTCTAATTTATTACGAGCAAGATTGAATACAAATCTGCTGGCTGGGTTGATAAAAAATCATCAGTTGCAAACAAAAGAAAAAGCCTTGTTTTATGTCTGTGGCCCGACCGATTATATGCGGATGATTGTTATTTATTTAAACATTCAGCAAATACCGGCTGCTCATATTAAAAGAGAAATCTTTAATGTGGAAAAACTGGTAAGAAGGCCGCAACCCCAGGATAAAGATCCACATACAATAACGATACAAATTAACCAACATCAATACCAGTTTATAACCCAATATCCATCCACCATTTTACAAACTGCTAAACAGCATGGTATCAAATTGCCATTTAGTTGCGAAAGCGGACAGTGCGGAACCTGTGCCGTAAAATGTATCAGCGGAAAAGTTTGGATGTACAATAATGAAGTATTGACAGATGATGAATTGGATAAAGGTATTGTGCTAACCTGCACCGGGTACGCAATAGATGGCGAAGTGAAACTGGAAATGTGGCCCCCTGTCCCCCAAAGGGGGAACTTAGATTAAGACTTTAATTGGCTTATTGGTTGTCTTTTGAAATTTGTTGGAGGCTGTTTTTTGTGTGCCGTTGGTCAATGTCATTAATAAGAGATTAATTGCTCCGTCCTTTCGGCCGGGGTAAATAATTAACAAAA
>JBDUEK010000171.1:0-5501 GCA_040002495.1 Ferruginibacter sp.
GGATATTGGATTTTAAAACGGGGCTGGATTTTTATCCTGGCCCTTTTTTTATTTTAACTCTTCCCGGATATATCTTTGAAATAGGTAGTAATTAGTTTAGCTCTGGATGCTCCAATTACACTTGCTAGTTCTTCTTCAGATTTCTCTTTGACATTTTTTACCGACTTAAATTTTTTCAGCAACATTTCAACGGTTGATTTTCCAATTCCTGGTATTTGATCTAATTCATTTTTTAGTGTTCCTTTACTGCGTTGGTTTCTGTGAAAAGTAATTCCAAACCTATGAACCTCATCCCTGATTCTTCTTATTAATTTAAGGCTTTCACTATCCCAAGGTAATTTTATCGACTGTTGATCGCCATAAAAAAATATTTCTTCTTCATTTTTTGCTAGTCCCACAAAGGTAGTTTTACCAAGTAACCCTAATTCTACTATACCTTCCATTGCTGAACTTAACTGGCCCTTACCACCATCAATTATTACAAGTTGCGGAAATGGCTGTTGTTCTTCACTTAGTCGTTTATAGCGCCGGTAAACCACTTCCTTCATTGTTGCAAAGTCATTGATGCCTTTTACCGTTTTTACGTTATAACGCCGGTAATCGCCTTTACTAGGTTGTCCGTTTTTAAAACTAACCATTGCTGAAACAGGATAACTTCCCTGGAAATTAGAATTATCAAAACACTCAATGTTTGCTGGTACATCAGTTAGCTGAAGATCATGCTGTAATTGTACAAGAATATGATCGATTTCACCCGAACTTTTATCTTCCAGTAAAAGCATTTTGCTTTTCTTAAGTTCTTCCTTAAAGTAATTGACATTTTTTTCAGATAAATCCAACAGCTTTTTTTTGTCACCTGCCTGGGGAATAGTGAGCGTAATTTTTTCGTCAGGATAATTAATTCTAAAGGGAACAATAATTTCATTTGATTCACTGTTGAAAGTATCCCTCAACTGTGCAATTGCAAAACTCAATACTTCGTCAGCTGGCTCATCTAGTTTCTTTTTAAGTGTAATTGTTTTTGTAATTACAATGCTACCGTTGTTAACTGCCAGATAGTTTACATAAGCTACATCACCCTCTTCAAGTATGCTAAAAACATCCACCGTTCCGGTACGTTCGTTTACAACGGTAGATTTGGCTTTATAAACTTGTAAGTGCTCGAGCTTTTTTTTGATTGCTTCTGCTTTCTCAAATTCTAACTGTTGAACATGATCCTGCATTGCGGATTTGAAATGCTGTATAACTGGCGACAAATTACCTTTTAATAAGTTCTTCAGGCGTTCAATACCATCGTTATAGTCTTCCAGGCTTTGTAATCCTTCGCAAGGCCCTTTACAATTACCTAAATGGTATTCCAGGCAAACTTTAAATTTCTTTTTATCAATATTTTGTTGTGATAAATTTAATTTACAATTACGCAGCGGAATATTCAATTTTATAAAACTAAGTAGCTCCCTGACTTTGCCAACCGATGTAAAAGGTCCCAGGTATTGAGAACCATCATTTATTTTTTTTCTGGTAAAAAACACTCTTGGGAACCGTTCATTTTTCACTACTATAAAAGGATAGGATTTATCGTCCTTTAAATTGATATTAAAAAGTGGCTGAAAATTTTTAATCAGTGAATTTTCTAAAAGAAATGCATCCTGTTCACTGTTTACAATTGTAAACTCAATTTTGCGAATGCGTTGAACCAATTCATGCGTTTTATAACTGGTATACGTTTTCGTAAAATAGGAACTAACCCTTTTTCTCAGGCTTTTAGCTTTTCCTACATAGAGCAATTCGTTAGAGGAATCGTAATATTTATAGATACCAGGATCCAGCGGGATCGTATGTGCTATGGCTGAAAATTCCTGTTGCGTCATTTTTGTGAGAAGGCTGGCAAACCTAAATTTTAATTACAAAATTAACTTGCCTGGAACTATATGTTCCTAAATCTGTATTAAAAGTTTAGCGGGTGAGGCAGCAAACAAAATGAGATTGTGAAAACTGGTTTAAAAATATTTAAAAGTCCCAGGTGACGATATCCTCCTTTAATAATTCCTGGGTTCCGTCCGGCTTATTCTGAATGGTTGAAATTTTTGCTTGTTTATCAGTTTGCCAGGTTAACTGAACGGTAAATTTTTTACCATCCTTATCAAACTCTCTTACAATATATACCTTGGTTACATTACCTTTTTCAGGATTTATATATACATCCCAATGTCTTAAACTGAGAGTGTCTAAAAGATTTCCAATTGGGTCGTATGTAAATGTAACCGCATTTAGCGACCGATCATTAAATCTTGTTTCTTTAAAATATTTCACAAGGTTTGTTTCATCAATTTGGGATGCCAGAAAAGGCTGGAACAGCGGCCTTAGGTTGGCTTTAGACACCCAGGTAGAATCTGATTTGCCTTTTATTATGGTTATATGTAGTGGGGTAATTGGTAAAGAATCTAAGATAAACATCTGCCCCCTTAAAAAAGAACTAACCGGAAAAAACGAGTCTGCTTTTTTTTCTATCTCAACCGGTGGTGCCGGTGATGATGTTGTTTCTTCATTACTATTGTTGCATGCATTTATCAAAAATAGTACGATAGCTACGACACAGTATTTATTCATAATCAAAAATACTAAGAAAGGTCGGGAAACAGAAAACCGCTGTAGGGTATGAAGCAGCGGCTCTTAAAAAGCTCTTGTGAGATAATGTGTAGCGCCCTTATAAAAACAAAAATTGTAATGCAAGCGTTTGAAACATTGTTATTTTAATGTTTTAATTATGCCGAATTTGATACCGTAATTCTGCAACTTTTCTTCAATTGCGAAATTCTTATTAGTAGAAAACATTTGACTTCGAAATTGTGGACCAATTTCATAAGTGATACCATTTGATTTATATGAAATGAATGTTTCAAATCCTGCATTTAAATTAAACCTGTTAAACATGGAACTTTCTTTTACGTAATTTCTCCTGTCTGAAGAAAGTAAATAAGAGGCACCACCAATAACATAAGTTGGTTGTACTGTAACACCTACATTCCATTGCATATTTTCATTACCAAGGATCTTAAAGTCTAATCCAACTGGTATAGATACCTGGAATGTTTGATTGTGTAGGTTAACTTCTTTTAAACCTGCTTTATTTGAATACGGTGTAGTTCTGAATAATTCGTATGTACTGTTAGTTTTAGCATCGTACATCGTAAGCTTTGTAGAAACCGGATGGGTATTATGGAACCCCTGAGAATTAAACCTTGTAAAATTAAACTGAATGCCAGTTTTTAATTTCACATCTTTAAAAATGGGATATTGTATTCCCGTTCCCAGTTCAAATCCAAAAGATGGTTTCTGAATAATATCATTTTCTATGTCCGTATTATTACCCTGAATAAGAAATGGAGCTGAATTATTTGAATTAACTACAGCTGCATTAGTTGTTAGAGTTCTGTAAACTACCGAAGGTGTTGCATACATTTCCCAGGCTAACTTGCCAGCCCATTTTTTAGGTGCCGGCCTATTGTACGTAGCATAATTATCAATCCATTCCTTCTCTTCATTAGAAATTGTAGCTTTTTTTACAGATGAGAGTGGACGGGTCTTAGCTATTTTTAAATTTCCTTTCGGGATATCTAAAGTTTTTTCATTATTTATTATAACATTAGAAAACCCTTTCGAAGTAGGTTTGAGTTGCATTAAAGTAATCGTTTTGCCACTCACAGGACTTAAATTACTTGCCAAATCATTTTCAATAATACCTGGTTGCTCTACAATTGAAACGTTAGATTGCTTATTGAATATGCTACTTGTTATGCCTGATTCTTCATTAGCAGCATTACTTGTAGTTGATTTTCCAGCATTGTTTTCTGCCAATAATATGCCTGGTTGGTAAATTTGAATGGCTGAATTCGTATTTATTGGTTTGTTTAATTTGCCAGACGCATTAGGATTTGTAGGGGAAGTTAAACTGACAATATTATCATTTTTGGAATTATTATTGCTAGTAACATCAGAGCCTAATTCTTGTAAACTTTCTTTGTTTGAATTGTAGCTGTAAACAGTAAAAGGATTAAAAATTTCACCGTTGTTAACAGGTAAATTCTGATAGACTACGGCTAAAGGGTTATTAAGATTTTTGTAGGTGGTAGTTTCTGTAAATGTATCGGAGTCCTTTGTATTTAAATAGCCAATCATCAGTAAAGAAGAGATTAAAGTAATACTCATAACCACAGATGGCCATTTACGCCCCGGGTGAATATTATTATAGATGCTTGACCAAATACGTTTGGAGGGGTACATCCTAAATTCATCCGACTTTTCTCTTAGCAATCGTTCAAAGTCGTCAGTATGTAAATTTCTGTCCATCGTTCACGAGGGTTCTTTTGGTTCAGTTGTTTTAGTTTTGGTTGATATCCTATACTACGATTCTTATTTCGATGCTACAGCTGCACCAAAAAAAGATGATTTCGTTTTATTTGTTTTTAGCATAATTCTTTTCTTAACTAAAATATCTTCCAGCATTGCCTTAGCCCTGGTATATTGAGAACGGCTGGTGCTTTCTTCAATATCCAGTACATTACCTATCTCCTTATGTGAATAACCTTCAATAGCATAAAGATTTAATACAGTTCTATACCCAATAGGCAATAGTCTTATGCACTCAACCACTTCTTTAGCCTGCATTATAGAAGGAATACTCTCTTCCCTAATGCCTATGCTATTCGCATACGTTATGTCCACACTGTCTGAAAACTTTTTATTCTTTTTTAAAACATTGATACAAGTATGAACCATGATCCTCCTTATCCAACCCTCCAATGCACCTTCACTTCTATACTGATGTATCTGGGAAAATACCTTTATGAAACCTTCCTGTAACATATCTTCAGCATCTTCCCTGTTTTTTGCAAACCGATAACAAACCCCCAACATGCGAGGACTGAAACGATTATACAATGCCTCCTGAGAACCCGCGTTATTGGTCAAACATCCGGCTAACATAAGATCTTCGGTCATATTTGTGCTTTGATTACACATAAATATAGACAATTTGCTGACATAAATAGCTGCTTTTCAGAAAAATATTGATCAAAAAATTTGCTATAAATACGTGTGCCTATTGTGTTTAGGTTATTTTGTGCCGATTGCACCTGACAGCAACTATGAAGCTACGTCCCGGAGAAGATTATCCCGAAAAAAGCAGCTGTAATTTTTACGCTGAAGGTTATCAAAAGCCAACTGAAATTGTAGTTGTTTGGCTATAAAATATGCGCTTTCCCGATAATTTATACCTTTTTTCTGATTAAGCTATCGGCAGGAGTGGTAGCTTTAATAGTATCCCTTATTGATGTTGCCCATTTGTTGATGCGTTCTTTTTGTTCTGAAGAAAGTATTGCATAGCGATGGATCAATGTATAAGAACTTAACGGCATTTCATCTTCTTTTACTTCTTTAATAATTTCTCCTAGTGTATTGACAATTTAGTTATGAAACATAGTGTTTCGATAATTTCTTAT
>JBDUEK010000172.1:0-5399 GCA_040002495.1 Ferruginibacter sp.
ATATCCATTGCTGTCCTTGCCTGCCTTCGTGTTTGTATGGCATTTCACCACATTTGTCTTTTACATCTACCTCAATGAAATCAGCAATAGCCTTAATTTGGGTATTGCTGTTTGCTTCACAGATTATAAAAAAGTCGGAAACTGCTTCTGGAATTTTTCGCAAATCAAGACTAACAATATTGTCACCTTTTTTTTCCTGGATTGCATGAATAATAGCCTTAAATATTTTACTGTTTTTAGTTAGCTTTTTTATAGTGCTTTTTTTGCGGGTTGCTAACAATGTAAGATTGTCCAAATTATATGCTGTTTAAATTTATTTTCATGGAATGGCCATGAGTGGTTTGTTATTTGCTTATGCCAATTAACTTTTGTTTTTTGGTTAACAGCATGTAGCTTGCAATTAACTCCAAAAGTACTATTTCTTTACCAATCCATCGATCATGTCTGCCCACGGATCTTCATTCGTAATTTTAAAGCAAGTTGACAGTACCAACAACTATGCCATGGCATTGGTTCATGAAGGATTGGCGAAACACGGCGAAGCAGTGTTTGCACACCAGCAAACTCAAGGCAAAGGGCAACGTGGTAAAGTATGGCAAACCGGTATTGATGAGAACATTGCATTAAGCATCATTCTAAAGCCTAAACAGCGGAAAATACTGCTCCCTTTTCAACTTTCGGCTACAATTGCCCTGGCAGTTTTTGATTTTTTTAGCAAATATGCAGGCGAAGAAGTAACTATTAAATGGCCCAACGATATTTACTGGCGTGACAGAAAGGCAGGGGGTATTTTGATTGAGAATGTAATTAGTGGGAGCAGTTGGAAATGGGCTGTTGCCGGAATAGGCATCAATATAAATCAAACAATATTTGATGAAAACCTTAAAGACCCGGTTTCGCTAAAGCAAATAACAGGGGAGCATTTTGATACGCTTGCACTTGCCCGTGAGTTGCACCAAATTGTTTTGCTACGGCTTAACGAAGGTTTAACAAAACCCTACGAATTATTACTGGAAGAATATCAGCAACGTCTTTTTCGGATCAATCAATTAGTAAGGTTAAAAAAGAACAATATCGTTTTTGAAACGAAAATAAAAGGCATATCCCCCGATGGTAAATTGCTGACGCAGGATATCATTGACAATGAATTTGAATTTGGAGAAATAGAGTGGATATTATAAACTTTCTGCCTGCCGGGCTTCAACTTCGTATTTGTTATTATAATAGCCCTTCCGGATACTTTCTATCAAATATTTTATAATGAAATTGATAAATCCGTACTGCTGAAACTGGCGGATATGACACAGCTCATGCTTCACCCATTTTTCGTTGCTTAAAAACTGCTCTTTGGTGGTATTGAAAAGGTGAATGGTGCTGCCAATAACAATGGCTACAGAATGGCTGCTCAGTTTCCAGGCGGCGATTTTTGCAATCCACGAATTTTCTTTTATGTGAAGATTATTTTGATTCAATCAGCTCCCAGGCTTTTAATATTTCTTCTGTATGTTGTTTGCTTTTTGGCTTCAGGAATATTTTTTGGATAATGCCTTTTTCGTCGATTAAAAACGTGGTACGATGCAGGCCCATATATTTCCGGCCATATAAATTTTTTTCTCCCCAAACACCATATTTGTCAATGATAACGTGCTTAGCATCTGCTACCAGGGTGAAAGGAAGTTCATATTTATCTTCAAATTTCTTGTGTTTTTTTACTTCGTCCGGACTAATACCCAATACGGTTATTCCTTTCTTTTTTAACAAACCAAAATTATCTCTCAGGTTGCAGGCTTGTATGGTACAGGTGGGTGTATCATCTTCGGGGTAAAAATATATGACCACTTTTCCCCCTTTAAAATCTGCTAAACTTATTGGTTGATCGTTTTGGTCTTTTCCTTTGAAAGCTGGTGCCTTACTACCTTCTGTTAATGTGGTCATTGCGTATAATTGAATTTTGTTTGATAAATTTTAATAAGTGAAATGATATGTTTTTTTGGTGACGTTGCCCACGCAATCTGCTACACTGATGGTTAATTCATGCTTACCACGATCTAAATGTTCATCAAATTTGTAGATAAAAGTGCGGCCTTTGTCATTGCTAAAACGCAGCCATTTGCCATCCAGTTCTGCCCTGAAATTTTCGAGTTCTTCAGTATTGTCCTTTATTACAAATGCCAATCGATTTAGTTTAGCAAGGCTCATCCCTTCCCTAAAACCAATAGGTGTAATTACCGGGGGAAGGGTATCTTCCATCAATTGAAAATTTCCAAATGCTTTAAAACTGCTCGTAAACCAAGGGTATTCATTTACAGCTTTAGCATAATCATCTTTTTCTTTCCACCAACGATGCATTACCATTTTATCAGGATTAATAGCTGCGCTGTTATTGATACTTACCGGAAAATAGGTGTGTACAGGAACCGACCCGTCTTCAAGTTGATAAATTGGGTAGCCTATTCCAGGTTTGGTTTCTTTAAACCGAAAACGAAATGAATCATAAATCTGATTTTCTGCAAGATAAAAACGCAGGTTGCTGTTTTCAAAAACATTTACAAAACCAGGAAAAAACTCTTTTGACTGGTTAATGGCATCTTTGTCAATATCAGGTGTATGACTTTTAGTACCCATTTTAACGCCAAACTTTACCAGTGAAGTATTACCCGCTGCATCTGCTACGGCTATCTTCATTTCGTGTACGGTTTCATCCGTTATATCAATAACACCATTGCCAGAAAAATCTTTATAAATGCCTTCAGGATAACCTGGTAACCTGCTTAAATGTTGCATATAACTGCCGCCATTGCTGCGTAATCTATAATCAATATGCGCATTCAGGTAACGGGTTTCATCATAACTAATACTATCCAACTGAAATCCCACAACCGGTGCTTCATTATCATATAAAACAGATTCGTAGATGCCATTTTTATTGGTAGATCCGGTATAGCGATCGTAGGCTGTAATGGCAAAACTCACTTTATCCGTATTCATTGAAATAACAGCAGGAATTGTGGTGTAAGCGCCATTTACTTTTTTTAGCGGGAAAATTTTAGGCGCTTGCTCATAAGTACTCACACACCTGTCGTACACTGCTAAACGCAACACGTCCGGGGCAATATTGTCTGTAATGGGAAACCCGAAAAGCAATGGGTTCAATACTTTATCAGTTTTAGTATCCCTTATTTCAAAATGTGTATGTGGCCCTTGCGAACCACCGGTGTTACCGCTAAAAGCTATTTGCTGGCCTTTTTTTACAGGAAATAAATTTGCGGGAATATCTAAAAAAACTCTCCAGCTTTCCAGTTTGTATTGTTGGTCGGTAATGTATTTTTCCAGCGCCGGATAAAAATTATTTAAATGAGCATATAGCGTTGTCAATCCATTGGGATGATTGATATAAATGCATCTACCAAATCCATAAGGTTCAATTTTTACTTTGGCGATGTACCCATCTGCAGCGGCCAGCACAGGACGGTTTTCACGCTGGTCGGTTCGGCAATCAAGTCCCATGTGATAGTGATTGGGCCTTAGTTCTCCAAAATTTGCAGCCAGGCCTTTTGCTGCAACAACCGGCCAGCTAAAGTAGCCTTTCGGATAATTTTTTTTAGGCATCACCTGGGCAAACAAGCCAATGGTTATCATAGTGGTACAAAGTGTTGTAATCAGTATTTTTCGCATCATTTTCTTCATTCAGTGAGCAAATTTAATTGTTATGGAATAGATAACCGGTCAATAAACCCTACGAAATCATAAAATTGCAAGGTTCGTAAAACTGCCCATTTTTATATACTTTTGCACGCCACTAATTTTTGACACGTTATTATGCCAAAAGACAATTCCATAAAATCAGTTTTAATCATCGGCTCGGGACCAATTGTTATTGGACAGGCCTGCGAATTTGATTATTCTGGTACACAAGCTGCAAGAAGCATCCGCGAAGAAGGAGTAAAAGTTATTTTAATCAATAGTAACCCCGCCACTATTATGACTGACCCAATGATGGCGGACAGGGTTTACCTTTTACCACTTACGGTTGAAAGCATTGAACAAATTCTTGAAGAAAACCAGATCAGTGCAGTTTTACCAACCATGGGTGGTCAAACAGCGCTGAATCTTTGTAAAGAAGCCGATGAACTGGGTATTTGGGAAAAATATAATGTTAAGTTAATAGGGGTTGATATTAAAGCAATCGACAAAGCGGAGGATCGTGAGAAATTCCGTAACTGGATGATTGAAATGGATATTGCTGTTTGCCCGGCACGTACTGCCAACTCATTTCTTGAAGGAAAAGAATTTGCACAGGAAATAGGTTTTCCGTTAGTGATTCGTCCATCTTTTACCCTTGGTGGTAGCGGTGGAAGTATCGTATTTAAAAAGGACGAACTGGACGAAGCATTAAATAATGGTTTAACTGCATCGCCTATTCATGAAGTATTGGTTGAAAAAGCTGTACTTGGTTGGAAAGAATATGAACTGGAATTACTGAGAGATAATAATGATAACGTTGTAATAATTTGTGCGGTTGAAAATTTTGACCCCATGGGTGTGCATACAGGTGACAGCATCACGGTGGCACCAGCTATGACTTTGAGTGATACGGCTTACCAGGCAATGCGTAATACTGCCATTCGTATGATGCGTGCATTGGGAAATTTTGCCGGTGGATGTAATGTGCAGTTTGCCATGGATCCGCAAACCGAAAAATTGATTGTGGTTGAAATCAATCCAAGGGTTAGCCGCTCATCGGCATTGGCGAGCAAGGCTACCGGTTACCCAATTGCAAAAATTGCTGCAAAACTGGCGCTGGGTTATAACCTGGATGAATTGAAAAACCAGATCACGCAATCCACCTCAGCTTATTTTGAGCCTGCATTGGACTACGTAATTGTAAAAATACCGAGATGGAATTTTGATAAATTCAAGGGTGCCAATGATACGCTGGGATTCTCGATGAAGAGCGTAGGTGAAGTAATGGCCATTGGCCGCAGCTTTGCTGAAGCAGTACAAAAAGCTTGTCAGAGTTTGGAAAATGAGGCAGTAGGATTGGGATACTATGGCAAAAGCCTGATGCATGCCGATGAGTTGATCGAGTATATTAAAATACCGAAATGGGATAGAATATTCAGGATTAAAGATGCATTGATGGCAGGCGCCAGTATCAGGCACATCTGCGAAAGCACCGGTATTGATCGTTGGTTTATTTACCAGATTCAAAAAATTTGTGATTGCGAAAAAGAGATTGCGAAATACAATCTTTCAACACTTCCGGATGATGTTTTGACATCCGCCAAATTATTGGGCTTTAGCGACGAACAAATTGTTCGGATCATGAAGGAAGATGATGCGGAAATTATTTATAACCGCAGAAAGGAAATGGGATTAACAAGGGTTTTTAAAATGGT
>JBDUEK010000173.1:0-5397 GCA_040002495.1 Ferruginibacter sp.
ACCTAGACGGACAGAATCAAAATCTGTAGTGCTACCATTACACTATAACCCAATCATTTTACCCATTCATTTGTTTGGGAATGCAAATTTAGGGGATGAAGCCACAATTCCCAAAATCATTTTAAAAATTCGCTTTTTGTATTAATTATTCTGCTGATAATAAAAGCATTATGCTTACTCTACCAGTATAATGCTTCTTGTTATATGAAGATGATAATTACACTGCCAGGTCTTCCGCTTCTTTTAAATCCTTTATCATGGCAACAGTATTGGCAACATTATCACATAGTATGGTAACTAACGAACCTGGTTTTGCATGTTGATAGGCATGCATAACGGCATCTTCTTCCTTATCAAAAATAGTTATTGGAATTTCTTTGGTTCGGGTTTCGTTAATACCGCTCAATAGTAGCGTTACAATTTCTTCGGCAGTTCTTCCTCTCAGGTGTTTATCCTGGCGAATAATAATTTCGTCAAAGTATTGCGCCGTAATTCTTCCAATATCTTTTATGTCTTCATCTCTTCTATCACCTGTTCCGCCTATCACACCTACTTTGGGCTCACCTTCCATTTTACTTACAAAATCGCATAGCAATTGAACACCTGCCTGGTTATGTGCAAAATCTACCAATATTTCAAACTGCTTAAACTTAAACAGGTTCAGCCTGCCGGGAGTTTGAGTAGGCGAGGGTACAAAAGTTGCCAATGCATCCTTTATGTCATCTACTTTAATATTCCGGTATAAGTAGGTAGCAAGAATTGCCGGCAAAGTATTCATGATATTGTGTGTGGCCCTGCCTCCATAAGTAATGGGGATATCGGTTACTTTTTGCACCCTTATTTTCCAGGTGCCTTTCATAATACTTACATATCCATTTTCATATACAGTTGCCAATCCGCCGTTCTTACAATGTTTTTTTATTCTTGGATTATTTTCATTCATACTAAATAAACCAATATTGCAGGATAAACCATCTTTCATATTGTACACCAGGTCGTCATCTGCATTTAAAATGGCATAGCCATGTTTAAAAACTGTTTCAGCAACTACTGCTTTTACCTTGGCCATTTGTTCAATGCTGTCAATGCCACCCAGGCCAATATGATCCGTGCTTACATTGGTAATAATGGCAATGTCACAGTTTTGAAAAGCCAGTCCGCTTTTTAAAATTCCACCACGTGCACATTCCAACACGGCAAAATCTACCGTAGGGTCTCGCAACACAAAATTTGAACTAACCGGTCCCGTGCAATCGCCTTTCATCATTAGTTGGTTTTGAATGTATACACCATCGCTGGTAGTATAACCCACTTTATATCCGGCGCTTTTTGCAATATGAGCCGTTAGGCGACAGGTAGTTGTTTTGCCGTTGGTGCCAGTAATAGCAATAATTGGAATACGCCCGGTAGTACCCAATGGAAACAACATATCAATAACCGGTTCAGCAACGTTACGGGCCAATCCAGTTGCAGGTTCCAGGTGCATTCGGAACCCTGGTGCAGCATTTACTTCCAGCACAGCGCCACCATTTTCACTGATGGGTAATCTCAAGTCAGGTGCCATAATATCGATGCCGCAAATATCCAGTCCAATGATTTTTGAAATTCGTTCGCACATAAATATATTGGCAGGATGCACTTCTTCCGTAACATCTGCAGAGGTGCCGCCGGTAGATAAATTGGCAGTAGGTTTTAGTAATACCAGCTCACCTTTTGGTGGTACAGTGTCCAACGTGTAACCAAGTTCTTCCAGCATCTTATTACTAAAATCATCGAGCTTAATGCTGGTTAAAACTTTCTCATGTCCAAATCCACGTCTTGGATCTTTATTGGTTTCATCCACCAGCCATTGAATAGTATGTTCTCCATCGCCGGTTACGGCAGCGGGTGTACGCAATGCTGCACAAATAAATTTATTATCAATTACCAATACCCTAAAATCGAACCCGGTAATAAATCTTTCACAAATCACACTACGGCCATAAACCTGCGCATCTTTCAATGCTTTTACTGCATGGTCCCAGGTGATGATATTTGTTGTAGCACCTTTACCATGATTACCATCAATTGGTTTAAGTACCAATGGGTAGCCCAGGCTTTCTATGGCGTCTTTCAAACCTTCTTCCGACCTAATGATAACACCTTTTGGAACAGGTATTTCAGCGGCATCCAACAAATTTTTTGTTTCCTCTTTATCGCAGGCAATATCCACTGCAATATTAGAAGTAGTAGAGGCAATGGTGGCCCGTATTCTTTTTTGATGAATGCCATACCCCAGTTGCACCAGGCTATATTTATTTAACCTGATAAACGGAATGTTTCGTTTGGCAGCTTCATCCACAATGCAACCAGTGCTTGGACCAAGGCGGGTGTCTTCTCTTATTTCTCTCATCTGCATAATATCATTTTCCAGGTCGTAAGGTGTGTCATCTGCAATGGCCTGTACCACCCTGGTTGCCGCTTTTGCAGCGTACACACCTGCGTCTTCTTCCACATAACTAAATACCACATAATATTCGCCTTCTTTGCCAGTGCCACGGGTGCGTCCAAATCCGGTATCCATGCCCGCTAGTGTTTGCATTTCTAATGCTACATGTTCAATAACATGCCCCATCCAGGTACCTTCCATCACTCTTTCAAAAAAGCCACCCGGGGTTCCAACACTGCAGCGATGCTCATACATACCCGGAAACATTTTTTCCAGCCGGTCTTTAAATCCTGGTATTTCATTGCTTGGCTTTTGCTCCATTTCTTCCAGGTCAAGTTTCATCTGTATCAGTTTGATCCGGTTTACACTCCAGTAGTTGGGGCCTTTTAGCACTTTTATTTCTGATATTCTCATTTGCTGTATGGTTGTTTTTTTTAATGATTAATGCTGTGCGTTCAGTAAATTATCGTAGGTGATGCGATAATAACAATGTAACATAAATTTTTCATTGGATTGGAAATACGATTATTTTTCCTTTGTATGACTAGCTGTTTAAAATGATTTCTTTGATCGCCATCATTAGCATTTCATGGCAACAGCATTGGCGACGCTCCGTTCAGGTTCAGTTTTTCATGGCATCATTGGCCTTCGGATTGAAACACTCAAATTAAATTAAAACAGCTTCTAACAAGATGTAATTAAAAAAGCAAAAATATTTAAATGCACATACAGGAAGTTAATAAAAAAAGCAACTTAAAAAAGCACGGGCAATAAAACGGCTAATTAATATTTTGATGAGCTATGAAATTTCCTGGGTCGTTATCGTGTGAACAGAAAAAAAATACTGATAATATGTGCAACTTTTTGTTTTGTACATTCACTAACCCCAACGGGGTTAAATGTTTGTAGAAAATTAGTGGAAGTTTATGCGACCCCAATGGGGTCGAATGTGCTTATAATGGTTACGAGCAAGGAATTATCGGTAAACTTTTTTACCTTGAAATCCTAAAAAACACGCACATGGCTTCTCCATTTTCACAAATTTATATTCAAATTGTATTTGCAGTAAAAGGCAGACAATCACTAATTCTCCGGTCATGGGAAGAAGAATTGTACAAGTATATTACGGGGATAGTTCAAAACAAAGATCAAAAAATGTTAGCGATTAATGGAATGCCGGATCATCTTCATTTTTTTATAGGTATGAGACCGGCCTGTTGTTTGTCAGATCTGGTAAGGGAAGTGAAAAAATCCAGCAACGAATTTATTAAGGATAAGAAATTTTGTAATGGCTTTCATTGGCAGGATGGCTATGGTGCATTCTCATATAGTCATTCTCATCTTTCAAATGTGATCAACTATATTATGACGCAAAAAGAGCATCATAGCAAACAGACTTTTAGAGAAGAGTATATTAGCTTGCTAAAAAAATTTGAAATAGCATTTGAGGAAAAATATTTATTTGAATTTATAAATTATTAATACATTCAACCCCTTCAGGGTCGTTAAGCAACCTGATAATATTACTATACACATTAAATCCCGTTGGGATTCAAAATTCAAAGACCATAACATAATAGTATCTCACCATTACA
This sequence comes from Ferruginibacter sp., assembly GCA_040002495.1. Classification (GTDB taxonomy): domain Bacteria; phylum Bacteroidota; class Bacteroidia; order Chitinophagales; family Chitinophagaceae; genus Ferruginibacter. The sequence continues at coordinate 4,024 of JBDUEK010000173.1, forward strand.
CTGAATTTTTGATATTGATCTGCGACCACATCAAAAATATAAATTATCATAGAAGTTGCTTAAACTCAATTCCTTTAAATTTGTAAGAACCCAATATTTATAGCAGTAAAAAAGGAAATATTAAAAAGGGAATAGCGTTTTTACTGTAAACCTAAAATATTATGCATGTTACATCCTAAGGGAAAACTCATAGCCATTGGCGGTGCCGAAGACAAAGGAATTGAAACTGAAAAAGGTGAACCGGTTAAATTGAGTAACCTTAATTTTATTGAATTAGGAATTCTGCAACGGATTGTTACGGAAAGTGGCGGCCCCAACGCCCGGATAGAAATCATCACCACAGCTTCTACTATTCCATTTGAAGTGGGCGAAAATTACCTGGATGCTTTTGGTAAGATTGGTTGTACCGATGTAAGTGTAATGCATATACGAAACAGGGCAGATGCTGTAACAAAGGAACACCTGGAAAGATTACGTACCTGCGATGCTGTTATGATGAGCGGTGGAAACCAGCTTAGGTTATCAACCATTTTTGGCGGTACAGAATTTTTACGCATCGCTTTAAAAAGATATCATGACGAAGAAAATTTCGTTGTTGCCGGAACCAGCGCCGGCGCTATGGCAATGAGTAATACCATGATTTATGAAGGCAATGCCACCAGGGCGCATTTAAAAGGTGAGGTAAAAATTACTACAGGTCTCGGTTTTATGGACGATGTTATTTTTGACAGCCATTTTGAAAAGCGTGGCCGCTTTGGAAGACTAACGCAAGCTATTGCTACTAACCCTTCCTGCATTGGTATTGGCTTAGGCGAGGATACCGGAATGTTGGTAACCGATGGAAATAAAATGGAAGCAATAGGAAGTGGTTGCGTAATTATTGTAGATGGGCACGACATACAATTCTCCAACATTGCTGATATACCGGATGGCAATCCTTACAGCATCGAAAACTTAAAAGTACATATTTGCGAAAAGGGTAACGGCTACCTGGTAGCAGAAAGGAAATTTTTACCTGAAGCCAGCAAAGGTGCGGTTATTAAGAAACAGGTGCATGTAGAATAAAAATGTCAAAGTGTTTAAATATCCTCTGAAAATTTTCTTGTAAAATAGCGTCTAATTTTGAACTTTAGTTATGGAGGGTTGGCTTTATTGCTATAAACCTGTTGCTGATTTTCAACACGCAATCAAAGTTCCGGGAGGTCTTATTCATTCAATTTAGTATTGCGTTTAATTTGACTATTAACCTTTATTTTGGGCTACTTATTTAAATAAATAGTAATGCCAAAGAGGTTATATTTATACTTTACACTGTATGAGATTGTGTAATAGGCAACAATATTCATAACACATTTTGATACAGCGGGAAGCATA
>JBDUEK010000174.1:0-5163 GCA_040002495.1 Ferruginibacter sp.
TCCCCGGTCATAAATAAACGCTCTCTTTGCTTCAGGTACCCAACTGTTGCCCCCCTGTTTCCCGTAATACCTTAACTCGCTCACCTGTCCAAAAATGTTATAACCCAGTTCATAACGACGATAAGGATCCGTTATAGGAGTTTCTTTCCGAAGCAGCCTGCCTTGTTCGCTAAAGTACAATGTATAGCCATAATCTCCGCTGATGACGGCTATCGTATCACCGCGGGGATAGGTTACAGGGCTTTTTATACCACCATTACTGCCTATCATAGAAAACCTGCAAACAGGTCCTTTATTTTCTTTTTTACAGGCGACTATTAACGTAAGAAAAGCAATCAAAATAATTGGTCTCATGGTGCATTTTTTTGATGGCAGCATAAACTACTTTGTAAAATCCCAAAATATGCATGCAAATCATGTTCACCCTAAGGATATAACACGAGTTTATTTATCTTTCAATGAAGATACTGCTAAAAACTAACCTTACAACACTATGCCTGGCAATAGTCGCATGTAAAAAAGCCGTTTTGTTTAGTCTAACAAACATAACTCTTGAGTACTCTTTTATTGTTAACCCTGTTTTAATTGTAAAGTCTTTTCTGTTGGTAGGGTGTCGTTAAATTTTGCACACAACGATTGCATTGCCGCATCAAAAAATGATTATTGCGGCAGTGCTCCAAATGTACGCCGAATATACGCTACAGACGATTACTTACTAAAGACATTTTATTATAAGTTACTAAAACAAGAAAATGACTTTATCCAAAAAGTTAACTTCCAGAAATTTAGGCCAAAAGCAATAGGCCTTCAACTGTTGACGAGCCAACCATTTAAATTTCCAACAAATATATCATACCCTCAAACCCACAGGTATTTAAAAATCTGCAACGCTTCAGCATACCCCCCACGTGAGGGATAGCAGCGGAAAGCCCGGTGAAGGTTTTGTGCTTTGGCCTTGTGCCGTACTTGCAGCGGATAGCCCGGCCCCGATTGCATTTTGGGGTTGGGGTTTGTGTATGGCGAAAATGCTTTTCGGGGACACGCCATAATTATTTAAAAAACGATGTGGTCGTGTAATAAATACTACTTAACACTATTCAACACCTCCGCAATCAACCCCAATAATTCCTTGTCAACATCTGCTTCTTTTGTATCCGCATCAAAGGGCATCAGTCCGCGGTAATTGCCTTCTTCGTCCTGTTCAAATAAAATGGTTTGATCTACATCTACTTCAACCGCTATCCTTGGCGTGTAGCCGCCGGGCTTTATAAATGCGGCAAATAGAATGTCTTCGCCTTTGTAGGTTACGGGTATTTCAAATTGATGGTCCATATAAAATTTACAATGAGTTGAGTGCTGCAAAAATACAGCACGGTTTTACCAATGCTACTGATTTAATTTTAACACTGCCAGGGGACTGTTGTTTACGGCAGCCAGTATGTACTTGTTTTTTGAGGTAGTAATTTGTCGCATGCATCTAACATCGCCACGGATAAAAATACCACTTTGGTTTTGTGGGATTGCCGTAAAAGTTTTATTGGCATTGCCGGTTAATAACAACCCATAACTGGCATCGTACTGGCCGGTTGAAACTTCGGTTTCATATTCGTTGCCTGCCAGTAAAATGTCGGCAATGCCATCCTTATTAAAGTCGTCAATCAATATGCAATTAACCGGTGCAAACTGGGCGATAACCGGCAATGCATGTTTTATGAAATTACCTTTGCCATCATTTTCAAACCAGCAGGTGGCGGCTTCGCTGGCAAGCATTTTTACCGGCGCATCTACTGATTTAAATACAGCCGAAAGCGGGGCGTTTGAAAAATCTTTGTGGTATAAATAATCTTTTTTAATAGACGGTACCTGGCTGGAAATTTCTGCTAATCCAAATGCAGGAAATAATTCTTTTTTACCGGAAGCGGCCAGTTGATAATAGCCCATCACCGGATCGAAGGAACCATTTTCATCAATATCTGCATACCACAAATTCAACGGATAGGTGGCATTGAAATGAAATTTATTATTCAGTCCCATATTGCCCGCTACGAAATCAAGGTCGCCATCTTTATCCAAATCTGCCATAGCAATGCTGCGCCATAAACCGGGCATGCTGGCCAATCCGCTTTCATTGGTTGTCTCTTTAAAACCACCAGATTGATTCTTGAAAATTCTGATAGGCATCCACTCACCGGTGAGTACCAGGTCGGCTCTTTTATCGCCATCCACGTCCATCCATGCGGCATCGGTTACCATGCCTGCGGTGGTTAATGCAGGGCACAATTTATCGGTTACATCAGTAAATATGCCTTTGTTGTTTTGCAATAAATAACTGGGTGGCGAAAGTGGGTAACCCTTAAAATCAACACGGCCGCCAATGAAAAGATCCAGGTCGCCATCCATGTCAAAATCGCATGCCTTTACTACGGTAGAAATTGCTGTAATCCTTGCTGGTATGGCATTGGGCGAACGGGTGAAATTTCCTTTACCATCATTGCTGTACAATCTTGGTAAATTGAAATGACTATTTTTTTCAAATTCATTGGTGCCGCTGGTCACCAGTAAATCATCATCCCCATCGCCATCTGCATCAAAAAATAAACAGCCGGTATCTTCCTCAAATTTCTCCCCGGTCTCCAGCGGTTTGGCGGTAAAGCGGCCATCGGTTTGCTGAATAAAAATCTGTCCTTTTTTATCATAACCATTGCCTACAAAAAAATCCTGTAAGCCATCTTTGTTTACATCGCCAACGGCAATGCCCGGCCCTTGCGAAGAATATTTTTGTGGTAACAAACGCTGGTAATCATAATCAAAAAAGAACGTATCGATGTGGGAGAATTGGATGCCACTTGCTTTTGTATAATCGGTAAAAAGGGTAGTGGAGGGCAGGTACTTTTGCCATTTGCCGTTTACGTTTTTGTAATCAATGGTCAGCAATTGGTTGACAGTTATTTTTTGCAACACCTGCATGCGGTCGTTTGGCCAGGTTACCTGTATGCTGTCAATAACTGTGGCGTTACCAAGACCGGCGAATAATTTTTTATCCATAGTTGACAGATAACCTCTGGCCGGGTTTTGTTCCAACAGCAAAACACTGTCTTTTAAAAATAATTTTATCACGGTGCCTAAACCATCCTTATTACCTGCTGGTCCGGTTAATTTAATTTGTAAATAATTGGTGGCTGTATTTGTTGGGCTGATGGTATTGTTGGCAAATAAAGAAGCCGGACTGTTGATGTGATTTACCACCAGGTCGAGGTCACCATCATTGTCAAGATCTGCATAAGCGGCACCGTTGCTGATTGCTTTTTCATTAAGCCCCGACGATGCGGAAACATTATCAAATGCATAGTGTTGGTTGTTGATCAGCAGGTAATCTGGCAAGGGTACCGAACCAAGACTTTGTAATTTATCCTGCAGGGTTTTCGTACGGTCGGCGCCTGCACCAGTGGCTGCCTTAAAGAAAATAAAATCGTTGTTGATTACATCTTTACCCATACCATTGGTGATGTGCAAATCTTTAAATCCATCGTTATTAAAATCGGCCATCAATACACTCCAGCTCCAGTCGGTTTCGGCTGTGCCAGCAAAATTGGCGATGTCGCTGAAAACAGGTAGCAGTGTGTCGTTCATGGTTGCCAAGCCCCGGTTTAGTTGCAACGTGTTGTGTATAAAGGAGGGTTCGTATTTTAGGTAACGTTCCACTGCATAACGTTCATTGTTTAAAAAAGAATACATCATTTTTTTACGCTCATTGTCTTCGGGCATCATATCCAATGTGGCAATATCCGGAAGACCGTCGTTATTAAAATCGGCGGCATCGGTACCCATGCTGCTGTAACTTTGATGGTTAAGCGATTTGGCGATGACGTTGGTAAAAGTTCCATCCTGGTTGTTGAGCCACATACAATCGTTGCCGATATAATCGTTGCTCACATACAGGTCCGGCCAATTGTCGCCGTTGAGGTCGCTTACCACTACACCAAGCCCGTAACCATCGTCCCGTATTCCGGCAGGCATGGTTACCTTTTTAAAAACCGGGTGGCCCGTTGTGGCGTCGATTCCTTCATTGTGATAAAGCTGATCGTTCCTGGGCGAGTTGCCACTGAGGTCCTTTGGCAATACTTCATTCAAACTTTTGCCCTGCATCTGGTGTGTTAATAAAAACATGTCTAACAAACCATCTTTATCATAATCTAAAAATGCCGCCTGTGTTGAATAACTGCTATCGTTTAATCCATAGGCTGCGGCACTTTCTGTAAAGGTTAGATTGTGGTTATTAATAAAAAGCAGGTTCTGCCTTTTGCCGGGTTCAACGGGGCCACTTACACTCACGTAAATATCCTGGAAGCCATCGTCATTGATATCAACCACACTTACGCCGGTACACCACTGATTGGTAACAAGTCCGGCTGTAGTGGTGATATCTTTAAATTTCAAGCCGCCTTCATTCATAAAAAGCTTGCAGCTATTTTGGTTGCCGGTAAAAAAAATATCTGGTTTTCCATCATTGTCAAAATCGCCGATGCCCACGCCACCACCCATGTACGTGTATTCATTGTTCATCAGGTTTAGCTGGTCAGATTCGGTAATGGTATTGGTAAAATCAAGTCCGGAATCAGTGGGAGAAACGGATGTGAAAAGCAGATTTTCTTTTTTGTTGGAACAACTATAAAAAACAGCTACCAATAATATGATAGTAAAATATGTTGAAATGTTTTTTTTCATTTTTTACGCAGAAGATTAGCTAAGGAGAAATCGTTACTATTATTTTAATGCTATAAATATAAGGTTTAGTTGAATGTATATTAACAGGGCCAGGGTGTATTTCAAATTGTCGCTTTATTTGTAAGACTGTGGGCGGTGGAGACACCGCCCACGGCTGACTGCCCTGGCTGATGTCTCCACCAGCCAGCGACAATTTGAAATGCACCCCAGGGCTATGTTTCCATTTCAAATTGAATTATTTATAAGGTTGCCAATCTTAAAATGATTGTCATTTGATAACGTAAAACAATGAAGAGATTGGCAACCATAAACGACATCCGATAACTCTTAAAGGGCTCGAATTCCGCTCTTTGTATTGGGTGCATTTAAAATTGTAGCTGGCTTAAAATAGAGGTGTCATCTTTTTTAATTCACTTCAAACTTTAAAGTTTTGGCTAA
>JBDUEK010000175.1:0-4961 GCA_040002495.1 Ferruginibacter sp.
ATTTCACCGCCCTGAAGGGCAGTGCAATTCAAAAGGCAGTGTAATTCAAAAGGCAGTTCAATTCAAAAGGCAGTGCAATTCAAAAGGTAGTGTAATTCAAAAGGCAATACAATCAAAAAGGCTAATGCAATTAAGGGGCTTCAAAACTAAGTGGCAGATATATTATGCTTCCCGCTGTATCAAAATGTGTTATGAATATTGTTGCCTATTACACAATCCCATACAGTGTAAAGTATAAGAATAAAAGGACGTATCGATTTGTGAGTTCTGAACGGTGCTAATGAACCATTGACCATTCACTATTGCCAATTCACACTTAACTTAACGCCAGTTCTATTGCAGGAGCAATTGTTAGTCATGCTGCATTTAACTTAGGAATGATTTACTGCATTTTTTACCAGGTGTAAAGTGATTAAATCCGCAATAGCAGGCAACCATTTTAAGAAATGTAAAATATATGTTTACCTTGAACATTGAAAACTGCTATCCTACCAAATTAATTTCAATTGAAAAGATGAAATCACACACACACACACACACACACAAAAAAAAAAACATACTTATAATGTTGGTGGATGATGACGAGGATGATAGGTTTTTCTTTAGCCTGGCCGTGGCGGAGTTTGGTAGCGACTATGAATTCATCCAGGCCGAAGGTTGCGCAAAAGCACTGGAGTTGCTAAGACAAGCAATCACGCTTCCTGACTATATCTTTATCGATTTAAATATGCCGGAAATGAATGGTAAAGAATGCCTGAAAGCATTGAAAGGTGATTCCACCTTCAAAAATATTCCAGTAATTATTTATACTACTTCTGTTTCTCCCTCCGATATTAAAGAGATTTACGAACTTGGAGCGGCCTATTATTTTAAAAAGCCAATGACTACGCATTCACTCGGCGCTAAAATAATTGAAGCGTTGGAATTAGTTAAAGAGAAGCTGCTTTCGGCACTTCCATAGGGTGTATTTCAAATTGTCGCTTTATTTGTAAGACTGTGGGCGGTGGAGACACCGCCCACGGCTGACTGCCCTGGCTGGTGTCTCCACCAGCCAGCGACAATTTGAAATGCACCCCTTCCATAATATATCGGGTTTAGGGTAAAATTAAAGTTACCTTTAATATCTGCTCCTTATAATATTATAGTCAAATCATGAAAGAAACTGATCCCTCTCCATTACTTCAACTCAATGAATCCAAAGATCCATTTCCCGTTGTTGGGGTTGGTGCCTCAGCCGGTGGGCTGGATGCATTTAAGAGATTCTTAGGTGCTTTACCCGTTCATTCCAATATGGCTTTTGTATTGGTACAGCATTTAGATCCCAATCACGACAGTTTATTACCCGAAATACTCGCAAAATATACAGACATCCCGGTTGTTGAAATAACCGACGATATCAAAATAGAACGAGACCATATTTATGTTATTCCCTCCAATAGCACCCTTATTTCTACTGATGGGGTTTTAAAACTTACACAACGAACAAAAATTAAATCTGATCAAATAATAGATTCTTTTTTTAAGTCATTGGGTGAGGTTCACCAGGGATATGCATGTGGCATAATTTTATCAGGCAATGGCAACGATGGTACTATGGGCCTTAAAGCCCTTAAAGCAAATGGAGGAATAACTTTTGCCCAGGACGAAGAGTCGGCTGCTAACAAAAGCATGCCTGCCACTGCAATTGATGCAAGTGTGGTAGATTTTGTGCTTACGCCTGAAGGCATTGCGGAAAAATTGATGCAGATAAATTTCTCCAATAAACTGTACAAAGCAAATACTGATAAACAGCTTACAGCAGAGGAAGAAGATTTGGTAAGGCAGATATTGTCGATTGTTTACATAACGAAAGGTGTTGACTTTACACATTATAAACAAAATACCATACTACGGCGGCTGGAACGTCGCATGGCCATTTCAAAAAAAGATACACTCAAAGCCTATTTGCTTTTTTTAAAAGGTAACCACGAAGAAGAATCCTTGCTTTATTACGACCTGTTAATTCCTGTGAGTTCTTTTTTTCGTGACCCCGAGGTTTTTCAGGTATTAACTGATAATGTATTTCCTGAACTTGTTAAATTTAAAACGGGCACAGAGCCATTCCGGATATGGTCTGTAGGTTGCTCAACCGGTGAAGAAGCCTATTCACTGGCTATTTGCCTGCATGAATTTTTTGTCGCCGAATCCATTACCAGGCAAATTCAGGTCTTTGGTTCCGATGTTTCAGAAATTGCTATAAAAAAAGCCAGGGAGGGTAATTATACAATTGCCGAAGCAGGAAATATTTCGCCCTTCCGATTAAATAATTATTTCATTCAAACCAGTACAGGGTACCAGGCAAGAAGAGTTATCCGGGACATGTGTGTGTTTGCAATTCATAACCTGCTAAAGGATCCGCCATTTGCTAAAATGGATATTGTTAGCTGCCGCAATGTGCTCATATACTTTGATAATTCACTTCAAAAGAAAGCCTTATCTGCCTTTCATTATTCCCTGAAAGAAAAAGGATTTTTAGTGCTTGGAAAGTCAGAAACTACCAGCATTTCCACTGATCTCTTCAATGATTTTTCTAAAAAAGATAAGATTTATAAAAGGCAGGCAGGCGCAAGCAGTTTTGCGCTATCCAAAAGCAGCTTCAGGGATAACGTGAAACCAAGTTTTAATAACACAAACAATAACGGAGTTTCCATTATTCCCGACTTTCAAAAAAAAGCAGAATCAATTCTGTTGTCAAAATATACACGTCCTTCCGTGGTTGTAAACCATTCCTTTGATATTGTATATATTATTGGATCCATAGCCGAATTTGTTGAACACGCCGAAGGAAAGCCCACTTTTAACCTCATAAAAATGACCAGGAGCAACCTGGCCTTTGAACTTAGAAGTGCATTGCAAAAAGCCAAAACAAATAATGCTCCGTCTGTTAAAGATGGCATTCCGTACCCCAACGATGGTAACTACACCATCCGGATAGAAATTCTTCCTTTAGGCCTGCAGGAACCGTTTTTTCTGATCATTTTTCAGAAAGTGGCTGTTGCGACTAACCTGGTTGGGGATATCGCTATTCATTCGGAGTCAACTAAATTAAAAGAAGCCGCTTCAAAAATAAATGAGCTCCAAATTGAATTAACCGAAGTGCGGGAAAGTATGCTTGCAATTACCCACGATCAGGAAGGATCTAATGAAGAGTTACAAACCACCAACGAAGAACTGCTAAGCGGTAACGAGGAACTGCAAAGTTTAAATGAAGAGTTCGAAACTACCAAAGAGGAAATACAATCAACCAACGAAGAACTGATTGTTGTAAACCAGGCGCTTATTGAAAAACAGGAACAGTTAAATCAAAGCCGGGCCTATGCAGAAGCCATCATTCAAACCTTTCGGGAACCCTTTGTGATACTTGATAAAGAACTTAGGATTAAAACAGCCGGCGCTGCTTTTTATAAGAAGTTTAATCTTAACCGGAAAGGTACTGAAGGCATGCTCTTTTATGAAATTTCTGACCACGTTTGGGATAATGACAATTTACTTAGCGTGCTTAACAACGTTATTATAAAAAAGGCCCGGCTGGATGATTACGAGATCAAACTTAATTTTGCTGATATTGGCGAATGTGTAATGTTGCTGAATGCCCGTCAGGTAATTAGCGAAATCAATGATGAATTGCTCATCCTGCTGGCTATTGAAGATATTACACAAAAGAAAATAATAGAAACCAGGGAAAAAGAGTTTTCAACAGAACTGGAATTGAAGGTAAAGGAAAGAACTACTGACTTAGAAATTGCGAATCTGCAGCTGGAACAATTTGCCCACACGGCCAGTCATGAATTCCAGGAACCACTCAGGAAAATAGTTTCTTTTTCTACGTACGTGGCAAAACAGTTTAGCGCAGATCTTCCACAAGAGGTAGGCACTTATCTTAAAAAGATAGAAGTTGCTTCAAGACGAATGAGCAAGCTTGTAAGTGACATGCTCAATTTTTCTATGCTAGAGCAGCATAAAAAATTATTTGAAAAAACTGATCTTAATAAGATATTAAACGATATCCTGTTCGATTTTGAACTGCTTATTTCAGAGAAAGCAGCCAATATTACGTATGATAAACTACCCGTAATTGAAGCCATACCTTTTCAGATGAATCAACTGTTTTACGATCTTTTAAATAATGCTTTAAAATTCTCTAAACCGGGTTCGCCACCTGTTATACATATTTCTGTATTAAAAATGAATAATACCGATACTGCTAAACGCACTGAACTGGACCCTAAACTCAGCTATTATAAAATTACCATACAGGATAATGGAATAGGCTTTAATCAAAAGTACGCTCAGCAAATTTTTATCATGTTTCAACGGTTACATGAAAGCACCAGTTATGCCGGTACGGGTATAGGTTTGGCATTGTGTAAAAAAATTGTTCAGAGTTATCATGGCGAAATTTATGCCGAAGGCGAAGAAAATAAAGGAGCAAAATTTCATGTTATCCTGCCGGCTTCGCAGCCTAAAAACGAGGGTTAATTATCAAACTGAACCCTTATTTCAATACCTGGGTCAGTGTCCTCACGAAACATTTTTTGCATTAATTCTACTTTGACAAGTCAAACCTTTGTGTTTTTTTGTTGACCAGCAGAAGTTTTTTATGGCGGCATCGTTGTGTCACTCACTTGTACTGTATTTTTTCATGGCATCTTTTTCGTTCCATAATTAAACTATCGTAACCGTGAGCTACATTTTTTTAAATATGTCAAAGTAGAATTAATCATTTTATTTAAAAAAAATCAATTATTTAACTATACTTCCCGCTGCATCAAAATGTGTTATGAATATTGTTGATTAATGCAGCATCCAATCTGATGGTTCATCTTTTTGTATTGCCCCGTCCTTTAGGGCGGGGATTAAATTCTACTTTCAGAAATCCTTACCCATATCAATAAACAAGTATTAGAATGTGATGGCATTCG
>JBDUEK010000176.1:0-4923 GCA_040002495.1 Ferruginibacter sp.
GGTTTCATATTCCCTTTCTCTTCCAATTCTTCACCTGATATTGTTTCAACTCTTGTTGGTATGTTAGCAATGGAACGGCTGCTTCTTGTAGCAGTAATAACTACTTCTTCTTCACTTTCCTTCTCTGCTTCATTTAAAAGTATTTCAATTGGTTCATCGGAAACAAGCGGAAAGGTTAGCGATAATTCTTTGTCTTGAAAGCCAACATGAGAGATAACAATTTCCTGTTTACCTGCCGTAATGTTTTTCAAGATGACAAAACCCAAACTATCAGCAGCAGTTGATTTGTTTAGTGTTTTAATTGTAACAGTAGCTCCCTGTAAAGGCTGTTTTTCTTTGACGTCTTTAATAAAGGCTTTAAAAGTATTTTGGGCATTGGTTATGATAGTGCATAGCAGAACTATACAAATGAGCATTATTTTTTTCATTTTTTAAATTGATTGACGATAAATAGAAATAACCTGTGTCATTTCAAACACCGGATGTTTTAATATAGATGTGTCAACCAATTTTAGGCGGCTGCCAAAAAGAAGAAATGTATTGTGGGAAATATAATTGTAAGTAATGTGGAAAAGCAGGGCTGATCAACTGTTGCGGTGTGGCAAGCTGAATATAATTTGTTGTGAAAGTGAAGCCTGCACAATTGCCACATAAAGCAAAGGGGGAACAGTTTTTACAATCGTCATTGTGTTTGTGATTGTCGTTAGAATTGGATTGTTCTGTTTGGTCATTACAATTGTCCGCTGCACAACAGGGAACGGCTGATAGCGTGAAAATATAAATAGCAAATATGAATGTAAAGATTTTCACTGTCGCAAAGGTAAGTCATGCGCCTGGTTGAAGGTTGCTGTGTCGGGAAAATTTTGGCTCTTTTGCAAGGTTACTTCCTTGGGCGGTGTGCTCACCGAACACTACTTCCAGTTAAAATACTTTACTGAAATTCGTAAGTATTTTAAAGGATACAATTGTTATTTTAAAGATAGAACGAATGCAATAAAGACAATGCGGCAAGAATGAGTTTATTTATTGATTCAAATAATTTCTTCCAAAAAATTTATACAAGAATAATTAAGTATTAGGTGTGAAGGTTGTGTTCGGTGAAGGGCACCGACCACGGTAGTAGGACTTTCGGCTATTGTTCTTAATGTTGGGCGTTCGCTTTATTCTATTAGTTTCATTTGCCAGGTTCCTTTAGTTGGAGGTACTGGAATCGGTAAAAGTCCAAGCCAAATAAACCCGAATTTGAATTTCCAATTTCCACTTATAGTTTTCTTGTCACCTGAAAATGTCCCAGAATAATAAATTGGGCGATGCTTTTTATTGAGGGTTTTTCGAGTGCCTTTTTTGTCAACTATTAATGTCATGATGGGCATTTGTTTTACAAACTCAACTCGTTCTCCTAAAACGTTCCCTTTTATTTCTCCGATTCCTTCTGTTCCTCCAGTTTCTAAATTGTCCTCAACAATACCGGTAAAACTATTTTTATTAATTGTTTGAATTTTTATTTCAAAATTGGTATGCTCAAAACCTGAAGTTTTTTGTATGGCCTCATTGTCAAATTTGTAATAGCCAGCCCATAGTCCAGTTGTTATCATTGTTATTCAAAGTTTGAAATTTTGAGAAAACTTATTTCCTTTGTCGGTGTCCTTCAGCGAACACTACTTGCAGCTAAAATACTTCACTGAAATTCGTAAATATTTTAAATAATACTATTGTTATTTTAAAGATAGAACGATTGCAATAAAGACAATGCGGCAAGAATGAGTTTATTTTTTTGATTCAAATAATTTCCCCAAAAAAAATTATACAAGAATAATTAAATAGTAGGTGTGAAGGCTGTGTTAGGTGAAGGACACCGGCCACGGGAGTATAAACATGTGATCGCCCACTGTGCCGGCAGGTTTGTTTTACAACGCTGTTTTTATTCTTGCTTCACCATTTTTATTTACCCATCACGAACGATTTTTTCTTTAAAGTTACACTGCGTATTTTTCAAATTGCTACAACCAAAAAACCTGTACCAACCCTGCTTTACTACCTATAGATAACAGCCCGGTGTCGGTCAACAAACAATAACCAAAAGCCACCGTTAATAGTTTTTAATGCGGGCTTTTTTATTGGGGACTTTCGGCTATTGTTCTAAATGTTGTGTGCCGTTTTAGTCAAGCCGGTTAATTTAATTTCGTCAAATCATTCTAAGTGTCCGCTTTATAAAACGCTGTTTTCTCTTTTGTCTCTTTTTTGCTTTCTGTGTCTGTAACTTTAATTTCTATTTCAAATTCTTCTTTTCGTTTTGGAATAACTGGTGCTATTCCCATAACCATACAAACTGCAAACATAAAGGCAAACAAAAGAATTCGGAAGAACCGAATTAATGTTTTTATTTTTTTCACTCTATAGTCAATTTAATAAATCTTGCTGGCAATTGTCGGCAAGAAATGATTATAAAAATTGAATTATGCCAAGGTTCTTCTTTGGCATAAGGATATCACTACCCGTTTATAGAAATGAAATTGTTTTCGTCTGAATTTTGATGAATTGTTTTAATTATAAAAAAAAGGTCTGCCTTATAACTTAAAAAACAAAATTTATAAATATTGTCAAGCCTTACTTTTGTTTGTCTTTCGTAAATCATTAAAGATATTGTCCAACAATTATTAGAGAAGATGTTTAAATTCTTATTCTGTCGAGTTGATAACTTATTCCTAAAAGAAGCTGTCCGTTTTGTTGTTTTTGAATAAAGTTTACAAACTATTTCTGTCTGAGAATTAGATTTATAAAGAGATTTAGAATAGCCACTATTTCCTGCAAAAGTAAAAACACTCAATAAAATAGTTATTCTAAGTAACCATTTTGATAAAATGTCGTTGCGATATTTGGTTTTAAGAAATGTCATTTTAAATGTTTCAATACTATAGGTGTTCAAAAAAATGGCACACAACGTTTATAAAAGTATCCGACGGCCCTTACTTCCGTGGTCGATGTCCTCACCGAACACTATTTCCAGTTAAAATACATCATTGAAATTGGTAAGCATTTTAAATGATACTATTATTATTTTAAAGATAGAACGATTGCAATAAAGACAATGCGGCAAGAATGAGTTTATTTTTTTGATTCAAATAATTTCTCACAAAAAATTTATACAAGTATAATTAAATAGTAGGTGTGAAGGCTGTGTTAGGTGAAGGACACCGACCACGGAAGTAAAAGGACACCGGCCACGGGGTAAGCCCTTACATCTCAGTTGGAAAAACAAAAATAAATGATAAGCACTATTTCATTTTACCAGTGCCATTGCATCTGCTGCATTGCTGACGGGAGGTATTGCCATACCTGTCCGTAGCAGTTACCCAACCGGTACCATTGCAGGTTATACAGGCATGTTCAGTATAGGAGGGTGCAACTAAACGTCCCCCTCCATTATTATTTTTGTTTTGCGGTTGACCACCATTATTATAAGGAGAGTTAGCAGGTGCCGCTGTTTCATTAACATACACCAAAGCCTTGGCAGGTTGTACGCCATGGTCTGCAGCATAGCCAAATAGTTTCTGCGCTTTCGCATCGTCTTTAGCAACGCCAAGTGCGTCACGGTAAGCAAGGCCAAGGTAATATTGGCCCCAGCCATAAGCCTGCAGGGCAGCCTTACGGAACCATTCCGTAGCCATGGTATCATCTTTAGCAACAAATTCGCCGTTGCGGTATATTTTTCCAAGGGTTACCTGCGCATCAGGGCTACCACTTTTTGCTGCTATTTGGTAACATCTCAATGCTTCTGCAATGTCTTTACCCGTACCTCGGCCATTAAAATAAAAATAGGCAAGGTTGTTGGCAGCTACAGCATTTCCGTTAGCGGCCGCTTTTTTAATATAGTTAAATGCCTGGGTAGCATCTTCAGTAACGCCGTAGCCATGATCATACAGATAGCCAAGCCAGCCAAATGCCGTATCGGTCATGGCAGCAGCGCCGCTGTTCTTCGATAACAATTGAAAACCTTTTTCATATTGAGTACTGCTGCAGGCATCTATTCCCAACTTGATTTCCTCAGCAGGGTTAAGCAGGCTTCCTGTTCCTGCTGAGTATCCCATTTCATTTAATATATATGCGGCCCGCCCTACCCCATAAGAATCACGGTCTGTTTTCCAGTTGGCAAGTTCTGTATAAAGCCGCAATGCTTCCTTTTCGTCTTTGGGTACGCCACGGCCATTTTCATACATATCGGCAACAGAGAGCATGCCCAACGTATTACCCTGGGCGGCAGATAAGCGGTACCATTTCAAGGCTTCAACATAATCATGTGGTACCTGGCTTCCAAACGTATATTCATCACCCATAAATTCCTGTCCTAAACTGCTTCCTTTTTCAACAGATTTTTTATACCACTTAAATGCTTCTTTTTCATCTTTCTTTGTTTCGCCCCGCCCTGATTGATAAAACATACCAACTTCTGCCATTGCGTCCGCATTGCCATCGCTGGCAGCTTTTTTATACCATTTCATAGCAAGGGCGGCATCGTCATGTAGTTGTGCCCAACCGCTATTATAGCCACCAACACCCTCCTCATAAAAATTGCCCATGCAAAATTCAGCATCGGCATTAAAATACTTTGAGTGGGTAAGCGGTGACATTAAGTGATAGGCCTCAGCCTTGTGGCCCTCTTTAAATTTTTGTATCGCTGTCGCTATAATTTCTTTGTCGGTTTGTGCATTTGCTTTAATAGCAAAAAAAGTAATCGCAGTAAAGAAGATGAATCTATATTTCATATATGCATTTTAATTTTGGTAGACTGTATAACATAGAAATTAAAGTTAGCGATATTTCATTATGCTAAGCCTGGGAGAAAAAACCTATTCCCCGGCAAGGTCTCTACTTCCGTGGTCGGTGTCCTCACCGAACACTACTTCCAGTTAAAATACTTCACTG
>JBDUEK010000177.1:0-4853 GCA_040002495.1 Ferruginibacter sp.
GCTGACTGCCCTGGCTGGTGTCTCCACCAGCCAGCGACAATTTGGAATGCACCCTATTCAATAGAGGTTCAATTTTTATATTATTTTATAATACTGTCCGACTAAATGTCTGAAACCCTTACCAAGCCTGCACGACCTCACCCCAACCCCTCTTCAAAGGAGAGGGGCCAGAACCCTTAACTAGTAGGTGTTTGAGCGATTTTGCAACTTTTTAGTCGGACTATAGTGATTATTTTAATAGCCACTTCTAACGACAAATGGGTAATCTTTTAATTAAGATATCCTTAGTTCTACTTTGACATATTTAGAAAACGTTGGCTAGGATTACAATACTTCTAACTATGGAACGGAAAAGATGCCATGAAAAAATATGGCACAAGTGAGTGACACAACGATGTCGCCATAAAAAACTTCTGCTGGCCAAAAAAAAAATCGACTTGTCAAAGTAGAATTAGCATCTTCTCCGGAATTAAATTAGACAGGGAGTACTGTAGGAATTTTAGAAATTTATTCCAGCTATTTGATTTGGCTAAATATTGTTATATCTTTCTGATATATCACACCTGAACGATTAAACGATTCTTTTTAATCTCCCTTACGAACAGATCCCGGTTTTATTTTTTGTTTGAAATTATCGGTTGCTACCTCCCCCTTAAATAGTGGCTAAATACAGCAGCTTTCAATAGCTGAGTGCGGATACTATAAATACGTTTTATCAATTCAAATTCACAATAAAAAACTTTAAAATGAAAAAGAAAATTTGTTGCATGGTAGTGCCCGCCATGATGCTATTTATTTGTCTTGCATTTAATACAAGTAGCACGCTGCAAGCGCAGGAAATCACCGTGTATCAGTACAGGCATGTAGATCCTTCTAAAATGGAAGAATTTATTAAAAGAGAAACTACCTATTGGAGCAAAGTGGCGCAAAAAGCATTGGATGCAGGAAAAATGACTTTTTGGGCGCTTTTTGAAAAAGTTGGAGGTGTAGATATGGCCACCTCATCCAATGTTTTATTTATTAATACTTTTCCCAATTTAGACATAGATCTGAGTGATGTATTTAATGCAACAAAAATATTCCCGGGAGTTCCTTTATCAAAAATGGAAACCAATAGTATTAGTACAACTACGGGGCAATACTTTGTACAAGGCCAGGGATGGCAGGAGCTTGCCGGTGTAAATCCCGATAAGGAGTTCAATTATGTAAAAATGAATTATCATAATTCAACCAATCCCCAGGCTTTTAATGCTATAGAAATTAATAACTGGGGCCCTTTTATAAAAACAGCAATGGACAATAAGCAAACCGAGCAAAAAGCATGGGGCAACGCAATCGTTTTGTCCCCAACAGGAGGGGCGATGAAATTTAATTGCGTTTCTTATGACCTCTATTCGACTATTCAGGCAGCCTTGCTTGAAAAATGGAGTCCGGATACAAAGTTCCCAATGGCAGGCCTGGATTCATTGCAAAAAATAGCGATAAATCCACCTGTAACTTTCCTATACAGGGTTGTGAAAGTGGTGGCTAAAAATTAGATCAACGCCTTGGTTCGTTTCCCCACTAATCATTTTTGCCTTATTAATTTTATTTTCAAAATGAATTATTTAACTATCCTGTATTTTTTTGAAAGTTTCGATTCGTGCGGATACGAACCGAGGCGGCGGATGCCGATAAGAAATTACCGAAACACTATGTTTCATAACTAAATTGTCAGTACACTAGTGAAAAACACGCTTTACAAAGTTTCAGTTGCACCAGTTGAACCCCAACCAGGGATTGAATGAAAATTAGTTTAGGCACAATCAGCCGTTCGCCGTTAAATGCGAGTGCTGATTGTGCCTTTTTTATATATTTTTTGATTGGTGATTATACCATCTTGATTTAATAAGAGTCCAAAGGACTACGTTTAAATCTTAGATGGTATAATACCGATTGCAAATCGCATTGGACTAAATAACGGTATAATCGGTATTAGTCAACTTATCGGTCAGAAAAAACAGGTGTAATTAATTAAGAAATTTATCATCAATGAAAAATAGCGTCAGTGCCTGTGTTTAAAGGAATATTTTAAGATTGGATATCAATAAAAAGAGAAACAGTGCAGGGTACTGTGCCTAATCGTTTTCCACCAAATATTTGTCGGTAGGGCATTTATTTTACCAAACCTGGTTCTTACTTGTCGGTGAGAAAGGTAATAACTAAATGAAGGATTATTCAGTCACTTAAAATTTATTCATCACAGCTACAATTTTTATATTATCTTAATAGTCACTTCCAAAGACAAATGGCGGACCATTTAATTAAGATATTCTTAGCGTCTTCTGCCGAATTAAAGGCAGACAGGGATGGGTTTAGGAATTTTATCGCCGGGCAAAACGACCGGCTACATACACAGGGCATCTATCTCGAAATAATTCAATGGGAGAATTTTCTTGATGCAATCTCTGATACAAGATTACAGAATGAATACAATAAGTCGCTGCGTGAATGTGATATTGCCCTTTGTCTTTTATTTACCAAAGTTGGAAAATATACTGCTGAAGAATTTGATACGGCTTACCAGGTTTTTAAAGATACCGGTCGGCCAAAAATATGGACGTACTTTAAAGATGCGCCCGTTAATACAGGATCAATTACTGATGAAATAAATACCCTCATAACGTTTAAGAAAAAGATCGGTGATCTGGGACATTTTCATTCTGTTTACACCAATATTGATAATCTTATCAACCAGTTCCGTAACCAGTTAGATAAAGTTTTACCACAACTTACAGGAACAAAACAGTCAATCAATACAAGCAATATTTTCGGTAGTGATGCAACAAGTGCTCCTGTAAAAAATACCTTCAATGAAAAACTTACCCGCAGTTTAATTGAAGCTATGGCTACGAATATACCAAGGGTTAAAAAGTTTTTAGACAATGCAAACAGAATGGCTGCTGACTGGGAAACACAGGAGCGTTTCAGTGATCCGGCCAAAGAATTGATTGCCATCAATTATGTGGGGGTGCTGGGTATTCAACTGCGTAAACTAATTGCGATCGGTAAAGAAGAGTTATCCGCTAACAAACAAAAGAAGTACCTGGAGAATTGCCAGCTTACAGCCAAAAGAGCATTGCAGCTTTTATGTTTTGCATTGCTTTCCAAATTATGGGACGTTAAAAAGGACAATGATTTTATGCTTTCACCCGAACAAACAGACACCTGTAATAATTTTTTTGAAGACGAATTTGAATGGGAGATAAATGGCTTTAGGGATTTATTAAAAACATTGCTGGATGTTTTTACTACGAATAATTTAGCATTACCCATTACCGGTTTAAAGGGATTTGAAGAACAACTTCAAACCGGAAGCAGTTTTGCAGAATCGCTTGAAAAATTACAATTGGCGGGCCATTTTTCAGATAAGTCCACACTTACCCTCGAAGATTGCAGTGATGCGGAGAACCAACTGACAACTGTATTAACAACACTTAATTTTTTAGCTGGCTATAAAATGATGTCCATTAAAAGCATTGGCTATTCTGAAATGCGAAACACCCAGCCACATTATTTATATAATTATACCGATCTGGTGGGCATAGATAACAAATCCAATAAAACACAGGAGCAGGAAAAACTGAGGTTTGAAGAAGTGCCCATTAATACCGATGCCGTGATTTTGTACAAAGAAAGCTACAGGGAGAATCTTAACCTGTTTCCGTTTATCATCGACATGAATGCACTGTCTGTTACTGGGGGGCAAAAGATTTGTTTTTACGCAGCAAAAGCCAATGCGGATGACAGTTTAAATTACAGTTTTATTGAGGATAACAGCCAGGTGAATATAAAAAATACCAACACAGTAAAACCGGGGATTGATATTAATGAATTGTTGCTTGATCCTTCCAAACTGAAGGATATGCGGTATGATACTGTTTTCAATCTTTTTCGGGAAGCTAAGAAAGCCATTACCGGAATAGAAGATGGAGCCGAAGATTTTTAAAATTGATTAATGAAACTAACAGCATAGCATAAGTATCATTCAATGAAAAAATATCCCTTCAAATTTTTAGATGCCTACAGCAGGGAAGATACCGGTATCTTTTTTGGCCGGGATGAGGAGATTGCCGCCTTGTATGAAATGGTTTTTCAATCGCCTGTTTTATTAGTATATGGTGCATCTGGCACGGGCAAAACAAGTTTGATACAATGTGGACTGGCCAGTAAATTTCAATCACACGACTGGCTGGCATTGCCCATCAGGCGGGGCGGTAACATCAATGCTTCATTTGAAAAGACGCTGGCAGATGCCGGGGGCAATGCAACTGAAACAGAAGATATGGATTGGTTGAAAGAGGTAATGGAAGAGAAGCCAGTGGCAACAATAACTAAACCGCTAAGCCCGCTTGAAAAATCATTTAAAGCTATTTACCAGAATTCTTTTCGTCCGATCTATCTCATATTTGATCAGTTTGAAGAGCTTTTTATTTTAGGTAATAAAGCGGAACAGGAGCGGTTTATAGAAACCGTAAAAGAAATATTGCAGGTGGAGCAACCGGTAAAAATGATCTTTTCTATAAGGGAAGAATACCTGGGGCATTTAAATAATTTTGAAAGAGCGGTGCCGCAACTGATGCGCAAAAAACTGCGGGTAGAACCCATGAACCTTGATAAAGTGCGGCAGGTAATTGTAGGAGCTACCGCTTATGAAAATTCTAATGTGCATTTACAAAACGGCGAAACCGACGTGATTGCCGAAGGCATCTTTGATAAAATCAAAGGCGATGATAAAACACTCACCATACAATTGCCTTACCTGCAGGTTTTTTTAGACAAATTTTATTTAGACATAACCAAAGACGAAACAA
>JBDUEK010000178.1:0-4636 GCA_040002495.1 Ferruginibacter sp.
TTTATCAATACAAATATACTATATGTTTCTAAATTAAATTGTCACTACACTAGTTGTTCAAATTTATATCATTCAGCTCTTTAAAATTTAATAATGCATAAACTTCCCGGTTACTATTTGAAAGTAGCCGTATGCAGCTTTCGAGTCACTCTCTTTTTCGGGCAAAAGATATTTAAATTATAATACTACTACTTAGAAAACTCCTGCATTAAATGAGCTATAACGTTTAGATTTTCCCATTTCAAATTTGTAAATCCGGCTAATGTATTGGTGTGTGTTATACCGGCCAGTATCATTTGCCAAAACAAAGCCATTCAAAGCGGCATTAAAAAGTATTGATATGCTGCGGCTTTATCATGATTGATTATGGTAAAAAAAGTTGTGGTTGCAAATTGATTCAGGCCCTTTTTCTATGTCGGGGCTTCACGGAGGACGCTCTTATTTTTTGTAGTATATGCGGTAAAAACTTCCGGGATAAAGTCCTTGGTGGAAATCGCGGGTGCTTTTATAATTGATGATATATGCCCGGTAACCGAAAGGAGTTATTTTAAAAAAGTAAAAATAAAATTTGGGAATAAGAATTCCCTATCTATATTTGCTGTGTACTACTAAAATAGTACACTAAATCAATAAGCACTAAATCAAAAAAATGTAAACAATGATCAATATCCAGAATCTTCACTTTGCATACGGGAATAAAAAGATTTTTGACGGGCTTAGTCTTTCCCTTCAGGCGGGGCATATTTATGGTTTGCTTGGGAAAAACGGCACCGGCAAATCGACCCTGCTACGAAACATTGCAGGATTTCTATTTCCCAGTCAGGGTCATCTAGCTGTATTGGGTTATAGGCCTTGCAAAAGGCAGCCTGCTTTTCTACAGGATATATTTATGGTGCCGGAAGAGTTTTTTCTGCCCAATGTAAGTATTGGAAAATTCGTATCGTGCAATGCACCATTTTACCCGGCATTTAACAAGGAGCAGTTTGATACTTACCTGAAGGAGTTTGATATACCCGGTGCTAACACGCTGCAAAATATGAGCTATGGACAGAAGAAAAAAGTGCTGATTAGTTTTGCTTTGGCTTGTAACACCCGGTTGTTGTTGATGGATGAACCCACTAACGGTCTTGATATCATGAGTAAAAGCCAGTTTAGAAAAATAATGGCCGGAGTGCTGGATGAAAACAAATGTATCATCATCAGCACACACCAGGTGAAAGACCTGGAAAGCCTTATCGACCGCATTACTATCATTGATGATGGAAAGATTTTGTTTGATCAGACGATCGAACAAATTACCTCTAAACTCAATTTCAAAATGTCATTTGATAGCAATGAAGTTAAACATGCCCTGTATACTGAAGAATCATTAAGCGGCAATGCCATCATTACAAACAATATTGAAGGGGAGGAGGGAAAGCTCGACCTGGAGATGCTGTACAAAGCAGTTGTACTTAAAGGAAAAGATATACATGCAGTTTTTGAGCAACAGTAGCTTATCACCTTCAACCATTTTATCAACACAAATTAATTTATAATCATGAGCGATATTTTTAGTTTTTCCAGGTTATTGCAACTGGTACGCAAGCAGTGGATCGAGAATGCACGGTTGTATGTTTTGTCTACATTGGCATTGATTGGTATCCTCGGCATGGTCTTACTTTTTTGGTTTTTTTCTTCCTCAGATTCTTTTAAAGAAGAAGCCCTTTATATCATTTTTACATTTGGTATTTATATCGCCGGTGGCGTATTTGCCAGTATGTCTTTTAATATGTTAGGCGAAAAAGAAAAGGGAACTTACTGGCTTGCCTTTCCTGCCAGCCAACTCGAAAAACTGCTTTGTATACTCCTGTATAACGTAGTTTTTTTTACCCTTGTATATGGTGCCTGCTTTTTGCTTTTAAAAACAGTGGCATTTACTTACATACAGAATCTTATTGCAATAAATCCAGCGAAATATCATTGGCGCAATATGGACTGGCGGGAAACCAGCAATGAATTTAGCGTTGCGTTTCCTTACTTCATGTATGCTTTTTTTGCGGTGCAGGCGTTTTATGTGTTGGGGTCCATTTACTTCGTAAGGTTTTCTTTTGTACTAACTACGGTGGTTGGTGCTGCACTGATTGCCGGCTTTATGTGGTATGCCGTTTACCTGTCAAAAAACATGTTGCCGGATAGCTACCACTGGAATGGAAACCATGTCTCCACCCAAATTTCTGATAGTAGCGGCTTTACTACTTCAAGATATGACTTGCCTGGTCTGCTTTCTGAAGTCTTTTCGTTCCTGGTTAAATTTGTTTGGGCTCCTGTTTTTTGGATAGCTACCTGGTATAGGTTGAGGGAAAAGCAGATTTAATATGCAAATAGGGAGGGTGCGTATTTATGAAACCCTCAGAAGAAAAACGATTTTCGGCTAAACCGGTAAACAATTCATTTTTAAAATTTGAGTTATGCAATTTAATAACAATGGCCAGGCTATTTATCTGCAGATAGTGGATTATGTGTGTGAGAAAATTCTGTTGCAGGTTTGGAAGCCCGACGACAAAATACCCAGTGTGAGGGATCTAGCCATGCAATTGGAAGTGAATCCCAACACGGTGGCCCGTACGTACGAATTTCTAAAACAACAAGATGTTATTTATGATAAGCGTGGCATAGGTTATTTTATTTCTGTAAACGGAGCTAAAAATGCCATGTACTACCGTAAGCTGGAATTTACAGAAAAAGAAATGCCATCAGTATTCCGCATCATGTACATGTTGGGGCTGGAAGTAAACGACTTAAAAAGCGGATTTGAAAAATATAAAAAACAATATACGATCTAAAAATAAAAACTTATTTATGAAGACAAGTAATAAAATTTTACTGGGGTTTTTTATGCTGGTATTTGCTGCACCTATTTTACTTCTTATGGGCTTTCGCAATAAAATAAAGAATGGTGAATTTTCCGTGACAAGATTAGATGCAAATAGCAGCAATATTCATAAGGGTGTTATTACACCATACAAAGTGGTAAAGATAATAGGACCAGGCATTGCGGAGGTTTTCTCATGTAATATCTTTCCGGCTGGTACAGGCAGTTATGAATATATTAACTATAATAATAGTGATAGTGTAAGCGTGCAGCAAAAAGGCGATACCTTATTGGTAACATATGTTAACATGAGCAGTCAGGTAAACGCTAACTACCAGGAATACACACATTTAAGTATTAACCTGTACCTGCCAGGGATCAATCATATCATTATGGAAGGGGCAAGTGTTGTCATTGATTCCATGAGTGCGATGGTCGATACTGCAGTTTATTTTCATTTAAGCAAGCAGGCGAATCTTACCTTAGGGGAATATGGATCTTCCACCACGGTTAAAACTGCTCTTGTTGAAAATACTGATAGCAATATGCCGGATACCATTCTCAGTACTTCGTTATCAACTGAAAAAAGCACGGGCCAGTTTAACAAAATAAACATATCCGCCACTAATTCTTACGTAAATTTTGGCATGCATGCCTGGATGAAAAACCTCAACGTGAATATGCTTGGTTGGTCCACCATAGCTGTAGATGATAAAAGTCGCATTGAGCAGTTGGCAGGATATATTTCTGATAGCGCCACAGTAAAAGCCAATTGGAAAAATATACGCAGGCTGGCAACTTTAACAGGTAAATAGAAAATCAGCATATGTTTATCGGTAGATTATTTCGGTATAGCACATATCACTGAAACCACTGCCTTAAAGGCGCTATAACGTTCAGATTTTTGCGTTGCAAATTTATTAATCCAGCTAATGTATGGGTTTGTAATGCCGGCCACTATCATTTGCCAAAGCAAAGCCATTAAAGGCGGCATTGATGTATTGATATGCTGCGGCTTTATAATGATTGATAAAGGTGAAAAAAGCTGTGGTGGCAAATTGATTCAGGTTCTTTTTCTACGAAAGGGCTTTAGAGAGGACGCTCTTATTTTTTTACTGTATGCGGTGAAAACCCCACCGCCACAAAGGAATAGTTGTTCAAATTTATATCATTTAGTTTTTTAAAATTTAATAATGCATAAACTTCCCGTTTACTATATGAAAGTAGCCGTATGCAGCTTCCGGATACCTCGCTTTGCACAAACCCATGCAGCCGATACATCGGGCGGGAAGGGTAGGCACTTTCAATTTGGGAAAGAGGTAAAGACAGGGAAGAGTGTACTCACGACGGAATAAAGCTTCATACTATATCCTGCCTTGCTTTGGCGCAATCAATGAAATTCGTTCCCTTAATTTTTCTTTCAGCTCTTTTTGGCCTTCCCATAAAATTATAGGAATGTCTGCAACATCAAATGGCAGTGCTGTTCCTTTTTTTGCGGTAATGATAACTGGTTTATGTAATCCTTGTGCAAGGCCAAGTTCATAATATACATTGGGTCTTTCTTCGGATAAATCCACTATGACAAATGCCGCTTTTTTTATTCTGTCAAAAATTTCTTTTACAATCCGATCTACCGCATTGGCATTGCCTATCCTTTCGGCATCATACGAAAACTCTTTACATATTTCAACAAAGGTGTCATTGGCATCAATTAATGCGGGGTCTTCTTTAACAATAGTTCGGTAACTATTAAATGTGGAAAAGTGGAAAATTAAATTACAA
>JBDUEK010000179.1:0-4627 GCA_040002495.1 Ferruginibacter sp.
CAATGCCTGGATATTGGTGCGTGGGCAGCTTAGAAAATTACCGAACTATTGTTAAAAACAAATCCCCAAAAATCATTCGGATGATAAGTCACAAAAGAACCGTCAGGTTTTGTGAATTTATAGTTTACACTAAATAACGCAGACACTTGAACGTCTTCCATCTTTTCCATTTTCCCACTTACATAATCCTCATAAGTTTTAAATACGCCGGTTTGTCCATAAGAAATAAATGCCGACAGCATGATGATAAGACAGGTAGTTAGTTTTTTCATAAAGTCAGGTTGAATGGTATAAATATAAATTCTTAAAGGGTGAATTTATCAAATGTATAACTTTATAAGATAGCGTACAAAATCTCCGGAAATATAATGTATGATCGTTTTTGAACTGTTGCAAATTACCCCCGCTATCCGAAGTCTCCCAAAAATAAAAACTGCCTGTATCATTGCCGGGATAAGATAAAATGTTGAAAGCTATCCGGAGTTTGCAACTTAATTCCGCTCAGAGTCTTCCACAATAAAACTGCTATTCTTCAACCTCATGAACTTCCCAGGCGGGTCTTTGCTTTAGGTTTTGTGCAGGGCTGCAAGACCCGCCGCTATTCAGTAGTGTGCTATCAAAACAAAAAATATTTATCTTTATTCTATGCCGGTAAAGCAAAAGATACCATATGATAATGGCCATTTCTTTATCACCTTCACATGTTATAACTGGCTTTCATTAATAGACATCACTAACGGTTACAATTCGGTATACAAATGGTTTGATATACTAAAGAAACAAGGCCATTATATCACAGGTTATGTTATCATGCCCAATCAAGTACATGCTACCATCGCATTTAGTAAAACAAAAAAAAATATCAATAATACAATAGTTGGTGATGCCAAAAGATTCATTGGCTATGAAATAATAAAAAGTTTAAAGGCACGAGGCAGGCAGGATATTTTGCAGCGATTAGAAAGCGCTGTAAACAGCAGTGATAAAAAGAAAGGAAAACTACATGAGGTTTGGGAAGACAGTTTTGACTGGAAGGAATGCAATGGCGATAAATTTATCATTCAAAAAATTGATTACATGCACAATAATCCATGTGCAGGCAAGTGGCAACTTGCCATTAATCCAATTGAATATTTACACAGTTCTGCAAGGTTTTATTTAACCGGAGAACAGGGGATATATCCCGTTTTAAATTTCAAGGAATTGGATGATATGAACTTAGACAGGTTTTCTGCATAGCGGTGAGTCCCACAGCACCGCTTCAAAGCCAGCAGTGGAGACTCACCTGGGAACTTTTAAATTTAAACTGAGGCAGTATAATCTGTGTAAAACTTTTACATTTGGGAGCCTCGTAGCGGAAGTAATAGTGCATACCAGTTTTGGCAGCAGGATAATCATCCAATTGAATTATACAGCGCAGCCTTTACAAAACAGAAAATAGATTATATACACGATAACCCCGTTGTGGCAGGTATTGTAGAAAAAGCAGAAGAATATATGTATAGCAGTGCAAGGGATTACTATAATGGTAAAAATTGTGGATTATTAAAACTCGTATTGCTGTAGTGCATCGTTCAACTAATCCTGAGTTACAAACTCAGGATAGCAATCAACATTTTATCATTGATCATCGAAGCTTCGGCAACTCTACGGATAACGGGGTAACCTGTATATATCGAGGTTAATCATAAAATTAGAATAAGTATCCGTCTTTCGATTTTTAATGCACCTGTGATTAAAAGCCAAATTGAAAAACCATCGCTCAATGGATGCCGGATAGGAGTGGAAAGCACGGAACGGAGCGTAGCGGAGTGAGTACTTGCAACGGATAGCCGGTACCGAAGTTGATATAAATCCTGTTGCTGATAGCCCATTATTTTTTTACTCCTTAGTCATATATTATAAACAAATAGGGATGCTTGTTAATCAACAATTATTGCGAAGGCGTTCCTAAATTATTATCCTGTTTTTCGTCATCTTTTTTAAATTCCAGCTTGCCAAACTTCCAGGTAAAGTTGATGCCGATGGAACGGAAGGGAAAAGTGCGTTCAGAATTTTGTATAAAGTTTTTGCCGAGCAATACTGTTTTCTGCGTAAGGTTTTCGCTGAAGGGATTGGTTGCAGTTAAAGCAATGCTTCCCTTTTTTTGCCAAAACTGTTTGCGGAAGGCCATGGTATAACTGGTGAATGACGGATACCTTCCCTGTGCCTCGTTGCGTGCACTGCTGAAGTTGCCGAAGAACTCTGCCACCAATGTATTGGTAAACTGGTAAGTGGCATTGATATTAAAACGATAATTAAAGCTGTTAGTGTTGTACCCTTTATCAATGGCATTGATGGTATGGCGATAAAATAAAAACGCATTACCTCTTACATTAAATTTGGGAGTAAAATGAATGTCGCCAAAAATGTTGAGGCCGGTATTATTTTCCCTTCCAATATTTTGCCGTGTACTTACGGACACATTGTTGTAAATAGAATCGCCTACCTGGTAAGCGGGATAATACACTACATAAGGTTGTATATCGTTTTCATTGATGCGATGAAAAAGGCTCACCATTAACGAACCGGTTGTTCCAAGGTCGCGGCTGTAGCCTAACTCGTACCTGTAGCCTATTTCCGGTTTTAGAACAGGGTTGCCGGTTGAAAGATTTTTGGGGTCGCTGGTGTTTACAAAAGGGTTCAGGTCTTCATAATCGGGCCGTTCAATCCTTTTTGAAAAACTTAGTTTAATGGTTTGCTTATCGCCTATTTTTTTAGAGAAAAATACGGAAGGTACCAATGTATTGTACCCAGGTATTTTTGCCTGCGTGGCTGCGTTGGAATAATAAGCATTTACTTCGGTACGCTCGTACCGGCTGCCTATTTTTGCTTCAAATAATTTTGCCACAGGAAAGCTGAGCTCGGCATAACCTGCGTGTACCTTTTGCCGATAGTTTAACCCATTGGATAAATAGGCATCGGGCTCATAAGTTTTTATTGACGGCTGGTAACTCAACGCATCCGAATTGCTTGCTATATTATAAAAGGTTGTTTTGCCACCAACACCCAGCTTGATGTCTTTTTCAAAAGGTTGTGTGTAATCAACTGATAAAACAGTTTCATGTGTGGTGGCGGGGTTGTAAGCCATGGTGCCATAATACAAAGAATCCTGCGGCTGCGCAAATTGTTCGGAGTAGGAGTGGCCTTTGTTTTTACCTGTGTTACTGCTTATACTAGCTTCCAGTTCCTGGTCTTCTTTCGCAAAAGTTCGTTTGTAATTGAAGGAAGCATCTACCGAATTGTATCGGTATTTATTACCGGCATTCAATATGGAAATGATATCCGGTATGCCTGTTCCTTTGCTGGGTTGCAAAGCCTGGTTGGTAGTTCCAACACCGGTAAATCCAAAATAATTGTAAGCAATATTGCCTGAGAAACTGTTGAATTTATTTGCCGTCCAGTCAAAGCCCATACCTGATTCGTAACCCTGCCTGTCATAATGATTTGTTTTATCCTGATATAACGTGCTTACGACAGCGCTGTCGGTTGTTTCCCGGTAATTGTTACCGCTGCCTTGTGACCTTAATCTTTTGTTTCCACTAAAAAAAGCGTTGACACCAAAATGCTTGTTGCGCACATTGAAATTGGCCGAGGCGTTCTCGTTGCGGGTGCCGGCAGTTAGCGATATGTTGCCGTTATATCCTTTTGTATTGTTTGTTTTTAAAATTATATTGATGATGCCGCCGAGACCCTGGGCATCGTATTTGGCGCCGGGGTTGGTAATTACTTCAATGCTTTTTATCTGGCTGGCGGGTATAGATTGAAGCACATCTGCAATATTGCTTCCAAAGGCCGAGGAAGGTTTTCCATTGATGAGAAAGCGAATACCGGAACTTCCTGCCAGTTGTACATTTCCATCAACATCAACCGACACCTGTGGTATTTTCTTTAACAAGTCAGTAGCAACGCCGCCTAATGACGAAACATCTTTTTCTGCGTTGAAGACCATTTTGTCTATCTTATTATCAATTAGTTTTACCGTTGTTTGAACAACCACGGCATCCAGCAGTTTGCCTTGTAGTGTTAGCGAAATCTTTTTCAGGTCGATGATAGCATCTTTTTTATTGAGCACAAAATTCTTTTCTGTAAATGCCGCATAGCCAATATTTTCAAATACAACAGTATAAGTGCCGGCCGGGATATCAGTTAAAGTAAAACTGCCACTTTTATCTGTGGTGGTGCCGGTCAGTGGCTTTGTTTTGCCTGTTGGAAAGATAGTAATAGTGGCATACTCCAGCGGATTTTCGGATGCCGCATCTATTACGGTACCGCTGATACTGTTACCGCCTTTAACCTGGGCATATACAAAAACGTTCAACAAAACGAGGCCCAGGAACAAGAGTGCTTTCTTCATGTAAATATTTATATCGGCGGCAAAGGTGTAGCTGAATTCTGAAGGAATTTTGTTTTTTGCTAATAATGAGGAAATATTTGTTAGACGGTATTGCCACGTGGTAAACGGCAATAGATGCAGGGGATTTTTTTATAATGATGAAGTCGGGAAAAGCTAAAATTTTGATAGGTATTTAGTTCTACTTTGACAAGTCAAACCTTTGTGTTTTTTTGTTGACCAGCACAAGTTTTT
>JBDUEK010000180.1:0-4469 GCA_040002495.1 Ferruginibacter sp.
ACGTTAATAAAAAGCGTATAATTAAATAACGAATTGAAGCAATTTAAAAAGTAAGCTTCGCATCTTTGCAACTCGTGTTCATCTAATATGGAAATACAACAAATGATTTAGAGAAAAGCAAGGTTGAACATTTCATAATTCATAACTCATATTTAATATTTAAACAACTTGTCTGCACAAAAAATTCTGGGAGATTGGAAAAATAAGTTGTACAAACCATTATACTGGCTTGAAGGGGAAGAGGATTATTACATAGACCAGGTAATGAATTTTGCCGAACACAAGATATTGCCTGAAAGCGAAGCCTCCTTCAATTTGTCTGTATTTTATGGTAAAGATGCCAACTGGAGCGATGTGGTAAATGCCTGTATGCGTTACCCGATGTTTGCAGAAAAGCAGGTGGTGTTGTTGAAGGAAGCTCAACAAATGAAGGATATCGATAAGCTGGAAAACTACATTGAGCATCCGCTGAAGTCCACCATATTTGTGGTGAGCTACAAAGAAAAAACACTGGATAAGCGTACTAAGCTTTACAAGACCATTAAAAAAGATGGAGAAATATTTACTTCCGAAAAAGTAAGGGATTATAAACTGGTAGAGTGGGTAACAGAATATGTAAAATTGCAGGATTTTTCCATGTCAACCAAGGCCATTGCTTTATTGGCTGAACATCTTGGAAATGATCTCAGCCGCATCGTAAATGAGATTGATAAACTTACACTCAATCTTGGCCAGCGTAAAAGTATTACAGAAGATGATATTGAAAAATTTGTTGGCATTAGTAAAGAATACAACGCCTTTGAACTGCAGGATGCCCTGAGTAAAAAGGATCTTGTAAAGGCAATAAAAATTATTCAGTATTTTGAAGGTAATCCCAAAGCTGCACCCATACAATTGGTGCTACCAACTTTGTATGGATATTTCAGCAAGCTGTATGCAATATTTGGTTCAGCAGATAAGTCAGAAAATGGTATAAAGCATTTATTCTACAATAATATTTACGCAGCCAAAGATGCATTGGCAGCAGCCAAAAAATACAACTACGAAGGTGTAGAAAGAGCCCTGTTGTTATTACACGAGTACAATTTAAAAAGTGTAGGCGTAGGCAGTTCCGGCGCAACATCTGATGCGTCGCTTATGAAGGAAATGGTAGTGAAGATGATGGGGTAGTTAGTGTTTGTTAGCTACCATAATATTGTCGGGCAATATCGTAAAATTGAAGTCTGTCCACTTTGTCTGGAAGACCTGCAACTTGTCCATCGCCCAATTCAATAATAATCCATTTGCCATTTTTTGTCTTGGCAATATCCATAGAAAAAAAGTTGCTTTCAATTTTTTTTGCAATGTCCGTAAATAAGTTAAGCGGTGGATGTTCGTCTCCTGAATATTCGCCTTCCTCCCAATAATCATAACAGCCCAACAATCGTCCGTTTAAAAAGAATAAACGATACTCTTGCTTTAAAGGCATTCCACTTTTAGAATGAGTTGTCAAGTCATTTAGTTCTGCAAATTCTCTGATCACAATTCCTTCGTTAAGGTCTGTATTTTG
Organism: Ferruginibacter sp.; assembly: GCA_040002495.1. Taxonomy (GTDB): domain Bacteria; phylum Bacteroidota; class Bacteroidia; order Chitinophagales; family Chitinophagaceae; genus Ferruginibacter. The sequence continues at coordinate 1,550 of JBDUEK010000180.1, forward strand.
CAATTCTACAAATTTTTCAATAACCGATTTTACTCTGTTTTTGTCCATTGCTGATGGAATGTAGCAAGCGGTGTCCCAATAATGCTTTTGTGATTTTACAAAGTCTTTCACGATTAAAGGTGAATTTCCAAATTTGACAATGTCTTTAAATACTTGGTTATAGTTCACTTTTTGATTTTCAACGGTCAGCCAAATTGTTGTTGGCGTATGTTCAATTATAAATTTGTAACTGTCAGGCAAGTAATGGCAATTTTGATATTCGGCCGGGGAATTTATTAGTTTAAAATTTTTTTTCAAAAGTGAGTCATATAGTAAAGAATATTGACTTGGTTTCAACATCCAACCTCGGTAGATTATTTTTTGCAAAGTTTCACTGGGTTTTATTCTTCTTGTTGCAAATTCAACGTCTTTATCTTTTGTTAAACTCTCGTAACAAAAAAGATGTGTCGTAAAACCGTTTTGTTTTGCAGAAACTAATTCGTCTTCATAGTCTGTGTCTACCGATGGCTTATTCTCAAATGGGTTGTCGCAAAAAAGTATGTTCATATTTAGTTATTCAAGTTCGTCGAGTGTCCGGAATTATGGCAGCTAATACTTTTCATTGCTACAAGTAGGGAATTCAATAAATGTCCTGCCTGGCAATAAAGTTCAATAATATAAAAAAAGATGAACGTATGAACTTTTGCTAAGCTTTATTCATAGCCTGAAACTGTTACTGATAGAGAACTACAACTGCGATTTCGATGTCAAGCTCAACTTTTGGTAATATTTGCTTTGGGCGAAGACTTTTCTGCATCAGCAAGTAATTTATCCAAATAAGCTCTTTCTTCCTCAAAGGTCATGTCTTTAATTTCACTGCTAATTTGGTCACGAATTTTGCGCAAATTTTTTACCACGTCAGGTTCTGTATTAATTGTTTGAGTTGTCATAATTAATAATTTCTTTTGGTGTTCTTATTTCTATCATGCTGTATCCTAACTGATAGTTAATTCCATTATAGCCTCGTATTTTGTCAAGGTTTACAATGTGTTTAAAGTTCCAACTCACAAGTACATCAGCTTTTACTAACGTTGCCATTGCAATGTGTTGACAATCTGCCCGGCTTGTTTGACCAACAACTTTTGCTGAAATATATTGATCAGCAAGTTTAGCGGCTTCTGCTGTCAATCGGATATTTTCAATTTGTTGCGTTGGAACTGTCGTCAGAAAATTTCGTACATGGTCAGGTGCCCGAAGTAATTCTGCTTCCAATAAATCTGAAATTACGATTATAAATTGTCCGTTTGTTACGGCATTGAAAAAAGGAATTGTGTCAGCAGAAAACTCTTTGTCAAACTGCCCGCCAACTACTGATGTGTCTATGTAAATCCTTTTTGTCATTTACCAAAGTTAGCGAGAAAAATAGATTTTGGACTTAGAACTGGCCGTTCAAGTTTTCGTTCTTCAACAGGCAATTGAATATATCACCCTAAACTATCAACTGAATACATACTCCAAAATAATTCTTTCAGTCAGAGAAATACTGTAGTCTATAAAAAAAGTCAGTGAATTAAAAACTACTTCATTTTGTAATTCGGGATATTATCGATTCTTACCAATGTATCGCTGAAATGATATTTAGTTAATTCATCTTTATTACCCTCGCAATGCTACTTTTAATTGAACCTGAAGTGTAAATTATCGCCTATTATTTGCACATTGTTGCTAATGGCAATGGAACGTCATTTTCGCTTTAAAATGGAAAGTGTATTTTGAAGGTAGGATTTATATATAACTACTGGATACTGTAATATGTTAGAACGCAATGATGAAAATAAATTTGGGAAATATTATTAAAAGTCATTAAAAATTTAACACGGGTTTGCTGCTAATCTGCCGGTTTAAGTGCCTTTATCGCTTCTTTTTTATCTTTTGCCAATTGCTTTTTAAGTTCTTCAAGTCCGGCAAATTTCACTTCGCTACGCAGGTGTTTTTTTAATGTTATCGTAAGCGTTTCGCCATAAATATCTTTGTCAAAATTAAAAATATTTACTTCTATAACCCGCTTCGACCCATCTACCGTTGGTCGGTAACCAATATTCATCATGCCTTTGTATATCTGTATGGCAAATTCCTGGTGGCCGGGTTTTGATTCTGGTAAAAGTACCTCCACCGCATAAACACCGTTGCCTGGTACCAGCTTATTTTCATCTTCCATCTGCAGATTGGCAGTAGGGTAGCCGATGGTTCGTCCGAGCTTATTGCCTTGCACAACTGTGCCGCTAAAGAAATAATCATACCCGAGGAAATGATTACCGGAAACTATGTCGCCTTCCAACATTGCTTCTCTGATTCTTGTGCTGCTAATTGTTAAGTCTTCCAGCATAAAGCCTGGTATTTCTTTTACCTTGTAATTAAATTCAGCAGCTTTGTCTTCCATTAATTGAAAATCGCCTTTACGGCCCTTTCCAAACCTATGGTCGTGCCCGATTATAATGGTGTGAGGGTGGAATGTATTGACTAAGAAATTGGCAATATATGCCTCCGCAGTCTGACTGGCGAATTCTTCTGTAAATGGCACGATCACCAGGTGATCAATTCCAAGGTGTGAAAGAATGGAAATCTTTTCCTCCATTGTGTTCAGCAAACTAAGTGAACCGGGATTTGAGTCAGCGCCATTTGTATTACCGATAATCTTTCGGGGATGAGGGTGAAAAGTTATGATGACGGTTTCGCCATTAACTTTTTCAGCTTCAGATTTCATCAATTGTAATATTTCCTGGTGCCCTTTGTGTACCCCATCAAAGGTGCCGATGGTAATGCAGGCATTTCTAAATTCAGGAAGATGTTGTATATCGTGGTGAACATTCATAATTGAATGTGCAAAACTACCTGAAAATTTATTAATGGTTAATTGATAATTGAAATATAGTTTTGCAAC
>JBDUEK010000181.1:0-4393 GCA_040002495.1 Ferruginibacter sp.
AGGAATTTTTGGCAGAAAAAAATGGCGACTGAGTTTTTGAGCAGGCCCTAAATAGCTTGTTGATATGGCTATTTCGATATAATAAATTAGTGTTGTCCGACTAAACTCCTGTATCCGTTGCTACGCCTGAATGACCTCACCCCAACCCCTCTCCAAAGGAGAGGGGCTAGAACATTGAACCAGTAAGAGTTGTAGCGATATTGTATATTTTTAGTCGGACAATACTAATAATAAATATCAAAAAAATGGCTTCCGTACATCAAAATATTAATTAGCCCTTTACACAATATGCAGTTTGTGAAATTTTTTTGTACTTAGCCAATTGCATCAATAAAGCTTTTGTGGTGTTATTTATCCCGAGTAAGGTTTTGTATCCTGCATCGGGACGCACACTTGTACCGCAGCGCATAATTGTGCTTTTCCCAAAGTATAGATTACATCCACACAACCAGGTTTATTTGACCATTAATAGAAGGCAGCCTTTAGTAGCCTATCAGCTTTGCTGTAGATCCGGGAATGATCAATAGCATAAAGGAAGTGGCATTAAACTATTGTGAATTTTTCGGTGGAGATGGGTTGGGCGAAGAGATATTAAAAGACTGATATACAAAAGGCTGAAGTTTAGATGGAGGTGTATCATTATATCCAATATCAAATTTAATTTTTTTGATCTCAGGATCATCATCATTGACAATACTGGGTTTAAGTATAATGTATTTTTTATCTGCCTGCCCAACTGCATTTCTCAAAACGGTAAAATCACTTCCCGTTGTTCTACTGGATATTTCCTGATCACCTAAAGAAAAATTTAGTCCGGTAAGGTCGGTACCAGCTACAACACTACCCACTTTAAAAACAGTTCCTGGTTGAATGAAATCCTGGCCTCCGTCCATACTGGCAAATGCCCTAACAGTCAATTCTCCGGCATTATTAATAAGAAACTGAAAAACAACTTTTTTTCTCTTGGCATATTGATTTGGCGTGGTTCCTATTAATTCTGCAAAAGGATTCTTCGCCGGACTTCCCACCGGAAAGTTTTCAATATAATAGGTTGTTAATTCAGTATCAATCAGCTTTGCAGTATTTGTTGTACCAATTACTTCCTTTTTTAAAGAAGTAGTTTCTCCCTTTTTTGCCGAAGTACTATCATTGGCTGGATTCACTTTATCGGACGTACTATTATTACAAGAAGCTGCTAACAACAAAACAAAGGGCAGCAAAATCATTAATGTAACACTGCGTTTTATTTCACCCAAAGCAGGGGCGCATTTATTTAAATGAAGATTGAATTTCATAAATAGCATTTAACAAGTAAATAAAACAAGTGCATATTGTAGCCAGAGGATAGCTATCATTAATGAATGTTGAAAGTAAAATACAGTGCTGCGTTTCAAATTCATAACTTTTCCATTTATTTATTTTTCCTGTTCTGGAAAACTGTTTTTAATGTAACCTTCTTGCAGAAGTCTTATTTGAAAAAAGAGTAAGTGGTTTCTCCAATAACCAGTTTCCGCATTATTGGTATTGCTTCATCACCTGCAACAAAACCTTGTATTGGCTGCTATCCAAACCAGGCAATGTATCCTGCAACCAATGACGCTTAAATGCAACGATGGCTGCATTTGTATCTTTAATGTTATAGCCTATGATACGCAATGACTGTATATCGTTAAAACCAACAGGAAATGAAATGTGGGTAGTATCATCATACCAAAACCCGAAGCCGTTTGCTGCCAGGCTCTTCCAGGGAAATTGAACGTTGGGGTCATTTTTACGGGTAGGCGCAATATCTCCATGCCCTATAAAATTGGGTTGCGGAATATTGTATTGCTTTTTTAACGCAGCTAACAATTTTAATAAACTTGTCATTTGTTCCGGTGCAAAAGCTTCATATCCATTATTGTCAAGTTCAATACCAATGCTGCTGCTATTGATATCTGCATCGTTGCCCCATCTTGCGGCACCGGCATGCCAGGCCCGTAGGTAATCGTTGAGCATATGATGGATAGTGCCATCCTTGCAAATAACATAATGCGCACTTACCTGCGTCCGTTGCATCGTAAAGGTTTGTAATGTTTGCTCACAACTGTTTTGTGCGGTATGATGTATAATCACAAAGTTGGGTTTGCGCAATCCAAAATTAGTGGTGCCCACAAATGCAGCCGTGCTCAACGAATCTGTTATGGGATAAGTTTTTATCAGTTCAGCCAATTGTTTTGCCTGGCGTTTATACATTTTATTGGTGGAGTGATAAGGTTGCCTTGCACAACCAACGCAAATGGTAATTAATAAGCAAACGAGATACTTCATTTTTTAACTGATTGAAAATTGAAGGTATGTTTTTGCAGGTGAAGAAACCCTGCACAGGAACAAATAGTACAATAGGAATTCAACAATGCGGATAAGAAAGAACAGTTGCTTTTGGATTTTTATTACCACCTGGTTTTTTAACTTAATATAACCAGGCCCGTAATTTAACTAATAAAATGCGAGAAGGCTTACTAAGCAATGAGGCAGCGGTTAACGTCAAAATGCGGTTTTCCTGTTATTGGTATTACTTCATCACCTGCAATCAAACTTTGTATTCGCTGGCATTTTAAAACAGGCAAAGTTGGCAACCATTCAAGATCAAAAGCAACAATAAATGTAGTACCGTTTATCTTATAGTTAACGATAAGAAAAGCCTGTATGTCATAAACACCAGAATGGCGTTCAAAGCAAGGAGCTATCAATGGCAACTGAAAACAGTGGATCAGTAAACAAAAAAATAAAGATGGTGGCGCAGGAAATACTGTTGGCCTGCTTATATACATCAATCAACAAAACAGTTTCCCTGGCGCATTTTTCTTTTTAATTGCTAAGGAAATGACTAATCTAAAAAATAGGAAAAAATATTTTATAAAGTTTGGTTATATTTATTATATATTCGCATTCTATAATTACTATTTGCGTCCATTCTGAAATCCTTCTGAAATCCTACCGTAATTTTTCCGATTATTTTCTGAATACTGCTTGAAAAGCCCGTACTGTTGAAACAACCCTTACCTGTTAATGCAGTTTTCCTTTAAGATTCCCAATCTTGCTATGTAATACCTTGAGTGATATACAATCAGTCAAAAATGTACTATGTGCGTATCTACCTTGATATTGGCATTTAATTACATTGATTTATTACTAAAATTTAGGTATGAAAACAGCTTTACCATTGCTAACAATCACAGGAAAAAAAAGAAACCACTTATTTTCACTGATCAGGTTGATTTTTAATATTATGCTCTGTTGTGTTTTAGTCCTGGGGTTTTCCCTGGAACTAAAAGCACAGACTATTTCTAATGTAGTGGTTACAGGAACACCTGTGTGTGCAGGATCGGATGTAACGGTTACTTTTGAAGCAGTTAATGGAACGAATCCTGCACCTTACTATACCACCGCATCTGAATTTGAGTTTTATATTAGTGATGCTTTTGGTGGAAATTTTACCCTACTTCCAGGTGGCCCCTTTACTTTTCCTTTAGTGACTTACAATACTTCTGATGGCGGTGCTACTGACTTAAGCAAAACTTTTACCCTTCCAAGCGGATTAGCCACCGGTTCGGGTTATAGATTTTCAATTACTACTTTGAGTCCCCCAGACGTAGGGACAATTGCTTCTAATGCTTCTGCACCCTTCACAATTAATGCGCAAGTCGTTCCAACAGTGAGTATTGCGGCTAATACTGGCACAACAATCTGTTCAGGTACCGATGTCACTTTTACTGCATCCCCTACGAACGGCGGCGTTACCCCAGGCTATCAATGGAAACTTAATGGAGCAGATCTTATCGGTGAAACAAATGTTACACTTATAAGAAATACATTAGTGAATGGTGATCAAATTACTGTTATACTGACTCCATCTGCAGAGGTTTGTGCTAATCCGACAACAGCAACGAGCAATATTTTAACGATGACGGTAAATCCGTTATTGACTGTTTCTGTAAATATATCTGCATCTGCAACGACAATATGTGAGGGTACAAATGTTACTTTTACAGCGGGGGTGCCTACAAATGGCGGTTTAACCCCAGGATACCAGTGGCAACTAAGTACAGATGGTGGTGTAAATTATAATGATATCGCAGGCCAAACGTCTTCAATTTACAATACAAATACTTTACTTGATGGTTATTTAGTAAGGTTAAAATTTACGTCTTCTGAAAATTGTGCTAGTCCAAATCCAATTTTCACATCAGGCATATTAATTAATGTGTCCCAGACTCCAACCAACTCAAATGCAGGCCCGGACCAACTAAGCAGTGCGACCTGCGGACTGACTACGGTTACACTTGCCGGAAATGCGCCTTCAATTGGTACAGGTTTATGGACTATAGTTAGCGGCGCTGGCGGTTCATTT
>JBDUEK010000182.1:0-4209 GCA_040002495.1 Ferruginibacter sp.
AGCGTGGCATTGTAGCCGAAAGGTTATTTGGTGAAAAAGAACTGTTGTATGATAAGCAGGCTAAGCCAATGGAGTTGATTTAATATTAGCAACATTTCATTTGTTTGGATGTTTTCATGGATCCAATTATAAATTAAATCGATTCGAAAGTTTAATTATATCTTTTTAGGAATAAATTAAAACCTGCTTAAAGACCGAAAACTGTTTTTGTCGTATTTAGGTAGTAGCATAAAAGTTGGCAAATATCTGTTGCAAAAAGTTGTAACTTTTAGTTGCCTGATCGGAAGTGATTTTTTATTATATAATAACCCCCATGATAGAAACAGAAAGCACAGGATATATTGATCATAGGCCGGTATCTATAAAACCGGTTTTAAAAATATACAGCCCCCAATTTAAAGTTGGGGGCTCTATTAGTTTTATGGAGTCATTCATCTTTCAAAACTTCATGAAATAAATTCTTCAATTTCTTGCAACATATACCATACTAAAAATGCCTGCTATTGTAAAGATGCAACTGTAGCCATGAATGAAATGGCATGGCTATTAATTATAAATTCCCGAATAGATTAGTGAGAGATACATTATGAAGAACAAGCAATTTAATAAAACACTGGTTGGCAAAACAGGCAAGGATCTCATTGGTTTGATGGGAGCAAAAGGTAAGCCTGTGCAGTCACTTGATATAGTTGCGCCTGCCGGAGAAACTGAACTTGCCTTGTTCGAATTTTGGCAATCATTATTGGGGCATAAAAATTTTGGCGTTAAGGATGATTTTTTTAAGATAGGGGGCAATAGCCTTAAAGCCATTCAATTGCTGTCTCGTATATTAGCTCAATTTCATGTTCAACTTACGCTAACAGAAATTTTCTTAAACACAACCATCGCACAAATAGCGGAGCTAATCCAGGATAAACAAAACGGAATTTCGTCCTTACCTGCAATTGTTGAGGTAAAAGAAAAGCCGGAGTTAATACCATTGTCTTATAACCAGGAGCGTATTTGGTTCATCGATCAGTTAGAAGGTAGCACGCAATATCATATACCGGCTGTACTGCGGCTAATCGGCAAAATAAATATAGAAGCACTCAGTTTTGCATTAAAACAAATTATAAACCGCCACGAAGTTTTAAGAACTACGATCCGTGAAAACGGCGGAGACCGGTATCAACAAATCAACAATATTACTGATTGGGAAATGCGGGTTATTGATGGAACAGCATACTCAAATAACCCAGAAGATTTACAGCTTTTCATACAACAACTAATCAATACTCCCTTTGAGCTTTCCAAAGATTATATGTTGCGTGCAGCATTGATAAAGTTGCAGGAAACAGAACATGTACTGGTTGTAACAATGCATCACATTGCAGCAGATGGTTGGTCGGCGGGAATTATCATCAACGAACTGGTTCAATTGTACAAGGCGTTTGAAACAGGAGCTGATGCTGCACTTCAGCCACTTCAAATTCAATATGCAGATTTTGCTATCTGGCAACGGCAGTACCTTGACGGGCCATTGATAAATAAGGAACTCAATTATTGGAAGGCAAAACTGGAAGATGTTTCGCCTTTGCAAATGCCAACAGATTTTGCAAGAACAGCTACGCAAAGTTTCAACGGCAACTTCGAAGAATTTACGATTGATAAAAACTTAACGGAGCAATTGCATGAATTGGGGCATCAACAGGGCGTTACACTTTTTATGACCTTGCTGGCAGCTTTTAAAGTTTTATTATACCGTTATAGCGGACAGCAGGATATTAGTGTGGGAACAGCCATTGCAGGCAGAAAGCAACAGGAGCTGGAAGGCCTGGTTGGATTTTTTGTAAACACATTAACACTGCGTGACAATGTGGATAATAAGCAATCATTTACCGAATTATTACAGCAGGTAAAAACAACTACACTCGAAGCATTTGAACACCAGGAATTACCTTTCGAAAAAGTTGTAGAAGCGGTTGTTAAAAACAGGGACCTCAGCCGAACACCGCTTTTCCAGGTGTTATTTGTTTTACAAAATACGCCGGAAAAGCAAGCTATAGAACTAGGTGAACTCGCTTTATCAGAAGAACCTTTTGAAAAAAATAAAGCAAAGTTTGAATTAGATATCAGCCTTTCAGAAACACCGGATGGCATGCTGGGAACGATCGAATATTGCACCGATTTATACAGTGAGCAAACGATCAACCAGCTAACCCAACATTATATACAATTGCTGCAATCCATCGTAAAAAATGCAGTGCAACCGATCGGTGAATTACCGATGTTGATGGAAGATGAAAAAGAGCATTTGCTGGTTAAGCTTAATAATACGGAGGTAGATTATCCAACAAATAAAACCTATGTGGATTTATTTGAAGAGCAGGTAAAAAAGACACCCGAAGTTATTGCCGTGGCTTTTGATGGCCAGGAATTAAGCTACAAAATGTTGGATGAAAAATCCAATCAGCTTGGCCATTACCTGCGTAAGCTGGGCGTAAAAGAAGAAACCCTTGTTCCCATTTGCCTGGATAGATCTCTGGAAATGATCGTTGGTATACTGGGGATTTTAAAAGCTGGTGCTGCCTATGTGCCAATCGATCCGGAATATCCCGAAGATCGGCTCAGTTACATGTTAGAAGATACAGCAGCTACAATTATAATAACCACAGATGATAGTAAAGCGGTGTTGCCACTAAATGACAAATGCAAAATTATTAGTCTTGATGCTGATTGGGAAAACATTGCTAAGCAACCGGCAACTAAGGTAGCGAATGATTTAAAAGTAAATAATCCGGCATACATAATCTACACATCCGGCTCCACCGGAAAACCCAAAGGCGTTATCAATGAACATGGTGGATTGGTGAATCGTTTATTGTGGGCACAGGATAATTACAAGCTAACTGAAACAGATGTTTTTTTACAGAAAACTACTTTTTGTTTTGATGTGTCTGTAACGGAATTATGCTGGCCATTGATAACAGGTTCGAAGTTGGTTTTTGCTAAACCCGGCGGTCATAGAGATGCTGATTACTTACAAAAAATAATTCACGATGAAAAGGTAACAATCATACATTTTGTACCCTCCATGTTAGGTGTGTTTTTATCGACGATCAATGCTGGCGATTGCCCCGAATTAAAGCAGGTGATCTGTAGTGGTGAAGCACTAAAGCCTTCGCAGGCAAATTTGTTTATTGAAAAACTTGCCACTGCAAAACTGCATAATTTATATGGCCCAACCGAAGCGGCCGTTGATGTTACCTGCTGGACACTGGGAGATTTCGATACAGAAATTAAGCAAATTCCAATCGGCAAACCCGTTGCCAATACAGCTATTTACATTTTAGATAAGGATAATAACCTGGCGCCAATGGGCGGAGTTGGTGAAATACACATTGGTGGTGTGCAAGTAGCCAGGGGTTATTTGAACCGTCCTGAATTAACAAAAGAGAAATTTATTACTGATCCTTTTAGCAAAGTTCCAGGTGCACGAATGTATCGCACTGGCGACCTTGGCCGCTGGCAGCAAGATGGCAATATCGCCTATTTGGGCCGCATAGATGACCAGGTAAAAATCCGTGGCTTCAGAATTGAACTGGGGGAAATAGAGGAATGCCTTGCTGGCCTTGAAGGTGTAAAAAATGCCAAAGTATTGGTGATAGAAGATGATGCAAGTTTCGGAAAAAAATTATGCGCTTATCTCGAAATCAAGTTACCCATATCATCATTCGATAACAATGAGTTTATACAGCAAGTGAAAGGAGGCGTAGGAAAAGTTTTGCCAGATTATATGGTTCCGACAGACTTCATATTGTTGGATAAATTTCCTTTGACAGCCAATGGTAAGATTAATAAAAAAGCTTTGCCGGCTCCAGAACGTAGTACAACTGCAAGCCAGGCCTATTTAGCACCGAAAACTGCGAGTGAAAAAGCACTGGTAAATAGTTGGCAGCAATTATTGGGTAAAGAAAAGATTGGAATCAATGACAATTTTTTTGAATTGGGCGGGCATTCATTATTAGGTATGAGCCTGGTTTCAGCCATTCGGCGAGACTTGAATGTAGAGCTGTCGATTCGTTCTTTATTTGATTACCCGACTATTTCAGAACTTGCCAATCACCTGGAAGATCAAACAAATAATGTCTTACTTCCGGACATTGAAGTAGAAATACGTCCGCAATATATTCCACTTTCTTATAGCCAGGAAAGACTATGGTTCATTGA
>JBDUEK010000183.1:0-4112 GCA_040002495.1 Ferruginibacter sp.
TACCGGTTGTTTTTTTATAGGGTTTTTATAAACCTTTACTATTGTTATCTTAATTCTACTTTGACAAGTCAAACCTTTGTGTTTTTTTGTTGACCAGCAGAAGTTTTTTATGGCGGCATCGTTGTGTCACTCACTTGTACTGTATTTTTTCATGGCATCTTTTTCGTTCCATAATTAAACTATCGTAACCGTGAGCCACATTTTTTTAAATATGTCAAAGTAGAATTAATTAAGACTCATTCGATCGGCTGCAGCTTTTACATTCGATTTCCGCAACTTTCCGATTGGCCAATAAGTTTGCACATTGAATTCTTTTCTTCCCTTTTCAGTACAAAGACCTCTGACATAAATGAGCATTGTGTTGACTAGTAAATCATGGGGACTAATACGGATTTTTTTGAAATGCTGTTGGCGAACAATCGCTGCATATAATACATACATGCCATCCAAAGCCACCTGGGGAAGGAGGTTCTTTTTTAGAAAACCTTCATTTATACCCCGCTTCAAAATCCTCATAAACAGCTCTGTGAAAATCTTGTCAGTTGTTGCAGCAAATCGTTCATTCAGGTCGGGATAGTAATGAAGGAGGTCACTGAAAAAGTTTTGATTAACCTGTAGCTCTACCTGGAATGACCTGCTCCATACATCACACAAAAGCTGCACAACATTTTGTTCACTTACCCGGCATTCGAGTAATTGATTCTTCTGGCGGTAATAAAGATGTAAGGCCTCTTTTAGTAAATTCTCTTTGTTTTTAAAATATTTATAAACCGTTTTTGTAGAAATACCTAACGGTTCAACCAGCTTCTGCACCGACACTTTGCGAATGCCGTATTTTAAAAATTGCTCCAATGAAGTTTGAAGGATTTCTTTTCTCATATAGCCTCGTTAAGGAAAATATTTTATCATAAATATTTTCCCAACTCAAAATAACAGGAAAATATTTTAATAACAAAATTTTCCAAAACAATTTTTTAAAGAATTTTTGTCGGATTAATTAAAAGGTTGTAAAACAACTTCATACGTGAACGAAATATGGCAAAGGGAGAAATAGATTGGTAGATTGATGCAACGCTCAATACAAAGTTGCGACCATTTTTAAGAATTTAGCGGCTTTGGTTTCATCAAAATCGCCATTGGTCATGATGGAAGGTTTCTGTCCCCGGATGCATTGCAATTGCATCAGCTTTTCATCCAGGATCTTTAGTCCCTGCTTCGGGTGAAAGATTTTTGTTTTTGAAACTGGGTTGTTGCGAAATAGCAACATGCTGTAAACTGCAAGTGGCAAAAAGTAGAATAACAATTTTCTTCATAAGGATTTTCTTCAAATTCTTAGATCGTTAACGCCTGAAATCTTTCGTTGACTTTTGCAACTGGTTTTAAACCGGAGCGCTTTAATTTGATGGGGTTATTTATAGTCTGTCCAAATATTTTACATTGTCATATCACGCAAAAAAGAAAAGGACAGTAAACATTTTACGAACTGAGCGTGATAATGCCGGCTTCATTTTTTATTTTAATTTTTGCATCAACAACTTCAGAACTCCTGATCTGTCGCAAACTAAAACCATTGGTTTACTTTATTTCCGGGAATAACCCCAACGGGGTTTAATGTGAATAGCCTCGGGTGAAACCCGGGGAAAATGAATGCCGTAATTCGATACAACCCCGAATGGGGTTGAATTTTATGGAGTTAATATATTCAACCCTGAAAGGGTTGGAATATATGCAATTGGAATCTGTTACCATGGGTTTCACCCACGGCTATTTAAATTCAAGCCTTTCAGGCTTATGTACTGCAACTTTAGTTTGCGAAAAAAACATTTGCTTGGGGCACAGGTCAGGAGTTCTGAACTTCAAATTGTTGTGCAGAAACATTTGTCAAAAAGAGGATGAATGATAGACAATAAAGAACTTGATTTCTTGTACTCAACGGTAGCATGTTTGTAAAAAAATAATTTAAAGCAATCGATTAATACGGCGGTGGATATTTACATTTATTTGTCAATTTTCCAGCGGGAAACGATTATTTGGCTTCGGTTTTTCCTTGTTTCCAGTTCTGCTCATCCTTTTTCCAATCCATGCTAAAACTGTATTTGCCCGAACCGACACTCATTTGTACAAAACCATTTTCCTCGTTGCTTAAGTGAATGTCTTTTATTGAAGAAACTTTTCTTCCACCCTCCAATACCATATCGGGATTGCTTGCCGGTATGTAGATGATGGCTGTTGTGTTGGCCGGAATTTCGGCATCTACGATTAGTCTGCCGTTCTCTATTTTCCAACTGGTACTCACGTTGCCATAAGGTGCTTGGTACGTCACGGCTGCATGCGTGAAGCCGCCACCAATGTGTGGTTGAATTTTTATTTTCTTGTAACCAACACCGTCTTCTTCTGTATCGAGTCCTGCCATTTGGCGGTACATCCAATCACCGATGGCGCCGTAAGCATAATGATTAAAGGAGTTCATGGAAGCCGGTTCAAATGTGCTGTCAGGACGAATGCCGTTCCAGCGCTCCCAAATGGTGGTTGCACCCATCTTCACCGGATAAAGCCAGGAAGGAAATGTTTCCTGCAGGAGCAAATCATAAGCAACGTCTGTTCTACCAAAACGGGAGAGCACATGGCAGATGTAGGGTGTGCCCAGGAAACCAGTAGTGATGTGATTGTTGTAGTTCTTAATATTTTCCACCAACCTATCCACGGCCTGCCCTCTTATATTCTCCGGCAGCATATCAAAGTTTAATGCCAGCACGTAAGCAGTTTGCGTGTTAGAAGACAGACGGCCATTGCCTGTCAAATATTCCTTTACAAAGGCTTCTTTAATGTTGTGCAGTAATGCTGTGTAGGTTGAAACATCCTCCCTCTTGTTCAACACGCTTGCAGCTTTGATAAGCAACTGTGTTGAATGTGCATAAAAACATTGTGTTATCAGGTACTTGTCTGTAATGGCGGAGCGGCCATAAAGATCATTGTCCAGCATGTAGGAAAGCCAGTCGCCGTAATGAGCACCTTTGTTCCATAAATAATTTTGACTGGAGTCTGTCATGTACTTTACCCATGCCTTCATGCTGGGATATTGCTCATCCAGGAGGCGCTTGTCGCCGTATGCGAGATACATATTCCAGGGAATAATGGTTGCTGCATCAGACCAGCCGGTAGCACCGCCATTTGGATAATTCAATACATTCGGAATCACGTCGGGAACTTTCCCATTAGGAAGTTGGTCTGCCGCCACATCTTTCATCCACTTGGCAAAAAAATTATGTACGTCCATGTTAAAAGATGCTGTACGGAAAAAAACTTGTGCATCACCGGTCCAGCCAAGGCGTTCATCCCGTTGCGGACAATCGGTGGGCACGTCAAGGAAGTTTCCTTTTTGTCCCCATTCAATGTTGTGTTGCAGTTGGTTGATAAGTGGATTGGACGTGGTCAGTGTGCCCGCCGGCTTCATATCAGAATAAAGTGCAACCGCCGTAAAATCGTCAGGTTTTAATTCACCGTTATAACCAGTCACTTTAATGTAACGAAAGCCTTGCCAGGAAAAATGCGGTTCAAAGAATTCTTCGCTGTTTCCTTTCAACACATAGTTGTTTTCGGATTTTGCGAAACGCAGATTTTCAGTGTAAAAGTTGCCTTGTTTATCCAGTACTTCGGCATGATTGATTTTTATGGTATCACCACTCTTTCCATTCGCTTTCACAATAACCCATCCAACGAGGTTTTGCCCGAAGTCAATCACTTTTTCACCCTTTGGTGTAGTTAATATTTTAATCGGTTTAAAAGTCTCGTGTTTCTTCACAGGTTCGTTCACTGTTGCCATTAACACATTTATCGGGTGATTCGCCACTTTCACACCATTCCAATCTTTATCATTGTAACCTGCAACGGTCCATCCTTTCTTTTCCCTGCGGGCATCAATGGTTTCGCCTTGATAGATTTCTGAATAGCGGATTTCGGCCGTTGAAGATTTCCAGCTTTCATCTGATAAGATGGTTTCTATTGTTCCATCTGTATAAACGATGTCTAATTGAAAAAGAAGCGCTATATCTTTTCCCACTACCATCCGATCTTTTTTTGAAATAGCCGGTTTATCGATATGAAAGTATTGA
>JBDUEK010000184.1:0-3991 GCA_040002495.1 Ferruginibacter sp.
AGAAATGATACAAAGTACACTTATAGAAATCATCGGCTTTGTGCTTAGTGGAAAACTGAATTTACAAATTGGTGCAGTGTTACCACTTTCGCAAGCAGCCGAAGCACATCATCTTGTAGAAGGACGTAAATCAACAGGCAAGGTAGTTTTGGATCCATGGGCGTAGACACCTAACGTTGAACATTTGCAAAGGCTGGTATAGTAAACAAGGTATAAAATCATAAACATTTTTTTTGAACCCGGCAGTCCCGATATATCGGGATCAATTAAGCTTCATTGGCAGCCAGTCCCGATCTTTTATCGGGATCGCACTCTTGTACATTTTATCAATGAGGAACAAAATACCACGTCACTAATTTATCCCTTGCGCAGTATAATTCATAGAAGATCAAGCCCTGCTTTTGCAAATACTTTTTTCAGCGGCTGTACTTTTAATCCTGTTTTATTTCTTATTTGATCCGGGACGGATTTTACTACTGCCAGTTTCCACGTCGTTTTGTGTCAGACGTTCCTCCTTTTGAGTTATAACCAAGCCATTAAGGCAATCTACCTTTGTGTTATCAAAAATTCAATTATTGAAATGTTACAAAAAGCAAAACTTAAACGAAGCATTATTAACAGGTACTTGCTGGGAAGTACCTGGCCGATAATAAAAGCCACGCTGAAAGAACCTTTTATGAAACGAATAAAAGGAAAAAATTTCTTTTCAGAAAAAATGTTACAGTCATTAACCAGCAGAGTAAATAGTATCACTCCACAATCCGTAAGGCAATGGGGTACTATGAGTCCTGATCAAATGTTGCAACACCTGAATTTGGCTACAGGAAGTGCCTTGGGTTATTTTGACCTGCCAGATGAAAGTTATTTGTTATCAAGAACAATATTTAAATGGTTATTAATAGATTTTCTTTCAGAGCAACCAAAGGGATTGCTGTTACCGCTAAATTTTAAAATACCACCAACCCAACATTTTGACTTTGAGTACGAGAAAAAATTGCTGATTGAAATCATCACTAAAGCATGCAATAGTAAAACCACTTCTACCTGGGGACCGCATCCTTTATTTGGTCGTATGAGTAGCAATGAATGGGGAAGGCTGCTTACGATGCATATTGATTATCATTTAAAACAATTTTCTGTATAATTCTACTTTGACATATTTAGAAAACGTTTGCTAGAATTAGAATACTTCTAACTATGGAACGGAAAAGATGCCATGAAAAAATATGGCACAAGTGAGTGACACAACGATGTCGCCATAAAAAACTTCTGCTGGCCAACAAAAAAATCGACTTGTCAAAGTAGAAATAAACATTATCAAACAATTTATAAACAATTTAAAAAATAAAATCATGGAATTAAAAGGAAAAACAATATTGATCACAGGTGGTGCCGCAGGTATCGGCCTGGAAGCAACAAAACAATTTTTGGCCAATGGAGCTAAAGTAATTGTCACTGGTAGAAATCAATCCAAATTAGATGCAGTTAAAAAAATGTATCCCGCCATTACGGCCATACAAAGTGATGTGGCAAATGCTAATGATGCACAGTCACTTTTCGATACGGTAAAGGCATTGGGGGGCATTGATATTTTATACAACAACGCAGGCATCATGAGCGGCCCCGCTAATTTAGGGATTGCCAATGCTAAACACTTAGAAAATGCGGAAAACGAAATCAACATTAATTACCTCGGCGTAATTCGCTTAACCAATCTTTTTATCGAAATGTTGAAATCAAAAACGGAAGCGGCCATTATCAATACATCATCTGTGTTAAGTTATGTGTCATTTAATTTGGCTCCAACATACTCTGCCAGCAAAGCGGCCATGCGTTTTTATACGGTGTCTCTAAGAGATCATTTAGAGATATTGAAAAGCAGTGTTAAGGTATTTGAGCTGTTACCACCCGTAGTAGCAACCAGCATGACGGAAAACCTGGAAGCAAAAGGCATACCGCCCGAAAAATTAGTTAACGCACTTATTTCAGGTATTAAAAAGAATCAGTTCACTATTCGTGTTGGTGACACTAAACTGGTTTACGTGATTCACCGTTTCTTTCCTAAAATGGCATACGGATTAATTAATGTTGCGAAAAATGCAAAGCAGCTTAAATCGTAAGCATATTTCATTCTTAACATTATATAATTAAAATTATGTCAACAGATATTTTAGCACCTGACAAACTTCAGTCTATTCTCACCAATCAGCGGCATGCCTTTTTGAATGATGGCCCGCCAACGCTTGAACAAAGGCGTGCTGACTTGAAAAAATTTAAATTGGCATTAATTGCCAGAAGAAGCGAAATTGAAGAAGCTATCACAGCAGATTTTGGACATCGCTCAAGGCACGAAACTGCCATCGTAGAAATATTAGGCGTTATTGAAGGCCTCAAATATTTGAGCAGCAATCTTAAAAAATTCATGACGCCAACTAAACGAAACGTTGCTTTGCACATGCGTTTTGGAAGTGCACGGGTAGAATACCAACCACTGGGCGTTGTGGGCGTGATATCACCATGGAATTACCCAATTAATTTATCGTTGATGCCTGTGGTAACAGCCATTGCAGCTGGTAACCGGGTAATGTTGAAACCGTCAAAATTTACGCCTGCTACTAACGCAGTGATTGCGTCAATGTTCAGTGAAATATTTCCTGAAAACCAGGTAACGCTTGTAAATGGCGATGGAGCAACATTTAGTAAATTGCATTTTGACCATCTTGTATTTACGGGAAGCACTTCTGTTGGCCGCTCTGTGATGAAAGCGGCAAGCGAAAACCTCGTTCCCGTTACTTTAGAATTAGGAGGAAAATCTCCGGTGATTATTTCTAAAGGCTATTCTTTGGAAAAAGCAGCATCCCGTATTGTTTATGGAAAACTTCTGTCTGCAGGGCAAACCTGTATTGCGCCTGATTATGCGTTGGTGCATGAAAGTGAAGTTGATGCCTTTGTAAAAGCATACGACAAGAGTACCAAAGAAGCTTACCCCGATGGTCCTACAGGTCAGGATTATACATCCATTATCAATGAACAGCAATTTGCAATACTTCAAGAATTGTTAGCCGATGCCAAAAATCAAGGAGCTCAAATAATTGAAGTAGGTGCTCGTCCTGAAGAGGCTGCAAATAGACCACATACCATGGCGCCTTCTATTGTTTTGGGTGTAACGGATGAAATGCGTATTGCAAAAGAAGAAATTTTTGGACCTATTTTACCAATACTTTCTTATCAAACTATTGATGATGCCATCAATTATGTAAATGCCCGGCCAAGGCCATTAGCGCTGTATTTTTTTACACATGATGGTGAAGATAAAAAAAAGGTGTTGAGCCGGACTACTTCCGGCAATGTTACGATCAATGGAACATTTTCACACATCGCACAAGATGATCTTTCTTTTGGTGGTGTGGGTGAAAGCGGAATGGGTGCCTATCATGGTATTGAAGGTTTCCGCACACTTAGTCATGCAAAAGGAATTTACGAACAGGGAATCTGGAATGGTATGGATTTGCTGCATGCCCCTTTTACAAAAAACACCGATCGTCTTATCAATCTCTTTTTGAGTTAATTTTTAAATTACAACGATATTTTATCAATAAAAAAATTAAATCATAAATCATGGAATTAAAATGAAAAACAATTTTGATAACCGGCGGTACTGCAGGTATGGGGTTAGAAGCAGTTATACTTCCCGCTGCATCAAAATGTGTTATGAATATTGTTGATTAATGCAGCATTCAATCTGATGGTTCTCCTTTTTGCATTGCCCCGTCCTTTAGGGCGGGGATTAAATTCTAATTTACTTCATGGCTTTAGCCAAATTTTTCTTTGGCTAAAGCCATGAAGAATAGTTCCATTTCACCGCCCTGAAGGGCAGTGCAATTCAAAGGGCAGTGCAATTCAAAAGGTAGTTTAATTCAAAAGGCAATACAATTAAAAAGGCTAATGCAATTAAGGGGTCTTCAAAACTAAGGGGCAGATATATTATGCT
>JBDUEK010000185.1:0-3934 GCA_040002495.1 Ferruginibacter sp.
CAATGCAAATAGAACAATTGAGTAATGAGCAAATAAGAAATATCTGTTTAATGGCAGATCCCCTAAATAAAATGGAACCTAATAACAGGTAAACTAAAAATCGTAACTACCAATAAATAATAATTCAAATCAATTTTAAAATATCGAAAATGGAAAAAACAAAAATATTAAGGGGGCTTTCAACTATTAGTTTTTATGCTGCAGATATTGAAACTGCAACAAAATGGTACAGCGAATTTTTAGGTGTTGAGCCTTACTTTAATGTTCCGGGTTATTCAGAGTTTCGCTTAGGCGATTATCAACATGAGTTGGGAATAATTGATAGCAAATATGCACCCGAAGGAGCAACTAAAAATGTTGGTGGAGCAATTGCTTATTGGCATGTTGATAATTTAGAAGCTACACTTGAATTGCTAATTTCCAAAGGTGCGAAAGTGTATGACCAAATAACTGACAGAAGTGGTGGAAAAATGACTTTTGTTACAGCATCTGTGGTAGATCCATTTGGTAATATCCTCGGCATAATGACAAACAAACATTATGTAGAAATTTTACAACAAACGAATTTGTAAGTGTTATGGAAACCAAAGATGGCAAACAAGCTGTATATGCCAAAACAAGAAAAGCGTGGCGTAAATGGCTATTGCTGAATTGCCAAACGAAGAAATCCGTTTGGCTCATTCTCTATCACAAAAAAAGTAAGGTGAAATCAGTCTCTAACGATGAGGCTACTGAAGAAGCTTTATGTTTTGGCTGGATAGATAGCCTATGTAAAAAAAGGGACGCGGAAAGCTATTACCTAACATTTTCACCCCGTAATGCTAAAAAAAGTAATTGGAGTAAACCGAATATGGAAAGAGCAGAAAGGATGATTGAAGAAGGACTAATGACAGAGCATGGACTGAAACTAATTGATATTGCAAAGCAGACTGGAAAGTGGGAATTGGGCGAAGCATAGAAATATGTCTAATAGTGGCGATAAGTGGAGCTGGTATGGTGCTATTCCAAATATGCCGGTTAAATATTTAATTTTTTATCATGAAAACAATTAAGATAATTGGAGCACGGCAGAACAATCTTAAAAATATTTCGTTAGAAATCCCAAAAAATGAAATAACTGTTTTTACGGGCGTCTCAGGTTCGGGAAAATCATCATTGGTTTTTGAAACCATTGGTGCGGAGGCTCAACGCCAAATGAATGAAACACAAAATAGCTTTGTTAGAAATCGTTTAGCACATATTGGCGTGGCTGATGTAGATAGAATTGAGCATCTAAATTTCCCTGTTATAATCAATCAAAAAAGATTGGGCGGTAATGTGCGCTCCACGGTAGGAACGGCTACAGATGTATATGCTTCATTGCGGCTTTTGTTTTCACGAATGGGCCAGCCATTTGTTGGTTATTCTAACGTTTTTTCGTTCAACAATCCTCAGGGTATGTGCCCGAAATGTGAGGGTTTGGGTTTTGTGAGCAGCATCCACGTCGATAAATTATTCGACAAAAATAAAACATTAAATGAGGGTGCTATTATATTTCCAACCTTTCAGCCGGAAGGTTACAGATGGTTGCGCTATGTAAACTCCGGTTATTTTGACAATAATAAAAAACTAAAAGATTTTACGGAAGAAGAATGGAACATATTGCTTCATGCAGAAAAACATAAACCAAAACATCCTGCTAAAAATTGGGGCAAGACAATGCTTTACGTTGGAGTATTACCACGTATTGAAAATGATTTTTTAAAAAAGGATTCCAAAGAAAATATTTTGAGGAAAAAAGATTTGCAGAAAATTATTATTTCGGAAGTATGCCCTGTATGCAAAGGAAAACG
Organism: Ferruginibacter sp.; assembly: GCA_040002495.1. GTDB lineage: Bacteria > Bacteroidota > Bacteroidia > Chitinophagales > Chitinophagaceae > Ferruginibacter. Next base: position 1,833 of record JBDUEK010000185.1, read on the forward strand.
GCTGAACGAAAAAATACTTTCCAGTAAAATAAACAAAAAAAATATTGCGGATTGTTCCGCCCTTCCAATTGATGAACTGTTGGTGTTTGTAAAAACCATTAACTCAAAATCGTACGAAACCATACTGAACGAACTCGAAAAAAAGCTAAACAATATCGTTACTATCGGGCTCCAATATTTATCGTTAGACAGAACAACAAACACTTTATCAGGCGGGGAATCTCAACGCATTAAAATGGTAAAGCATTTGGGCAACAGCATTGAAGACCTGTTATATATTTTTGATGAACCCAGCATTGGGCTTCATCCGCAGGATCTGGATAATATTTCCCGGATTATTCAACAGATAAAAGAAAAAGGCAACACCGTGCTGATAGTAGAGCACGACCCAGACCTGATAAAGATTGCTGACCATGTTGTAGATATGGGCCCGCTCTCAGGAACCAACGGTGGCGAAGTAGTGTACGAAGGCTCTTTTGCAGAATTGAAAAATGCAAAAACTAAAACGGGTAATTATTTTTCACATACGACAAACTTTCAAACCCATCCCCGAAGAACGAATGATTTCCTTATCATCGAAAATGCAAATTTGTTTAACTTAAAAAACATTACCGTTAAAATACCCAAAAATGTTTTGTCGGTAGTAACCGGCGTAGCAGGTTCAGGGAAAACCACTTTAATAAGCAAAGTTTTGCCGATGCAATTTCCTGAAGTAAAACTTATTGACCAATCTGCCATTGCATCAAGTGCAAGATCCAACCTGCTGACTTATCTTGGCGTTTCAGATATTATCCGGAATTTGTTTGCAAAGGCCAACAATGTGAGCAATAGGCTTTTTAGCCGCAATGGCGAAGGTGCTTGCCCAAATTGCAAAGGATTGGGTTTTGAAAAAATTGATTTGGCTTTTATGGAAGATGTGCAGGAGCCCTGCGAAGTGTGCCATGGAAGCGGGTTTAATCCCGGTGTCTTAAAATATAAATTGCACGAAAGGAATATTACTGAAGTGTTGGCATTAACCGTAGAGCAAGCTCAGGTTTTTTTTAAAGAGCATTCATTTACGCAGCATTTTAGTTTGTTATCTGAATTAGGATTGGATTATTTAACACTTGGGCAAAGGTTAGACAGTTTTTCAGGCGGCGAAAGGCAACGGTTGAAATTGACAAAAGAATTGAACGACAAAAATAATATATTGATATTGGACGAACCAAGTACAGGCTTGCATCCATCAGATACAGAAAAGTTGATGAAGATGCTTGGTAACCTGGTTAACCGGGGCAATACACTCATTGTGATTGAACATAATTTAGATATTATTTCGCAAGCAGATTGGATTATTGATATTGGGCCTGGTGCAGGTAAATATGGGGGGGAGTTGGTTTTTGAAGGAACCGTTCGAAATTTACTGGAAAACAAATTATCAGTGACCGCTAAATATTTAAAAAAGCATCTTGACAAGTAGTACTCTAAGTTACACAGATTTACCAACTTACCGCAAGTCCTGTTGTGACAGTTAATATCAAGTTTTTCAACAACGAACATATGATAAGTATTATTTCAAGTAACGTTAGAGAGGGCAGGAGGAGTCATCGGGTTTCCATAGCTCTTCACGAAACCTTACAAAGCAGAAATAGTGAAGCTGCTCTGATTGATTTAAAGGAAATGTGAGAATCCCTTTAAGCCCTGCAGTGATTTTTGCAGATCTGTCGAAATTTGGTCGAGTACTTTTGCCCCCCATTTTGGGCTTTTATTTTTTCGGAAATCATTACCCCGGTTTTAAAATAAAGCATCAGTTGCTCCCGGTTCGCAAACCTTGCGGCTGCATAGCGGCTTTGAACAATTTGCTTCTTAATGGACTGGATAAACTCGACATAGTTTTTGTCAATTTTCATATTTGCCATTTTCATTCAAGGTGATTATAAAAATAAAAGAACGTAAAGCGCTGCTTGTTAAGCAACAATGCTTTCCAATCGCTTTAGCTCAATTATAAATAAGTTCGAAAAGTGTACAGGGAGGACGACAAATGAACCGTCTGGCGAATGGCTGGACGGTTTTTTAGTGTGTCAGGCATGTATATCAGCTATAGGGTGCAAGTCCCGAATACG
>JBDUEK010000186.1:0-3896 GCA_040002495.1 Ferruginibacter sp.
AGGACACAACGATGCCGCCATAAAAAACTTCTGCTGGTCAACAAAAAAACACAAAGGTTTGACTTGTCAAAGTAGAACTACAAACGGATTGAGATATTTTCGTTGCGGAGCATCTTTTTATCAGAATTGGAATAATTATTACCCTCCTTAGAACAGGTAGCTTTCTCATTTTTTGTATTTCTTTTTGAAGAACCCCGAATTATTAATTCCCCTTTTAATAAACTGGTATAATTAATTGCTGAGGTTGTATCAGCATCCAATCTATCCATCATGGCTTCAGCCACAATCTCTCCAATTTCGGTGCCGGAATATTGAATGGTAGTAAGGTTAGGTTCTACTATCGTACTAACGATATCATTGTTAAATCCTACAAAGGCCATATCTTCAGGAATACCTATACCAGCTTGCATTAAAGATTTCATACACAAAACCCCACACATATCATTTACTACAAAAACACCATCCGGTAATGGAGACATATTTAAAATATCTGCGGTTAAAAATGGAACTGCATGTGCATCGATTCCCCTTTGTAATACCAACTGCGGATCAAATGGAATATCGTGTGCAATCAACGCATTTTTATAGCCTCTTAACCTGTCTGAATAAATAGAGCTTGATTGATTGCCGGCAATATGAATAATCCTTTTGCAGCCCTGCTCAATGAGATGTGTTGTAGCAATGTAAGCAGCATCTACATTGTCTAATGTAACCTTTACCCCAGGGAAATTTATTTGCACGCTATCAAATAAAAAAACCGGGATATTATTATTAATGTATTTGGAAAAATGATCAGCTGATTCTGTATTGGATGCAAGCGAAACGATTAAACCTTCAATGCGACGCTGAAAAAAATTTTCTGCATTAATGATCTCCTGTTCAAGACAGGCTGCTGAATGCGAAATCAACATATTATAACCAGCACTGCGGATTACTTTTTCAATACTATATAAAGCATTAATAGCAAACTGACTGTCTAATTTGTGAATGATAACACCAATTAGTTTACTGCCTTTTTGTGTTCGTAAATTTTGAGCAAAATTATTTACCCGGTATCCCATTTCATCTGCAACCTCCAATACCCTTTTGCGTGTACGATGGTTAATAGTAGTTATATTATTTAGTGCCCTGCTCACAGAAGAAGGAGACAGGTTAAGTTTGCTGGCAATATCGTAAATAGTTACTTCCTTCATTTTCAATTCCGCAATAATTGTATCTGGAACCGGGACTATAATAGTATTTATTCCCAATGATTTTACAACCTCCAAATATGCAGTGAATGAAAATATCTAATCCCAAAAAATTAACAAGTAAAAATTGATGAAATTTATAGCACTAATGTTTAAGCCCAATTTAACTCAGTAAAAAAAGCATGACACTATTGAAAATCAAGGAGAAAAAAATTGACTAACTAAGCAATGATCTTCTAATCAGTTGCCAAATTTTTACCTGGCAAAGTGCTAAGCTGAAATGATTGGCAAAAAATATTTAAGTCATATGAGTAAAAAAGCACTGTTTATTTCCCCTTTATTTATATGGATCTAATGTCTTTATCAGCCCGTTTTCATCATATTTAATTTCAGCCACTTTAATACTGCGAAGATGAGTAACGCCTTTACTAAGGCTGCTATCGTGATAAAATAAATACCACTTACCGGCAAATTCACAAATGGAATGATGAGAAGTCCAACCGACGACCGGGTTTAAAATTCTGCCGCTGTAAGTAAATGGCCCATAAGGATTATCGCCCATAGCATAACATATATAATGCGTATCACCGGTGGAGTATGAGAAATAATATTTGCCTTTATATTTATGCATCCAGCTCGCTTCAAAAAAACGCCTGTCATTATCACTCTGCAATAATTGCTTACCATTTTCATCCAGTATCAACAGATCTTTTGGCGCTTCATCAAATTCCAGGAGATCATTGGTAAGTCTTGCAACTTTTGCACACAAGGATGGCTCGTTCTCTTGAGGCAAATGCGCTACCGGGCTGTCTGCTTCTGTTGCATTAAAAGTACCGTTTCTCCATCGTTGCAATTGTCCGCCCCAGATGCCGCCAAAATACATGTAGTATGCTCCGTCCTCATCTTTAAATACAGCAGGGTCAATGGAAAAACTATTTTTTATTGCTTCAGGCTGGGGGATAAAAGGGCCTTCAGGAGATTCGCTTACAGCAACACCTATTCGAAAAATACCATCATACGCTTTTGCAGGAAAAAATAAATAATACTTTCCGTCTTTCTCTGCTGCATCCGGTGCCCACATTTGTTTTTCTGCCCAGGGCACATCTTTTACATGTAGTGCCAAACCATTATCGGTTGCTTCGCCATCCGGATTATCCATTGAAATTACATGGTAATCTTCCATGGCGAAATGGCTGCCCAAATCGTCAAATGCTTCACCGGCATCTACATCATGGGAAGGGTAGATATAAATTTTTCCGTCAAACACATGCGCCGATGGGTCGGCGGTATAAATATGCTTTACCAGGGGTTGCGAAATTGCCCGCTGGCTTAAATGATCAAAGTCGATGTGTTCTATACTATCTTCCGGCATATTGGTTTTATTTACTACGTCTTTGTTTTAAATCAGATTCTATTTGTACTTCCATTTTCTTATTTATTTCATAAAAAAACAACAAACCTACTCCTAACAAAAAAGGAATGGAAGGGAAAATACTCACCAGCAATTTTGTACCATGTATCGCCGACTCGGTTTGTGCAGTTCCGCTCTTGGGCACATAATGAAAAAGCCCCAGTATCCATGTAAGCAACGCACTGCCAATGCTCGTTGAGTGACATTTCCGGAAAGCGAATTGAGATAGCGTTTCACAAGAATCATTTGAATTCATAAAACACAACTAATTCAACCCCTCCGGCGTTGGTATGCGATCTGGCAATATCAGTATTATCATAAAATCCAGTTTGGATTCAACTATTCAAATACCTGAAAATAACGGTATCTCAACATTATAGATTGGATTTTGCATTTGAATCCACACCGCCTTGTGGCCGCACAAAGCGAAACTTTCAAATAATATACTGACTGGTTAAATAGTTTATTTTAAAACCTAAAAATGTTTCGTGCGGACACGAACCATGGCATTGGAGGTAATACCATGTTGGGCGATAGTTGCTAATCTTTTAGTCTGTTTGGTATATCCATGCGTTCATGCAAAATCCGGATGATTTCTAATTCATTATCCAAAATCCTGTAGAAGATTACGTGAGACTTAATTTTTGAAGAACGATAACCCGCTCGGATATGATGTTGATTCTTCCCTGAGCTTGGGTGAGCTGCTAAGAAATCAATTTCTTTAACTATCATAGAATGATATCTGTCAGCTTGCGTTAAAGACCATGTATGCAGAGTGTACAACCAAATATCTTCTAAGTCGAAAATTGCCTGCTCTTTGAAAATCACTTTTAATGTTTTCATAGATGCTTTTTATGAAGAGCGGCTAAATGCTTTTTGGGATCAAAGTTTTCTACTCTTTTAGATCGTTCACCTTTTTTTAATGCTGTAATAAGATTCTTCTTCAGTTGTTCTTCGGTTTCAAGCAATCTTAAGGCAGTCCGAACCACTTCACTAGCGGAAGTATAACGCCCTGATGAGACCTCAGTATCAATGAATTTTTCAAAATATTCTCCTAATAAAATTGAAGTATTTCTTGCCATAATTGCTTTTTTTACTTTCACAATATACCAATAGTTGGTATTATGTCAAAGTGCAATTTCGCCCAACTTTTATGTTGTCACATGTTTAATCCTAAAACCTGCGACAATGCAACTAAAATAAGCATTATTTGCGAATGGTTTTATTTCGTTTTCCTTATATCAATAGTTCGGTAATTTTCTAAGCTGCCCACGCACCAATATCGAGGCATTGAT
>JBDUEK010000187.1:0-3846 GCA_040002495.1 Ferruginibacter sp.
CTTTGGCATCTACAATTTGCTCGGGAGCCCCGCTCAGTTTTACTTGTGTGCCACGGCTAAGAATTTTTAGAAGAGGGAATTTCTTTTTAAGAATGTCAAGTTTACCATTGTTAACACCAAAGAACTCAATTGGGTTAACGGTCTCGAGGTTGATGATAGTTTCTGTCAATGTACGTTTGGTTTAAAGTTAACGGAAAAAGGTTAGTTTATTATTGACCACTCACCTATTTCAAATTTAAGCAATTGCAGTTGAAAAAATGCATTATATTTTATACACATGCTGTTAAAAACCATGACAGGGCAGGAGTGATGTTACTCCTTTTGGAATAACTTATTTCTGTTATATTTATTGTATTGACAAAAACAGGATTAATTAATTTACGCTTGTAAGAGCGCTGAATGCAACTGCTATTTGAGCCGCAAGCTTTGCGTTATTTAAAATAAGAGCGATATTGGTTTCAAGACTTTCGCCTGCTGTATTATCTGCTATATATTTAAGTAAAAAGGGAGTTACCTCTTTTCCTTTTATATTTTGTGCCTCAGCCGCGGCCAATGCTGTATTGATGTGCGACTCTATCAATTCTTTGCTTGCCTCCTGGCTTTCGGGTACAGGGTTAGCTATCAACACCGACCCTTCCAGTTCCATTGTCCATTTTGTATATAATAACGAAGCAATATCGAAAGTATTATCAAGTCTTAACGGCGAAGTATAGCCGCTTTTTGCCGAATAAAAACTGGGGAATGCATCCTGGCCAACAGTGACTACAGGAATACCTTTTGTTTCAAGATACTCAAGTGTTAATTCAATATCCAAAATAGACTTTACACCTGCAGAAATTATGGCCACAGAAGTTTGAGCCATTTCTGTTAAATCTGCAGATATATCCATGCTTGCAGCAGCTCCACGGTGTACACCTCCAATACCACCGGTTGCAAATATCCTGATGCCCGTCATGCCTGCAATTCGCATGGTAGCTGCTACAGTGGTAGCGCCATATAATTGTTGACTCAATACATAAGGAATATCCCGTAAACTTACTTTCCAAACATGTTGGGTGTTTCCAAAATATTCAATTTGGTCAGCACTTAATCCTACATGGCATTTACCATCAAATATGGCAATAGTTGCGGGGACAGCACCATTGTCACGAACAACAGCTTCTACAGCCAATGCAGTAGCCACATTTTTAGGGTAGGGCATGCCGTGAGATATGATGGTAGATTCCAATGCAACTACCGGAAGGCCTGCGTCCAAAGCTGTTTTTACTTCTTCATTAATGGTTATAAATTCATTCATCGTAATATTTTGAAACGAGTTGTAAAAGTTTTTCCTGGTTTAAATGTGTGGCAATGGCACCATCCACCTGTAATATTTCGGCCGATAATGTGTGTGCCATTTTTAAACTATTCAGGTTGTCTTTGCCATGATATTTTGAAAAAATAAATCCTGCAACCGAACCATCACCGGCCCCGGTACAATCCAACACTTCTGTTTTGGGAGCGTGTAAAAGTAAGGTTTCCGTTTTATTATAAAGTGCTGATCCTGCTACCCCTTTATGTAGCCAGATGTTTTGAACGCCTCTGTCCAGTAGTTCTTTTATTTGAGCTTCAGTATTGGTTGCTTCGGCACTACACATGGCTGGTAATTCATCTTCGTTTGGAGTAATAAGGTATAACCCATCAAAGTTAACGGACGCTATTCTTTTTGCCGGAGATACAGAAACCGGTTCCAAAATCATGCTGATATGATGTATGTTGGTAAACTCAATCAGCCATGTAATAGCAGCAGCATCGATATTGGCATCCACCAAAATAAAGGAAGCGGTTTTAAGCAGAGCTTCCTGGTTAACCAGGTATTCCCTGGTAATGAGGTGCAGTGCCGCATTGGTCAATAGCGCTGTAAATAATGAACCATCTTCAGAAATGATTGCAGTATATTTTCCGGTAGCTGTCGGCGCTGTAATAGCAGCATCTATTAAAATGCCTTCTTCCAGGCAGGTGTTTTTTAACCAGGCGCCATCTGAGTCATTTCCAAACACGCTTAAAAGTTGTACCGGAACACCCAACAATGATAATTGATGTGCTATATTTCTGCTAACACCTCCTGCGGTATGGTTTACCGTTACTTCATTGGTGGTATGCAGCATCATTGTACTGTGTGCATGATAGAGCTCATCTATTAAAGCAGCACCGATACATATTACTGGTTTAGGCATAATGTAAAAATACCTAAGAATAATTAATTTATAATTCTTAGGTATTTTATCCTGAATGGAATCAATTTTCTAATGATCCTGACTATTTAACTCAAATAAAAATGTTACTTTTTTTGGGTCAATGATTTTATTTTTCGAAATATCAATGAAGTATTTTGTTTGCCATTGTTGGGTTTTCTTTGCCTGGTTACTTGTTGTTAAATCCCATGCCGGATAAACTCTCATTCCACGTTTACCTTCAATGGTATTGTCTGAAAGAATTTTATTGTTGTGTAAAACTTTTTTTGGGAAGATAAAAAGCCCAAATTGATTTTCTTTTTTGACTGCTATTATAAAATAGTCAAAGTTGTCTGAAATATTAAATGGTTGCGTAATTCCATGTTCATTCCGTTTCCACACTGTAACAAATTGCCCGGTTTTTTTCGGAGTAATTTTTGCCATGCGAAATATGATATGTTGACCATCAAGTTGAAAATTACAGGCTGCATATTCCTGGCTTTCTGGCTCAGGTGACAGGTTTGAAAATTTAAGCCCACAACCTTTAAAAACCAATCCATATATCAATTCAAGATCGGGATGAATATAATGAGTAGCTTCCAAGATAAAAGGATTAATTATTGAGTTTAGTAACTAAGCTAAGGGATCTGTAACAGCAATATTATTTAAAAAATACAATAGCGTTATTAAAGTTTGATACAAGTTCAATCAGATTTGAAATGAATTTTATTTTGCCCTCATCCTGTTATTTTTTGGATTATGTTCCAATTCAGCCATACCCAACAACTCCATTAACGGAGGAATGTACATGCCAAACCTGCCACGAAATCCTTTCTTTAATCCATACCAACCACCATTGGGATTTTCAGGTGAACGGCCCCATTCCTCAACGGTTCCGGGTTTAGCTGGTTTTTGTTCATCAGCACTTCCCAGTTCCATCCAATCACCATGTTGCTTTAGCATGGTGTGCAATTGGGCCAGGCAATCAAACTTATAATGTAATATAGTTTTGCCAACCGTGCAAACCAATATGGGTGGATTTACACTTTCGTCTGTATACATGGTATATTCAGAACTACCCGGAGGTGTTTTTAATTCCCATGGATTTTCTTTTGTTCCCTTTTTCATTTTAGTAGGTTTTTTATTTATCGCGTTAAATGCAGTAGCTAAGATTTCTTTTAACAGCCTTTTATCAATTCTTGTAAGATCAATAAGGGTCCAGCCATTTTTACCCCATTTATTTTTTACCGGGTATATCAGCAACTTGTCAATAGCACAAAAAACTGATTGGTCAATTTCATTTAGTTTAACGCAACCAACTTTATGTTGTTGGTCGAGTGTAGCAAAAATTTTTTTATTGGCACGAAAAGATGTTTTCTCAAAGTGCGGCATTTCTATGCTACCCGGAAACGATAATGCGATTGTTTTAAAAGATTTTATATCAGCCATGCAAGCATTTTTACTATGTTAAATTAATTCATTTATACTTCCCGCTGCATCAAAATTTGTTACGAATATTGTTGATTAATGCAGCATTCAATCTGATGGTCTCCTTTTTGCATTGCCCCGTCCTTTAGAGCGGGGATTAAATTCTAATTTACTTCATGGCTTTAGCCAAATTTTTCTTTGGCTA
>JBDUEK010000188.1:0-3539 GCA_040002495.1 Ferruginibacter sp.
TTTAAAGTTTTGGCTAAAAGATGACACCTCTTGCGACAATTATAAATGCACCCCGTTAATATCTGTAGCTGATTATTAATTCAATTGTTTTTAGAAAAAAAGCTAACTCAACAATTTAAGCAAGCGATACTATCTTTCAATTATTCCTTATTTTTATTGCTAAATAATCGATATGAAAAAAAGTAATTTGTTATTCATTTTATCTAACGGCCGGGTAGCCGCTATTAATAAAAACGATGGTCAAATTGTATGGGAAGTTAAGCTGCGTCAATATGTAGGCGCTTCTGCCACCATGGCTATTGGCCAAATAAGTGTGGAAGATGATAAAATATTTGTAGGAGGTTCTGGTGTTTTATTATGCCTGAATACGTACGATGGATCGTTGATCTGGAAGAATGAATTAACTGGCTGGGGCTACCACTTTATAAGCATGGCCAATGTAAATAATGAAGCAGCAAGTGCTGCAAGTAAGAGAAACAGTGCAGCAGCCAGTGGAACTATGTAAACGTAAAATAGTCGAAATAATTATAGCTTAATTAAGTTTCGTTTGTGCGCATAAGTAAGAAAAGAAAATGCACATTTTAATGACCGGCATATTTGCCGATCGTTTTATTTTTCCTGTTAAATATTGGCCCGCATTCAAAAATGCCGTTCTCCGAATCATTACATGTTTCGGGCAAATCCGAACAACTTGAAGCCCATAAGTAATGTTATTTATGCCATGATCAGATTACCGACATATCTAACGAAATGTTCGAATATTATTAATCATGTTATCTACTTATTTATAAAATTCTGATTTTTTGTTTCAGTACTTTGTATGTTTGGCCTTATCCGAAAGACATTATTTCTAACGATCAGTTTTAAAATCAATCTGCTGATTTTAAGTCATTTACAATTTTTGTAACCGATTACAATATTTATCAATAATTTTAATACTGATGCGGCTGCCTGCTTTGTATGCCGGGTCTGTTTTAATAAAATTGCTGGTATACAATCGTTCATCTCCAACAAAAATTGCTTTTTATATGATACTATCACAAACGCTAAAAAATGCGGGTACATTTTTCATTGCCATTGGTTTTGCTGCGTCTTCCTTAGCACAAAATGCCAGGATTGACAGCAGTAAATATCCGGCACCAGTAAATTTTACATCAGAACAGGATCATGATAATATGATGGAGCAATTGGGTATAAAGTCATTAAGGCCCGGACCCAGTGGTAACGAATTGGCACCCAATCATGCGAATTTCGATGAGTCGTTGGCTAACCCTTGTCCACAATTACCGGAACTACTTATATCAAAAAAAGGAAAGAAAATAACTACGCCGGCAATGTGGTGGAGTCTACGCCGGCCCGAACTGGTAGATGATCTTGAAAGCGAAGTGTATGGAAAATTGCCCGCCAATATTCCGGATGTAAAGTGGACTGTAAAAATTACTGACCGCGAGTTTGTTGGACGTACTCCCGTTATCGCCAAACAACTGATCGGACATGTTGACAACAGTAGTTATCCGTTAATAAATGTAGATATACAAATGATGATGGTATTGCCTTTAAACGTAAAAGGGCCGGTACCCGTATTGATGATGTTTGGCCGGCCTTCGTTTCCATCACCGGCACAACCATCGCCGGATGATATGGAAAAACTGAATACTGCTTTCAAAGAAATGATGATAAAAAGCGATCCCGCAATGCAAGCTATTTTTGATCGTTACCCGGCCTATACGCCAGTAACAAGACTGGCAGCCCCAAACTTTTTTGCTCCACGGCCCGCAGGTCCGATACCCACTACAGAGCAACTGTTAGAAGCAGGCTGGGGATATGTTACCATTGATCCCAACAGCATACAAGCAGATAATGGTGCAGGCATAACCAAAGGAATTATTGGGTTGGTAAACAAAGGCCAGCCTCGTAAACCAACAGACTGGGGAGCTTTACGTGCCTGGGCCTGGGGAGCAGCAAGGGCACTCGACTACCTTGAAACCGAAACGATGGTGGATGCCAAAAAAGTAGGCATTGAAGGTGTGTCGAGATATGGGAAAGCTGCCCTGGTTACATTGGCTTTTGAACAAAGGTTTGCTACCGGGCTAATTGGCTCTTCCGGTAAAGGAGGAAGTACATTGCACCGTCGCGTTTTTGGAGAAGCTGTAGAAAGCCTAACCGGTGGAGAGTATTATTGGATGGCAGGTAATTATATGAAATACGGCGCTGCCCAGGCTGGCTTTGGAAGTAAAACAGGTTGCGATTTGCCGGTTGATTCGCACGACCTGATTGCCCTTTGTGCACCCCGGGCTACATTCATAAGTTATGGCATACCTGCACAAGGCGATGCTAAATGGTTGGATCAGCAGGGGAGTTATATGGCTACGATAGCTGCAGGTGTGGTATTTAAATTATTGGGCGTAAAAGACCTGGGCGTGTCCAACGATCATATACAGGAAAAAATGCCTCCTGTAAAAACCGGCTTACTGGATGGCGCACTCGCCTGGCGCCAACATGATGGCGGGCATACCGATGCTCCCAATTTTGAATACTTTATTCCGTGGGCCAGTAAGCAACTTCATTATGAAAAACAACCGGCGCAATAGTGCAGCTAAGTATAATATATCTTTCTTTTAGTTGAAATTTTTTATCGATCTCAGCGCTCAATATTTTCTTCGGATTTATTGAGCGCTGATTTTTTAAACATCACTATTAAGCCTGCTATGCATTAATGATTTTTTCAACTACATCCATTGGCTGTATTATATTTTAATTTATTGATAAATAAATCAATCAACCGGGTGGCTGCGATTGGTATTAAAAATGCTTGTCACTTTTTTTGAAAATGGGCAGCATCAAATAATCCAATATACCCCAATGCCCAAAAAGCAGGCATGTGTGGAATGATGCTGAACGCAGCTATCGTTTTAGTATTTGCGAAGGCAGGGAATTCATTGCTCGTCTGTTTGTTAGCGGTTCGTGCATTTACTTGCACACCTTTTATTTTTATTGATGTTCTTCCCATTCCTTAAAAATAAATCTTAATGCCTCGAAATAGGCAACTATCGGTTCTGTCATATGCGTTTCGGTTGGATAGTGTTTATACATATAATTAAGTCCAATTAAATTTTTATTTGAAATTAAGGAATCAAACATCAATAAATCTAAATGAAAAAAAGAGGAATCACCACCTTCATTTCCATCGCTATAGAAGAACATTTTGTTTAAAGTAGATCCTTTTTTTAGTTTTTTGTCGGCCAATTTTAAAAGATACCTATTGTCCCACCAAAATGATGGACTGACAGCAATGTAAGCATCAAACATATCAGGATGCGTCAACATACAATTAATAGATGAAAGTCCGCCGAAAGAATGTCCTGCAAAAATTTTATAGGGTTTCGTTTTGTAGCTTTTATCAATGGCTGGTATTAACTCAGTGTTGATAAATTTCAAAAAATTTTCATTCCCTCCGCTGGGTTTCATCAAATTACTGGTGTCTGGTTTGCCTGAATAATCAGTTATACTCACTGTTGGCGTTAAGTCTCTTCTTCGTT
>JBDUEK010000189.1:0-3365 GCA_040002495.1 Ferruginibacter sp.
ATTTGTTGATCCGGAATTAGGGTGCGATAAATTTAAAAGGCATTGTGAAGATAGCAGGAGAAATGATTATAGCAAGAAAATTTCAAACAGAAATTATTAAAGTATACGTATTCAAAATGGTACATTCAAAACTTGCGTAGTTGGGGAAACGCAAATTATTTGGTAACAACGTTTTGAAGATATGCCGCTGTAGTTACAAAATTATATCCTCGATTTTTCAAGAAGGTATTCCCGTCTGGAAAAATATTCACTAAACATTAAACTCTCCAATATGCCAAAGAATTCCTGATGGGTCGTGTATAAAACATTCGCTACCCCAATCATACGTTTTAATTGGAACCAGTTTTATGTCTTTATATTTTGTTGCCAGGTCCAAACTAATCAGTTTATTCCAGTAACTGGTTACATCATCTACTTCTAAAAAAATCATTGTATTGTCTATCCAATCCTTAACATAAGCATCCTGTAAATAAAAAGCCAGCCCCGCTTTTTTAAACACCGACATATTATTGCTTAATACAGTTTCCTCGAAGCCTAAGTCGTGGTAGAAATTTCTTGACAGTTCAAAATTTTTTGCTCCGATAAATGGCCGGATAGATTTTATTGTATGTTCCATAATTGATAGAAATGAATTACAAATGTACCGTTTAGGAAATAAGCACTACTTGATTGAAATCAAGAAACAGTTTTTTGTTTGGAAAGGTTATTCTACAATTTTCCAATAAGAATCTTTCCGGGTAACTTTGCCATCTTTGAATTCCCATAAATCGCAACCCCGTACATTCAACCTTTTTTTTGAAGCGGTGGTTCCGGTCAGTGTCCATTCCGAAATTCCCCTGCTGGCATCTACAGATACCCAATGGCGGTCTTCTCCATAGTGAACATCGGGAATACTTCTGAAGCGTCCTGCCAGTGCATCTCTTACCTTGGCCTTGCCTACAAATCGTTCTCCCCACTTTTCAGGCCCTCTCGGAAAATCGAAAGAACAATCATCGGAGAAGAATTCCATAATGGCATCAAGATCGTGCCTGTTATATGCTTCGATGATTTGCTTTAATGTATCGGTTGTAACTGTCATAATATGCTGTTTTTTTGAATTTACATTGTTGGCTAAGCTGCATAGTGTAAAGAGGTATTGATGTAAAATCAAATTGTATTTTAACCTTAGCAAGCTTGTATTTCTTCAATTTTTATTAAAATTTAAATGGCACCAGTAAATTAGAAAAAGAAGACAGGAAAGTTACCAAATTAAAATTTGGGCTGCGACTTCATTGCTATCGGAACAACATCTGCAAGCTCCAATGATACCACCATATCTTTAGTGATTGTTTTGTATTTTTTAAAATGAGCGGTTTTCAAATGTGCATTGTATGCGTTTGCATCCGCATAAACTTCCAGAACGGTTACGTGTGTTGGATTGTCTTTTTCGTAAACGGCATTTAAAGAAAGTACACCTGGTTCTAACCTGACAGCAGATTCAATGCCTTCTTTTAGTGCTGCTTTATAACTTTCTATTTGTGCCGGATCAATTACTATTCTTGCTAAACGAACTACCTGGTTTTTCTCTTGCGCAGTAATTGTTTCAGCGCAAAAAAGGGACATCACCAAAACTGCAAGCATCATCAATGGTGTATGGCGCAACTTTAAAAAATTGTAGTTAGCACGCTTCATTCTACTAAGTTTAATGTTTGTTATAAAGATGAGGAGTTATTATAACTATTGGTTATGTTGATTTGATTTGATTGGCATCATATTTTAATAAAATTACGTTAACGCGGTTGGAAATTAATTGCCTTGTTTGCAGGAAAGTTTATCTGTATGATGGATAAGGAACTCCAAATTAAAAATCAGCTTTTGTACGTGAAACCCAATCCGGTGCTTCATTAATTTCTTGTCGTAGCAATAAATTCAATTGTGCAGCATGGTGCTGAACATGGCGCATGTTATAAAGTAATAATTCAAACACCGGATAATTCATGGAACCTGAAACATTTATCCATCTTGCAGTTAATTTTTCCGCTGTAAGATCTGTAATTAGCTGATGACATTTAATCCGGCAGTGTTGCAGGTAGCTCAGCAATTCATTTTTACTGTAAACTTTTTCCGGCATTGTATCTTCAAACTCCGAAAGTGTAAAAGGGGCAGGTGGTGAAAAATTTTCCGGTTCCATCGTAAGGTAATAATCCAGGAAGAACAGGGTGTGATAGGCAATGTACCAAAATCTATTGCCTGTGTCCCAATGTTCATCCGGACAGGCAGCTATTGCATTTTCAAGCATATCGATACTTGCACCAAATTGCTTCCATAAATTTTCATTTAACTCGTTTTTCATATAGGTAAATTTTGAAAATAATTGATTGGGTGATTCAAAGTAAATTGGCAAGTCTTTTATATATGCATTTAAAAATAAAAAAAATTATGTTTAAAGTGTACAAATCATATTAATAATACGCAAACAAGTAAACATACAATCTCAAACATCAACTAATTATCATGTGAATAACTTAACTTTTTTCAACCAATTTTGATACCGGAAATCAAATTCCGATGCTGTATTTCAACTTATATTTGTAATCAATTATGAAAAAAATACAACCTGTTTTTTGTATCTTGTTACTGTTATCTTTTGCATTAAATGCACAATCTGGCAATATGCAGAAAAAGCAATTGAATATGTTAACACTCGGCGACAGCAACGGTAGTTTCCCATTTAGCTGGCCAGTTCAACTTGGGCAGGCAATGCCCGATGCACAAGTGTTTAATATCAGCAAATCGGGTAGAACAATTGGCTTTTTAAACCTGGGAGATAGTTCATTAAACTCACTGTTTGTGATAGACGTAAATCTTAGAAAGGCAGCAGAACTTATTAAAGATGATTCCTACAATTTTATTGTAATTGAACTTGGAACCAACGATGCCAAAGCTGTGTTTGACAACTGCCAAAAGGAAGTGCCAGGCAACCTTGAAATACTGATCAATAAAATTAAGCACAGTACTTACGCATCCATCAGTGGAGCAAAAATTATTATAATTAGTCCGCCTCCATTTGGAGCAAAAGCAGAAGCAACAGTAAAATATAAAGGCGGTGATAAAAGAGTGGAAAAGATGAGCAAGGCTTTTAAAAAAATAGCGAGGCGTAATAATTGTCTTTTTATAAACGGCTACAAAACACCCGGTTTGGATATCAATACAATGACCGCAGACGGGATTCACCTGGATGAAACAGGATCGAAGAAATTGATAGCGCCGGTAGTTGAAGCAATACTTTCATCTGCCCGGTAAAATACAATTGCCAACTAAGTGGGGTGCATTTATACTTCCCGCTGCATCAAAATGTGTTATGAATATTGTTGATTAATGCAGCA
>JBDUEK010000190.1:0-3268 GCA_040002495.1 Ferruginibacter sp.
AGCAATAGGCAAACTTATTATCAAACTCAAAAAAAAGCAATACAAAACATTTTATCGTCTGCAGAAAAAATTCCCTGTTTTAAAAATTCCATTTGTAAAAATATTACTGGTTAACCGCAACAACCTGTTAGTGGACATGATGCAGCGGGACAATGATTTTACCGTGGAAGAGATCAACTCGAAAAAAATGTCGGATCAGAAAGGAGCTTTCTACCTGGGTATGGATAGAAGCAATCCGCAGTTTAATCGGGAAAGAGATTTTGTAATGAAAGCCACGAAAAAAGATGACATGATGATCATTCAGAATTTTGTGCGGTCATCTTCTGAAGAAATAACCAGGAATGCAGCACAGTATGGCAAGATAGACGTTGCAAACAGTTTATGCAAGGTGGTGCTTGTACGCTTGTTAGATTATTATTTTGGTGTGCCATCGGAAAATGAAAGGGATATGAAGCGTTGGATGCGGGCTATTTTCTATGATCTTTTCCTGAATTTTTTCAACAAGAAAAAAATTTTTGAAACGGCACTCCAGGCATCTAACGAGCGAAAAGAATTGCTGTTGAAAATTATAGCAAAAAGAAAACAAGATATTAAAGATGGCAAAACACTGGATGATAATTTATTGAACCGCCTCATAATTATGTCGCATGAAAGTGGCTATGAATGGGTAGATGATGATGTGTTGCAAAGGAATATCGGCGGTTTGCTTACCGGTATTTTTGAAACAACGAACAAATCGGCTGTATTGATCCTGGATGAATTGTTAAACAGGCCCGATGCTATGCATCATGCTATTGAAGTTGCACAGGAGTATGATGTAAAAAAAATGTACGGTATTGTAAATGAGGCATTGCGGTTTAACCCCACACAACCGGGCGTGATCCGCTATTGCAAGACTGAACAATCCTTAACAGGCAATGGCCAAAAAAAATACAGGATACCGGCAAAAAGTAAAGTGTTTGCACTTACTTCCGGCGCCATGTTTGATCCGGAGGCATTTCCTGATCCAAAGACATTCATCCCTAACCGCAACGCAGTTTATATGAATTATGGCTATGCCCTGCATGAATGTTATGGAAAATATATCAATGCTGTTACCTTATCCGAATTTGTGATGGCTGTTCTCAGGCTGAAAAATGTTCGAAGAGAAAAAGGCATTACCGGAAACGGAACGGGTATCAACCAGCAATCATTCCCCAATAATTTTGTGGTTTGTTTTGATATTCCTGGCACAGCCTGGTAAAATTTATTAACGCTTGTTTACTGGATACAATTTTAAAAAAACAAACTAAAGTTTATGACTCCCTCCATGTTTTTTACCCTGATAAATATTATTTCGGCCATAGGCTGGATATTAATTCTCATCATCAGCCGGTTCTGGAAAGGAGCTGATAAATTCCTGGTGTGTATTGTTGTTGCGATGCTGGCGGTTACTTATTCCTATCTTAATTTTGCTCATATTGGTGAAGCGGGCGGCCCTGCCGGCTTCTCAACTTTTGAAGGGGTAACTAAAATATTCTCCAATCCCTGGTTAATTGACGCTGCATGGGCGCACATTGTAGGAATAGACCTGGTTATTGGCATGTTGATAAAGAACAATGCGGCAAAACATGGCATGCCTTATGGTTTGGTAATTATTCTTCTGTTGGTTACAATTGTATTTACTCCTTTGGGTTTGTTGTTATACCTGCTGGCAAGGTGGATAAAAACAAAACGCTATTTGGAAAATATCTCGTGATGGTATTGTCAATAACGAACTGTTAGGGTAGCTGTCTTGCTTTTTCTATCTTTCCCTTTGTTGTTTATAAAGTTTGCAGATGATAATATATAACCTGCAGCACGATTGCATCAAAGCAAATGCCGCTGCAATAAAAATATTTCATTGTTGCGATAATACCTGGAAGTTGAGCGCTTCGTTCTATCCATGTCATCAGTAAATTTTGCCTGGCCACACCGGTACAACAATAGCAATCTCACTGAAATTAATGGAGCCTCGACATTACCTCCTTACTAAACCACATGGGTTTCACCAATCACTTACTTGCCGAGTCTCTTTATTTTAATATCTCTGAATTCAATGCCCTGCCCTTCTGCCTGTAAAGCAATATAGCCGGAAGTAAGCGGTTTGCCATCAATCTTAATAGCCGGATCAAAACCCTTGGCTACGCCGCCGCCTATTTGAGGTTTAGTGTATTGCAAAACGGTATCGCCATTTACAATATGCGTTACCAGGGAGTCGCCGTACACAATCAGTTCACCGGTTATCCATTCATCCCATTTATAGGTTTTAGAAGAAGAGTTGATACAATGCCTCAGGTCCATTGTGTTTTTGAAAAACACTTCGGTACCCGGCGAGCACATGTTGCCAGTGGGCCTTGCTACACCTTCTTTTTCCTCTGCCAAAATCTGCCACTCTATCGATATGGGCCAGTCCTGTTCTTTCAAAATAGTTTTAGGATCCTGCGA
Source organism: Ferruginibacter sp. (assembly GCA_040002495.1). Classification (GTDB taxonomy): domain Bacteria; phylum Bacteroidota; class Bacteroidia; order Chitinophagales; family Chitinophagaceae; genus Ferruginibacter. Next base: position 2,467 of record JBDUEK010000190.1, read on the forward strand.
GTGAAACATGACGCCGCTGTTTCTGTAGGTGTAATCGGGTGCGTCTTTCATCCATTGGTCTGTAAACTTGTATTGAAATACCAGGTGGTACGACGAAAAAGACTCTTTGTAAAACAGGTGGCCATAACTGTTATTAAACACAGGATACTCATCGTAGCTCACCAAAATGTTTCCGTTCTTTACGCTAAAGGTATTTGCGTAGTTATCGCCCGTTTCATAGTGATGTATTTTAGGTATCCAGCCATCCAGGTTTTTGCCGTTAAACAACACCTGCCAGTCACCATCGGTATTGGATTTTTTAGAAATTTTCGTGGCACATGAAAAGGTTGCCAGAAGCATTATAATTATAAGAAACCGGCTTAATTTGTTCGTCTTCATAACTTTAATAAAATTGTTTTTAATAACATTGTGAGGCAGATGCCTGAAATAAAATTATCATTTATTATCTTATGATCGGCCAAATTAATTTTCAGGGGTGCATTTAAAATTGTCGCTGCCTAAAAATAGAGGTGCCATCTTTTTTAATTCACTTCAAACTTTAAAGTTTTAGCTAAAAGATGACACCTCTTGCTACAATTTTAAATGCACCCATTTTCAGTCGCCTGGGTGCTATTCGCCACCATTGCCAGTGGCCTCACTAAACACTAATTTGCAGTTAGCATACTTCACTAAAATTGGTAAATATTCCAAATCCGATAATGATGGCATTAGCAATAGGCGCAGGCCTCTGATCTGTTGCCTGTTGTTACTATACTTCCCGCTGCATCAAAATGTGTTATGAATATTGTTGATTAATGCAGCA
>JBDUEK010000191.1:0-3260 GCA_040002495.1 Ferruginibacter sp.
AGCGTGTTTTTGTTTCTGCAAAATGTTTTAACCGAAGTGATTCATTTATTTCCTTCAAAATACATTCATATCGGCGGCGATGAAGTGGACAAAGATTCCTGGAAGCACTGTGCAAAATGCCAGGCAAGAATAAAAGCCGAAGGTTTACATAATGAAGAAGAACTGCAGAGTTATTTTATAAAACGCATTGAAAAATTCGTTGTAAGTAAAAGCAGGAAGATGATTGGCTGGGATGAAATTTTAGAAGGAGGGCTGGCACCGGAAGCCACCGTGATGAGTTGGCGTGGAGAAGCAGGCGGCATCCAGGCAGCAAAGATGAACCATGATGTAGTAATGACGCCGGGTAACCCGCTTTATTTTGATAGCTACCAAGCCGGTCCCGAAGGTGAACCAATTGCCATTGGTGGAATGAACACATTGAACAAAGTGTATGAATATGATCCAATTCCCAAAGAGTTAAATGAGCAGCAGGCAAAACATGTGTTGGGTGCACAGGCAAATTTATGGGCTGAGTATATTACCACTCCTCAACAAGTAGAATACATGGTACTGCCTCGTATGCTGGCGCTGGCGGAAGTGGTATGGAGCCCCAAGGAAAGTAAAAACTGGCAGAGTTTTAATGAACGGTTACAAACACAATTTAAAAGTTTTGAACAAAGAGGCTTAAATTTTTGCTATGGCAATTTTACGGTTGGTATAAAACCCATTTCAGAAAATGGAAAATTAAGTGTGGCGCTTTCTACTGAAGCACTGGATGGAGAAATTTATTATAGCACTGATGGAAGCTTGCCCACAAAAGAAAGTTTAAAATATACAGAACCTGTTTCTATTACTTCATCCACAACCATTAAAGCAATCACAGTTTTGCATGGCAAAGTGATGGGGTTAAAACCTGCTGAACAATCTTTTGCTATGCACAAAGCCGTTGGTAAAAATGTAAGTTATACTAACCCCGTAAGTACCTACTATACAGCAGATGGCCCCAATTCTTTAACCGATGGTGTAAGGGGAACCTATGCGGTTGGAAAATACTGGCATGGCTTTTCAGGAAATGATATGATTGCCACGATAGACCTGGGCGAAGAAAAAAGTATCCATTCCATTTCGTTGGGCTGCCTGCAAAATTATAAGGATTGGATTTTTATGCCGTCGGTTGTACAGTTTGAAATATCTGCAGATGGAAAAACATTTACAACACTGCAAACGGTAAACAATACTATTTCTACAGAAGATAGAAATGCAACCATCAAAGATTTTACCGTAGCATTTTCCGAACAGAAAGCAAGGTTTGTAAGGGTAACCGCAACAAGCACAAAATGCCCCAAAGGCCATCCCGGCGAAGGAAAGCCAGCCTGGATATTTGTGGATGAGGTTATTGTGAATTAGTGTTGGAGCTAATCCCGTGATTTTTTATTTTCAGCAACATTTTCTTCCGGGGCTGTTGTAGTGGTAAGTAAAATTTGCAAGAAAGCAATCCTGTACCAACACTACTTTACCACCTATGGCAAACTGCCCGGCGTCGGTCAACAAACAATAACCAAAAGCCCCCGTTAATATTTTTTAATGCGGGGCTTTTTTAGTGGGGACTTTCGGCTATTGTTCTTAATGTTAGTGGCATGTGGCTTGCCGTTAGTCATCTACGTATTTCTGTTTTTGTGTCTGTTGTGACTTGTCAAAACTATTTAAGTATTCAACTAATTCAGATAGAATTATTGCAAAAAATTTTGTAGTCGCAGAATGAAATACATGTGTCAGACCGTGAAATTCTCTATGATGGAGATTGTCAATGTCAAGCAATGATGTCACCTGATAGTTTTTCCGCCATAGCTCGCCAGTCTCCCACGCTATTACAAGATTTATTTCATTTTCCTTTTTTTCTTCATTATCAAATTCTCTAATTAAGCCGTCAACGCTATATTTATATTCTAATATCCAAGGTCGTGAGTTATAATCCGCTTTGCTCTCAAGCTCTTGAACACCCAGAGGATTTTTTACCTTATCGAAGATGTGGTTACTTAGTGGCTCTTTGATATAATATTTGAAAACACCATCATATTGTTTTTTTTGGTCTGTTGCAAGTAACTTAATACCACGAATTACACCACCAGCCAATAGTTGGTTAAACAAAACAATTACATCTTGTTCTGACTGTGGAATAGATGTAATGGAAATTTCATTTACAGGAGCAAAAAAGTTTTCATTTTTGATTACAAGCGGATGTGTTTCCTCGTATTTAGTTTGCTGGTTTATCCAGTTAAAAACATCATCACTACTTGCAATATTGGGTCTTGCACCTGTGTCAACTTTTAGTAAATGTCTCCATTTTTTAAAACGGTTGACAATTCCCACTGAAACAATTTCGCCAAGTTCTTTTAATTCAGGTTGAAATCCTTTTCTTCCTAAGTCGGGGTCTGCATTCGTAAAGAGAACTAAAATATGAGCCTGGTTTTGATAGCCAATATTTGAGGTAAGAGGAATTGCAATCAAGTCACCCTGTGTCATAAAATTGTTTGCAAGCTGCAAACCTCCTCGAAGTAAACGGATACCTTTTCTAAGTTTTACGACTTTGTCGTTAAGCTCATCCCAAATATCTGTCGAATAACAAAAGTATCCATATGCAGTTATATGGTATTCATCGATTAATTTTTTATGTTCATCATTAAGCTTATTTGTTGGAACAGTTTTTAAGTCTTCGGAATTAAAATATTCAAAAACTCCATTTAGTCTTGTAAATCGGGATGGTAAATCACCAACGGGCTTTCCTTCATTAATTAATTTCTGCTGATAATCTGTAACATCTCGAAGATTTGCTGATGCTTGAATTTTCAGGTGAGGATAAACATAATCTGCTGCTTCATCTTTCAGTTCAGTTTTATTTCCAGATGCGTCAATTACTTCTAAGTTGACATAGGTTTTATTTGGGTTTTTATTAAAGAAGTCAATATTTCCAAGGGGAGTTTTAACTAATAAAATATGCAGCCATTGTTGAGCAGTGTCAGCACTAAAATAGTTTATATTTTTAGGTCTTGTAGCTTCCCCTCCGAATTTGATTGTAAATGTTGCTCCTCTGTCAATATCCTTGAATGGCAAATGAATTATAGTTGACGACTTGACAGTAGGTTTTGTAACAATCCCTTCATTATCCTCGACCCAGTTTCGCCCATTTGTCATTTCCGCAACGATTTCGCCGTCTTCAGTTTTTGTACCTAGTGTAGTGACAATTTAATTTAGAAACATATAGTATATTTGTATTGATAAAA
>JBDUEK010000192.1:0-3093 GCA_040002495.1 Ferruginibacter sp.
CAATAAACCAATTAGATTAATCACAAATAAGGGATAGCTAAACGCCTATACCTATTTGAAATATTTGACACTGGTATATTTGCGCTGCTAAATAAGAAATTCCGGGTTCTTATTTAGAAATACGCATAAATAATATTAAATTTTAGTTTTCAGGTTGCAAAATTTAGATTTGTAAAAATAGCTGTACAAAATTTTTATTTGACATGATAATAAACCTAAGCGAAAAACATTCACTGGTAAGCAACTGGGTGGGAGAATTGAGAAGTATTGATATCCAGGGTGACCGTATGCGTTTTCGCCGAAACCTGGAACGGATTGCTGAAATAGCTGCCTACGAAATCAGTAAAACACTTGAATGGGAAGAGCAAGAAGTTACAACTCCGCTTGGTATAGCAAATTGTAAAGTACTTTCTTCTCAACCCGTGCTTGCTACCATATTAAGAGCCGGTTTAGCCATGCATACCGGTTTGCTCAATTATTTTGATAAAGCCGAAAATGCTTTCATAAGCGCTTACCGCAGGCACAATCCTGATGGAAGTTTTGATATAAGCCTGGAATATATGAGTTGCCCTGAAATTGATAATAAAGTAATTATTATAAGTGACCCGATGATCGCCACAGGTTCATCACTTGTAAAGGCTATTCAGTTTTTACGCGATGAAGGAGATATTAAAGAACTCCACATAGTATGTGCCATTGCTTGTACTGTTGGTATAGAATATGTAAAAAGGGCACATCCAAAAGCTATCATCTGGTGCGGTGATATTGACGATGAATTAACTGCAAAGGGCTACATTGTTCCGGGACTTGGTGATGCCGGGGACCTTGCCTTCGGTCAAAAACTACAGTCCTAAATATTCATTTATATTTTAATAAAGCTAAGTATTTACTATTTAAAAATTACCCTTTTCTACCAAAATCACATTAAACATAAGATACTGGTACAGGTTAAATATGGGCTCCCCAATAATTAACTTTTCGGGAGCAGCATTTTGACGCAAATCCTTATCTTTAATATTCCGAATCAAATAAACAATGAGAAAATTACTCGTTTTATCTGTTACTCTTTTGCTTTCCTTTTTAGTGCAAGCCCAGGATCCGCATTTTTCGCAATTTTTCGCATCTCCTTTAACGTTGAACCCAGCTTTTACCGGAAAATTTGATGGACAATTGCGCTTTGCTGCCAATCACCGGGATCAATGGCCTTCTATACCAAAAGCATATGTTACAACAAGTGCTTCCCTTGATTTTAGTATTCTAAAAAATAAAATTCCATCCGGAGATGTTTTTGGTATTGGTTTTTCCGGGCTGAGTGATCAAAGTGCAGATGCTGCTTTGAAACTTAATTATGGATCACTTTCTTTAAGCTACCACAAGGCATTGGACGAAAATGGCTACAACACAATCGGTGGAGGTTTTCAAGCAACTTATAGTAGTGCAATATTGGATTTTACCAAGCTAACATTTGAAGACCAGTTAACCCAAAATGGATTTACAGGAACAACCGCCGAAACGTTAAGTAACGGCAATAATCAGAACTATGTTGATGTAAATGCAGGTATTTTGTATTCAGGTTCAAGCAATGGGTTAAACAATTTTTACCTGGGTGCATCGATATATCATATTAACCGGCCCAACCTTAGCTTTATTGATAAGGTGTGGAATTTATCTCCCAGGCTTACCGTTCATGGAGGCGGCTCTTTTCCTGTAACAGATGTTTTGAACATAAACATATCTGCTATTCACCAGGTGCAAAATAAAGCAAGCGAAACCTTAATTGGCGCTGCCTTATCTGCTAACCTGAATAATGATACAGAAAATCCGAGTAGTGTGTACTTTGGCTCCTGGATACGCTTTAACGATGCTATCATTCCTTATATTGGTATTGAAGTTGGTGGTTTAAGAATAGGTGCCAGTTATGATATTAATACTTCCAGTTTAAAAGCAGCAACATCCAGTCGTGGGGGTTCAGAATTTTCATTGATTTACATTAAAAAAGCAAGTCAATCTGTTGGCATACCTTGTCCTAAGTTTTAAGAAATTATCATACAAATTTTTAAAGGGAAGCATTGCTTCCCTTTTTTATTGCAATAAACTACTTGTTAGGTTTACCACTTACAAACTTATTTCCTTTTACAAAAAACCGGTAAGGTAGTAACGCATCTTCGCCTGCATATAGCACGCCAATCCTGCTGCTGACACCAATTAATTCATCAGGTATCATTATTTCATCTGAGACTATTAATATTTTATCACCCATTAAATCTGTTCCGGAAAAGTCTTTGTGAATTCCCATGGCCTTTCCAACATTTCCCGGCCCCTTTGTTAATGTAAAATCCAACAGTTTTTTCCCGGTTCTTTCCAGCATAAATTTTATACCGTCCAACGGTTCCAAGGCCCTTATCAAAATAGCTTCCGGTATTTCCTTGTCATTTGTTACAACATTAAACATTTGATGAATGCCATAGCAAACATAAATGTAAGCAAGGCCACCTTGCGCATACATATGCTCGTTACGATTGGTTCGCTTGCCGGCATAGGAATGTGCAGCTCTATCTAAAATTCCATTGTAAGCTTCTGTTTCTACAATCCTGCCACTGGTTAATTTCCCATTGATATTTGTAACTAAAATTTTACCTAATAGCTCTTTGGCAATCCCAGCCACATTTTTCCGATTATAAAAATCGATGGTTAATTTCTTCAAGTTATCTGTACTTTTAAATGCAAAAATAATTTATCTGGCAAAAGCCAGGCTACAATAAGATAGATTATTTGCTTTAGCCTATTTCTATGAATTAAGTATTTTGAATCAATAACTATGTTAAAAGATATTATAATTGCAATACAGGCTTATTACCAGGCGCATCAATTTATTGTAAAGCATAAGCTTTGGAAATGGATTATTATACCGGGAATTATTTATGCTTTATTGTTTTGTGCCGGCATTTATTTGTTCTGGATAAGTAGTGGTAATGCAATTGATTCGCTTCTTTCAATTACGGGAGTTAAAAAATGGATGTATTCAATTGAAGGTAGCTGGCTTAAGTTTTTATTTATATTCGGACAGGTAATTTTACAACTCGTATTATTATT
>JBDUEK010000193.1:0-3029 GCA_040002495.1 Ferruginibacter sp.
TGGTTTCTTCAGAGTAGCCATATCCATTTTCTGGATTTACTGAAAAGATTGGAACTACTTTTAGCAAACGGCCACTGGGTAAGCCATACACACTCATTTGCCCGCTAAAACCACCCGACACAAAATTGTAGAATTCATCGTACTTGCCCGGCGCTACATAGGTTTTTGCAGCCGCATCGCCACTTACGGCAGATTGCGCATTTTTTGGTTTGCAGGACTGTGTACTAAAAAGCAATGCAAGGGCAGCAACGCCCATGCTGGTTAGCTTTATTGATTTCATTATTGTAGATTTTGATTGTTGAAAGTTTGGGATTTTGAATAGGAAAAGAGATACCTATTTAACACCATCATTTTGGCGCATAAATTCCAATAGGTTTCTTGCGTCTTCATCTGCAAGATTTTGGTTGGGCATTCTTACCAAACAAATTTCCAACTGCGCCTGCGCCTTGGGATCTTTATCAATCATAGCGTCGGTGTTTGTTATAAAATTCATGATCCACTCCGGAGCATGTCTTGATGTAACACCTTTCCATCCGGGGCCAACTAATTTTTCATCCGTAAGCTTATGACATGCGCTGCATTTAACCTGGAATATTTTTTCTCCGGTGCTGGCTTTTGATGCGTCGAGGCTTGCCGCTAAATCAACATGTGTAAATTTACCCTCGCCTCTTTTTGGATCATACGATGGATTGTCGTTGGTTTTTGATTCGGATGCGCTTGCATTTTCGTTTGTTGCAGGTTCAGCATTGTTATTACCACCGCAGGATGTAGCAAAGGCTACAACAAGCCCCAGGAAAATTATTTTTTTCATATTGTCTTTATTTTTTTATTAATGAAAATTGTGTCACAAGATTAACCAGCAATTTTTTTACATTTTATGCGTCTGGTCATAATTGAAATAAAATGGATCATTGAGATTTCAGCACATGGCCGGGTATAGGTGCCAAAGCTTGTAAATATGTGCTGCTACAAGTCAATCATTTATTCGAGATACTTTCTCCTAAACAAAATATGATATGAATCATATTGTAACTCCATTGAGATCATACCGCAAAAATTGAGAAAAGATTGTTTCGTTACTAATTTTGGAATCAAACTTTTTAATATGATTGATGTGGATTTATTGCTTGTATGGGGAGCCGCATTCAAAAAAGTGAGCCCCGGCGAATTGGTCTTTAGCGAAGGACAGGTTTGTTCTTTTTATTATCAACTTGTAAGTGGAAAAGTTAAATGGCTGAATACCGATGATGCCGGTAAAAGTATTATTCATAAGCTGGTAGGTCCCGGCGAATCTTTTGGTGAATTCCCCCTTTTTGATGATGGCCCTTATGCAGCAACCGCCATAGCCGTAGTGGACAGTGTTTTAATAAGGCTTCACAAACCCGTATTTATCGATTTGTTAAAAGAACACAGTGAAATCAGTCTTGCATTTGCCCGATTACTTAGCCGGAGATTACGGTCTAAATTTTCTATCATACAATCTTTAGTATCACACTGTCCCGAAAAAATGATCGGCACATTAATCAATCAATTTAAGGTTGAGAAGAAAAATATTTGTGACAATTGCAATTTGCTTAAGCTAACCCGGCAGCAAATTGCCGACATGACCGGTTTAAGGGTTGAAACGGTTATAAGAGCCATGCGTAACATGCACGAAAAAGGCGAGTTGAATATTTCGAAAGGAAAAGTTTATTGCAGAGATATGATTGAACTCATATAGCGCCATAAACGATTGTAGTTATTTTGTCGAAAATAATTATGGATAATCCTGTAGGAAGGTGGCTCCGGGTATCGTTATTTAATCTATTGCTGGTAGCCTGTTTGGGCGTTTTACTACGTTATAAGATTGCATATTATCTTCCGCTGCTACAACAAAAGTTTGTACTGCACAGCCATTCTCATTTTGCTTTTTCAGGATGGATAACCCAATCGCTCATGGTGTTACTGATTCATCACCTGGGCAATCAATCGGGTAAAGAAGTTTTTAAAAAATACAATTGGTTGTTGTATGCAAACCTGCTTACTGCATATGGCATGTTGATAAGTTTTATATTCCAGGGATACGCAGCCATTTCAATTATTTTTTCTACGCTATCCATTTTTGTGTCCTATTTTTTTGCCGTTTATTACTGGAAAGATCTAACGGCACTAAAGCAACCGAAGGTGAGCAATTGGTGGATGAAAGCATCGCTGATATTTAGTGTTATTTCTTCAATAGGGGCATTCGGCCTTGCCTTTATGATGGCAAATAAAATAACCAACCAACACTTGTACCTGGCTGCTATTTATTTCTTTCTTCACTTCCAATACAATGGATGGTTTTTATTTGCCGGTATGGGACTTTTGGTGAGCAGGTTGGAGACCTTTGGGGCATCCTCTAAAAAGTTGAAGCAGTCATTTCTGTTGTTTTGCCTGGCTTGTGTTCCTGCCTATTTCTTATCAGCCTTGTGGTTGCCCATACCATTGGCTGTATATATACTCGTTGTAGCTGCTGTAATTGGGCAATTGGTTGGGTGGTGGGTTTTAGTAAAAGAGATACAAAAGGTTCGTGTTATTTTTACTACTGCTATTTCAAAATTTGGAAAAAATATCCTGCTCCTTGTTGCAATCGCATTTACAATAAAATTGCTGTTGCAAACGGGTTCCGTAATTCCGTCATTGAGCAAATTATCTTATGGTTTCCATCCGATAATAATAGGTTACCTGCACCTTGTTTTGCTGGCCGTTACCAGTCTTTTCATTATTGGCTATATCATCTCCTTCCAGTTAATTCCTTTAAATAAAAGATTGATTAATGGCGTGATCGTTTTTGTATCTGGCATTATCTTAAACGAATTATTATTAATGATCGAGGGAATTTTCGACTTTAGCTATAACCCGATTCCTTATATAAATCAATTACTATTAGTTGCTGCACTCGTTTTGCTCCTGGGAGCCTTTATGGTTTTTACGGGTATTCGAAAAACGAATATTGCTAGTGTATTGACAATTTAGTTATGAAACATAGTGTTTCGATAATTTCTTATCGG
>JBDUEK010000194.1:0-2966 GCA_040002495.1 Ferruginibacter sp.
ACAAAGAAAAATTAAGGATCTTCAAATCGTATTTAGAAGCCCCGGAATGAGTGAAAAATGTAAAGTAAATCTGGTGATCAGCCGGCAAAATATTCTCCTCATTGGCCGACTGATCGAGGCTGGTTTGCTATCTAAAAACAACCAAATTGAAGATGAAATCCTGGCTGCTTTCAAAGAGACTTTTATGGAGGAATTTAAGTCGATTCACGAGGAAATTTTACGACAATCTGAGCTAACAGAATTTTATTACAGGCTCAAATTATTGTAGTTTTAAATGGTGGAAAAATTCCTCCTGGCCTGTTTGCCTAGAGCTATTTTTTACTGAATAAAAATGGGCTACAAAAGCCCCTCATCTGGAAATAAAAAACAGCCTTCGCCGGTTACAAGAATATGATCGAGAACTTTGATGTTATTGTATCTTGCATCTTTCCTTGGTTTGTTAGTCATTTCTTCATCTGTCTTGCTGGGTTTCAGGTTGACACTCGGATGATTGAGTTCAAAAATTATGGTTACTGAAACTGACTTAATTACTGCACCGAGTATTTAGCCTGGGATCAGCAACTGTCCGGGTAATTCCACCTGAGGAAATTGCATATACCCCAATGACTCGTTTGGCAGGGTTCAGTGACAATACTTCAACTCTTCCTGCAATTGTATTGTTTTCATTCCACACTTTTAGGAATGTTTCGTAGCAATCTTTTGAGGATTTAATTCAATGGTCTTTCAGAAGGTTTTACGTTTGTTTTACACACCAGCTCTACTTCTGCAACTTAGCTCCATGCTGGTTTAATTGTGGTCTGTTCTATAAATCTTGTTTTAAAATTTTAGAAATTAATTATGGAACCTGCAACGGATTTTGGCAATAAAAGCCATGAAGCAACGGAATAAATAGTATCTGAAATAAGGTCGGGAGAAATTATTTTATGCCGGAATTTCATGGCCGCTACATCAGCCCAAAGGAGAACTTTGTGGGAGAACTAATAAATAAAATATTTCCGTTATTTTGTAATTCTTAATTATTCTCGCTCAATATTAGCTATCAGGAGGTTTTAGAATGAAAAAGAACCCATTATTCATTTACCGATAGCGACCAGCCATTAGGATTGTGTTTGGATGAAACGGCTTGAGACTATCTTTTCAAATGCTAATCTCAATTTTCAATATTCTTCATAGGACCAATACTACCGGCTTATTTGCCGGAGGCGTTAGAGAAAATAAAACGGATGCAACCAGGCGGCAAATACATTCTATAAATAGATTGCAGCAAAGATGGGTAGTATCTCCGTCAATGCATGTAGGTAACGGACGACAAGGAGAAAGTGTAAAATACATAGATATTAATCAAACTTACAAATTCTGAATGGCAGGATAAAGAAGATTTAAAAATATATCCCCAAAATCGCAATCTACTATAATAAATAAGCCTCAATTCTGCACGTAGTGTGGAAAAGAGGCTTATTGTGTTTTCACCAAAAAAGGTGAACTTACGATCGTTCAAAAACATAAGATATGCAAGTTCAGATAAATCCTACATTCTACCAATCATTTGGCGGTATAAATTTTATTGAAGAAGATATTAAGAAAATAAAATTCGATTCTCTTGTGGCTGACACCCTTGGCAGCCGCAGCATTTTAGCACATTACAGCTATGGCGATTTATTAAAGAGTATTTTTTACAGCAAACTTATTGGCGGCGATGCCCTTGATGACCTTAATGTTTTAAAAAATCAATTGCAGGATCATCCGCGGCTAACCATCCCTTCGCCCGACACTCTTGAATACGCCTTTCAAGAGCTGATACAACCTGTAAAAAAAGAAGCAACTACCACACACAAAGAGCATTTAATAAATGAACATAATGGCTTCAATAGCTTACTTACAAAGCTTTGCGGGCAAACAGGGTTACTGAAGCCGGAAGAAAAATATACAATGGATTATGACGGGCACATCATAAAAAATTCGAAGCCCGATAATGCTACCACTTACAAATTTAGTGAGGGCTATTATCCTGTGGTATGCAGCATCAACAAGCTGCCTGTTTATTTGCAAAACCGTAACGGCAACACCCCTGAAAGCTATAACCAAAAAAGTATTATTGCAACAGCATTAGAGCAATGTGCCGCACAAAAAATAAGGGTAAATAAATTTAGGGCAGATGCCTGCTGCTACGAAAAAAACACCATAGAATACCTGGAAACAAACAATGTTGCTTACTATATCAGAGCCGAACAAAGCGGAAATTTGCGAATTGCCCTGGAAGATGAAACAGAGTGGCAGCCTGCCCTACTTAACAATTGCAAGGTAGAAGTATGTAGTATACAAGAACCTTTATTTGGCCAGCCCACCCCCCGCCGCATCGTGGCCTACAGAAGAAAGTTAAAAAATGAACAGGCTAGTATTTTTGATGGAAATGGTTATCGTTATAGCGCCATTGTTACCTCTGACAAAAAAGCTACAGCCTTTGAGGTGATTGAGTTTTATAATCAAAGAGGGTGCGAGGGAGAACACCATTTTAAAGAATTAGACTATGATTTTTCGTGGAATAAATTACCTTTTAGCAATTTGCAATTGAATACCATATATCTCTATGCAACGGCAATCGCCTATATTTTGTTTCAATATGTAAAGCAAAAATATGCAGAGGTATTAAGTTTTGTAAACAAGTCTATGCGGCTTAAAAATTTCATTTTACACTTTGTAACCCTTACTGCCAAATGGATACGCACAGGCAGGCAGTGGGTATTTAAAATATTTACCACAAAAAATTACCAACCTGCTTTTAAAACTTAGCCATATAATTTATTGGAATCTCCAATTAACCATAAGAAGAATTTATGGGTAAGGGATTTTTTAATTTGAACGCAGAAAAAACCCTCTTGAAGACAACAGTTTTTTTAAAAAATAATAAGCAACCCTATTTGCATAAAATTATTAGCAGTTGTTAATGATGTTTGCGAAATTTGGGA
>JBDUEK010000195.1:0-2862 GCA_040002495.1 Ferruginibacter sp.
CCAGAATTAAATTAAAAAGACTCTATCCGACAATATCAACTTGACATGACACTAGCTTGCTTTTGCAGAATATCCAGGCTAAGTTGGGATGAGCAAAGAATTGGTCCCTAAGCACATAATTCACAAGACGGAGCTTTCAGATTATTAAGCCTTCCTGACCATGTTCCGGCGACTGCGGCAATCCGGGTTTATTAATTATTCTTCAGATGCTATGAACCCTCTTAAATAATTAATACATTTGATCTATCACTCAAAAAAAACAAATATGAAAACGATCTTTTTATTAGCCGCATTTATCCCCTTTGTTTTACAGGCACAGGACAAAGGTGTACATTTTCAACACGAACTTAGCTGGCAGCAGGTACAGGCAAAAGCAAAGGCCGAGCATAAATATATTTTTATGGATTGCTTTACCACCTGGTGTGGGCCCTGTAAATTTATGACTGCACAAATTTTTCCGCAGGAGTCGGTTGGCGATGTACTGAATAAGGATTTTATAAGCATTAAAGTTCAATTAGACACTACTGCCAACGACAACGAGCAGGTAAAAAGCTGGTATAAAGATGGTCATGATATTGCTGAGCAGTACAAAGTAAGAGCTTATCCTACTTACCTATTCTTTGATCCAAATGGCAAACTGGTACACCTTGCAGTAGGCTCCAGCCCGGCAGAAGATTTTATTGCGAAAGTAAAAAATGCGATGAACCCCGAAACACAGTACTACAGCCTGATGGATAAATATAAAAGCGGCGAAAAGGATTCTGCTTTTTTGAGGAAAGTGTTGCTGGCCGCACAGGGAGCTTATGATATGGATAATGGCAGGGAAATTTTCCAGGCCTATTTAAAAACACAGCCAGATCTTTACACTAAATCCAACCTTCAATTTATCCGGGATTTTACTTCAAGCACCAAAGATAATGGCTTTGCAATTTTGTATAAGGATGCAGCAAAAGTGAATGCTGTTTTAGGTGCAGGTGTTGCTGAATCCATCACCCAGCAAATTATAATGCGTGAAGAGGTTTACAATAAATTTCCAAAGTCAAAAGATGAAAAGCCGGACTGGACAGCAATTGATAAATCGCTTACTAAAAACTATCCTGCCCTTGCACCGGAAATGGTTGCCAAAGCAAAAGTGATCTGGTATCAGCATGTGCAGGATTGGGAGCATTATAAAACGGTGGTAGTGGATTACATGAACAAGTATGGCGCAAACGCTTCTGTAAGTGAGTTAAACAATTATGCGTGGACAGTATTTCAAAAATGTGATGACATGGCCTGCGTATCTGAAGCTTTAAACTGGAGCAAGCGAAGTTTTAAAGACAGCGATAACCCCATGTTTATTGATACTTATGCAAACATTTTGTATAAGCTGGGTAAAAAAGATGAAGCCATTGTGTGGGAGCAGAAAGCAATAGACCTGGTGCCGGATGCAGAAAAAGCTGACTACCAGAAAACCATTGATAAAATGAAAGCAGGTGAAAAAACCTGGGATTAAGTAATAGTATTACGTTTTGGTTTTTGATACTTCGATCAACTCTTTATACTCTTAAATAGGTTCATAATGAAAGTTAGTATGCTAGCTTTCATTATGAACTTTTCTATTACAGCTCATCGTCGATTTTTTAATGCTGTTATTGGTAGAGCAAACGTTATTAAGTTTGAGGTTAGTCTCAATGGCCGTATCTTAAACGCTTTTTTCTGCAACAATTATCGTATTCACTCAGCTAAAAACAAATCGCCACAATTTGTGAAAACACAAATCATGGCGATTAAAAAAAGTTTAAAATTGGTATACAGTACAAGTGAGTGACTCCCGAAAAACCGGGACAGGCCAACGATGCTGCTATGAAATACCATTGCTGTTTACATCATCTTTTTATTGAATACTGTTTCGTTTTCAAATGGAGCAGTTGTAAATAAATCGAGGTCAATTGATTTACGATGCCCGTATTTCAACGATAATGCAGTGCCACCCACCAAATCAAAATTGCTAAGGGCGGGCAATTGCATCAGTTCTTTTAATATGGAAAAAGTTTCGGGTTCAACTGTCTCAAGGTGTAGCATCTAAAATCTTTTAGCGGTCTATTGATAACAGCACTGGCTAAATACATTCGTGTTTCAGGTAAGAACTTTGCATTCAATAATACCTGGGTAATTTTTTCATCGCCATAATAGCGGCGGCAATTGCGAATATCCTCTACGTCGCCACGTTCAAACACTCTTTCAATTACAAAATTGGCTTTGGCATCATAGTCAATATTTTCAAATACTACGTCCCAAAAAATACGTTTGTTAAAAATGGGCTTTTGTTTAATAGCCATATTCAAATATACAAAGTATTAGAGGTCTATCTTAACCTGATTTAGATTTTAGAAACTTAGTTAATTTTCGTTTTTGCGCCAATCAGCAAGCTTTATATATTTAGACCAATATGGGTTAGATTAGGCACATTGTCACTTCAATCGCCTTTTCTTATTTTCCCATTTTCCCATTTTTCTTTTTTTATCAGAGTTCCATTCTCGTACCAAAAATAAAAATACCCATCACGCTTGCCCTTCTTATAAACGCCAAATTCTTTAATAATTCCCGAATTATAGAATCTTCTATACAAACCATCTTTTTCACAATTTCTCATATTGCCTCAACAATTATTTGTCCGGTACTATCATCAAACAATAATCTTATACCATTGGTACAGATATCAACATGGCTCTTAAACTCATAACTAGAATAAGTTTTAAGCGATCCATCAACACATAACGTTTTTATGGTTTGCGCAAAACTTATATTCACATTGATTATAAAAATTCAGAACACCTTACCTCTCGCATTTAGAAAGTGCGGATATTTTAAAGATAAGGG
>JBDUEK010000196.1:0-2526 GCA_040002495.1 Ferruginibacter sp.
GCGGCTGCTCGTGGATCTCCTTGAGCATGAAGTGGCTGTACTGCCCCTTCTCCGCAGCCTCGGCCGACAGCTCGCTCTCCTTGACCGGGCGCTCCACGGTGTTGCCGTCCGCATCCATGACGCGCACGCCGTCGCGGCGGATCTCGGCGATGTCACCCTCTTCAAGGAACAGGAAGCGCCGCGTGACCGGCAGCAGTGCCGCCACATCCGAAGCGACGAAATTCTCACCCTGGCCGAGACCTATGACGACGGGGCAGCCCATGCGGGCAACGACCAGGCGGTCCGGCTCGTCCTGGCTCATCACGGCAAGCGCGTATGCGCCTTCCAGCTCCGCAACCGTCGCGCGCACCGCGCGGAACAGATCGTTGAGCGTTGCGAGATGATGATGGATGCGATGCGCAATCACTTCCGTGTCGGTCTCGGATGTGAACTTGTAACCCAGCGACTGCAGCTCGGTGCGCAGCTCTTCGTGATTCTCGATGATACCGTTGTGGACGATCGCAAGACCCGAACCCGAGACATGCGGATGCGCGTTGCGTTCGCTCGGCACACCGTGAGTTGCCCAGCGCGTGTGGGCGATGCCCAGCGGCCCCGGCGCAGGCGATTCCTGCAGGGCCTTCTCGAGCACCTTCACCTTGCCGACGGTGCGGCGACGGGCGATCTGGTGGTCGGCGCCGAGCACCGCGACACCTGCGGAGTCATAGCCGCGGTATTCAAGCCGGCGCAACCCCTCCATCAGGATCGGAACGACGTCCCTCTGGGCAATGGCACCGACAATTCCGCACATCTTGGGCTCGCGACCTGGGGTGGAGCAGAGATTTTGCCCCATTTCACCCCGGGGTGTCGGTCGCACCCCGCGTTACGTGAAACCGCTCTCAGCGCGAGGCTCAGCGACGGGGCTTGAGCGGCGCGCCCTTGACGGGCCTCTGCCAGCCCTCGATGGTCGCCTGCCGTCCGCGGCCCAGCGTCAGCTTGCCCGCCGGCGCATCGCTCGTGATCACGGAGCCGGCGCCGATGGTGGCATCCGCGCCCACCGTCACCGGGGCGACCAGCATGGTGCCGGAGCCGATGAAGGCATGGTCGCCGATCACAGTGCGGCTCTTGTTCACGCCGTCGTAGTTGCAGGTGATCGTCCCCGCGCCCACATTGACGCGCGTACCGACCGTGGTGTCACCCAGATAAGTGAGGTGGTTGGCCTTCGAGCCGACACCCAGCTCGCTGTTCTTCACTTCGACGAAATTCCCGACGTGCACCTCGCGCGCCAGTCGCGCGCCCGGACGCAGGCGCGCGAACGGGCCGATGACGCAATTCTCCGCGGCCACGGCGCCAGTGAGCACGCTGTGCGGCGCCACTTCGGTACCGGCACCGAGCGTGACATCGCGCAGCACGCAATAAGGCCCGACGCGCACGTTGTCGCCGAGCTCGACCCGGCCCTCGAGCACCACGCCCACGTCGAGGAACACGTCGCGACCGGTCACAACCTCACCGCGAATGTCGATGCGCATCGGGTCCGCAAGCGTGACACCGGCCTCGAGCAGCTGCGCAGCGCGGCGCGCGCGCAGTGCGCCTTCGAGCTGCGCAAGCTGACGACGATCGTTGACCCCGAGCACGTCGTTCTCGTCGGCGACGATGCGCGCCACGACCGGCACGCGCCCCTTCACCGCCATCGCAATGATGTCAGTCAGGTAATACTCGCCCTGCGCATTGGCGTTGCGCAGCCGCGCCAGCCACAGGCGCAGCAGGCGCGCCAGCGCCGCCAGCACGCCCGTGTTGCATTCACGCACGCGTCGCTCGGTAGCGCTCGCATCGCGCTGCTCGACCACGCGGGTGACGTTGCCGCGTTTGTCGCGCAGCACACGCCCATAACCTGTGGGATCTGCGAGCTCGACGCTCAACAGTGCAAGTGCATTGGCGCGCGCGTCCTCGACCAGGGCAGCGAGCGCTTCGCTGCGCACCAGCGGGACGTCACCGAACAGCACGAGCACCACATGTGAATCGGGCACGACGGGCAGCGCCTGCATCAGCGCGTGTCCGGTGCCGAGCTGCTCGGCCTGCAGCGCCCATTCGAACGGCTGATCCTTGAATGCCGCGCGCAACGTGTCGCCGCCATGCCCATAGACGATGTGCAGCGCCTGCGGCTGCAGCACCCGTGCGGCGTCGAGCACGTGACCCAGCAAAGGCCGGCCCGCCAGGGGCTGGAGCACCTTCGGCAGCGCGGACTTCATCCGCTTGCCCTGGCCCGCGGCCAGCACCACCACGGATAGCGGCGCGTCGGCCAGCGACGGTGGGCGCGCGCGGGTGGTTGCCTTCGGCGCAGATTTCTCCGCTGATTTTTTCACGGGCTTGCGTGGCTTCTTGCTCATGCCGAGGACGCTAGCACAGGCGCAAGGCGTCGCACTGTGGACTGCGCCTCACGGAAAATCGATGGCGAAACGGGGCAGCACGCGTCCGGGCACGTGCCGGGAAGCGCCTGCGCCTGCCGGCGTTGCGCCCATGCGCGCATAGAAGCCCGTGGCCTCAGGTCCC